>JAJYJJ010000031.1 GCA_021789595.1 Nitrospirota bacterium | reverse complement strand
CTTAGGAAGTCCATATTGTAATAGAGATAGCCCTTGACGGTCTTATAGCTGTATTTCCGTGAGAGGAGTTCGCGTTTTAAGTCATCAAAGTTTGTTGAAGATAATTTTTTATCAGAAAATCTCCCCTATCCCCTCTTTGCCAAAGAGGGAAATATTATGAGGCTTTGTCATAGACAAAATATTTGGAAGAAAAAGAGTAGTTCTGAATGCTTTAATACTATCAGATTATGGCTTAAAACTGCGCTTCTTCTATTATTGGCAATATTTTTGTCGCAGACCCTTTTCAATTCGCTCAATTGACATTCCCATCGAACTTTTATAATATCTGGTTATGGCATACAAAGACCTCCGTGAATTCATAGGGGTTCTGGAATCCCACGGGTTGCTCAAAAGGATAAAGGCAGAGGTAGACCCTATACTTGAGATTGCAGAGATAAACGACAGGGTTGTAAAAGAGGGCGGCCCTGCCCTGTTTTTTGAAAACCCGAAAGGCTCAAAGATACCGTGTGTGGTCAACCTCTTTGGCTCATATGAAAGGATGAGGCTTGCGCTTGAGGTCAGGGACCTTGATGACATAGGGGCACAGATGCTCGAATTCCTTGAGCCGGAGATACCGACAAACCTGATGGAAAAACTGAAGACCATCCCAAAACTGAAACGGTTATCAGACTTTATACCCAAAAAGGTAAGGTCAGGACCATGTAAGGATGTCATCATAAGAGATATGCCATTGCTAAATATCCTTCCAATCCTGAAGACATGGCCTGAAGACGGCGGGAGGTTTATAACCCTTCCAATGGTCTTTACAAACGACCCTGAAACAGGTGTTAGAAACTGCGGCATGTACAGGATGCAGGTCTATGATGAAAACACAACAGGCATGCACTGGCACATGCACAAGGATGGGGCGAGGCACTACAGGAATGCAGAGAGGCTTGGCAAAAGGCTTGAGGTTGCAGTTGCCATAGGCTCGGACCCCGCAGTGATCTATTCCTCAACCGCTCCCCTGCCTGAAGGCATTGATGAGATGCTCTTTGCAGGGTTTCTTAGAAAATCCCCTGTAGAGATGGTAAGATGCGAGACGGTTGAGATTGAGGTGCCTGCTAACTCAGAGATAGTCCTTGAGGGTTATTGCGAGCCTTATGAAAGGAGGATTGAAGGGCCGTTTGGAGACCATACAGGTTATTATTCACTTTCCGATGAATTCCCTGTATTCCATATCACATGCATCACGCACAGAAAGGATGCCATCTATCCTGCAACCATCGTCGGCAAACCTCCTATGGAGGACTGTTTCATGGCAAAGGCAACAGAAAGGATATTCCTTCCCTTACTAAAAAGACAGCTTCCGGAGGTAGTTGATATGAACCTCCCCATAGAGGGCGTCTTTCACAATATGGCGATTGTTTCTATCGATAAACGCTATCCAGGCCATGCAAGAAGGATAATGTATGCACTGTGGGGGATGGGACAGATGAGCTTTACAAAGATGATCATAGTAGTTGATAAATGGGTTGATGTCCAGAACCCTTCAGAGGTGCTATGGAGGATTGGCAATAATATTGACCCAAAGAGGGATGTTGTCATCGTTGAGGGGCCGCTTGATGTGCTTGAACACGCCTCTGACATCCCTGCATATGGAGGGAAGATGGGGATTGATGCAACAAAGAAGTGGCCATCTGAAGGATTCAAAAGGCAGTGGCCCAATGACATCACCATGTCTGATGAGATCAAGAAACTCGTGGATACGAGATGGAAAGAATACGGGTTTTAGGATAATATGAGAACCCTGAGATTGGCCCTTGCACAGATAAACCCAACAGTTGGCGACCTTGATGGAAATAAGAAAAAGATAGAGGCATACATCAAGGAGGCAAGGGCAAAGGCTGCAGATATAATTGCATTTCCTGAACTTTGCATAACAGGCTATCCACCGGAAGACCTCCTGTTGAAACCACAGTTTATAAAGGATAATCTTGCAGCGCTGAATGCCCTCAAGAAGGCAACAAAGGGCATTACTGCAATAATCGGATTTGTAGACCAGAAGGATGACATCTACAATGCAGCAGCCATACTCCATGACGGAGAGATTGTAGATGTCTACCACAAGATGTATCTGCCAAACTACGGGGTATTTGATGAATACCGCTATTTCCAGGTCGGCAGGATGTATCCTGTTTACAGTATAAAGGGCATCACCTTTGGCGTGAATATATGTGAGGACATATGGTATCCAGAAGGGCCAACAATGATTCAGGCACTTGCAGGTGCAGAGTTGATAATAAATATAAACGCATCGCCATACCACATAGGTAAGGGGGCCTTCAGGGAAAAGATGCTTTCAACAAGGGCATCTGACAGCAATGTAATTGTTGCCTATGTCAACACGGTTGGCGGCCAGGACGAGCTCGTGTTTGACGGCCACAGTCTGATAATAGACCAGAGAGGGACTGTCTTATCGAGAGGCAGACAGTTTGAAGAGGACATCCCGATAATGGATCTAAACATAGATGCAGTCTTCAGGGGCCGGCTTCATGACCCAAGGGTAAGGCAGAAAAAGCTTGCTATCACAGAGGATATGGTGAAAAGGATAGAAATACCCTATGAAGTGATGCCTCAAAAGAAACCCCGGCTTAAGGAAAAACAGAATGAACTCTTCGGTGAAACAGAGGAGATATATAATGCCCTTGTATTAGGCACAAGGGACTATGTTATAAAGAATGGCTTTAAAGGGGTTTTGATAGGTCTCAGCGGAGGCATAGACTCATGCCTTGTTGCAGCAATTGCTGTTGATGCAATTGGTAAAAAGAATGTGAGGGGCATATTTATGCCGTCTCAATATACATCAAGGGAGAGCAGGGAAGATGCCCTTGCCCTTGCAAAAAATCTCGATATAAAGATGACAGATATACCAATAGACGGCATCTTCAGCAGCTATCTTAATACCCTGTCCAGGGAGTTCAATGGCCGCCAGAAGGATACTACAGAGGAAAACCTCCAGGCAAGGATAAGGGGCAATATCCTTATGGCCTTCTCAAATAAATTTGGCTGGCTTGTGCTTACAACAGGGAATAAATCAGAGATGAGCGTTGGCTATGCAACACTTTACGGTGATATGGCAGGAGGTTTTGCTGTGATAAAGGATGTCCCAAAGACGCTTGTCTATAAGCTGGCAGAGTGGAGAAATAAAAAAGAAGGCAGGGAATTGATTCCGCAAAGGGTTTTATGGAAAGAACCAACTGCTGAACTCAAACCTAACCAGAAGGACACTGATACACTCCCGCCTTACCCCGTGCTTGACCCGATATTAAAGGCGTATATCGAGGATGACAGGAGCTTTGATGAGATAATAGGCCTTGGCTGCGAGCCTGAATGTGCACAGAGGGTAGTAATGATGATAGAGCGCTCCGAATATAAACGCCGCCAGGCCCCCCCTGGCATAAAGATAACCCCCCGTGCATTTGGAAGGGACAGAAGGTTCCCGATAACAAACAGATACAGAAGCTATTAGTTGTGATCTATATTTGATTGTAAGCAATTGTATTGAAAACAGGGATTTGATATGTTAGATTTATTCATGGATTCATAGTTGGGAGGTCTATTGTGCTGAGGATACAGTTGGCTGCAATCTCCTTATTAATATTGTCCCTTCTTTCCTGCGGCTCAAGGCCTGAGGAGAAGGCGCCGCCGCCAACATTTAAGCAGGCTCCGCAGATAGCAGATGTAAAGCCGCAGAAACCAGCAAAGATAAAGTTAAAGAGGAATTCAAAGGATGACTATTCCTGGGAGATAAGTGGAGATAGTGTGGATGAGGTTGTAAAGGCAGATAGGCAGTTGAGGAAACTTCTCAAGGTGGAATAATAACAGAATGGAGGCATCATGGAGAAATTTTCAATAGTAGAGGTTATTGAACAGGCTATTCAGACAGAGAGGGCAGGGTATAAATTCTATTCATCCCTTGTTGAAAAATTTGAAGAGCCGGCGCTGAAAGACCTTTTTCTCAAGCTCGCAGCAAGGGAAAGGCAGCATGAAAAGACCTACACAGAGCTTAAGGATATGGTTAAACAGGATGAAGAGCCTGCAGGATGGGATGAGGCATCGGCATATCTGAAGGCAATCATAGAATCGCATTTCTTTGTAGGCAAGGGCAAATCAATGCCTCTTATGGATTATATAACGACTAAAAAACAGGCGATTGAGATTGCGCTTTGCTTTGAAAAAGAGACCCTCCTTTATTTCTACGGCCTGAGGGAGGTTGTAAAGGAAAAAGAGGTCGTTGATGAGATAATCAATGAAGAAAAAAGCCATATCATGTGGCTTGAGAGGTTCGGATAGGGGTTAGATCTCTACCTGGGTAACCCTTAAGACCTCATCTATGGTGGTCGAGCCCTCGATAGCCTTTCGCAACCCGTCTTCCCGCAGGGTTCGCATGCCGAGTGATATGGCCTTGGCCTTAAGCTCCTTTGTGGTTGCCCTCTCCATTATCAGGGTTCTGATCTCATCCCTTATTATAAGAAGTTCAAATATCCCAAGCCGTCCCCTGTAACCTGTACTGTTACAGTATTCACAGCCCATACCTTTATAGAGTGTATTGACTGTTATGCCAAATTCCTGTGATATATCTCCCTCTGGTTTATAGGATATCTTGCACTGGGGGCATATCCGCCTGACAAGCCTCTGCGCCATAATACCGATGAGGGTTGAGGATGCGAGATAGTTTTCA
The DNA here is from genome assembly GCA_021789595.1 of Nitrospirota bacterium. Taxonomy (GTDB): domain Bacteria; phylum Nitrospirota; class Thermodesulfovibrionia; order UBA6902; family JAJYJJ01; genus JAJYJJ01. The sequence continues at coordinate 11,052 of JAJYJJ010000031.1, read as the reverse complement.
ACGCCCATGTCAAGAAGCCTTGTAATGGCACCAGGTGCATCGTTTGTATGGAGGGTGCTGAACAGGAGGTGCCCTGTCAGGGCTGCGTGGATGCTTATGCCTGCTGTCTCAATATCCCTTATCTCGCCGACCATAATAACATCAGGGTCCTGTCTCACTATGTGCCTGAGCCCGCTTGCAAATGTAAGTCCTATCTTCGGTCTTACCTGGATCTGGTTTATGCCTGCAAGGAGGTATTCAACAGGCTCCTCTATGGTTATTATCTTTTTGTCGGGTGAATTTATCTTGGCAAGGGAGGCATAAAGGGTCGTTGTCTTTCCGCTTCCAGTGGGCCCTGTCATCAATATCATCCCGTATGGCTTATGTATAAGTCCTTCGTATTGCCCTAAAAGGTCGGGTGTAAAACCGAGCTCTTCCAGTGTAAAGAAGGTAGACGCCCTGTCTAAAAGTCTCATGACAATGCTCTCTCCATAGATCGTCGGCAGAGTAGAAACCCTGATATCTATATCCTTGCCTACGAACTTGTCCCGTATCCTGCCATCCTGGGGGAGCCTCCTCTCTGCTATGTTCATCTGGGACATAAGCTTTATCCTTGATGAGATAGCAGACTGCATTCTCTTTGGGAGGTCTTCCTTATCATAGAGAACGCCGTCAATCCTGTATCTCACCCTTACTGTGTTTTCAAGGGGCTCTACATGGATGTCGCTTGCCCTGTCCTTGAGGGCGTTTTCAATAATGACATTGACAATCTGTACAATGCCCTTTTCCTGGGCAACCTCTCTCAGGTGCGTTATCTCCTCAGATACCTCTACATCTGATTCCTCCTCTTTTACATCCTCTATCAACCTCTGCATCATGGCCTCCCTTGAGCCATAGAGGTTTTCAAGGGCAATAAGGATATCGTCCTTTCTGCCAATGTATGCCTTAACAGCATATCCTGTGGAGACCTTTAAATCCTCAACGGCCTCAACATCTGTAGGGTCGGCAATAACCACATTGATAACCCCGTCTGTTATTGACATAGGATAAAGCAGATGTTCCTTTAGGAACTGAAGCGATATGGGGTAATTAATGGGGAATTCGTTTTGATATTCCTCAAAGTTGATATATGGCATGGAGAACTGGATAGATAGGGCTTTCAGTATATCGTCCTCCCTTAATTTCAGGTTCATAAGGATCTCACCAAGCCTTCTTTTGAATCCCTCTGCCTTCTTTATCTCAATGGCCTGCTGTATGGTCTGTTCGGTTGTAAGACCAAGCTCTATGAGTATCTCGCCTATCCTCTTCATCTATTTCCCTGGTATTCTGGGCATAGTGCCAAAGAGATACTTAAAGTCCTCATCTTCAAACCTTATACCGCCGCCTATAAATGCACCGCGCCTCTGTTTATTGAGGATATTGTCATATCCTGCGGTGATGAAGAGATGCTTGAATAGATAGTAATCAGCACCAATCTTTACATGGGCCTTTGTTGCCTCGGGTTCGTCATGATTGAAATCCCATACATCAAGGCTTATCTTTGCCCTATCCTTGTCCATGAAATAATCCACACCTGCGCCAAATGTATTTTCTGTCAGGCCGATTCTCAGGGCAGCATCCCCAAACCTCTTTGCAAACTGCGCAGTAAACTTTATCTTCTTCTCTAATGTCTGCTCGGTAGTTGTTGTGCTCACGCCATTGGTTATATAGGTCGTCTCTGTTGTCTTTAGTGTCCCTACCGGGTCACTGACAATGCCGAGGATATAGTATTTATCGGGCATTGGCTGTAATGTGACATTAAAGTAGCCTTTCCCGCCCTTATCCTTGAACTGATATTCAGAGCGAAAATCTAAAAATGTCCTGAACCTCTCTATGCTGCCAATAGTCTTATTTACGCCCTCTGCTGCCTTGTTCAGGGATTCATAGAGTTTCTTATCCGTTACAAGCTTACCGAGGGTTCCTTCGCCCTTCTGAATCTTTTCGGCTATTTTATCTATAGAGGCTGCGGCAGATTTTATATTTTCAAGACCCTCTTTAAGCTCAGGCCTGTTTTCTGCAAGTATGGCCTTAAGCTCCTTTGATGCCTTATTAAGATTATCAATAAGTTCAGACCCCTTCACACTGAGGGATTCTGAGAATTCCCCTATCTTTGCAACAGTCCTGTTTATTGGCTCCTTATTCTCTTTCACAAGGTCATCGATAGATGCTGTAAGTATGTTTATGTTATCAAGCACCTTCCTTAGTTTTTCGTCATTGGCAACGATGCTTGAATTCAGATTTTGTGTAATAAGCCTGAGGTTCTGTATGGTCTCCTGCATGGCCTCCTTGCTCTCAGGAGTTCCCAGGGCAGATTCAAGGGATCTTGAAAGACTTCCAAAGCTGCTGGCAGTATCGCTGAGATTAGTTATAAGTGTATCTATATCTGCCATCTGTTTGACATTCATTATTGTATCGCCGTTCTTGAGATACGGTGCATTTGGAGAGCCAGGTTCTATCTCAAGGAACTTTTCTCCGAGGAGGCCTGTTGCCTTTATAGATGCTACAGCATCCCTGTGAAGTCTTACCCCTTTATATATGAAAAGGGTGACCTTTGCCCTTCCATCTGAAAGCTCTATCTTCTTTATCGTCCCTGCATCAACACCTGCAACCTTGACCTTTGTCTTTTCATCGAGGCCTGCTATATTGTCAAAATACACTGTCAGTGTATAGCCTTTTTCCTTTGCAAACCTGAATCCGCCAACTTTAAAGGTCATGTAGGAAAGAACCATAATAACTATCACTGCAAATATGCCGACCTTAAGCTCTGTGGAAATCCCCTTCATGTCTAACCCCCTCAATGGTTATGGGCCCGGAGGCGCTTCCTGTGATAAACTGCTGCACAATCGGGTTTCCTGAATTCCTTATCTCATCAGGCGAACCAACCTCTATAATTTTTCCATTATACAGCATTGCAATCCTATCTGCTATCTTATATGCACTCTTCATGTCATGGGTGATGGCAACGGATGTAACATTTAGCTTGTCCTTCATATCAACTATGAGGTCGTTTATGGCATCAGCCATTATCGGGTCAAGGCCGGTTGTTGGCTCGTCATACAGGAGTATCTCGGGCTCCATGCAGATTGCCCTTGCAAGACCAACCCTCTTACGCATACCGCCTGAAAGCTCTGAGGGCATCAGGTCTTCAACGCCGACAAGACCAACCATGCGGAGTTTCTCAACAGCTATCTCCTTTATCTCTTTATCACTGAGTTTCTTATGCTGCATGAGGCCAAAGCCCACATTCTCCCAGACGCTAAGGGAATCAAAGAGGGCCGCTCCCTGGAAGAGCATCCCGAATTTCCTCCTCAGCTCATTAAGCTCTCCTTCTTTAAGCTGAAATACATCTATGCCGTCTACAAATACCCTGCCTGCATCTGGCCTGAGGAGCCCTATTATATGTTTGATAAGTACGCTCTTACCCGAACCGCTGCCTCCGATAACAACCATGCTCTCGCCACGCTCTACAGTGAGGTCAACACCTCTTAAGACATGGTTTAAGCCAAAAGACTTATTGAGGTCAATAATCTTGATCATTTAAACAACCATGCTGAAAGGAAATAATCAGAGATAAGGATCGTCATGCAGGAAAGCACAACAGCGCCTGTGGTGGCCTTACCAACGCCCTCAGCGCCGCCTGATGTATAGAAGCCCTTATAACAGCTTATAAGTGCAATTGCACCGCCAAAGAAGCAGGACTTTATGAGGCCGTTGTATATGTCCTCAAGCTCGAGGTAGTTCCATGTCCTTTTCATATAAACAGCAGAGCTTGCCCCAAGAAGATATACCGAGACAAAGTATCCGCCTGCAATACCGATAATGTCTGCAATCACAGAAAGCGATGGAAGCATCGTAATACCTGACAAAAACCTTGGAACTATCAGGTATTTTACAGGGTTGGTGGCAAGCGTCTCAAGGGCATCTATCTGCTCTGTAACGCGCATCGTGCCAAGCTCTGCTGCCATTGACGCTCCTGCCTTTCCTGCAACTATAAGGCCTGTGAGCACAGGGCCCAGCTCCCTTGTCATGGAAAGGGCAACAACAGAGCCAACGAGCGTCTCTGCACCAAACCTCTTGAATCCTGTATAGCTCTGTAACGCAAGCACCATGCCTGTAAACACAGCGGTTATAACAACAACAGGCAGCGAGCTTACACCTATCTCAAACATCTGCTTTAAGGTATTCTTTATGTTCAGTGGAGGTGTGAATAGCTCTTTGATTACCGAGGAGAGAAGAAGTATTATCCTGCCAAGCTCCTCAATGGGCCATTTTAAAAGTGTTCCTAATACTTCTATCGGCCTCAGTATCCTCATGCTGTATATACCCGCGGCACCCTTGGGCCGATGGATGTAAGCACCTCATAGGGTATTGTACCAGTAAGACAGGCTATATCATTAGCAGTAATCCTCTCTCTGCCCTGACTTCCAATAATCACAACCTCGTCACCTTCCTCTACACCAGGTATTTCCGTGACATCTACCATTGTAATGTCCATACAGATCCGTCCAACCACAGGCGCCCTTTTGCCCCTTATAATAACCCAGCCCTTGTTTGAAAGTAACCTGTTATAGCCGTCTGCATAGCCGATGGGTATAGCTGCAATAACGCTATCCCTCTTTGTTATAAATGTCCTGCCATAGCTTATCGGAGTTGACGGCGGAACCTTTTTCAGCGATAAGACCTTACTGTGAAGGCTCAGGATTGGCATCAAGACAGTGTCATCATTGCCTGCTGGGTCATAGCCATAGAGCATAAGCCCTGGCCTCACCGTATCCATCAGTGCATCCTTAAAGCCCAATACTGCCGCACTATTTGCCATATGGCTGTATCTAAATCTTATCCCATACTTCTCAAGCGATGCCTTAAGCCCTAAAAAGGCATTCAACTGGGCAATAGCGTAGTCTTTCGTAGAAAGGTCGGCCTCTGAGAAATGGCTCATCAGGCCCTCCAGGACAAGTCCCTTCATATCGGCGATCTCCTTAATAGATTTAACGGCATCGTCCAACCTGAAACCGAGACGGCCCATGCCTGTATCTACCTTTATGTGGATTGCAATGGTTTTATCCCTTTTGACAGCCTCTCTGGAAAGCATCTTTGCCCTTTCAATGCTGAAGACCGTAGGGGTTAATCCATGCCTGAATATTGCATCGAGGTTATTATAGGAATCAAAAAAAACAAGTACAGGCGCATTTATACCTGCCTCCCTTAGTTCGATGGCCTCCTCTACAAAGGCAACGCCCAACACACCTACGCCATTCTTTATGAGATGTCTTGAGATAAAAACTGAACCATGACCATAGGCAGATCCCTTGACAACTGCAATGATATTACAACCTTTAACCTGTTGCTTTAATATATCCAGATTATAGGTGAGTGCCTTGAGGTCAACATGGGCATAGGTTAGATGTGGTTTCACCCCTGTTTTTTACCTTCCTCCTTTTTTTCTTCTTCAGCATTTTCCACCTTTTTTTTAGGTGTGACATCAATCTCATCAGGCTCTGATGTGGCCTTCTTGAAATTCTTTATGGCCTGGCCAATGCCTTTCCCAATCTCAGGGAGTCTGCCGGCACCAAAAAGTACAATAACGATAATCAGGATAATTATAAGCTCCTGCATGCCTAAACCAAACATATCCTTCCTCCTATTTCCCTGAGAAAATCCTCAGGTGTATTAAGATTCACAAAAGACTTCCCGTCAGGGTCAAATCTTTTTACATCCTCTTCTGACAGGGGATGTATCCTCTCTCCCTCGAGAAACCTGCAGAGGCTCCTTCCACCTTTAAGCAGAAAACCCTCCATATCCTTTATCAGACGCTTAGAATACATGGCAAACAGCGGTTCCATCGTGTCTCCAGATAAAGGGACTATTGCATCAAAACCATCGGCTGTCTTTGCAATATCAACCATATACATGATCAATTCCTCTTTTAAAAATGGCATGTCGCATGCTGATACAAAGACCCATGGATAATGAGAATTTATCAGGGCTGTGAAAACCCCTGTCATCGGCCCCCTTATCCTGTATACATCCCCAAACATCGGGACGCCTAAATATATATATAGTTCAGGTTTATTTGTGACAATGGCAGTATCCTCAAAGACCCTCTTCAGTATACTGAGATTCCTCTCTATGAGCCGCTCTCCACCTATATTGAGAAATGCCTTCGGGACGGACATCCTCAGATTTTCACCGCCTGCAAGGATAACCCCTGTCATTATATTAAAATTTAAACCTTTTGGTTATTATTGTCAACTAACGCTGACAATTACGACTAAGGGCTCTCCGTTTGTTAACAGAGTTTTGCCTGCAGAACTCGGAGCTGCTATTGACAAACGGTTTTATCAAGAAATATAATTTAAAATTCCATTTTTCAAGGAGGATAGTTATGGCAGAAGGTATTGTCAATGTTAGTAGCGCTTCCTGGGAGCAGGAGGTATTAAATGCTAAAGAGCCTGTGATGGTTGATTTCTGGGCAACCTGGTGTGGGCCGTGCAGGATGATTGCCCCTGCCATTGAAGAACTTGCAAAGGAATATACAGGGAAAATCAAGGTTGCCAAGGTAAATACAGATGAGAACCCTGACCTCGCAAGCCGTTACAGGATAATGGGTATCCCCACTGTTATGTTCTTTAAGGCAGGACAGCAGGTCGACCAGGTGGTTGGCGCTGTGCCCAAGGCCCAGCTTAAGAATAAGATAGATTCCCTTCTTGGAAGCTAATGCAATATGATAAAAAAGGTTGTATATGCTACAGTTATCTTTTTTTTGCTTATTGGCTGTTCAAAGAAGGCAGAAGTTCCCGCAGGTTCTTCCCCACAGTTCAGCCTTAAGGGCATAGATAACAACCAGATAAACCTGTCTGATTATAAGGGCAGGGTTGTCCTTATAGACTTCTGGGCAACCTGGTGTCCGCCATGCAGGGCAACTATACCTGTCATTGAAAGGCTTTATGCAAGGTATAAGGATAAAGGTTTTGTCGTCCTTGGCCTGTCCGTAGCTGACAGTCCTGATGCTGTGCGGTCATTCAGGGATGCAAATAAGATGCAATATCCAATAGCAATGGCTGATGATAAAACTGAAAAACTCTATGGTGTGAGGGGGATTCCGTCCATGTTTCTCCTCGATAAAGATGGTAGGATTGTAGAGCATATAACAGGATACGATGAAACCCTTGAGTCTTTTCTTGATGATAAGATAAACTCCCTTTTGAAATAGACCATGTTTGAAGCCCTATCTGAAAAATTAGACAGCATCCTTAAAAAACTAAAAGGCCGCGGCCTCCTAAAGGAAGAGGATGTAGCAGGTGCCCTAAAAGAGATAAGGATGGCACTGCTTGAGGCTGATGTTAATTTCAAAGTAGTTAAGGATTTTACAGAGAACATAAGGCAAAGGGCTGTTGGCAAGGATATACTTGAAAGCCTGACACCTGGTCAGCAGGTGGTAAAGATAGTCTATGATGAACTGTGTTCACTCATGGGAGGTGGACAGAGCAGGATACAGCTTTCTGCAAACCCGCCAACAGTCATAATGCTAATCGGCCTTCAGGGTTCAGGCAAGACGACAACTGCTGCAAAGCTTGCAAAGGGTTTTAAAAAAGACGGCAGAAGGCCGCTGCTTGTTGCAGCAGATACCCAGAGACCTGCGGCAATTGAGCAGCTAAAAACCCTTGGCAACCAGCTTGACATCCCTGTCTATGCAACACAGGAAAAAGATGACCCTGTAAAGGTGTGTGAGGGTGCGCTTCAAAAGGCAAGGCTTGAGGGCAGGGATATAGTTATCCTCGATACAGCAGGACGACTTCATATAGATGATGCCCTGATGGCAGAGCTTGAGAGGGTAAAGGAAAAGACATCCCCAAAGGAGGTTCTGCTTGTTGCAGATGCCATGACAGGCCAGGATGCAGTGAATATATCACAGAGCTTTAACCAGCGGATAGGCATTGATGGGGTAATACTCACAAAGATGGATGGTGATGCACGAGGTGGCGCCGCACTTTCTATGGCTGCTGTTACAGGAAAGCCAATAAAGTTTATTGGTGTCGGCGAAAAGCTTGACCTCCTTGAACCATTTTATCCTGACAGGATGGCATCGAGGATACTCGGAATGGGTGACATCCTCAGCCTTGTGGAAAAGGCCCAGGAGAACATCAATGCCGAGCAGGCCATGACGCTTCAGAAGAAGATAAACGAGGAGTCATTTGGCTTTGACGACCTCAAGGAGCAGATAAAACATCTAAGGAAGATGGGGCCGTTAGAGGGTATCCTGAGTATGATACCAGGAATGAATAGATTAAAGGGCCTTGATATTGACGAGAGGGAGTTTGTAAAGGTAGAGGCAATTATAGATTCAATGACCAGGCATGAAAGAAAAAATTATGCTATAATAAACGGCAGCCGAAGAAGGCGTATTGCACAGGGAAGCGGCACAACTGTTACAGATGTGAATCGTCTGATAAAACAGTATGTCGGTATGAAAAAGATGCTAAAACAATTCAAACAGGGTAAGGGGCTAAAACTGCCAAAGCTCTTTCCCTTCAGGTAATCATTGATAAAGGAGGTGGTTAATTGGTAAAAATACGATTGACAAGGATGGGTGCTCACAAGAGACCATTTTATCGTGTAATAGTTGCAGATTCAAGGGCAAGAAGGGATGGCCCTTTTATCGAGATACTCGGGACCTATGATCCTATTAAAGAGCCTTCTGAGGTGAAGATAGACACGGAAAAGGCAAAGATGTGGCTTGAAAGGGGTGCACAACCAACTTCTATCGCTAAGAAACTCTTACAAAGGGCTGGTCTTGAGACAGCCTAAACTACTATGGAGGTAGGACAGATGAAAGACTTGATCGAGAGAATGGCTAAGGCACTGGTGGACAAACCAGAAGAGGTAGTTGTAGCAGAAGTGGATGGTGAAAGGACAACAGTATATGAGCTGAGGGTTGCCACAAGCGACCTTGGAAAGGTCATAGGAAAACAGGGCAATACAGCGAGGGCTATGAGGACAATCCTTAATGCTGCTGGCACAAAGCTTGGCAAGCGCTGCGTCCTTGAAATATTAGAATAGACTGTCAAGGCTCCTCAGGGCATAGAAAAGGGGATATTTGTTGCACATCTCTGCGGGTCTTGACCAATGGAAGGGCTTCTGGATTGAGATGTGATGTACTGACCCTTTTCCCTGAGATTATCAGGGCGTATACCGGCGAGAGCATCCTTAAGAGGGCTATTGATAAAGGGCTCCTTGAGGTAGGAATTTATAACATCAGGGATTTTGCCCATGACAAACATAAAGTAGTTGACGACTACCCCTATGGTGGTGGTGCAGGCATGGTTCTAAAACCAGAGCCTGTATTCAAGGCAGTTCAGGGGATTGAACAGGACGGAGAAAAGAGAAGGCGTATACTTCTTTGTCCTACGGGAAGGTTATTTAATTATAATACAGCCCTTGAATTTTCAAGGGAGAGGCAAAGGCTCCTGTTCATCTGCGGCCATTACGAAGGTATAGATGAAAGGGTAAAGATGCTTGTGGACGATGAAATATCCATAGGTGATTTTGTCCTTACAGGAGGCGAGCTTGCGGCACTTGTGATTATAGATGCATCGGTCAGGTTTATAGAAGGTGTGCTTGGAGATGAAAGGTCTGCCATAGAGGATTCCTTCTCATGGGGCCTTCTTGATTATCCCCACTATACAAGGCCAGGTGAGTTTATGGGGATGAAGGTTCCTGATGTCCTGCTTTCCGGCAACCACAGGCAGATATGGCTGTGGAGGAGGAAGGAGGCTCTGCGGCTGACTCTGAGGAGAAGGCCTGAGCTTCTTGAAAAGATTAAACTCAGCGATGAGGACAAAAGATTAATATCCGAGATAAAGGAGGAGAGCTGAAATGGATGCAATAAAAACGATAGATGAGGCCTATAGGCGGGATGTCCCTTCATTCAGGGTTGGTGATACTGTGAGGGTAAATCTCAAGGTCATAGAAGGCGATAAGGAGAGGATACAGTCTTACGAGGGCGTAGTGATTGCAATGAGGGGCCATGGCACAAGGGAAACATTTACGGTAAGGAAGATATCCTACGGGATTGGCGTTGAAAGGGTCTTCCCTATCTGTTCACCGATGATTGATAAGATTGAGCTTGTTAAACAGGGAGATGTCAGACGGGCAAAACTCTATTACCTGAGGGGCAAGAAGGGTAAGGCAGCAAGGATACAGGAGAAAGAACAATATCTACCAACAGCAGAGCGTAATACCGTATAAGCATAGCAGGCATGTCTGCCTGCTATAGAATGACAACCTGATATAACTTGCAACTGGCAGGTAGGGATGTCTGGAAAATATAATCCACGAGGGCTATTCCGTTATGACGAGGAGACCAGAAAGACCTACCCTGTTATAGCTGGTCTTGATGAGGCAGGAAGGGGGCCGCTTGCAGGCCCTGTTGTCGCATCTGCAGTTATACTCTCCCGTGGAATCTATATAGACGGCCTGAGGGATTCAAAGAAGGTTCCTGAAAAAGAAAGGAAAGAACTCTTCTGGCATATCCTGTGCAGCTCTGTTGATATAGGTATCGGCATTGTTGATGCCCCGACCATTGATAGGATAAATATACTCAGGGCAACGATGCTTGCAATGCAGATGGCTGTAGAGGAGCTTACAACAGCGCCGTCTATGCTCTTGATAGACGCAGTCAGGCTGCCTTCTATACCTATACCGCAGAAGGCCATAATAAAGGGTGAAAGCGTGAGCTCATCTATTGCAGCGGCCTCTATTGTTGCAAAGGTTGTAAGGGATTCCATCATGGCGGATTATCACATAAAATACCCTCAGTATAACTTTCATCTCCATAAGGGTTATCCAACAATGTCGCATATCGAAACCCTCCAGCGCTACGGCCCATGTCCTATACACAGGATGACATTCAGACAGGTCAGGGAATTGAGTCTTTTTAAAACATGAACAGGTTATGTAAGATAACCGTTGCCTTTGTTTTTTTGTTATTATTGGTTGTTGGATTCCTTGTCCTTAATGTCAACAGGATACTAA
>JAJYJJ010000012.1 GCA_021789595.1 Nitrospirota bacterium | reverse complement strand
ACCTGTCCTTCTATTTGAAATATCTTCCTCGGGAAATTTTGCGTCCTCTATAGCAAGTTTTGCTGCTGCAAGGCCAAGCTGTGATGCCCGGCTGAGTGAATTTATTTTATCTTCAGGAACAAATTCTTCAGGCTTAAAATCTTTAACCTCTCCACCATTGTGGGTGAAATGGTTTGATGTATCAAAGGATGTTACCGTGCTTATACCCGATTTCCCTTTCAGCAGGCTGTCCCAGAACTCTTCCCATCCAATACCGATGGAGGATATAACACCGAGACCCGTTATAACAACCCTGTTATCGTACTTTCTCATTTAAGCGGGTAAATCCCCTCCTTTACAAGGAGGGGTAGGGGAGGTATTGCGTTTCAGCCATCCCGCTATTTTTAACAAAACCCCCTCTAAATTCTCATATATCTCCCTATTGGTAAATCTCAAAAATTGTATCCCAAAGTCTTCAATTAGGCTTTGCCTTTCTCTATCAGACAGAAATGTATCTTCTGTATAATGAGAATCGCCATCAACTTCAATGGCTAATTTTAATTCAGGGCAATAAAAATCTATAACAAAATTCTTAACGCTATACTGCCTTCTGAATTTATACCCTTCTAATTGTTTGCCCTTTAATCTACTCCATAAGATTACTTCTGCCAAAGGCATCTTAGCCCTCAATGTCTTTCGCTTAATCTTCTGGTCTGTCCTGTTAAAAGCTTTTGTCAATGACCCCTCCATTGCCTCCCCTTGGTAAGGGGAGGATTTTGAGAAAGAGCCTGTTTTATTCATCCTTCACACTGAATACAAGCTCTGCCTCCGATACTTTTTTATCATCCACAAATGCTTCTGCTGAAACATAGGCACCATTCGGCAGAGATCTGACATTAACCGCCTTTATCTTTAATTGGTCTCCAGGGACTACGGGATGCAGAAACCTTGCCTTCACAGAGCCGAAGTAATAAAGGGGCTTTTTTTCACTCGATAAGCCCCCCTCATCCCCCTTTAACCCCTCTGTATCCCCCCTTACTAAGGGGGGAATTGAAGAGGGGTGAGGAGGATTATATGCAAAGAGGATTATGGCGGTCTGCGCCATTGCCTCTATTATTGCAGCGCCAGGGAATACAGCCTTTTCAGGAAAGTGGCCGAGAAAGAATATATCATTACCTGAGACATTTTTTACAGATACAGCCCTTTTGCCAGGTTCTAAGTCTATTATCTTATCAATCATGATAAAAGGGAATCGTTGGGGAATCAATTCCTTTATTTGTTCGAAGTCAAGAATCATCACAAACTCCTTTATTCAAGGACACGCTAAGGTTAAGGCTAAGGTTGAGGTTAAGTAAATACACCATCATGTTTTTCACTCATCATCCCTATCGATTGTTTAATGTTTTAATAAGCTTGTTAATATTATTATTAAGAACTTCAAGTTTTTTGTTTATGTCTGACACTTCATCTTTTGAAAAATAATTAACCCTATAACCATACTCAAGATGGCTCATCGTCTCAGTAATTGAACCCCTTGAAAACCAATAAAAATTTATTTTATCTTTGATATGTTGCCTGCCAAATGCTTCTGCTATGTTAGCTGAAATACTTACTGCTGATCGCCTTATCTGTGAGGTCAGGCTATAATCTTCTTTTTTCGGCAGCTTCTCTGTAAGCAAAAAAATTTTAACTGCAATTTCCATGGCATCTTGCCAAATAGGCATCTCTTTAAAACTCTTATACATTATCTCAACCTTAACCTCAGCCTTAACCTGTTTTCACTTATACCTGCCCAACACAACGGCTGTATTCTGGCCGTAAGGGTCAGAAGATGTTATAAGCACTGTGTTTACCTCTTTCTGCCTTGCCTTGTTAGGGACATAATCAAGGTCACATTCAGGGTCTTTTCCGCTATAACTTATAGTGGGCGGAATAAACCCATTCTGGATTACGCCAACTGCTGATGCGAGTGATAAAGCCCCTGAGGCTGAGAAGGATTCTCCAACCATGGATTTTATAGAACTCACAGGGATATCAGATGCATACCTTCCAAAGACTTCTTTTATGACCGCTGTCTCCATCCTGTCAAGTCCTCTTGTTGAGTTAGCGCTTGCTGATATATAATCTACATCCTCTGGAGATGGAGAAAGTGATGCATCCTTCAGGGCGATATTAATAGCGTTTTCTAATCCCTTTCCCGCATGTTTGTAAGTGGAATCCGCTGATGGGTCAAAGGCATTTCCATACCCTCTGACTGCAGCAAGTATATTTGCACCCCTGTTGAGCGCATAGGCTTCATCTTCAAGGACAATGATCGCAGCACCTTCGGAAAGGATTATCCCATTCCTTCTCGCATCAAAGGGGCAGGATAGGGGCTCTGAGCCATCTATACCTGACAAATAATCGAGTTTATAGAAACCTAAAAAGGTCTCCTCGCATAATTCCTCTACACCACCGGCAAAAACAACATCTGCCCTATTCAGTTTTATGAAATCTGCTGCATAATAAAGAGCATCAAGGCCTGAACAGAAACCTGTGGATATGGTTGTATTGAAGCCCTTTATTTTGAAACGTATAGATACCTGGCTCGCAGGTGAGTTTATCACAGTGTTTGGAAAGTGTGAGGGATTTACAAATCGAGGGCCTTCGATGAGACCAACGCGGTCAAACTGCGATATGCTGTGCAGACTCCCGAAGGTAGTCCCGATAGATACACCCATAGAATGGGTGTTTTCTTCTGAAATCTCAAGGTTGCTGTCCTCAATAGCGAGTCTGGCAGCAGAGCATATAAGCCTCGTGCTCCTGTCAAGGTCACGAAGGCCTTTTTTGCCAAGGAATAAAACAGGATTAAAATCGCTTATCTCACCAGCGATATGAATATTAAAAGATGAGGTATCAAAGAGCGTTATTGCATTGAATCCTGTTTTCCCATGAAAGAGGGCTTTCCAGTAATCATCCCTCCCTATGCCGATAGGTGATAGAACTCCTATACCTGTGACAACTATTCTTCTGTCAGTAATCATTTTCATTTGTCATTTTAAAATTTCAGATCTCTATATTCCGAGGCCGCCATCGATTTGTATTACCTCCCCTGTTATGTACCTCGATTCATCGCTGAGCAGGAAACAGACAACCCTTGCAACCTCATTAGGAGTGCCAAATCTGCCAACAGGGATTATGCCAATGAGCTTGCTTCTATACTTATCGGTGAGCTTTGATGTCATATCTGTCTCTATAAAACCAGGCGCAACTGCATTTACCCTTATATTATAAGGGGCTACCTCTTTTGCCAGTGATTTGGTAAAACCAATCACCCCTGCTTTTGCCGCTGCATAATTGACCTGCCCTGGCAGGGGGTGTATCCCGCTGACAGATGAAATGTTTACGATGTTTCCGTTTCTCTGTTTAAGGAATGTGATGATACAGGCCTTGGTTGTGTTAAAGACCCCTGTAAGGTCGGTATCTATTACAGAAATCCAGTCTTCCCTGTCCATCATAATAAAGGATTTATCCCTTGTGATACCTGCGTTGTTTATAAGCATGTCAAGCCTTCCAAACCTCTCTTTTACCCTCTCTATTAACAGCCTTGCACCATCAAAATCCCTTACATCTATTTGCACAGGGAGTGCAAGTCTCCCCATCTTTTTAACCTCATCAGCGAGAGAATCTGCAAGTTCCTGATTCCTTGTGTAAGTGAATACAGAGTCAGCACCTTCTTTTGCAAGGGCAATAACTATAGAGCGGCCTATGCCCCTTGTCCCTCCTGTTACAATTGCAACCTTATCGTGAAGCAGGTATTCCCCCCCATGTTTTATGAGTATAAGTTTATCAGAGTGTTAAACCATAATCAACAAAACCCATATCTATCATTGTGAACTCAAGAGGAGGCACTCACAAGGCGAGGATATAACACACTTTTCGATGAAGGTGTAGAATCCCCCCTCCGGTTCATGCCGGCCTTGCCATCCACAATGGCTTTTGACGGCCTTTATGAGTGCAGGCCTATTTAGTAGCTACATAAAAGATTATTATACCAGATTCCTCCCTTGTCTCTGATGTATTAGCAGCCGGAATTCCGGCCTTATGGAGAAGACTATTAAAATCATCTTCTGTTCGTTGCAAAAAGCCATCCCAGTCAAGGAGCCAGTGATATGCCTGGGATCTATACCGGTTTGCATCCTTGAAGGCAGCAATTAGTTTGCCACCCGGATTGAGCAGGTTGTAAAGCGCCCTTAGCAGTTTTACAAGGAAGTCATCGGGGAGATAATCGAATAACCCCACGCTGTAAATGACATCCTGCTTTCCAAACTCTATCATATTTGTTTCGTCATCAAACATCCTGATGGCATTGTATTTACGGAATTCCACCTGTGGCAGTATCTCTGTATAGGAGAGACGGTTTTGTGCGAAGGCAAGGGCATCGTTGTCGTTGTCTATGCAGATGACCTTAGCGTTTGAGTCGCTAATCTCAGGGACAAGCCCCATGAGCTCACGGCAGGAACCGCAGGCAATATTAAGAATAGAGGGCTTTTGTCTCTTTGCTGTCTCATCCCTCAGCATACCCTCGAGTTTCTTGATTCTATTCCTCACCCCTTCACCAAGCGGTAAGTTCAGGGCAAACAGATCCAGATAGTATCCTATCCCCTCGGAGAGCGGCATATTCTTGTATACGAGTTCCAGTGTTTTGTAGTCACCCTGTGATCCCTGCGGCCAGGTTCTTGTGCGGTTTATATGGTGACTTTTGGACAATATCGGGTTTGTTTTCCTATGGAATTCAGTCCTTGCGTTTTGGATAGTATCCCTGTCTTTTACTCCCTGTTCAAACTCTGCACAGACAGAAAGCACCTCTTCCACGGCCATCTCAATTGCCTTAAGAATTTCTTCAGGATTCTCCTTGCGGTCGCGGCATCTCTCCTCTATGTCGTTCAGTTGTTTATTGAACCGGTTAGTTGCCCTGTCAAGGAAGTCGCTGTATTTTTCTGTCTCTTCCCGTACAAACATATCGCCCTTTGGTTCTTCAGCGCGAAGTTTATTGAGGTCTCCATTTGCATCCAATTTAATCCCGGCCCTGTAGTTGTTGTTGACCTTCATGCACCACCTTACAACACCTGCCTTGTCTATCTCCCCGTTCAGCCAGAGCATATGGCCCGGTGCCAGAGGATAGTCTGTCTCAATACCTATCCCTGCATCGCTTATATCGACAGCCTTGCCCCTTTGATTCAGCCTTTTCTCTCTGTGTAATTCTGTGGTGTTCACATAGTAGTCTATGTTTTTCATACACTGCATTCTTTTAGATTGCCTTAAATCCTTATTATGGAAAGTTAGATTTTCCATGGCATGCTCCTTTTGGGTTGGATTGTTCTTAATTGATTGATATGTCTTTGTAGACCGAGAGACTCGGTCATTCCGTTTTTGGAAGGCAATTCTGATGAACCTCCACTGCAAAATCTACAGTGGCCTTTTAAATGTCCGCAATTGCGGGATCCGTAATATTTTACGGACTCTATCTGTTTCTCACCTCCTTCCCGCCAAAGAACCCTCTTTAATTAAAACATTATATAAAATGCGTGTCAAGGCCAATCATGCATAAACAGCACAGCCATAAAATAGGCTGATTTATAAAAATCCTTGAACAGTTTTGATATATTCTGTAAGATTAAAATCTAAGGAGGTGTTTGAATGAAGCTATGCGTGAATGTTGACCATGTTGCCACAATAAGGCAGGCAAGAAGAGGTATAGAGCCAGAGCCTGTATTTGCGGCAGGTCTTGCAGTCCTTGGCGGTGCTGATGGTATTACTGTTCATCTGAGGGAAGACAGGAGACACATCAATGACAGGGATCTGAATATTTTAAGAGAAGTGGTTTTTGTGGAGCTTAACCTTGAGATGGCTGCTACTCATGAGATGACAGACATTGCCATCAAGGTCATGCCTGATATGGTCACCCTTGTCCCTGAGAAGAGGCAGGAGCTTACAACCGAGGGCGGAGTTGATGTGATAGGACAGAAGGAGCATCTTAAAGAGACCATTGAGAAGATTCATGATGCAGGCATCCCTGTGAGTCTCTTTATCAATCCGCACATAATGGATGTGGATGTATCAAAGGAGATAGGCGTTGATATGGTTGAGATCCATACAGGGCTTTATTCTAACGCAAAGGGTAAGAGGCAGGAAGAGGAATTGCATAGGGTAATGGAGGCAGTAAAGATTGCAGATAAACTGGGATTGATGATCAATGCCGGGCATGGTCTGAATTACTCCAATGTTAGAAATATCGCTGCCATAGATGGAATCAGAGGACTTTATATAGGCCACAGCATCATATCGAGGGCAGTGCTCATCGGCATGAAAGAGGCTGTAAGGGAGATGAAGGAGATTATCGTGAGGGCTAAAGGTTGATTATCGGCACAGGAATAGACATTGTGAGGGTAAAGAGGATTAAAGAGGTCGTCAAGAAATGGGACAGGGCCTTTCTGGAAAAGGTCTTTACAGAAAAAGAGCTGTCCTATTGTCTGTCAAAAAAGGACCCCTTTCAATCCCTTGCAGCAAGGTTTGCCTGTAAGGAGGCATTTATAAAGGCAATAAAGGATAGTCGTGGAATCCTGTTTAAAGATATTGAGGTCAGGAATAAGAACAACGGCGAGCCCAGGATAGAGGTTAGTAAAAGATTGGCAAAGATATTAAAGGCCAAAGGGGTTAAGCAGATTCATCTTTCTTTGAGCCATGAAAGGGAATTTGCCGTGGCTCAGATCATAATGGTCTCTGATGAAGATAGTTAACTCTGAGGAGATGAGGAATATTGACAGGAAGGCCATGGATGAATATGGCATCCCAGGCCTTATTCTGATGGAAAGGGCAGGTCTGTCCGTTGCCCAGAGGATTAAGGAAAATTTCCCCCCTAAAAATGTAATTATTTTTTCAGGTAAAGGCAACAATGGCGGTGACGGCCTTGTTGTAGGCAGGTGTCTTTCAAACTGGGGGTGGCCTGTAAAGATTTTTCTATTATCAGAGGGCTCAGAATTAAAGGGAGATGCAAGGGCAAACCTGGACATTGCATCAAGGCTTGGCATACCCATCAGGCATGTAAAGGGATTAATTCAAAGGGATTTGAAGGATGCCATTATTGTGGATGCAATATTTGGCACAGGGCTAAATGATGTAGTTAAGGGGATATCCGGGGCAGTGATTGATAAGATAAATAACTCAGGCAGTCCTGTGGTATCTGTTGATATGCCATCGGGTATATCTGCCGATACAGGCGAGGTTTTAGGCAGGGCTGTGAAGGCTCAGATGACCGTGACATTCGGTCTTCCAAAAAGAGGACTTATCCTCTATCCAGGTGCATTTTATGCAGGAAGGCTCTATATAGAGGATATAGGGCTTCCCACGGCACTTACAGAGGATGGATCTCTGAGTGTGGAGACTATTGAGAGAACAGACATCTCCAGGCTTTTGCCTGTCAGGCTGCCGTGGGTGCATAAAGGCAATCTCGGACATTGTCTTGTTATAGCTGGCTCTACAGGAAAGACAGGTGCGGCATGCATGACAGCAGATGCTGCACTCAGGATAGGTGCAGGCCTTGTAACCCTCGGAATCCCTGAAGGACTTAATCCCATAATCGAGGAAAAACTGACAGAGGTGATGAGCCTTCCACTCATGGATAATAGAGATGGAACACTGAATAAAGACTGCCTCAAGACAATAATCGAATTTTCTCGTGATAAGGCAGATGTTATTGCCCTCGGCCCTGGTCTTACAACAAATCCAGATATAAAACACATCGTTGAAGGGATTATCAAGAAGGCAACTGTGCCTCTGGTGATAGATGCAGACGGGATAAATGCAATCTCAGGAAGGTTAGATGTCCTCAGAAAGACAGTGGCTCCAATTGTTCTGACCCCTCACATAGGGGAGATGGCGAGGCTGATTGCTTCAACATCGGTTGAGATTCAGAAGAATCCCATAGAGGTTGCCTCTGATTTTGCAAAGAGATTCAGGACATACCTGGTGTTAAAATCTGCAAGGACAGTAATTGCATCTCCTGATGGAAGCGTATTTGTAAACCTTACTGGAAATGCAGGCATGGCAACAGCAGGCACCGGTGATGTGCTCACAGGCATGATAGCAGGGCTCATAGCCCAGGGCATTGATATTATTGACTCCATCAAACTCGGTGTCTATATACACGGTCTATCAGGTGATTTGATGCTCAAGAAAAAGACGGAGTTTTCCCTTGCGGCATCTGATCTGATAAAGGCCATACCATTAGCCATAAGGGAATTGAGGCAGGGGATTGGATAGTCTAATATTGCCAGAGAATATGCATGGCTGCGGCCTTAATGCCTTTTTCACAACAAAGAGATTGGGTGGGGATGTAAAGGGCATTTCAGCCTATACAGGCATTGACATAAGCAATATCTATCTTCCAATACAAAGGCATACGGATAAGGTGATAGTCCTCTGGGATAGGGAGGAGCCCAGGATTGCTGATGCGGTTATCACAAGGATGAAGGACATACTTATAGGGGTTGTTGTTGCAGATTGTGTGCCTGTTCTCCTTTACGATCCTGACAAAGGGGTTGTCGGCGCAGTTCATGCAGGCTGGAGGGGGACGGCATCCGGCATCCTGAAAAAGGCCATAGATGCGATGGTGGATACATTCTATTCTGATACCCATGATATAAGGGTTGCATTTGGTCCGAGCATAAGGTGGTGCTGCTATCATGTAGGCTATGAGGTTATAGATGCTGTTTCAAAGGCAACCGGTGATGGGGATTATTACATAAAAAGGGATGGGGCATACTGCCTTGACCTGCAGACCACAAACAGATACCAGGCAGTCTCAACAGGCATTTTAGAGGAAAACATATGGCTGTCCACTGAATGCACCTATTGCTACCCTGACAGGTTCTATTCCTACAGGTACTCAAAGGGGCCTACTGGAAGGCAGGGAGGATTTACCTGTCTGCGTGCCGCGCACAGGCAGGTCGGTATGATATAGAATTGCTGCTAAATGTTTAAAGAATCTTTATGGAGGTTTTATGCTTAAGGCAAAAGATATAATGACAAGGGATGTCATAACTGTCAGACCAGAGACGACTGTTGAAGATCTTGCAAGGGTTTTTATAGAGCACAGGATAAGCGGTGTCCCTGTGGTTGATAAGGATGGGAGGCTTTATGGCATTGTTACAGAGAATGACCTTATAAGCCAGAATAAGCGTTTTCATATCCCGACAATCATAAGGCTTTTTGATGCCTATATAGTGCTTGGCGGCTCGGATAAGATGGAGAAGGAGATAAGAAAGATGGCTGCATATAGTGTCGGCGATATATGCACAAGAGAGGTCGTCTCAGTAAGTGAAGATACCCCGATGGATGAGATAGCGACAATAATGTCTGAGAAGTGGATACACCTGCTTCCTGTTTTATCTGAAGACAGACTGGTTGGTATAATAGGCAAGGCGGATATTGTAAAGGCTCTTGCCCAGAAATGAGATATACTTTTTGGGGCATTTCCCTGAAAAGGCTGTATTTCCAAGGGCCTTAATTATAGAAAGTATGGCCCACACTGTATGTCTTCCGAAAATAAGAACCCCAATAAAGGTCTTTACCTGGAAGACCCCGAAATGCATGCAAGATTTATCAGAACTATGTTTGAAGCAGTGGAAAACTAAGAATTAAGGGGCCTAAATCCACTCAATTCTTACTGAAGCCGCACCGGCGATTCAGGCCGGCTTTCCCTTCTGTGCATACTCCCGCAATACTGCATTTATTAAAGTCTGGTATGGCATCTTTTTCTCGCTTGCAAGCTTCTTGAAAAAAAGCAGGATGTCGTCATCAAGGCGCAGGGATGTTGATACCTTTCTGGGCATGTAGAACCTCCCCCGTATGCCCTCTGAAAAGTCATACTCTTTCTTGAGTTCAAACCTTTCCTTATCCTCCGGTTGTTTCATATTGCTCACGCTCCTTATCTGTGGCCTTCCTCGCCGTTATTATTCTTATATGCTCGCTGTCCCCCGAGACGAGCGAGATAATGCGAAAAGGCCCTTTTGTTATCTGGCTAAATTAGCCTCCAATAACCGTATGATCTTCCTCTAATGCGTCTGCTATCTCACGCTGAATTACAGGATAAGTTATAGAATTCCATGCATCACCAAAATAAGTGGTAAGTAGATTCAGGGCAGTCGAGTCATCTGTATCAATCATAAAGAAAATCTTTAGTGGAGACCTCCCCAGTACTTCATATCGCCTAATTGTTTTACACCGCTGCTGTAAAAGCTTATCCATGTCCTTTTTTATCCATTCTGCCCTTTCACGATTAATATCTGTACGTGATACATTCTCTTTGGCATCAAAAATAGAAATGTACAACACCTTTAGCCCCCCTTCAAGGATTCTATATCTGGATTAGAATTCTTTTAAATAGTATATCATAAATTATATGGGTTATATATTTTTCAACATAAGCCAGGAATTGCCCAACCCATATCGTATGTGCTACAATCGTATAAATCTACCGTCATAAAATCGTCATAAAAAATGATTAAAACAGGTCAAAATACATCAAGAGAGGTAAAAAGAAAAATATGCCTCAAAACAAGCATTATCAAGGGTTTTGTAGTATTTGCAGGCGCTTGCTGAAAGTCCCTTTTATGAAATGACAATACTGAGCAAAGGGCCTGAGGAGACAGAGCAGATAGGCAGGGACCTTGGCAGAAGGTTAAAGGCAGGCGATGTTGTATGTCTCTATGGACAGCTCGGTGCCGGAAAGACAACAATGATCAAGGGCATAGCAGAGGCCATTGGCATACAGGCCAGAGATATTACAAGTGCGAGTTTTATAATAATCGCAGAACACAAGGGCATCTGCCCTCTTTATCATATAGACCTCTATCGCCTTTCTGAAGCCGATGTGCCTGATATTGGTCTTGAGGAATATCTTTGGGGTGATGGCATTTGTGTGATAGAATGGGCAGAGAGGGCAGAGAAATACCTGCCTGAAAAAAGGATAGAGGTTACAATCTCCATAAGGGCAAATAATGAAAGAGAGATAACCATAAAATGAAGCGGATAGGGGTTATTCTGAAGATAGGCAAGGCAGAGGCTATTGAGCTGGCAAAGGAGCTTCTGCCGTGGCTGAGAGGTAAGGGGCTTGAGGTATTTGTTGATGAGGAATCTGCCGATATACTGAATATGAAGGGCTATCGAAGGCCTGATATCCCGGGGCTTGTTGACCTTATAATTGTCCTTGGCGGTGATGGAACGCTTTTAAGCGTTGCTCGGCTTGTGGGAGATAAAGGGGTTCCAATACTCGGTGTAAATCTGGGCGGCCTTGGTTTTATAACAGAGGTCACGGCATCTGAATTATACGAGGCCATTGACAAGGTCATTGAAGATGGATGCATCCAGGAAAAAAGGCTTATGCTTTCTGCATTCATCCACAGGCATGGAGAAAAGATTGCAGAGTACAATGTCTTAAACGATGTGGTGATAAACAAGGGGGCCCTTGCAAGGATAATAGACCTTGATACCTACATAAACAAGCAGTATGTTACTACATTCAAGGCAGACGGACTGATAGTATCAACGCCAACAGGCTCAACTGCATACAGTCTCTCAGCAGGTGGACCTATACTTTATCCAACACTGAACTGTTTTGTACTTACACCTATCTGTCCTCATACCCTTACAAACAGGCCCATTGTCCTTCCAGAGGACTTCTCAATAGAGGTTAGACTGAAATCACCCAATGAGGATGTCTTTCTCACCCTCGATGGCCAGGTCGGTTTCTCATTGAGACAGGGCGATGTTGTAGAGGTGAAAAAGGCGGAATTCGCAACAAGCCTTCTTATGCCGTGTGAAAGAGATTATTTTAATATACTAAGGACAAAGCTAAAATGGGGCGAGAGATGATAAATGCCATCAGGGATAGCCTGATATTTTATAGAGAGCTCGGCTTTCAATACATACCAGGGGACCGGGATATAGGAAGCTGCAAGGTGCATACAGATCCATCCCGAACTCCTTTTATTAAAGAGAAGATTAATGACCCCGATGCTGAGTTAGATTCTCTGCGTAAAGAGATAGGGGATTGCCATAGATGCAAGCTTTCATCCAATAGAACACATATTGTGTTTGGCGAGGGTTCTTCAAGGGCGGAGATCATGTTTATAGGCGAGGCCCCTGGAAGGGAAGAGGATATCCAGGCCCGGCCATTTGTTGGCGATGCCGGTAAGCTCTTGACAAGCCTCATCGAAAAAATGGGATTAAGGAGGGATGAGGTATATATCGGCAATATAGTCAAGTGCCGTCCTCCTTATAATCGTGACCCTGAGGAGGACGAGATAGATACGTGCAGACAGTTTATAGAGAGACAGATAGATATTATAAAACCCAGGGTGATAATATCGCTTGGACGTATATCAGCACAGAGCCTGCTTAATACCAGGATACCCATCAGCAAATTAAGGGGAAGGTTCTGGGAATATAAGGGCATTGCCCTGATGCCAACATTTCACCCTGCATATCTCCTTAGAAACCCAAAGGATAAATGGCTCACATGGCAGGATGCCATGATGGTGCTGGAGAGGCTTGGAAGGAAATAGATGAAGGTAATCTGGGCGCCATGGAGGATGAAATACATATTACATCATGATGAGCTTTATGAGAACTGCATCTTTTGCAAGATGTTATACGAGGATAAAGACAAAGAGAATCATATCCTCTACAGAGGGCAATACTGCTATATTATAATGAATCTCTATCCATATACAGGCGGCCATCTTATGGTTGTTCCATATACCCATGTTCAGACCATCGAGGATATTGATGACAGTACGCTGCTTGAGCTTACGAGGTTTACCAGGAAATCCCTGATGATTTTAAGGCAGGCGATGAGGCCGGAGGGTTTTAATATAGGGGCAAACATCGGCGTGGCTGCAGGCGCAGGGATTGAGGAGCACTTTCACCTTCATATAGTCCCCCGTTGGGCAGGAGATACAAGTTTTATGACTACCGTAGGAGAGCTCAGGGTAGTACCTGAACATATTGATATAACATATGAGAAATTAAAGGCCTTATTTGATAAGGATTTTTGATAGGAGGCAATCATACAGGTAATTTCAGAATATAAAGGACTAAGGGGCAAGATATTACGCCTGGTAAGGGGTGATATTACAGAGAGGGATACTGATGCCATAGTAAATGCTGCCAACTCGCATCTGCAGCACGGCGGAGGTGTTGCAGGGGCAATTGTAAGAAGAGGTGGGCAGATAATCCAGGAGGAGAGCAACAGGATTGGATATACACCTGTGGGAACCTCTGCGATGACAACCGCAGGCAGACTTCCCTCAAGATTCGTCATCCATACTGTAGGCCCCCGCATGGGTGAGGGTGATGAGGACAATAAACTGAAAAACGCAATACAGAGCAGCCTGAGACTTGCAGCAGAGAAAGGGCTTGAAAGCATATCTATACCTGCTGTTAGCTCTGGCATATTTGGTTTCCCAAAGAACAGGTGTGCAAAGATACTTGTAGATACTGCAGTCAATTTTATAAAGGATAACCCCGAATCATCGCTAAAGCTTATAGAATTCTGCATCTTTGATGATGAGACATTGGGGTTGTTTGCCAAGGCATTTGAGATAATCTGATGCCGAGTATATCCGTAACAATCATAACAAGAGACGAAGAGGAAAACATTGAATCATGCCTTGAAAGTGTGAAATGGGCAGATGAGCTTATTGTTGTTGACTCCATGAGCACAGATAGGACAGCGGATATATGCCGCAGGTATACGGATAAGGTCTTTATACAGGAGTGGAAGGGCTATTCAGCACAAAAAAATACTGCAATTGAAAAGGCAACATTGGAGTGGATTTTCTCTATCGATGCCGACGAAAGGGTGTCTGTAGGATTGAGGGATGAGATAAGAGAGGTTATTAATAATCCGAATGCCCTTGATGGCTATCTTATGCCGCGGAGGGCATATTTCGCAGGCAGATGGATAAGGCATGGCGGCTGGTATCCAGATTATCAGTTGAGGCTATTCAGGAAGGGCAAGGGGAAGTTTGTTGAAAGGGGTGTGCACGAAAGGGCAGAGGTTAAGGGGAATATTGGCCGTCTTAAAGGCCATATAGAGCACTATACATATAAGGACATATCGGAATTTATCAGCAGGATGGATAGATACTCTACACTGGCTGCAATGGAATATAAAAGCCAGGGTAAGAGGGGAAGCCTTTTAAGGATTATTTTCGCCCCGGCAGCTACATTTATAAGGATGTATATCCTTAAACTTGGTTTCATGGATGGTTATCATGGGTTTTTGCTTGCAGTCCTTTATTCGTATTACACATTTACAAAGTATGCTAAGCTAAAGGAATTAAACGAGCCGTCTCCACCTTTTGCCTGATGTGGTATAGCAAAGGAGTCTCAGAGGGCAACTGTCTGTCCATTTTGTCCATTTGTTGTATAATACATAAATTAGCTAAATTAGGAGGCGTATGTTTCAGGGAACGACTATTCTCTGTGTGAGAAAAGACGGTAAGGTAGCCATTGCTGGCGATGGCCAGGTTACCTTCGGCCAGACTGTTTTAAAGCACAATGCAAAGAAGATAAGGAGGATGTATAACGACAAGGTGATTGCGGGCTTTGCCGGTGCAACAGCCGATGCCTTTACACTCTTTGAAAAGTTTGAGGCAAAGCTTGAGGCATACAGGGGAAATATAACCAGGGCAGCTGTTGAGCTTGCAAAGGATTGGAGGACGGATAAGATCTTAAGGAGACTTGAGGCCCTTTTGATCGTTGCTGACATGGAGCATACATTTATCATCTCCGGCACAGGCGATGTCCTTGAACCAGAGGACGGCATAGCTGCAATAGGCTCAGGCGGCCCTTATGCACAGGCAGCAGCCAAGGCACTTATCAAGCATTCCAGCCTCGAGGCAAGGGCAATCGTTGAAGAGGCAATGAAGATCGCATCAGGTATATGCATATACACAAATGAAGAAATCTCTATAGAGGAGCTACATGGATAATCTAACCCCGAGGAAGATAGTTGAGGAACTCGATAAATACATAGTTGGACAGTACAACGCAAAAAAGGCTGTTGCTATTGCCCTTAGAAACCGCTGGAGGAGACAGAGGATTCCAGAGGATATGAGGGATGAGATACTGCCAAAGAACATAATAATGATAGGCCCAACAGGTGTAGGAAAGACTGAGATAGCAAGGCGGCTTGCAAGGCTTGCCCAGGCACCTTTCCTTAAGATAGAGGCATCTAAGTTTACAGAGGTCGGCTATGTGGGAAGGGATGTAGAGTCCATGATAAGGGATATCACAGAGCTTGCGGTCAACATGGTAAAGGCAGAGTACACAGAAAGGGTTCAGGAGAAGGCACAGGCACTTGCAGAGGAGAGGATACTTGACCTGCTGCTGCCCCCCCAGCCAAAGGGTCTCAGAGGGATGAGCGAGATAGAGCCGTCGGAGAAAGACAAGCAAAGAGAAACAAGGGAGAGACTCAGGGAGCAGTTGCGGCAGGGTAAGCTTGATAATCGCTATGTTGACCTTGAGGTAAAGGAGAGGGTTATGCCATTTGGCGTAATCTCGAATGTCGGCCTTGAGGAGCTTGAGATAAACCTGAAAGAGATGCTGGGGAATTTCCTCCCTGAAAAGACAAAGAGGAGGAAGGTAAAGGTATCCGAGGCCTTGCGGCTCTTATACCAGGAAGAGTCAAACAAGCTGATAGATATGGACAAGGTTATAAAGGAGGCGATAAACAGGACAGAGCAGTCAGGGATTATATTTATAGATGAGATAGATAAGATTGCAAGTCGGGGTGCTACCTATGGGCCAGATGTCTCAAGGGAGGGTGTCCAGAGGGACATGCTTCCTATAGTAGAGGGCTCAACTGTAACAACAAAGTACGGCCCTGTCCGGACAGAACATATATTGTTCATTGCAGCAGGTGCGTTTCATGCGGTTAAGCCATCGGATCTGATACCAGAGTTGCAGGGCAGGTTTCCAATAAGGGTAGAGCTTGAACCACTTGGAGAGGAAGAATTTGTGAGGATCCTCAAGGAACCGCAGAATGCCCTGATAAAACAGTATGCTGCACTTCTTAGCACAGAGGAGATAAGGCTCTCATTCTCTGAGGATGCTATAAGGGAAATAGCATCCATAGCAGCAGTGGTGAATGAGAAGACAGAAAACATAGGTGCAAGAAGGCTTCACACCATCCTTGAAAAGCTCCTTGAGGATATATCCTTTGAGGCTCCAGAGAGAAGAGATGGAGAACTTGCAATAGATGCGAAATATGTCATGGAAAAGTTAAGCGACATCGCAAAGAACGAGGACCTCAGCAGGTATATCCTTTAGCCGACCTGCCCTGCCCGAATTGTTTTTGTGAAATCTCTGCAACTGCCTATCACCCTGGCATTTTCAAAGATAAATATTCTGTTATTCTGTTAAAATAACATATGCCAGTTATACTTGTTACAAATGATGATGGCATCCATTCAGAAGGGATAATTGCCCTTTACAATGTCTTTAGAGAAATCGGTAAGGTCTATGTTGCAGCCCCTGACAGGGAACAGAGTGCTGTTGGCCATGCACTCACCCTTCACAGGCCGTTAAGGGTAGAAGAGATAGAGGAATATATTTATAGTGTAAATGGCACACCGACTGACTGCGTTACCATAGCAGTTAATAAGCTCCTTCCAGTAAGACCTGACCTTATAGTTTCTGGCATAAACAGGGGGGGAAACCTCGGCGATGATGTAACTTACTCCGGCACTGTATCTGCTGCTATAGAGGGTACACTTCTTGGCATTCCATCCTTAGCCATCTCGATTGTTACTGAGATGGAAAACGGGAAATGGAAGGCAGAGGGGTTACACTTTACAGATGCTGCACAGTTTGCAGGCATGTTGGGAAAGGATGTCCTTGACAAGGGGCTCCCTTCTGATACCCTGCTCAATGTGAATGTCCCCAATAAAGGCGCAAATGAAATAAAGGGGATAAAGTTTACACGGCAGGGCAAGCGGACATATGACAACTCTATTAAGGAGATGTATGACCCGAGGGGAAGGAAGCACTACTGGATAGGCGGAGGCAATCCACTGTGGGAACAGGGCGAGGATACGGATTTCAAGGCAATACAGGATGGCTTTATATCGGTTACGCCAATACACCTCGACCTCACAAACTATGATTCGCTGAACCTCCTCAAGAAAGATTGGCTCAGAAAGGATTGGCTTTGATGCACTACGATGTAATAATAGTCGGCTCAGGGCCTGCAGGGATATTTGCAGCCCTTGAACTCCTTTCAGGAGATAAAGGCCTGAAGGTATTAATCATTGAAAAGGGCATGGATATAGATGAGAGGGTCTGCCCGCTAAAGACAAGGGAGGTATCGTGCAGGGCATGCCGTGAATGTGCACTTCTTTCAGGATGGGGCGGTGCAGGTGCATTCAGCGATGGCAAGTTAAATCTCTCCCCTGAGATAGGCGGATTCCTTTCAAGGTATGTTGTCGAGGATGACCTTAAATCCCTTATTGGTTATGTGGATGATGTATACAGGAGATATGGCGCACCTGACAGGGTTTATGGTGAAGACACATCAGAACTAAAGAGGCTCCAGAAGCTTTCCTCTATGAATGACCTCGTCCTTATTCCATCAAGGATAAGACACATAGGGACTGACCGGTGTAAGGATTTATTGAAAAGACTGAGAGAGGTTGTAAATGCGAAGGCTGATTTGGTTTTTAGAATGGATGTAAAAAAGGTGCTTGTTAACGGCGGAAGGGCAATGGGTGTGCGGACATCAGATGGACAGGAGTATTACGGCGATTTTGTTATACTTGCACCTGGAAGAGAGGGTTCGAGATGGCTTGAGGCCGAGGCAAAGGCCATAGGGCTTTCCCTGCTTAAAAACCCTGTTGATATTGGTGTAAGGGTCGAGCTCCCTGCCTCGGTTCTTGAACACCTCACATCTGTAACCTATGAGCCGAAGCTCATCTTCTATTCCAAGAGGTTTGATGACAAGGTAAGGACATTCTGTGTAAACCCCCACGGCGAGGTGGTGAAGGAGTATCTAAAGGGTTTATGGACAGTGAATGGCCATAGCTATTCAAGCAGCAAGACAGATAACACCAACTTTGCCATCCTTGTAAGCACATATTTCACAGAGCCTTTTGATGAGCCCATATCGTATGGAAGATACATTGGAAGACTCGCAAACTTCCTCGGCCAGGGTGTTATACTCCAGAGGCTTGGTGACCTTCAACTCGGCAGGCGTTCAACCCCGGAGAGGATATCGAGGGGGCTTGTAGAGCCGACACTCAAGGATGCCACACCTGGAGACCTCAGCTTTGTAATCCCCTACAGGTATCTCACAGATATACTTGAGATGCTTGAGGCAATGGACAGGATAGCCCCTGGTGTAAATAGCAGGCATACCATTCTTTACGGGGTAGAAGTTAAATTCTACTCAAGGCAGCTAAAGCTAAGCAATGCACTTGAAACAGAGATAGGAAACCTCTTCGCCATAGGCGATGGCGCAGGTGTAAGCCGTGGTCTTGTACAGGCATCTGCCTCTGGCGTTATAGCAGCGAGGGAGGTGTTAAGGAGAAGAGGTAATGTTTGAAGAGGAAAGGTCCATGATGGTCAGGTATCAGCTTATGGACAGGGATATAGTGGATAGGCGTGTATTAAAGGCGATGGAAAAGGTTCCAAGGCATCTCTTTATGGATGAATCTTTGTGGGATAGGGCATATTCGGATATGGCACTTCCAATAGGGGAAGGCCAGACCATATCACAGCCATTTATGGTGGCAATAATGACAGAGCTTCTCGAACTTAAGGGTGATGAGAAGGTCCTTGAGATCGGGACAGGTTCTGGATACCAGGCCGCAGTCCTTGCAGAGCTATGCAGAGAGGTCTATACCATAGAGCGGATAGAAAGGCTTGCTCAGAGGACAAAGAGGGTATTTGATGAGCTTGGTTATACGAATATAACCCTCAGGGTAGGGGATGGGACCGTTGGCTGGCCGGAAGAGGCACCATTTGACGGGATTATAGTTACTGCTGCAGCACCAGAGATACCAGAGGTCTATATAGAGCAGCTTTCAGATGGAGGTAGGTTGGTCATACCTGTTGGAGAGAGGTATTCCCAGATGCTCTATAAGGTTGAAAGGACAAAGGCAGGCCCATTGATATATACATCTACACCATGCGTCTTTGTCCCTCTGATAGGAGAGCATGGATGGAAGGAAGATCAGTAATTCATTCAAGGAGTGCCTTAAAGCCCTTTGCCATAATCAATCCTTAGCCTTTATAAACCTTATGAGGGACTCTATCTGCTTGTCGTCAAGCGGGCCGCCCACTGCCTTGTAAAAGCCTGGCATTATAAACCCGGGATAACCATTACTTATCCTGCTCCTTAACATATCCTCGGTGAGTATGCGTAATTGCCAGATAGATGATGCACTCTTTCTTTGGGTTGTAAGGCTGTGGCACATGGAGCAATCAGCAATAAAGAGTGCCTTTCCATAGTTTCCTTCTCCCCTATCAACATGGCATCGTGCACAGGATTTATCAAATATTTTTTTGCCAACAATGCCTGATGGGTGGTTTGTGTCTATTATTTCGGCTGTCAGTCTCACTATCTTTGTCGGGCTTACAGGGTCGTTGCTGTAAATTGTAACAGACTTTAAAATCCTGCCCATCTTGCCGCTGGTATCTATGGATACAATCATTTGCTTGGAAGAGCCTGGAGCAATGCTGCCCAAACTGGCAGATACGATTGTGCAGCCTCAGGATGGAACGGCCTTTTCTATAACGAGTTCACCTTTACCGATGTTTTTTACTTTAAACCTGTGTGTCAGTTTCTTGCCCTGAGGGACCTTTCCAAAATCAAATGTCTCAGCAGAAATGGCTATCCTCGGTTGCCGATCCTGTGCCACTGCAAGGGTATAAGAATAAAATACTAAGAGCAAGGAGATAAGAATAATGAAGGCTAATAGAGATGTTTTTGTATCTTTAGCTTTTGCTACATTTATTGTATTCATCTTAACCCCTTGTTTTGGTCTTTTCTTTATTTCAACGCATATTTTACTGCGTGA
This sequence comes from Nitrospirota bacterium, assembly GCA_021789595.1. Classification (GTDB taxonomy): domain Bacteria; phylum Nitrospirota; class Thermodesulfovibrionia; order UBA6902; family JAJYJJ01; genus JAJYJJ01. The sequence continues at coordinate 50,195 of JAJYJJ010000012.1, read as the reverse complement.
GGGGATAGCAGTGTCAAGTTTTTCAAAGGCCAGCGATGTCAGTTAATTAATGGGGCTTTTTGTTATAAAATATAACTAAGGAGTAGAGATGTCTATACGGTGTGCTTTATGTGGCAGGGAATACGATGTGACTTTGTTTGAATTTGACAATACTGTCAACTGTCCCTGCGGGAATGTCGTTAGCCTGGAGCATAAAGAGATTGTAGAATTGGAGGAAGAAAAGATTCAGGAGATAAAAAGGCTTGCTGATAAAATAGCCTTCCTCATTGTAAGCACAGATTATCCAAAGATTGACATAGAGATTGAGAAGGAAAAATTTAAAGATAAATTAACTAAGTTTTTTCCTGATAAGTCACATCTATATGAGCTTATTTACGAGCCCAGATTTCAACGCCTTGAAGAACAATTCAGAGGGTAAGCCTTAAGCCATAAAAATACTCTTTTCAAAATTTGAGGTTAATCAACCAAAGGCTTTGCCTCTATCCTTGAAAAGCAGTTGTAGATGGCATAAACTATCCTATGACCAGAAAAGCAAAGACCATTATCATCCCTATTACAATCTCCATAGTTGTTTCTGTATTGCTTTATATGGCGTGGAATATCTATTACCTAAGGTGGGTAGAGGCAAAGACCTATGACTACAGGGCACGGTATCTTAGGGGTGCCAAGAATGACATCGTTATCCTGGCAATAGATGAACCGAGTTTGAGGATACTTGAACAGGATACGAGGCTTGGCGGCAAGTGGCCATTTACAAGGAATGTCTATGGTGCAGTAGTTAGATTCCTTAGATACGGCGGTGCAAGGTCTATTGTCTTTGACCTGCTCTTTGCAGAGGCAGACAGAAGGAATCCAGAACTTGACAGGGTGTTTTCAGAGGCCATAGAGGATGCTGGCAATGTCTATCTTGCAATGGACTTTCATGATAAAACAGTAGCCATTGATCCGGCGAACATAAAAGCTATGGAGAGATTTTCTGTCGTGCATAAGATATACTACGGCAGGGTTGTTATGGGCGCAACTCTGCCATACAGCAGATTTATGCAATATGCCAAGGGCATAGGCGCTATAAACATACAGCCTGATGATGACGGAATCACAAGGGGGTATTATCCTTTATATTACTTTAATGGGCTGTCTTATCCATCGCTTGCATTTGCTGTTGCAAAAGACATTGCAGAGATAAAAGATATACCTTTAGACAAAAATGGCATGGCCCTTATACACTGGTATGGCAAGGAGCCATTCCTCTATTACAGATTCAGCGATATACTCATCTCTGCCCAGAGGATACTGGACGGAGAAAAACCACTTATTGACCCGATGGTATTTAAGGATAAGATAGTATTTATCGGCTCCACTGCATCAGGCTTGCTTGACCTCAGGGCAACTCCACTTTCTTCTGTATATCCTGGTGTTGCCGTAAATGCAACGATAACAGACAATCTCATACATGGTAATTTTATACGGAAGATGCCTGCATCAGTCCTCTTCATAATAATATCCATCATCTGTTTTCTATCCTCAGTTATAGTGTTCAGGATGCGTTCTCTCCTGAATGCCTCTTTTGTTGTCATAGCTATAGGCATCCTGTATATCCTTATAGCCACTTTGGCATTTCTTAAATACAACCTCTATATGGAGTTGGTCAGGCCAGGACTCGGACTCCTGATATCCTTTATATCCTCATTTGAGATAAGGCACAGGTCTGTAGAAAAGGAAAAGAGGATGATAAGGCAGACGTTTGCTAAATATGTTAGCCCAAAGGTTGTTGAAGAACTGCTGAAAGACACAGAAGGGATAAGGCTTGGCGGCTTGAGAAGGGAGCTTACTATACTATTTTCAGATATAAGGGGGTATACATCACTTTCAGAAAAGGCATCTCCAGAGGATGTTGTCTCACAGCTTAACGAATACCTGAGCGCAATGGAGGATGTGGTTTTCAGATACGATGGGACGATTGATAAATATATCGGTGATGCTGTTATGGCCTACTGGGGCGCGCCCATGGCTCAGGCAAGGCATGCCGAACAGGCTGTAAGGGCAGCTATAGAGATGATGGACAGGCTGGCCCTGCTCAATGAAAAATGGAAAGCAGAGGGGAAGGCTTCTCTTGATATTGGTATAGGTATAAACACAGGCGAGGCCATTATAGGGAACATCGGCTCCTCAAGGCGGCTCAATTACACAATTATTGGGGATAATGTCAACCTGACCTCAAGGCTTGAAGGCTTGAATAAGGAATTTAAAACACATATAATTATCAGTGAGACTACCTGTGGTTATCTAAAAGGCAAGGCGGATGTGAAAGACCTTGGTGTTGTAATGGTAAAGGGGAGGGGTACCGGGGTCAGGATATATGAGGTCCTGGGCATGAAGGGTGATAATTAATATGGATGTCCAGAAGATTTCAATAGATCGGCTTGTCAGACATCTTCTTGTCTGTTCGCTGACATCTTTAATCCTGCTATTTTTCTCCTCATCATCAGCATATGCATCGGATAAGGATATTGTGGATAAGGCTGTCAAATACCTCTGGCCGGATGGGAGTTTTCAGGAAGATATATACCTGAAGGATAAGGCAGGAAATGACCTCAGCCATGTTTATAGGGCAAGGTGCTATGTAAAATCCTCCATGATGAGGATTGAGGTCGCCAATGTATTAAATGGCGCAATTCAGACGATAGTGGATGATGGCAAGAAGCTCTGGTATGTTACGCCGCTTGGTGCGAGGCCGCTGTCAGGCCTAAGGGACAAGGCAGATGACCCGATGCTGAGGGCTCTTTTGATAGGACGGTTTTTGAGAAAAGATGCAAGGGTGATTCGCCATGCTAACAAGGGCACTGTTTTGATAGATGTACCAACCGAGAAGAAGAAAATTATCCTATCAGGGAAGGAACTTATCCCTGTCAGGGTCGAGCAGAAGGATGCTGTATTGGAGATCCCTGTTCAGGCAGATGCACTGACATTTAAGGAGGCTGTTTTCAGACAGAAAAAGGGCAGCAGCAATCTGGTCATAGAAAGGCACGGCCTCACAGAAGAGCCTGTGGAGGACGGCCTCTTCAGGATAAGGGAGGCAAGGCTTGATATAGGTGTGAAACATAATGATATAAAGGCATCAGGACCATCTACAACGCCTTTTCTTACAGCCACTGCAGGGCCAAGGGCAGTTGGAGAAGAGGAAACAGATACCACAGGTCGCTGGATGGATTATGACGATGTAAAGAGGATGGAATCAGTAGAGGTAACCCCTGAGCAGATAGAGAGGTTTATTAAAGAGGGCAGACTCAAGGGGGCAGAGCAATGAAGGGGCTTATCTTTTTATTGGCGATAGTTTTTTCTTTAAGCAGTCTTTGCTTTGGACAGGGCATCCCCTCTATAGAACAGTTTTATCCGCAGATACCTTCTACGGGCCATGAGACAGTCCCAACATCGCCTGCGCCAGGGGTGCCTGAAACAGGTGATAAGATGGAAAAACTAAGGCTTGCACAGGCACTTTCTATAGATGAGGCTGAGGAGATAGAGATTGGGAGGGCAATGGCAGCATCCTTATTAGCGAGGTTTGGCATGTACAGTGACGAGAGGCTTACCATTTATATAAACCTCGTTGGAAAGGCTGTAGCAGAGGTCTCTGACAGGCCGAATATGGACTATCACTTTGCAATCCTCAACACACCAATGGTTAATGCCTTTTCATGTCCTGGCGGCTATATATTTATAACCCTTGGCGCTCTCAGGGAGATGAGGAATGAGGCAGAGCTTGCAGGTGTATTAAGCCATGAGATTGCGCATGTAACACAGAGGCATATAATAAGGGCGATACAGAACTCCAACATACTGTCCTTTGCATTGAAGCAGCACTCAGAACAAAGCCCTTTGAAAGACAGGGCGGTCTTTGACAGGGTTGTGAGTTTTGCAGTGGATATACTCTTTAAGGGTCTTGGAAAGGAGGACGAATACGATGCTGACAGGATTGCTGTGACCTATGCCATTGCAGTTGGTTATAACCCTGACGGGCTCAGGGATTTTCTTATAAGGCTTAAACAGGTGAAGGGCAATAACTCCAGGGCATTGGCTGTTCTTTCAAGGACACACCCGATGATTGACGATAGGGTATCGAGGATAGATGCAGAGGTAAAGGAATCCAACACTGATATGGCAGCAATGCAGAGCCTACAGAAGCGTTTTTTGGGCTATGCAGGGATATTGAAATAGTTGCTTTTTTCTCTATCATCTGATAGATTGTTTACAGGCAGATTAAAGGGGATTCCCCTATCAATATAGACAATAAATCGAAGGGAGGCTTGATTATGCGTTTGAGATTTACATATCTTATTTTGATAGCATTGGTTGTTCTATCGGGCTGCGAGAGCTATGCCCAGCCAAAGGCAACTGTTGATACAGGTGCTGGCCAGCTTCCGCCTTACAGCGGGCCAAAGGCAAGGGCGGCTGTTGCAAAGTTTGAGTGGAAGGTCGGCACATCGGGCTCAACGACAACTATAAAAGGCATCCCAGGCAGCTCTCAGCCTGTTACAATTACAACCGAACAGTCAGGTGTTATGTCAGGACTCAGGGATATGCTAACTACAACCCTTGTGCAGAGTAAACGGTATCAGGTGCTTGAGAGACAGGAGTTTGGCTCAATACAGGAGGAGATGGCGCTCGGAGAGAGTGGCTATGCAGCGAAAAAGACTGTAAAGAAGAAGGGGAAGGTAAAGAGTGCTGACCTGCTTATTGTGGCAGCAATAACAGGATGGGAGCCAGGTACATCCGGGACACAGGCTGGCGGAGGCCTCTTTGGCAGGGGATTCCTCGGAGGCATTACCGGCGGTATCAAGAAATCCTCGATGGCCATGGATATAAGAATAATAGATACAGAGACCTCAGAGGTAGTGGCTGCAACAAGGGTTGAGGGTGAGGCCACGGATGTAAACCTCGGATTCCTTGCAGGAGGAATAATCGGCAGCGTCGGACTTGGTGGAGGCCTCTCGACATATGCCAATACACCGATGGAAAAGGCCATTAGGGCATGCATTTATAAGGCAGTGGAGTACATCTCTGAGAATACACCAAGGGAATATTTCAAATATTAAACCTTGATGTTACATCAACATAGCAGCAAAGGGTATAGAGCAAAGAGCTAAAGGTTTTTGCCTATGCCCCTTGCTTTTTTATGTAACCATCTGTGATTATTGATTTCGATCTTGAGAAAAAAAGGTTTGACATCCTCTATTAAATTATCTCCTTGTCTATATAACCCCTGACCGTATACCTAACCCAAGCGAGATATTCGCTTGACTTTTTTGGCTGTTAAAGATACGATACCAATCGTTGCAAAGTGCAAGTATCATATTGCAATTTACAACAGTTAATGTTAGACTATGTAATGTTAAGGGGGATAGATTGGTTATACCAAAACGATGTCTGAACTCATTAGCAGTAGTATCTTTATTGGTTTTATTTATCGTCTCTGCTGTCTTTGCCTCAAAAGAACCTTTAGCAGCCGGGGCTCTATCTGCTAACCCTGAGACTCCTTGGTGGGTATGGCCATCAGGACTGTTTGTCTTTACATTTGTTCTTGGTATTGTAGCAGTTCTCGGCGGTGTTGGAGGCGGCGTCCTTTATGTCCCCATTGTCAGCGGATTCTTCCCGTTCCATCTTGATTTTGTCAGGGCAACAGGCCTGCTTGTCGCTTTGTCCACCGCATTGGCCGCAGGGCCCGGCCTTCTTAAAAGAAACCTTGCAAGTCTAAGACTTTCAATGCCCATGGCGCTTATTGCATCTTCAGCATCCATTATAGGTGCACTAATAGGGCTTGCGCTTCCGACAGATGTAGTTCAGACACTACTTGGCGCAACTATAATAGGGATAGTCTTTATACTGCTGTCAGCAAAAAAATCAGACTTCCCATCCGTGCCGAAACCGGATAAACTTTCAACCGCATTGGGAATAATGGGCATATATCATGAGGAATCGCTCGGTAAGGACATTGAGTGGCATGTCCACAGAACGCCGCTGGCATTATTGCTGTTTGTCATAATTGGTGTTATGGCAGGCATGTTCGGTCTTGGTGCAGGATGGGCAAATGTTCCGGTCTTAAACCTCCTCATGGGAGCACCATTAAAGATCTCAGTTGCATCGAGCGTATTTCTGCTTTCAATAACAGATACAGCAGCAGCCTGGATATTTATAAATAAAGGTGCGGTTTTACCTCTAATGGTTGTGCCGTCTATTATTGGGGTCATGCTCGGTTCAAGGATAGGGGTAAAGATCCTTGCGAGAGCAAAACCAAAGGCTATCAAGTGGATGGTCATAGGGCTTTTGTTTTTATCTGGCGTCAGGGCATTATTAAAAGGGCTTGGAATATGGACATAGGAGGAGAATTATGGGTAACGATAAACCAAAGGCATCCGAAGAACAGTTAGCATATGCCAATCTTCTTGGCAAGGGTGCATTGGCAGGGCTTGGTCTGCTTATAATTACATTTATTGTTTATATGGCTGGTGTGCTGCCCAATGTTGTTGATTTTGATAAGATTCAGAGTTACTGGAAACTGAGGGTAGCCGAGTATATCCATCAGACTAATTCACCTACAGGCTGGAGCTGGACAGGTCTTCTAAATAATGGAGATATGCTTAATTATATTGGCGTTGCTGTGCTTGCCGGTATGACAGTTATATGCTATCTGGGGATACTTCCAATATTCATCCGAAAAAAGGATACCACATATCTTATAATAGCACTGATAGAGGTTGCTGTACTCTTGCTCGCAGCATCAGGCATATTAACAGCAGGAGGGCACTGATGAACGCACAGTTATGTCCAACAGCAGGGCTTGAGAAGCTGCTTTTATCAACAGACGGTTCCGAGTTCAGCGAAGGGGCTATAAGAGAGGCTATAAATCTTGCAAAGACATGTTCAAGCAGGTTATTTGCTGTCTCAGTGGTCGAGGTGAATCCAGAGTTTGAAGCCCTTGCACCACAGCTTGTTGAAAAGGTAGAAAAAGAGACAAGACAGCATCTCGAATCAGTAAAATCAAGGGCCGCAGGGGAGGGGGTTGAATGCGAGATAATTGCACACCAGGGCGAAGAGCCTTATAAATATATTGTTGAAGAGGCAGCGAAGAACCGGGTCGATATGATAATCATGGGAAGGCGCGGGAGGAGCGGGCTTAAAAGGCTTATGCTGGGAAGTGTTGCAGCGAAGGTTATAGGCCATGCACCATGCAATGTCTTAATTGCTCCAAGGGCTGCAAGGGTGGTGTGTAAGAATATCCTCATTGCCACAGACGGCTCAAGATATAGCGATGCTGCATCTATGCAGTCTATTGGTATTGCAAAGAGATTGGGTAGTTCACTCTTTGCAGTATCTGTTGCCCATTCAGATGCAGAACTCCAGGAAACACGAGACAATGTAAATAGGGTTAAGGAACTTGCAGGCAGGGAGGGCATTAAGGTTGAGACGCTAACTCCCACAGGCAGGCCATACGAGGCTATCGTGGATGCTGCAAGACAGATGAATGCAGATTTGATAGTTGTTGGAAGTCACGGAAGGACAGGGATTGAAAGGCTCCTCATGGGAAGCGTGACTGAGAGGGTTATCGGACATGCTGATTGCGCCGTGCTGGTGGTGAAGGCATAGGAATAAAAAAGGCAGCATGGCTGCCTTTTTTATGGTATAATCGGGTCATGGAAAAGATTGTAGACCCTATATACAAACATCCCTATCTCAATTATCCTGAACAACAGATACTGAAGGGACTCATCCAGAAGGTCCCATCTATGTATCCAGCGATTAATAAAATCCTGCTTTATGGTTCAAAGGCAAGAGGAGATTTTCTTGAAGAATCTGATATTGATATCCTTTTTGTAACAGATTATGCCCTGCCTCCGAGATTGAAATTTGAGATTTATGATGCAATATTCGAACTTGAAATGGAATATGATACCGTGATATCAACTTTTTTTGTTACAGCGGATGATTTTAAAACAAGGAAAATACCCTTTTTAAAACATATTCAGAGGGAAGGCATTACATTATGGTCGAGAGAATAGACAGGGAAGAAGGTGCTATTCGAGCAAAAGAAGAGATTGAAAGATCCGAAGCTGAATTAAATGCAGCAGTGTTATTACATGATAAGGGTTTTTATTTTAAAAGCATCGCATCCTCCTATTACTCAATATACCATGCTGCAAAAGCACTGCTACTTTTAAAGGGTGTTGACCCGAAGACGCACGAAGGAGTGGAAAGGATGTTCAGTCTCTACTATATAAAAACAAAGGAATTCGACCTGAAGGTGGGCAGGGCTATCGGCAGGCTTATGAAGATGAGAGAAGAGGCAGATTATTATCCCGAGGTTGTGTTTATATCGGAAGAATCGGAAGAGGCTATAAAGATGGCAGGGGATTTTTTAGAAAAGGCAAAATCAATTATATCTGTATAGCCCATGCTACTGTTTCAGCCCGTATTTCTCTGGCTTTCTCCATAACGATAACGATCTATTCCAAGTATCTGTGCTGAGAGGTTCTTGTTGCCGCCAAATAATAATGACTGTGGTTATATTGGTCGTATCTGTATAGGATGTATTATGTGATGAAGATAAAAGGTTTGGAGTTTGTTTCTGAGTGACCATTGCCCTGTCCCCTGCCTGTTGCCTCACGAATAAATCTACTCGAAGTGATACTTGATTTTTATTTCTGAACTATTTTATCATTAAAGGCTTTTTTTCTAAAAATGGACCCGGAAAGTTATCTCTATATAGGTATTTTGTTTTTTCTTTTGGGTGCGGTGATCTCATTACTACCCCTTCCGAAGGTGAAAAACTACACCTATATCCTCTCATCCACTGGTGCTTTAAGCTTTGCTTTATTGAGCCTGCATCTATTATTTGCTACACCAAGAAATTTATTTTCTGCGCAAATTTCGTCTCTCTTTAATCTTGCTTTCAGCGGAGATGCCATTTCAGGATTTTTTGTCCTGACTATTTCAATTCTTACCTTTGCTGTATCAATCTATTCCATTGGTTATATAAGAGACCTGAAGAATAAAGGGCTGATGGGGTTTCTTTTCAATATCTTTATCCTGAGTATGTATGCGGTTGTCCTTTCTGGAAATATCATCACATTCCTCATATCCTGGGAAACCATGTCCATCGTCTCTTATTTCCTCGTTACCTTTGACAGGGAGGGAAAATCAGCAAAGGCAGGACTCATTTATGCAGTGATGACCCACATAGGGACAGCCTTTATAATAATCCTCTTCTTTCTCCTCTACAGATACACTGGAAGTATGAATTTTTCTGATATGAAGAACCTTTCTTCACAGATTCCAGAGAATCTGAGAAATCTTGTATTTGTTTTTTCTATTATTGGTTTCGGCACAAAGGCAGGGATAATACCGCTTCATACATGGCTTCCCAAGGCGCATCCTGCAGCGCCGTCCAATATCTCTGCATTGATGTCAGGGGTGATGATAAAGACAGGGATATATGGTTTTATCAGGATTAGCATGGATGTGTTGGGTCAGGGGCCGGAATGGTGGGGCATTGCTGTAATCGTGATTGGCGCTGCCTCATCCATTCTCGGTGTTATGTATGCCTTGATGGAGCATGACTTAAAGAGGCTTCTCGCATACCACAGTGTGGAAAATATCGGAATAATCCTTCTTGGCCTCGGCGCTTCCATGATGTTCAAGTCAAACGGGCTTTATACACTCTCTGCTATAGCGCTTATTGCAGGGTTTTATCATACAATTAATCATGCAGTTTTTAAGGGGCTGCTCTTTCTCGGCGCAGGTTCCGTGATGCATGCAACGCATACAAAAAATATGGAGGACATGGGCGGATTGCTGAAATCAATGCCCTATACAGGTCTGTTTTTTCTCATAGGCTCTATATCAATATGCGCACTCCCTCCTTTTAATGGGTTTGTGAGTGAATGGCTCACATATCAGTCTCTTCTTTTAGGATTCAAATCACCGTCAATTACATCAAAGATAATATCACCCCTTGGCGGCGCTGCACTGGCGCTTACAGGCGCACTTGCAGCAGCATGTTTTGTAAAGGCATTCGGGATCTCATTTCTCGGAATGCCGAGGAACAAGCATGCAGAGAATGCGAAAGAATCATCTTTATCCATGATAATCGGCATGGGCATTCTTGCCTTTTCGTGCCTTTTGTTCGGAATCTTTCCGGGGATGGTCTTAACCGTGCTTCAGCCTGTTTCGTTTATGCTCACGGGTTTATATGGGACGCCCTATCAACAAGGCAGTCTTCTCGGTATAAGTGAGACCTTCTCAACCATTTCACCTATGGCAATTTTAATTACATTGATTGTTATGTCCTTTGCCACGATTATCTTTATCAGCAGTATCGGCGGCAAAAGGAAGATTGTTTATGGCGATTCGTGGGACTGCGGCATTCCGGCGCTTACACCGAGGATGCAGTATACGGCAACTGCATTTACAAAACCGATAAGAATGATATTCAAGAGGATATATCTTCCAAGAAGGGAATTAAAGGTCTCATATCTGGTAAAACCATTTTTTGTAAAATCCATTGAATACAAGGGAGAGATAACGCCGTTTTTTGATAGATATATCTATGAGCCTGTTATAGTCTTTATTCATAGGATTGCAGAAAGGGTGAAATTGCTTCAATCCGGCAGTCTTCACCTTTATCTTGCTTATATATTGATAACATTGATACTGCTTTTAATATTCGGAACATAAATGCAATACTTCCAATTTTTGATAATCATTATACTATCCCCTCTTATTCAGGGGACTATCAAGAAACTTAAGGCAAATATGCAGGGCAGGGTGGGCCCGGGCATATTCCAGCCGTATTATGACCTTATAAGGCTTCTGAAAAAGGATATGGTCATATCCAATGTCACATCATGGATTTTTAAGGCAACGCCGTACATAGTGTTTACTTCTACGGTTGCTGCCTCTATGATCGTTCCTGTTATAACTACAGAATCGCCTTTTGATGTAATGGGTGATGTAATAGCATTGATTTACATCTTTGCCCTTGGGATATTTTTTATGGCGCTTGCCAGTCTTGATGCAGCGACTGCCTTTGGCGGTGAGGGCAGCAGCAGGGAGATGACCGTGGCGATATTAGTTGAACCCATGATGATGTTAAGCATATTTACTGCAGCCATATCGGCAGGCTCAACCAATATCAGCAGGATTGCAGGCTCAGGTCTCATTTTTTCGCCGTCACATGTTCTCGCCTTGACTGCCTTTCTGGTAGCGATAATTGCCGAGACAGGCCGCATCCCTGTTGATAATCCTGACACTCATCTTGAACTCACGATGATTCATGAAGGTATGGTTCTTGAATATTCGGGAAGATACCTTGCGCTTATGGAATGGGCGCATTATATGAAACAGATGCTTCTGTTTACTATAGCATTTGATATATTCTTTCCAATCGGGATTGCTAATAATGTGGAAATTTCAGGGCTTGCCATGTCATCAGGCATTTATATCTTAAAAATGCTTTTTATGGCAGTTTTGATGGCATTGATAGAATCAACAAGGGCAAAGATGAGGTTCTTTCAATTGCCGTCAATTTTAGGGGGCGCATTTGTCATGGCACTGCTGTCAGTTTTGACTTACATAATGATGGGGAAATAGCAACATGAAGAACTGGATAGGGGCATTTTCGGTAATTGATTTTATCTCAGTGGGCATACTTATTACTGCTGTTGCAATGAATGCGCTGAGGAGGCTTGAGTCATGTGTGAAGGCATACACACTGAATTCATGGCTCCTTTCATCACTTATAGCTATCGTGGCATTCATGATGGGAGAGACGCACCTTTATATAGCATCCTTTGTTACCCTTTTGAGCAAGGGCATCCTGATACCGATGTTTCTGAGGAGGATAGTAAAACAGATAAAGGTCACCCATGATGTAGATCCTTATATAAGTAACGCCTTATCCCTGACGATTTCAGGCATTCTCGTTGCTGTTGTCTATACCTCATTAAAGGAAGGGATATTTGTTGCGGGATTCTCAAAAAATGTCCTCCAGATTTCAATTGCAGTAATATTCATCGGGCTTTTCATAATGATAACCAGAAAAAAAGCGATAACACAGGTGATAGGATTGCTGTTTATGGAAAACGGGCTCTTCCTTGCAGGCTTCTCATTGACATTCGGGATGCCTACTGTTATAGAGCTTGGCGTTCTGTTTGACATGCTAATGGGCGTAATAATTCTCGGCATCTTTACTATACAGATACGGCGGGCATTTGCCTCTGCCGACCTTGATAAACTGACAATTCTAAAGGGATGATATGATGATAACGATCCTCCTTATACCGATTGTCACGGCGATTTTGTGCTACCTACTGAGGAATCACAGGTTAATCGGATATGTGAACCTTGGCGGCGCTGTCATTCTTTCCATAGTCGCAGTCCCTGTGATTGTCTCAGCAATAGCCTCCCCTATCGGCCATAGCGGGATGTTTAATGGGATGTTTTACATGGATGCCCTTTCGGGTTATATCATGGCAATGGTGATATTTCTCGGACTTGCCTCATCAATCTATTCCATCAGTTACCTTGAACATGAGCTGAATGCTGGACTTATAGACATAAAAGGATTAAGGAGATACTACGCACTTCTGCATCTATTCATATTCACAATGCTTTTAGTGACTGCTGCAAATAACCTTGCCCTTATGTGGATTGCCATAGAGGCAACAACAATAGTCTCTGCCTTGCTTATCGGTCTTGGTTTTACTAAAAGGAAGCTTGCCATAGAGGCTGCATGGAAATACATAATACTTTGCACTGTTGGCATAACATTTGCCCTTCTTGGGATATTTATTGCCTACTATGCGTCAATTGCTATTGTAGGGACTGAAGGGGCTTTGAACTGGACAGAACTTAAGGGCATCGCTGCTAAACTCAATCCATCAACAATGAGGCTTGCATTTATCTTTATACTCGTTGGTTATGGAACAAAGGCAGGGCTTGCGCCTGTTCACAACTGGCTGCCTGATGCACATAGTCAGGCACCAAGTCCAATAAGTGCAATGCTTTCAGGAATACTCCTGAATACAGCCTTTTACGGAATTATGCGGTTTACCTCCATTGTTGAGCCTTCAACAGGTAGTGTCTTTACAGGCAATCTCCTCATCCTTTTTGGAATAATATCTATCGCTATATCATCTATATTTATTCTTGTGCAGGAAAACTACAAGAGACTCCTTGCATACAGCAGTATAGAGCATATGGGAATTATATCCCTTGGACTTGGAATAGGAGGACCTATCGGTATTTACGGGGCGCTTCTGCATATTTTAAACCATGCCCTATCAAAGCCGCTTATGTTCTTTGCATCAGGAAAGATTCAGGCTCATTACGGTTCAACAAAGATAGAAAATGTTAACGGAGTTCTCTCGTCAATGCCATTACTCGGGATATTGACATTCATTGGTGCATTGTCCCTTTCAGGCACACCGCCCTTTAACATCTTTATAAGCGAATTCGCTATCTTAAAGGCTGCAGTTGATAAAGGAATGTGGCATGTTGTTGGCTTATTTCTGTTCTTTGCTGTGATTGTCTTTTATGGCATACTCTCTGGATTTGGAAGGATGCTTTTTGGCAGAACACAGAATACAGAAGACAGAGCACAGAACACAGATAAAGAAAGTCTGTCTTCTGGTTTCTGGTTCATGGCTTCTGATTTAATCATGGTTTTAATGGCTTTACTGATAATAATTCTCGGCTTTAGAATCCCTGATTTTATAGACGGCACTATTAAGGCGTGCATTAATGTCTTAGGGGTTAAGTGATGGAAAGAGTCCTGAATAAGGCGATAAAGATAAAAGAACATCTTAATGAACAATATCTTGAGGTCAAGAAAGACGATTTCAAGGATGCCTGTGTTTACCTCTATCAACAGAGGCATGCCATTTTGCGTCTGATGTTTGCAGCTGATGAGAGGCAGATTGATGAGACATTTAAGATATATGCAGTCTTCTCAATCCCGGGCATAGATAAATTCTTTATAATAGTTTTATCGGTACGGGATAACGTTTTTACATTCCCCTCTATAACAAAAGAAATCCCTGCAGCCCACTGGTATGAGCGGGAAATAAGGGATATGTTCGGGATAATCCCTGAAGGTCATCCGGACTTAAGAAGGCTTGTATTCCACGACTCATTCCCGGAAAACTCTTATCCGTTAAGAAAGGACTGGCATATTTCAGATACTGACTTAAAGGAATGGGGAGAGGGTATCAAACAGAAAGTGCCGTATAAGTTTATGGAGGTTGAAGGGGAGGGTATTTACGAGATCCCTGTGGGCCCTGTTCATGCAGGTATAATAGAGCCCGGGTATTTCAGATTTAGTGCAGTGGGAGAGACGATATTCTTCCTTGAGCCAAGACTTTTTTACACCCACAAGGGGACAGAGAAGCACTTTGAAGGCATGAGCTTCTTTGATGGTGTGAGGCTTTCAGAGCGTATCTCCGGCGCATCGTCCTTTTCTCATTCAGATGCATACTGCATGGCTGTAGAAAGAATGGCCGGTTTAGAAATAACAGAGAAGGCAAAGGCAGTAAGGACACTTCTTCTTGAGATTGAGAGGCTTTATAACCATATGGGCGATATTGGAAATCTGTGCGCAGGCACTGGCCTTCAGGTAGGATATGCAAAGGGTGCGATTATCAAAGAAAGGATCATGCAGCTTAATGAGAGGTTAACGGCAAGCAGATATCTAAGAGGCGTAAATGTAATTGGCGGTGTCAAGGAAGACGTACTTTTAAAGGCAGATGATATTTTATCAACAGTGGACATTGTCACAAAGAAATATAAAGAGCTCATGAATCTATTGAATGGCTCTATCTCCCATATTGAAAGGCTTGAGAATATAGGCGTACTTTCAGAGGACATTGCCTTGAGGCTTGGCGCTACAGGTGTTACCGCAAGGGCATCTGGAATCAACGATGACATCAGAAAGGCACATCCCCACCTACTCTATGACAGGCTTGAATTTGAGTCACACACCATGGCAAGGGGAGATGTATTTGCGAGGATGATGGTAAGGGCAGAGGAGGCAGAGTGTTCCATATCAATAATCAATGCGCTCATTGAAAATAGATATAAAGGCGAATTGACCGTTGAAGTAAAGGGCATCCCCCCATATTCCTCTGCATTCGGATATACAGAAACGCCGAGGGGCTCAGTTTTTTATTGGGTAATGTCTGATAAAAATGGAATGCCTTTGAGGGTGAAATTGAGGTCGCCTTCTTACTGCAACTGGCCTGCAGTGCCATTTGCAGTGCATGGAAATTTTGTTCCCGATTTTCCGTTGTGTAACAAGAGCTTTGAATTATCGTATTCGGGATGCGATATGTAAGAGAACATCGGGAGGTTTTTAGCCCGAGTCGGAGAAAAAGATGATTAAAGAAATATTAAAAAATTTAGCAGGCAGGAAAAACGCAATAGCCATTCCTGATTTATTAACAATGCCTTCTTCTGAGGCGCCGAATTTTGTTAACCTCCACAAAAGTGTCGATAGGATATTTTGCAGGTCATTGAGGATCAGACTGGTGGATGCAGGCTCATGCAATGCATGCGAATGGGAATGCACTGCCCTTACAAACCCGATTTATGACATCCAGAGATTTGGCATTGATTTTGTCGCCTCTCCAAGACATGCAGATGTCCTCCTTGGTACAGGACCTGTCTCAAGGCAGATGGAGCTTGCCCTCAAAAAGACCTATCTTGCAATCCCCGAGCCCCGGCTTGTTATTGCATGCGGAGACTGTGCCATTGATGGAGGAATATATAGAGGAAGTTATGCTGTTGCAAATGGTGTTGCTAATGTAATTCCCGTGGATTGTTACATCCCCGGCTGCCCGCCCACGCCGATGCAGATAATATCAGGGATCTTGCGATTGATAGAGTCATTACATTGAATCGCTAATATAACCTTGCATACCATTGTTACTTTATTTTCTATTGTTGTCTCTATGTTGTGGATATGGCTTTCTGTAAAGATTCATTAATTGTCTCATTCCTCCAGGCCATATCTCTTCAGCTTCCTCCATAGAGAAACCCTGTCTATACCGAGTATCTGTGAAGCAAGGCTCTTGTTGCCTCCTACCTCCGTCAGAACCCACTGGATATATGTCATTTCCTGTTCCTCGAGAGACGGTATCTTGCCTTCCTTTTTTCTGAATGTCTTTATGCTCAATTCCTTCAGGTCTTCAGGGAGATGGGCCACTTCTATGGTATTACCGTTGGCGAGGGCAACGCCCCTTTCTATGATGTTTTCCAGTTCCCTCACATTCCCGGGGAAGTCGTAATTCATCAGTAAGGCAATTACATCATGGGATATCTCTATAACATCCTTTTTCATCAGGGCTGCATATTTTTTCAAAAAATAGTAGCTTAAAAGAGGTATGTCGTCCCTTCTCTCTGAAAGTGGAGGAATATACAATGATACAACATTTAACCTGAAGTACAGGTCTTGTCTGAAGTGTCCGCTTTTTATTGCATCGTGGATGTCCCTGTTTGTTGCGGCTATAATTCTTACATCTACCTTAACAGGTTCTGTCGCCCCAAGCCTCAATACTTCCCTTTCCTGAATTACCCGTAGAAGTTTTACCTGCATGGATGGGGGCATCTCTGTTATCTCGTCTAAAAATAGAGTCCCCCCAGATGCCATCTCTATCAAGCCTTTCTTCATCATAGTTGCGCCTGTGAATGCGCCCTTCTCATGCCCGAAGAGTTCATTAGATAAAAGCTCCTCTGTAAATGCTCCACAATTTATGGCGAAGAATGGCCCGTCTGCACGTTTGCTGTTGAAATGTATATACCTTGCAAACAATTCCTTGCCTGTGCCGCTTTCACCGCTTATGAGGACATTACAATCCGTTGGCGCAATCTGTTTTGCTGTGTCCAGAAGCCTCTGCATATTTGTGTCCTGTGTGATGATCTTAACCTTGCCCTGGTACTTTTCTATCTGTTCCCTTAGCTCTCTGTTTTCCCTCTTTAGCCGGACTTTTTCAACAGCCTCTCCGACAACCTTTCGAACCTCATCCAATTTGAAAGGCTTTGCAATGTAATAAAAGGCACCATGTTTCATGGTCTCCACTGCAGATTGCAGTGTTGCATAGCCTGTTATCATAATAACCTCTGTGTCAGGATACAGATCACGACATCTCTTTAAAATCTGTATTCCATCAACCTTTTCCATCCTTAAATCTGTAAGCACAACATCAAATTGCTGTGCTTCAAGAAGCTTAAGTGCGTTAGGTCCGCTCTGTGTGCCGACCACCTCATAGCCCTCTTTCTTCATGACATGCTCTAAATTTTTAAGAGCGATTCGCTCATCGTCAACGATGAGAATTTTTGCATTGTTTGTCATTTGTATTACCTCCAATACTCCACCACTCCATTGCTTCACTCCTTTATCGGCAATCTTATCAAAAATGTCGTTCCCTTTCCAATCTCGCTATCAACCGCAATACATCCGTCATGCTCCTCTATGATTTCATGGACAATAAACAGACCCAGTCCCGAGCCTTTTCCAACATCTTTTGTCGTGAAAAACGGATCAAAGATCTTCTGAAGGATATCAGGCTCAATCCCTCTTCCTGTATCCTTGATACTTATATAAACTGCATCTCCGCGGCTATTTTTTGGTATGAGATTCTGGCATTCAAGGAAAACAGGCTCGATGTCCAGAGTCTTTTCCGCTATAATCTTTCTGGCAGTTATAAAAACGCTTCCCTCTTCTGATATTGCCTCCACAGCATTTTTAATGAGATTCAGGAATGCCTGCTGCAGTCTTTGCTTGTCAGCAGTTATCGTAATGTCATCAGGGATGTCGGTAACAACAGATACCTTTGTAGGAATCTGTCCCTTGATAAAACTGATTGTTTCTTCAAAGAGTTTTTTAAGGGGCAGGTCTTCTTTTTTGAATTCTCTTTCCCTGGAGAATTCTAAAAGCGACCTCACGATGTTTCTTGCCCTGTCTGTCTGCTCATCAATCTGGGAGAGCATTTCCAGCATAAAATTATGGTCGGGGGGCAAACGGCCAGGGACAGGTTCTTCTTTGCCCTTAGTCCTTGATTGTTGAGCCTCCTTAAGTTCTTCCATGAGTATCTGGCATGAAGAGGAGATATTTGATAGCGGGTTATTTAGTTCATGCGCAACGCCGGATAAAAGTGTGCCCAGTGATGCAAGTTTTTCGGACTGTATCAGGTGCTTCTGCCTTAGGTCTAATTCTGTCAGCATCTTGTTAAATGCCTTGCTGAGAGAGATTATTTCTCTGTCTTTGGAGTTGATAGCTATTGATTGAAATTTTTCATCGGTAATTGCCTTCATTGTTGATTCTAAGGATTTCAAAGGCTTTGTTATTTTTTTGGTTAATACCCTTCCGATTATTATCCCTACAAGGATAAGTGCAATGATAGAGATAACAATGATCTTCTGTAGATAAAGAAGCAATTCCTGTATATCCTTGCGCTCTATTTTTTCAATTGCATCTGCATAGGTTACAAGGTCTTTCCCTGTATTTCTAATGGACTCTTCTAAGGCAGTGTAAGTCTGCCTGTCCTGATTGCTGTAAGCAGGTGTTATATCTAACATCAGATTGTTGTATTGTTTTAACCTTGCCTGAAGCTGCACAAGTTGTTCTGCATTCATAAGCAATTTGAAGGTTTCTATGTTTTTCTCAAACAAATCACGGGCTTTATTTACATATCTTATGCTTTCCTGATAGTCATCCACACTGTGATAGAGAAAATAATTCTTTTCAAACCTCCTGATTTCAAGAACCGTATCAAGAAATTCGGATATTGCCTCCCCGGACATAACACGTTTTTCAATCAGGCGCAACTCAAGGGATGTGAATAACGACACACCGACTATGAGCAAAAGGATTATATAGTAACCAAATATTATCTTTTGTCTGATACTCGGCTGAAAACCAAACATAGTTAATTATAACTTAATTCATTGCATATTGCAATAGGAGATGGTTGTAATGCAACATGTAAGATTCTATGTGCAAGCCCTATCTTAGAGGTATCTGCCTGCTGATATGAGGCTGTGATTCATTATGCAACAAACAAGGGAATACACAATTTTTCAGTAAGTAATATTTTCACTGAATAATCAAATAGTTACGAAATCTGTCAGCATGGCACGAAATATGATACTTATAGTTTTAGTAAAACTGTAAGGAGGTAGGACGATGAAAAAGGCACTGGAGAGGTTCTTTAAAAGGCAGGAGGATCTGAGCGTTGCTGTGGCATTTGCCGAAGCAGGAGAGTTTGACACAGCAATAGAGATCGTAAAGGGGACGGAAAGGCCTGCCTGCAAAGATGCTAAGGCTGAAAAGGTAATTACTGGCAGCACAATAGCGTCAGGAAGTGCAAAGGCATAAGAAATCGGGATTCCCAGGAACCGAAGATCCTTTGTGGAGCTTTGTTAGGAGGTTATTGATTTGAGTGCATGTAAAGTATGTCCAACAGCAAGACTTGAGAGATTGCTCTTAGCCACTGACGGCTCAGAATTCAGCGAAGGTGCTGTCAGAGAGGCAGTTAATCTGGCGAAGACATGTGGAAGCAAGCTTTTTGTAGTCTCTGTTATAGAGTTTAACCCTGAGCTTGAGGAGTTTGCCCCGAGGCTTGCAACAAAGATAGAAGAAGAAACAATGCAGCAGCTTGAGGCAATAAAACTAAGGGCTGCAAAAGAAGGTGTAGATTGTGAGGCTATTAGCCATAAGGCAGAAGACCCATATCCTGATATTGTTGAAGATGCATCTAAAGAACATGCAGATATGATAATCATGGGCAGACGCGGCAGGACAGGGCTGAAAAGGCTTATGCTGGGAAGTGTTGCAGCGAAGGTTATAGGCCATGCACCATGCAATGTCTTAATTGTTCCAAGGGCTGCAAGGGTGGAATGCAGGAATATACTTATAGCTACAGATGGCTCAAAATACAGCGAAAAGGCCGTACTGGAGGCAGTCGGTATTGCAAAACGATCTGGGGCAACCCTTATCGGGATTTCTGTTGCTCATAACGATGTAGGGCTTAACGAGGCAGAGGAGCATGTCAGACCGGTAAAGGAGATTGCCGAAAAGGAAGGGCTCAAGGTTGAGGCTCTATCTTTAAAGGGGATCCCTTATGAGGTGATTGTTAATACTGCAAAACAGAGAAATGCAGATATCATAGTGGTTGGAAGCCATGGCCGCACAGGCATGGAGAGGCTTCTTATGGGAAGCGTGACGGAAAGGGTCATTGGTTTTGCAGAGTGTGCGGTCTTAGTGGTTAAGATGAGATGAGTTAATGTGTTGGTGAATCCATGAAGAAGACATTAAAGAAATTTTTTCAAAATCAGGAAGATATAGCGGCTGCAACAGCATTTGCCGAGGCAGGAGAATTTGATGCTGCAAAAGAGATACTGAGTGAAAACCGAGTCATAGTGCTTATCTTAACAGGTAAGGAGACAGATAAGGAGTCACTTAGATACGCTCTGAATGCCTGCAGGCGTCTTAATGCGGCTATGGAGATACTTTATGCGCCTGCTAAGGATGATGGGAATCATATCAATCAGCTTTTGATGGAACTTAAAAACGAAAATATACCATGCATGATCAGAAAGGTTAAAGGCTGTATCAAGGAGGAGGTTCTTGAGCGGACAAGGAAGAATGCTGATGTGCTTTTTGTAGTAGTAGAGTTTTCAAATGACCTGAATGTCTATTGTAAGGATGGCGATGTCTCTGATATATATCCAAGTTTTTTAAACAGGCTCGGGTGCCCTCTCGTGGTTGTTTCCGATAAAAACAGGGTTTCTGAGGCCACATAGACGGAGGATTTGAATGTCAGGTGTCTGTAATAAAAAATTTAAAGAAGGGACAGGAGGAAACTAAAACATGTTTGCAGTTCTTTTTATTCTGGGCCTTATCGGTGGTTTTTTATCAGGATTTCTGGGCCTTGGCGGTGCCGTGATAATGATACCATTGATGCTTACTGTGCCAAAGCTCTTAGGGATAGGCGTACTGACAATGAAAGAGGTCGCAGGGCTGTCAATGATGCAGGTAGTATTTTCTTCACTGTCAGGCGTGATGAGGCATAGAAGGAATAAATTCGTTAGCATGAAGCTTTTGTTAAACCTTGGTGTTGCTGTGGCGTTTGGTTCAGGCTTTGGTTCTATTATCTCAAAATTCATGAGTAATAAGGTACTGATGATGGTATTTGGCATGATTGCTGTTGTAGCAGCACTTATGATGTTCCTGCCTGAGAGGACTGAGGTGAAAGAGGTGTCTGACCCTGATGCAATAGAATTTAACAGGCCTTTTTCTATAGCTATAGGCTTTGTAATCGGCACCCTTGCAGGTATGGTTGGTGCAGGGGGTGGGTTTGTTCTCATCCCTGTTATGATATACATATTAAGGGTGCCGATAAGGGTTACTATTGGCACAAGTCTTGGCATTGTATTAATAGGCGCGATAATGGGTGCAATAGGTAAGGTTGCTACCGGACAGGTTGATTGGTTATTGACTGCTGCCCTGATTATGAGCTCGATTCCATCCGCACAGATTGGAAGCATGGTTAGCAAGAAAACGCCTGCATTGGTCTTAAGGTATTCATTACTGATTCTGATAGTTATTACAAGTGTTCAGATATGGTATAAGGTGATTGTGGAATAATCTCCTATGGGTCGAGATGCTGGATTGAAGATTCCCTGTAGCAAGCTACAGGGTTACCTTATTTCTGTCATTCTGGCTTGTCCAGAATCTTTTCTTTAAGAAGGATTCCCGACAAGCGGGAATGACAATAAAGAACAAAGATTCACCTTTCAGATACCCCGCAGCAAGCTGCGGGCAATACGCTCGCTATTCATTTAATGTTATAATTCCATTGTGAAAGTAAAAAGCATACTCGTAATAGACGATTCGAGAAATACCGATGATCTTGTAAGTTCCACTATTGTAGTTGCCAGGCATGCAGGTTTATCACATGTAAATATCTTAAGGGTAATAGATGAAAGGTATCTGAAGGATACTGCCCGATTATCCGAGGCTGTTGGTGTCGCTATCAGATTAATAAAAAAGGATGCTATTAAAGAGGCAGAGGAACAATTAAAAGACATAAAGACGAGATATGAAGGAAGCAACATAGACATCCGATATAAGATAAAGTGCGGGTATCTAAATGAAGAGCTGGAAAGAGAACTTAGCACATCTGATGCTGACCTGCTCATCACAGCAACGGATTTAATATCATCCCTGTTGACCGTATCTTCCGAGGTTATTGACAAGAGCCATTCAGATGTTCTTATAATCCCGGAAGGCACGACAGTCCGCTATAAGAATATCCTCCTTGCAATAGATGGCTCAAGGTCAAGCGAAAAAGCCGCTGAAAAGGCAATAGACCTTGCAAAGGATTATGGGGGTGAGATCAAGGCTATCTCTGTCGTTGATGTAACAGATGAGTTTATGGCCCAGGCGCCAGAAGAAGTTGAAGCCCTTGTTAAAAAGTCAAAGGGGATTGTTGAAGATGTAAGTGGGAGGGCTGCCTCTGAGGGTATTAAGGCTGAAGGGATTGTGCGGGAGGGAGAGGCAGATAAGGTTATAACAGACATCGCTAAAGAACAAAAAACAGATATAATTGTGATGGGAAGCCACGGAAGGACCGGGCTGGGCAGGTTTTTAATGGGAAGTGTTGCTGAAAAAGTGATTGGCCGTTCACCATGCCCTGTTTTAATTGTCAGAACGGAGAGAAGAAACTGAAAGATTATGCCTTGCTCAATCTGATATAAATATGGATACTAAGGGGATAATCGACATCCACATGCCATTGACAAAAGTGGGGATGAGGTTGTTATGAAGGCAGGATTCATGGATTCCTACTGGCACAGGTTTCACAAGGCAGCCAAGATACAGCTTGCAGCCGTTATTGATTTGATGAAGGATTTATAGGATATGGAATAAGCTGCGTCTAAACGACCATCCAGGGCTGAGGAAGGAATAATCTTTCGTAGGTCATAAGGGCAAATCTGTCGGTCATGCCTGCTATGAAATCGCATACAAGCCTGTGTTTATCGCCTATTGCCTCTTTGGGTATTTCTACGAAGACATCCTCTATATGTTTTAGATAATAATCATAGAGGTCATTTAATATCTTCTTTGCCTTTTTGAATTCCCCTTTTGTTGTATCACTCTCATACACCATTTCGAACAGGAAATCCCTCAGCCTATAAACAGCCTCTGCAATATCATGACTCATATCTATGGATTTCAGGTCTATGGCTATGGTGCTGTAGATGACATCCTTTACCATGGTGTCTATCCTTTTTGCATGGGTATCTCCAAGGATGCTGAGCAGGTCCCTGGGAATATCAGACTTCCTTAAAACACCTGCCCTCATTGCATCATCGAGGTCGTGATTGACATAGGCAATTACATCAGAAACCCTGACTGCCTGGCCTTCAAGGGTTTCTGCCTTATCGTGTGCTGCCCTTGGTATTATCTCGCCCTTTCCCTTCGAGTGCTTCAAGATCCCGTCCCTTACTTCATAGGTCAGATTCAGGCCCTGACCATTTCTTTCAAGGACATCAACAACCCTCAGGCTCTGCTCATAGTGCTCAAACCCCTTGGGGTAGATTTCCCTCAGTATCTCTTCACCTGCATGGCCAAAAGGGGTGTGTCCGAGGTCATGACCCAGGGCTGCGGCCTCTGTCAGGTCCTCGTTCAGTCTGAGCGCCCTTGCAATGGTCCTTGCAATCTGTGATACCTCAAGGGTATGGGTCAATCTTGTCCTGTAGTGGTCACCTTTTGGCGCAAGGAAGACCTGTGTCTTGTGTTTCAGCCTCCTGAATGCCTTTGAGTATATTATCCTGTCCCTGTCCCTCTGAAAGCATGTTCTTATTTCCTCCTCTTTTTCCTTTCTCAGTCTGCCCTTTGTCTCAGAGGCGAGCCGTGCCTTTGGGTGGAGGGTCTTCCTCTCTATCTCCTCTGTCTGTTCACGGATGGTCATTTTCACAATGTGCAACCCCCTGTCAAGCGTGTAAGTTTAATAAGGTCCTTCTTACTAATGCGGTCATAAGTAAGAAGACATTACCAGTCCTTTTCTGTCATTGCGGCTTGTCCGCAATCCTTCCGACTTGTTCGGAATCGTAAGAATGATTCCTGACAAGCAGGAATGACCTGGAATGTAACCTTACTTATGAACTTCTTAGTAACTGTCTGCATGTCCATCTCCTTCTGTCTATAGATTATACAATGATACGCAGAAAATTCTCAGTAGATTTTACTACATCTCATATCCGATCTCGATCTTTGTAATAGGACGGCATGTTGAGATATATCAGCAAATAGGCTAAACTTTAATCATGGCAGATACATCCCTCAGACTCCTGCAAAAGAGGATGGATTCGATCATAATGGGCAAGGAGAGGGCAGTGAAGATGGCTGTTGTTACACTCCTTGCAAGGGGACATCTTCTTATAGAGGATGTGCCAGGCGTTGGAAAGACCACGCTTGCCTTTACCCTCGCAAAGGCCATAAATTGTTCGTTCCAGAGGATACAATTCACAAGCGACCTCCTTCCATCAGACATTATCGGTGTAAGCATATATAACCCTGACACACGGGAATTTGAGTTCAAACCAGGGCCTATATTTTCAAACATAGTCCTTGCCGATGAGATAAACAGGACAAACCCGAAGACACAAAGCGCACTGCTTGAGGCCATGAACGAGAGGCGCGTCTCTGTGGAGAGAAGGACACGTACCCTTCCAGAGCCCTTTATGGTTATTGCCACACAAAACCCGATAGAATATCACGGCACATTCCCATTGCCTGAGAGTCAGCTCGACAGGTTTATGATGCACATAAAGCTCGGCTATCCAGCCTTTGATGTTGAGAAACAGGCTATTGTTCAGTTGAGCAGTTTTGAGGCAATAGAATCCATGCCGCCTGTTGTCAGCGGTGAGGAGATTGTAAGGATGCAGGAGGAGGTGGATGCTGTAAGGATTGAAGAAGACCTGCTCGGCTATCTGCTGTCCATTATCACGGAAACCAGGAGGGATGAGAGGATAAGGCTTGGCGTCAGCACAAGGGGTGCGCAGTTCCTGCTTAAGGCAGCAAGGGCAAATGCCTATTACGAGGGCAGGGACTATGTGGTTCCCGATGATATAAAAGGGCCGGCTCCCCTTGTCTTAGCACACAGGGTCATATTGAAAAGCCGCACATACATATCAGATGCAGAAAAGGTCATAGAGGACATCCTGGCCAGGGTGTCTATTCCTTTATAAAATGAGGCCTACACGGGAAGGCAAACGTTTTCTGCTTGCAACAGCCCTTATTGCAGTGGCTGCATATAATACCGGCAACAACCTTATATATCTCATCCTATCCATGATGCTTTCAATCCTTATGCTGTCGGTTGTTATGCTTATCTTGAACCTTAAAGGCCTTGGCATGAGGGTGTCTGTAGAGCAGTCTGTTTTTGCAAATACCGATTCTGTTATAAGATTTACAATGTCAAACAGTAAGAAGGTTCTGCCGTCATACTCCATCAGGGTTCACCTTCCGGCATCAATAAAGGGCTCGGTATATTTTCCGAGGATTGAACAACATTCAGAGGCATCTGTTGAGCCGTCAGTAGTCTTCAGCAAAAGAGGCATATATGGATATAGGGATTTTATTATTGAAAGCAGCTTTCCCTTTATATTCTTTACAAAGAGGATAGCTTTACCTGTCAGGGGTGAGGTGATTGTATATCCCGAGTTGAGGGAGGTTGATAGACTGTTTCCAATGCTGTCGGAGATGCCTGAAAATATAGCCTTACAGAGGATAGGCCAGGGGGAAGAGCTCTATATGATAAGGGAATTCCGATACGGCGATGATATAAGAAGGATGCACTGGAAGGCATCTGCAAAGGCCTCAAAGCTTATGATAAAGGAATTCGCAGTAGATGAGTCAAAGATGCTTACTGTAATCCTTGATAATCTCAGGCCGTCTAACCCTGATATGTTCGAGAAGGCAGTATCCCTCGCTGCATCCATTTCAGAACATTTCCTCGGCGAGGATTTTTTTGTCAGGTTTATGACATGCAGGAAGGTTATCCCCTTTGGCATCGGTTATGAACATCTCCTGAAGATACTCGACTGCCTTGCTGTCATAGAAGAGCAGGATGTATGGGAATGTCCTCTATCAGGCGAGGTTGAGGGGACCAGCATACTTATCCTGAAGACGGAGGATTCTCCTTTTAAGAGGCTTGCCCCGTCATGCAATATGGTAATCCATGCCGCTGATATATAGGATACTAACAGCAATCCTTGCCTTTACTGGATGCATCGGCCTGATAATAACAGGACAGATGAACCCTGTTATGGCTGTTGCAGGGCTTGGCCTTATACCAGGTTATTACAGGTTTATGAAAGGCAGGGCACATGCCTCAAAATGGGTTATCGGCGGACTGTCCATTGCGGCCCTGTTTGTTTTCGCCTTTGATGCAGTAATTGTTACAGGGGATGTGTTCATAGCAGCCGCACATCTCACCATATTCTTTCAGGCCATAAAGGGTTTTGACCTCAAAGAGCCGTGGGATCACCTTCAGGTCTATTTTGTTTCTCTCCTGCAGCTTGTCATGGCATCTGAACTGACGCGCTCCATATACTTTGGTTTTGTCTTTGTCATATTTCTGATTGCACTTGTCACAGCAATGGTCATCTCTCATTTTATGAAAGAAGGGACCATCAAGGCTATAGATATTAAGAGGCCGGTAGTCATCATATCCACACTTACGCTTGTCATTACTGTCTTATTCTTTGTATCTGAGCCGAGGCTGCGGGGCGGACTGTTTGGAAAGAGTCTCACAAAGGGCATAAAAACAGCAGGCTTTTCCCAGAAGGTTGATTTTGGCTCTTTTGGCGAGGTAAAGCTCGACCCGACCATAGTGATGAGGGTCGAACTCGATGGAAAGGCAAAGAGGCCCTTTTACTGGAGGGGTATGACGCTTGATTATTTTGACGGGACATCATGGATGGATACCTTAGGGGGCAAGCACATAGTGCTTAGCAGAGGTGGGGTCTTTAATTTTGTGCCCTTTAATAAGGATGATGTAATAACCCAGAGGGTCTTTCTTGAGCCGATAGACTCCTCTGTTATCTTTGGATTAAACACAATAGCAGGCATAAAGGCAGATGTGAGAGCCCTTCTGATAGACAATGCAGGTGCGGTCTTTACCCAGGGCAAGGGATTAAGGAGGATAACATATACAGCATACAGCATCTTAAAGGAGCAGCCTGTAGAAGGCAGCGACTCGATGTATCTGCAACTTCCGCCTCACCTTGAAAGGGTCAAGGCCCTTGCAGAGGATATTGTAAGAAGGGATAAAACTGACATGCAGAAGTCAAGGCATATAGAACAATACCTCAGGACAAACTACAGGTATTCCCTTTCAACCTCTAAGCCTCCTAAAGGGATGAGCCCGATAGAATATTTTTTATTCGATTCAAAAAAAGGTTATTGTGAACACTATGCCACATCAATGGTCCTGATGCTCAGGTCTATAGGGATACAGGCAAGGATTGTAACAGGCTTTATAGGCGGTGAGGAAAACAGGTTTGGCGGCTATGTAATAATCAGGCAGAAAGATGCGCATTCCTGGGTAGAGGCGGTTATTAATGGGAGATGGACGACCTTTGACCCCACGCCTTCTACTGCCGAGGAACATCCCTCTATAGTCTTCCTCTATCTCGATTACCTGAGATTAAAATGGGACAGGTATATTGTGGGTTTTACTTCAGCAGACCAGTGGAGGATCATGAAGGCTATATCTATGCCGCTTGCATTTGCTAAAACACCAGGGCTTCCCCTGCCTGAAATACACATGGCCTATTATGTCCTTGTTCCCCTTTTCCTGATAGTATTCTTTTTATTCCTCAGGAGATTTACAGTCAAGAGGTATGCCCCGATAACTGCCCGTTATCTCAGATTGAGAAAGATAATGAGAAAACATGGGGTGAGAGTGGATGCCTCGTCCTCTCCGTTTGATATAAAAAGGGAGGCAGAAAGACTCGGCATAGATATAGCGGATATAATAGAGTTATATCAGAAGGGCAGGTTTGGGGGAGGACTTGACCACAAGGACAATATGCGATATATGGAACTTATAGGGAAGGTGAGAATGCTTCAGTCACGCCGGCTGAAATAGAAGATGTGCTAAAATGGTGTGTATTATATCGGGTGGTTTGTAGTTGGAAAATGATATTGGGAGGCAGTTGTCTGTGTTTGAACATCATCGAAAACCATTAGTGAGCCGTAAGGAGTTTGCTCTCCGACAGTTGCGGTATACGATTTTCTCCTTAATAATCCTGGCTTCTTCTATCGGGATTGGAACGGCAGGTTATCATTTCTGTGGAGAACTCTCCTGGATGGATTCCTTTCTGAATGCCTCAATGATATTAACAGGAATGGGGCCTGTTGACCACCTCAATAGAAATGCCGGAAAATTATTTTCAGCCTTTTATGCATTGTTCAGCGGCATATCGTTTCTTACATTTGCTGCAGTGCTTTTTGCGCCGATTTACCACCGGTTTTTACACAGATTCCATCTGAATATCGAGGATGACGATAATGAACCTGATTAGTTCTCGGACTTTAAGGAGGGGGTAATCATGCCAGAAGTCGAATTGCCAAAAACAGATGAACTCGAGGAAATGAGGGGTAAGGCATTTACGAGGCGTGTGGCACTCACCACAGCAATCTTCGCTGTCCTGCTTGCAGTTACCTCTCTGGGAGGGAATAACGCAACAAAGGAGATGCTCCTTGCGCAGCAGCAGTCCTCTGACCAATGGGCGTTTTACCAATCCAAGGTGGTCCGTGAGCATCTTTACAGAATCCAGAAGATGCGGATTGAAACCGACCTTCTCGAACGGAAAGAGGCGATGAAGCCGGGGGTTCGGGAACAATACGAATCAATGCTTAAGAAGATGAATGACGAGGAGGCGCGTTATGGCAAAGAGAAGAAAGAGATTGAAAAGGATGCCAAAGATCTTGAAAGAGAGCGTGATATAAATCGTAGCAAGGATCTCTACTTTGACTTCGCAGAGGTTTTGCTGCAAATAGCTATTGTAATGGCCTCGATATCAATCCTTGCTGTCTCCCGTCCCTTGTTCTATTTCTCCATTACAGTAGCCTCGATTGGAACCATATTGACGCTCAACGGCTATCTGCTGCTTTTTCAGATACCATTCGTCCACTAAAAGCAAACGGAAAAACAATTCGATTGCTTGACTTTTCAAGGGTATAAGGGTATAAATACAATCAAAAACAACCTTCAGGAGGTGAGGGAGAAAGGGAGTAAAATCAAGACAAAGCAGTTTCTCTATGCCTGACAGGCCGGGATTGCTTTCAGTTAGGCGAAAACTCTCTTAGTAGGAGGGAGATATGAAGGAAGAAAGAATAGGTCTTGTAAGCCACTACTATAGTCACCTGGGAGTGGCAGCGGTGGTAATGGAGGGTGAGCTGGAGGTCGGAGATACTATACACATCAAGGGCCATACAACAGATCTTATCCAGAAGGTAGAGTCAATCCAGCTTGAGCATAAGGATATTAAAGAGGCAAAGAAAGGTGAGGATGTCGGTATCAAGGTTAAGGAACATGTAAGGGTGCAGGATGTGGTTTATAGGGTGGTTGATGCATCTGATTGAAAATATTGTCCGATCCAGACAGGGACCTTTTTATAAAAGGGCTAACCTCCAAAAAGCCACCGCTTGAAATTCCAGAAATGTATAATCTTTTGTGTAAAAGCAGTCTGTTCGACCTTTGATGCGATGTCGCTGAGATCCGTACGCACCTGTTCTATCTCTCTGTCCTGCTCTCTTTCAAGGCCGCCGTCTGCAATGAAATGTCTAATCCTTTCAAGTTCTCCAGCATCAAGCCATACGCCGTGCATGCCACACTCATCGATGATTACACCTGATATACGGGCAAAATTCCTGCGGTTCATTAACTTGCCGCATCGGACACATGGCAGATATTCGAAGGAGTCTTTGAACGGTTCTTTGCTATATTCGTCTTTAACATCCTCTTTCCTATAGACATCGTACTCGCTTGTGGCAAGCCTGAACTCGCCCATGTCAAGCCATAACCCGCCACAGGCAGGGCAAATGTTATATTCTTCGCCATTTGCAAGATGGATCTCCAGTGGCCTTTTGCACCTGGGACACATGGGAGGGATGGCCTCAGTTTTTTCGCTCAGAGAAGCGCCGCAAAATGGACATATGCTGTATTTCACATTTATATCCCTGCCGCAGTGTTCACATTTCTTGGTCTCAGGCATATGTTTATCATATTTGTGCCTTGTCATTTTGTCAAGCTAACGAATTGCCTTTGCGAGAAGGCAGGGGATGTGACCTGCTGTCTTGACTCAGATAGGCATAATCCTTAATATTGTAGGTAATCTTTGAAGGAGGTCACAGTTGCGATCTAAGGCAGCCCTTGTCTTTCTGATTATTGCAATACTGTCTTTTTTAAGGCTTTCTGCGTTTCCTCTTTTTGATGTGGATGAGGGGGCATTTACAGAGGCAACAAGAGAGATGTTTGTAACAGGTGACTTTATAAACCCCACACTTAATTTTGAGCCGCGATATGATAAGCCCATATTCTTTTACTGGCTTATGGCTGTTGGCTTTAAGCTCTTCGGCGAAAATGAATTTGGTGCAAGGGTGTCATCGGCATTCTTTGGGTTTCTCTTAATCATTGCAACCTATCTTTTTGTCAAACGAATAAAGGGGAAGGATGTCGCTATTAAGGCAATCCTCATGCTTGGAACTTCAATAGGCTACAATCTCTATACGCATGCAGCTATAACAGACATGGTGCTTTTGTTTTTTATCTCCTCTTCCATGTACTGCCTTTACCTTTCAATGGATGATAAGAGATACATAATACCATTTTATATATCCATGGCCCTCGCAGTCCTTACAAAAGGGCTTATCGGCCTTATGCCTGTCCCTATATTTATCGTATACATACTTCTCAAGAGGCAGTGGTCTTTATTAAGATTAATCCTTAATCCCTCAGGGATTGTCCTCTTCTTTATTATTGCCCTTCCATGGTATATGATCGAATTCATCATCCATGGTAAGGACTTTTTTGACGCCTTTATAATAAAGCACCATTTCACAAGATATATCGGGGTTGTTTCAGGACACAGGGGCCCTCTCTGGTATTATATCCCTGTACTTGCCCTTGGTTTTTTCCCATGGTCATTCTTTTTTCCGTACTGCTTCTTAAAGGGAATAAAAGAGAGAAAGGATGTATTCTTTATACTATGGTTTTCGCTTGTCCTTATCTTCTTTTCCCTTGGAGGGACAAAGCTTCCAGATTATATCCTTCCTGCCTTTGTGCCGATGGCAGTCATCACAGCCGCATGGATGGATGAATTACTGAAAAACAAGCCATGGCGTATTGTCACCCTTATGTCCATCGCCATTGCATCCGTTTTAGCAATTGCAGGGCTGGTTGTATTGAAGGGCCGACCTATCTTCCCAAAGGAGTTTATGTCTGTCCTGATGCCGATGTATATTGTATTTACACTTTTTGCACTGGCTGCAATACTTATGTCCGTATTAAGGCCAAAGGGCATCTCATGGCTTTTGATTCCATCCCTTGCCTTTATCCTTGTTATCCATCTGTGGATAACCCCTGCTGCAAGCGATTATCTTCAATCAGCAATACACAGCTTTTCGATATACTGCAGGGAGCACATGAAGAGAGGCGACATCCTGTCAACCTACAGGATAAACAATCCGAGTATAATGTTCTACTCAAAGAGCAGGATTCTTAAACTGGATGCAGGCCAGTTGAAGGCGCTCGATGCTTTAAAGGGCAGAAGGATATTCCTTATCACAAAGGCATCGCTGCTAAACGAACTGCCGTCTTCTTTCCATATCATTAAAAAGGCTGAAAGATATGCCCTGCTTGAAAGCAGATGAGTAAAGATAAAAAGGTCATCGGCTTTTCAAGGAATGTCTTTGTCCTCGGTCTCGTAAGCCTGTTTATGGATATAAGCTCCGAGATGATATACCCACTTGTGCCTTTATTTTTAAGCAGTGTGCTTGGGGTTTCAAAGACATACATAGGGCTTATCGAGGGCATTGCCGAAAGCACTGCAAGCATCGTTAAGGTCTTTTCAGGATGGTTTTCTGACAGGATCAAAAAGAGGAAGATATTGATACTATCTGGGTATGGGCTGTCCACCTTGAGTCGGCCGATCCTTTCTTTAGCAGGCTCATGGGTTTCTGTCCTTATCTACAGGTTTACAGACAGGTTTGGCAAGGGGATAAGAACTGCTCCAAGGGATGCAGTAGTGGCTGATTCTACAGAGCCGTCATATCTTGGCAGGGCATTTGGATTCCACAGGACAATGGACACCATTGGCGCTGCAATAGGCCCTGCTGTTGCATTTTTTGTCCTTGGTGTATTCGCAGGGGATTTTAGAAAGGTCTTCTGGCTGTCTATGGTCCCTGGGACAATCGCGGTACTTCTCATTATATTTTTTGTAAAGGAAACAGTAGGAAAGACCCATACATCGAGATACAAAGACACTCCACGCCTGTCCCTGAAAGGTCTGGATATAAGGTTTAGACATTTCCTCCTTGTGGCTACCATCTTCTCACTCGGCAATAGCAGCGATGCCTTCCTTGTGTTGAGGGCAAGGGACTTTGGGATAGAGACTGTGAAGATACCACTTCTGTATCTGACCTTTAATGTGGTGTACAGCATCGTCTCGATCCCTGCAGGCATGATTGCGGATAAGGTCGGCAAGCGGAGGATGATTATACTTGGCTATCTGCTGTTTGCATTCATATATCTTGGTTTTGCATTTGCAAAAACTGCCGGGCACATATGGTTTCTCTTTGCCCTGTATGGGGTCTTCATGGGAATATCAGAGGGGGTTCAGAGGGCGTTTGTTGCCACTACAATAAGGCCCGAGCTAAGGGCAACAGGTTATGGCATATACCACACAGCAGTGGGGCTTGCAGCCTTTCCAGCAAGTATTATTGGCGGGGCGCTCTGGCAGTATTATGGCCCCCATGCAATCTTCCTCTACGGCACAGCAACGGCAGTCATCTCTTCTTTGCTGTTTATCGCCCTGCTGGCAAGAGAATAAACAGGCGAGCGTGCCGATGACAGTTTGTCGTTCTGCATGTTTACGACGTTTTACATTGACAAAATGTGGAGAAGCCTTTACGCAAACATACTGTTGTGCGAAGTAGTTCACTTAGACACATTCTTATACTCTTCTATCAAAGATTCTATCAATTCTTTAACAGAAATAATCCCCTTTGCCCTATAAGCATTCTCTCCAGCGAACGCAAATCCGTGTTCTAAATTGCCCTTCCTGGCATTTAGTAAAGCAAGGGCAATGCAATAGGGGCTCTTTTTATAATCACAGGTTATAATGCAATGATAGGGACATTCAAACGGTTTCTTTTCCCCCTTATTGGCATCATCAATAAATTTGTTTCTAATTGCCCTTCCTGGCATACCAACCGGACTTTTGATAATCACGATATCTTCTTTACTCGAATCAATATAAGTTTGCTTAAACTTTATCGATGCATCACATTCATAAGTGGTAACAAAACGTGTTGCCATCTGCACTCCCGAGGCACCCAATTGCAAGAATTTATAAATATCTTCTCCTGTATATATACCTCCAGCGGCAATTACCGGGACAGGTTTCTTATGCCTTTCCTTAAATGGTCTTACTGCTTTAATCACTTCTGGAATAAGTTTTTCTAACGAATATTCAGGATCGTTAATCTTATCTTCTTTGAACCCAAGATGTCCCCCCGCCCGTGGCCCCTCTACGACTATAGCATCAGGGAGGTAGTTATATTTTTCTGACCATTTTTTACAAATGATACCGGCCGCCCTTCCAGAAGAAACAATGGGAACCAGCTTCGTCTTTGCGCTTCCTTTTAAAAACTGTGGAAGATTAAGGGGAAGTCCAGCCCCTGAAAATATGATGTCTATCTCATCCTCAATGGCAGTTCTTACCATATCAGTATAATTTGATAATGCCACCATGATATTGACACCAAGAATTCCTTTGGTTAATTCTCTGGCTTTTTTAATCTCCCTTTTTAACGCTCTAATATTTGCTTCCAACCAATTCTTTGAGAAATCGGGTTCAAGCATTCCAATACCTGCGGTAGCAATAACTCCGACACCGCCTTCTTTAGCTACTGCGGATGCCAGTCCGGATAGGGAAATTCCAACCCCCATTCCTCCTTGAATTATAGGAAGTTTTGCCGTCAAATCTCCTATTTTTAATTCTTTTAGATCGTTAGTATTCATAAAAATTCTCCTTTATCTATTTCACACAACTCGTTCATAACTGCACTCTGGTGCGTTTATTTTTTATTATAATGGAAGGCAATCGTTATACTACCGGCGCTACCTCTGCTGGCAGTTATCCCATGATTAGCTCCCTCTGTGAAAGATATTCTATCAACCAGCCTTAACCCTGTCAACTGAAAAATCTATTCCAGTGCTGATTTGACAAATAACGAAAAATTCATTACCTTAGATTATCCTATTTTTAGCCTATAGACGCAGAACAGGAGGAGATGTTGGGACTCTATAGAAAGACGATAGCTGAGATACACGGTCTGCTTAAAAAAGGAGAGGTAACATCAAAGGATGTGACAGCCTCTGTCCTTAAGAGGATTGATGAGCTTGATGATAGGGTTCATGCCTATGTCACTGTCACAAGGGATATGGCAATGGCAAGTGCAGATGCGGCAGACAGGCGGATTTTATCAGGGGATTTTCCTCTGCTCTGCGGCATTCCAATTGCTATAAAGGACAATATGTGCATAAATGGAATCCGAACTACATGCTCATCAAGGATACTCGAAAACTTTATACCTCCATATGAAAGCACTGTCACATCAAGATTTTTAGAGCAGGGATATGTGCTTACTGGAAAGACAAATCTCGATGAGTTTGCCATGGGTTCATCCACTGAGAACTCTGCCTTTTTTACAACAAGAAACCCATGGGATTTAGAAAGGATTCCGGGAGGCTCAAGTGGAGGCTCTGCAGCAGCGGTGGCAGGGGATGAATGCATCGCTGCCCTTGGCTCAGACACAGGAGGCTCCATAAGACAGCCAGCAGCGCTCTGCGGTGTTGTTGGCTTAAAGCCCACATATGGACGTGTATCGAGATACGGCCTTGTTGCATTTGCATCATCCCTTGATCAGATAGGCCCTATAACCAAAGATGTGAGGGATTCGGCAATATTGATGAATGTCATATCAGGGCATGACCCGATGGATTCGACCTCTGCCCCTGTTACAGCGCCTGATTTTACCGCAGTCTTAGGCATGGAGATAAAGGGGATGAGGATCGGCATACCAAAGGAGTATTTTATCGAGGGGATGGATAAGGATGTGGATGTCTCTGTCAGGGAAGCGATAAAAAGACTTGAGTCTCTCGGTGCAGTCCCTGTAGAGGTGACACTGCCCCATACAGGCTATGCAATAGCAACATACTACATCCTTGCAACATCAGAGGCATCATCCAATCTTGCAAGATACGACGGCGTTAAATATGGTTTCAGGGAAGCAGGCAAAGACTTACTTGAAATGTATATGAATACAAGGGCAAGGGGCTTTGGCGCAGAGGTTAAAAGGAGGATCATGCTCGGCACATATGCCCTCTCATCAGGCTATTACGAGGCATATTACAAAAAGGCCCAGCAGGTGAGGACATTGATAAAAAGGGATTTTGATGAGGCATTCAAGTCTGTTGATGTCATTGTCACTCCAACAGCTCCAACTGCGGCATTCAGGCTTGGGGAAAAGACAGAAGACCCCTTGCAGATGTATCTCTCCGATATATTCACCATCTCTGTAAACCTCGCAGGGGTGCCGGGGATCTCTATCCCATGCGGTTTCACATCTAATAATTTACCGATTGGGCTACAGCTTATCGGGAAACATTTTGACGAAGAGACAATACTGAAGGCTGCTTATGCCTATGAACAGTCAACAGATTGGCACGAGAGGAAACCGAAAATTTAGATATGGAAGACCTTATCCATAAACTGAGAGCGTTTGCAAAGGAAAGGGACTGGGAGCGGTTCCACTCGCCCAAAAACCTCGCCATGGCCTTGAGTGTTGAGGTGTCAGAGATTGTGGAGCTTTTTCAATGGATGACCGAGGAGCAGAGCAAAAAGCTAAGCCCGGAGAAGATTCAGAAGCTCAAAGAAGAGATAGGCGACGTAATGATCTACCTTACAAAACTTGCCGATAAATTTGGGATTAATCTCGTGGATGCTGCAAAGAAGAAACTTGAGATAAACGAAAAGAAATATCCCGCTGAGGTCGTGAGAGGAAAGTCGAAGAAATATGATGAGTATTAAACAATGCAAGTGATATATGGATATTGACAACGCAGTCAAAGCAGTTGATTTGGTGTATTATAAGTGTTACACTATAAAAAAGGAGGTAATATAATATGCCAGCAAAAAATCCAAGAATTAATGTTGTGCTGGAAAAGCCGATTTACAACAGTGTCCGGCATCTTGCAGAGAAAGAAGGCGTATCACTTTCACTTAAGGTCCGTGATCTGGTAAAAGAGGCATTGGAAATGGAAGAAGATATAGCTCTGTCAAAATTTGCTGAAAAAAGGGAGAAAACCTTCACCAAGGCAAAAGCCTTAAAACATAGTGAGGTCTGGTAGCTTTGCCATTTGAGCTTAGATACCACCCTGATGTTAAGGCTGTTGATATCCCTTTGCTCAATGAAAAACTCAAAATCCGCATTAAAAACGCCATAGAAACACGCCTTGCTACAGCACCACATCAATACGGAGAGCCATTGAGGAAAACCCTAAAAGGATACTGGAAATTAAGGGTCGGGGATTACAGAGTCGTATTTAAGATTATGGAAAATGAGGTGCGGATATTTGGTATTATTCACAGAAAAGATGTCTATGGGCAGATAGGGAAAAGGGTATTATGAAAGAATTACCCGAAAATCATATCGAAAAGATCATAAGCCTTTTAGAGAAAGGCAAGCCTTTGCCAGCACATTATAAAGATGCTCTTATAAGCGACCTAAAGAAACTCAAGACTTCTCTCCTTTTTGATACCAAAAAAGAATATGAGCTTATCTATGCAGATAAAGAGCGTGAAGAGGATATCCTCGCTGATACAATGGCTGTACTGAACGGGTTCTTTCAATGGGCGTAAAATGATATAATTCAGACAAAACATGGTAAAAGGCGTCAAAAAATACAAAACAGCAGAAGAATTAGAGACAGCAGGGTATATAAGAGACTATATCACCAATGAATATATCCCCGGCAAGCCTGAAAATATTGAAGCAAAAGTCGTCTTTGAAGAGCGGTTGCACAAAGAATATGGTTATGATCTTAACCAGATGCATCCGGAATTCAAAATCCAAAAAGGCAGTGCACTTATTGGCCCTGCTGATATTGTGGTCTTCCACGATGTAAAAGATAAAACACAAGACAATATCTACATAGTCGTTGAATGTAAAAGAAAAGATCGTTCAGACGGCATCCAGCAGCTTAAAACCTATCTTGCCCCTTTGCCTTCTGCAAGATATGGGATATGGTTCAATGGTGTGGAGACTGTTTATATCAAGAAACTTGATAAGGCTCCATATTTCAAACCTATTCCAAACATTCCTAAGAAGGGTGAGACATTAGAACTCCCAAAGAAAAGCGAATTAAAGCCTGCCACCGAACTAAAATCCGTCTTTGAGACCTGCCATAACTATATCTATGCAAATGAAGGTCTTCTTAAAGAAAAGGTCTTTAATGAGGCCTTAAAGATACTCTTTCTCAAGATAGTGGATGAGAAAGACTATTCAAGCCCCATTGCAAGGTTTGGAATCACAGAAGAAGAGAATGACCTTCTCTTAGAAGGTAAGGGCAACTCCTTTATATCACGCATGGAGGAACTCTTCAGCGAGGTAAAGAAAAGATATGGCGATGTCTTCACATCTGATGAAAGGATAAACCTAAAACCTGTAACCCTTGGCTTTGTTGTCGGTCAGTTAATGTATTTTGACCTCAGAAAGACACCTGCTGATGTAAAAGGAACAGCATTCCAGACCTTTGTCTATGCCCATCAAAGAGGAGAAAGGGGAGAGTTTTTCACACCTGAGCCGATAGTTAGACTAATGGTAGAGATGTTAAATCCAAAATCTAATGAAATAGTCTTTGACCCTGCCTGTGGTTCAGGTGGCTTCCTTGTGGCAGCCATGAAACATGTCTGGAAACAGATAGAAAAGGTAGTAAAAGAACCTGGGGAACTTAGAGATGCCCAGCTTTCATATGCTATTGATAAAATAAGGGGAATGGACTTTAATCCTGACCTTGCAAGGGTATCAAAGATGCGCATGGTTCTTGAGGATGATGGACATACAGGGGTTTTCTCTTCAAATGCCCTTGATGATTTTGAAATAATATCAAGAACAGCCCATGAAATGGGTGCAACAAAGGTTATAAAAGGCAGATTTGATTTTATCCTCACAAATCCCCCTTTTGGAACTAAAGGAAAGGTCACCAATCGGGAGATACTAAAAAACTTTGAACTCGGCCATAAATGGAAACCGAATAAAGAGACTGGACAATGGGAAAAAGAGAGCAAGCTCTTTGATGGGCAGGTTCCTGATATTCTTTTTATAGAACGATGTCTTGACTATCTTGATGTTCGTGGGAGGATGGGAATTGTCATACCTGATGGAGATTTAACAAATTCCACATTGGGTTATTTAAGGCAGTGGATTAGAAACAAGGCAAGGATTTTGGCTGTTGTATCTTTACCTCAAGAAACCTTTATCCCTCACGGCGCTGGTGTTAAGGCTTCAGTCTTATTCCTGCAAAAACTCCTACCCAAAGAATTAGCTAAATTAAAAGAAACCGATTATCCTGTTTTCATGGGAATCATTGAAAAAATCGGATATGATGTCAGAGGGAAAAAAATCTGCAGAAGAAATGAAAGAGGTGAGATGATAAATGATAAAGGAGAGGTCGTCCATAAGCCAGAAGACGCAGCAACAGATGAGGATGTTAGTGATGTGATAGAGGCATTTAAGGAGTTTAAGAAGAGGCATAAACTGGGAGTTTAAACGTGGAGGTCTTATGAATACATGGGATGATGTTTTAAAAGAGGTTAATGAAAGAAAAACTCCACAAGGGACGCCTGACGTTGATGGCGTAAGAAGAGATAAGATGAAGGCTGTTATGGAACATACAAAACGCCCTCTTATAGTCTATGCTGTAGACTTCTTAAATACAGGAAAGGCTCAGGCAGTTGGTTCGGGAATAAATCTTGACTGGTCAGACAAGGAAGGATTTATAGAAGCTATTCAGGATATAGAAGGTGACTCTGTCGATATTCTTCTTCACAGCCCAGGCGGCTTAGCAGAAGCTGCGGATTCTCTTGTTGATATTATTAGAGGAAAGTTCAATCATGTGAGATTTATAGTGCCAAACATAGCAAAAAGCGCGGCAACAATGTTAGCCCTATCTGGAGATGAAATCTTTATGGACATTGCCTCAGAATTAGGGCCTATAGACCCACAATTTACTTTCAGAAAAGGGGACGGTTCAATCGTTACTGCACCAGCCCAGGCTATAATTGACCAGTTTGAAAAAGCTCAAAAAAGCATTGCAAGTGACCCAAAGATATTAGCTCCTTGGTTGCCCATCCTTCAGCAGTATGGTCCGTCTCTCTATCAGCAAGCTCAGAATGCCATTGAACTTTCAAAAGATCTCGTAAAAGAATGGCTAATTAAGTTTATGCTTAATGATAACCCGAAGAAAGGGAGAATGGCTGCTAATATCGCCAGATATTTAAGCAATCATAATAATTTCAAGTCTCATGCTAAACGCATTGGATTGCATGAATTGAGAGAAATCAAAGTTCTGAAACCAATCCGTGTATTTGATATGGGTGAAGATATAGACCTTCAAAACAGGGTTCGAGGGCTTTACCATGCCATTAGCCTTACTTTTGGAATGACAGCGGCTTATAAAATATTTGAAAATACCGGCGGTAGAGCATTAATCAGGCTTGTACAAATGATTCAGGTTGCTGGGCCAATGAGGTAGGTATTACTTGTTATGTATAGGGTTAGTTGTATTAGAGGTATAAATCTGAGGCTCATTAAGGAACTTGAAAGCTTGCTGATATTCATCCATCCCAAGCTTAAAAATCTCCATCGCCTCAGCAACTTCAGGATGAGCTTTTTTAAAATCCTCTATTTGCTTCGGGATATTTTCCATTTTAAATACCAAAAATTAAATCTCTATAGTTATTTATAACAAATGAAAACAGATATGTCAAATAAATTTTACAAGGGGAAACAGTCTGATGAAAAACCGTCACTTCGACTGTGGACCGAGGTTGTAATGGCAATATCCTCTTTTTTAACGCTTCTTATTACTATTGTTACTACTAAAGGTGTCGTCCCTTCTTGGTTTATTTATATTCCTATTGGCTTTTTTACAATATCAGTAATTGTTCTATTGTGGATTCCAATAGCAACTTATATTAGAGAAAAGCTGCAATACAGGAGATATAATCAGTTAGCAAGGCATTATTATCCTGGATTTAGAGAGCTTACACAAAGATTTAGCGAGTTTGTAGACTCTCGTAGAAGTGACACTTTAAACGCTCAACTGCGAGACTTGCAAGGGCATGAAGAAGTGAGAGGTAAGCTAAAGCTTTTACCTTTGTCAATTATAGAAAGTTTTTTCTACATTTTTAAAAAGAAAATTGAAGGATTTGATAAGGATTTCGGAAACCTGTCTCTGCTGGCTGAAGAATTCGACAACATTATGCGTTTTTACAATGGCAGTTATGTTATAGAACCACTTCAAATGCTAAGACAAATAAATATAGATGGGATTCCTAAAGAAAAAGTTGGAGAAATTGAGCTTTTTCGGGAGAACTACAGTGCATTTTTGAGGGACTATGTGAATTATGCAAAACGAGCAAATGAGGATTTTGGGAAAGAAATTTTTTATGAATACTATGAAATGCCTAAGGCGCTAAGATAAAGAAATCTATGATAACCTCAGAGATAAAATTCAGCCAGATGGAAGAGAGGATGGATGCGGATTTTTTTAGGCCAGAGTTCATGGCTACAATAGATGTGTTAGAAAAGGTAAAACCTGTTCTATTAGATGAGAAGCTTGATTATATTACAGATGGAACGCATGTCACTCCGTTATATGTAAAGAAAGGTATAAAATTTTTAAGCTCTAGCAACGTAGATAATTTATGGGTTGATTTCACTGAAGCAAAATACATCACAAAAAAAGAACATGCAAGCCTTAAACATTGTCAACCAAAACCACGGGACACACTTATTTCTAAATCAGGGCGTATAGGTAATGCAGGAGTAGTACCAGAGGATATAAATGAAGAATTTAATATCTATGAAGGATTAGCCATTTTAAGGGTAACTAAAGACTTAAATCCTTATTATGTAGCTGTTTTTTTAGAATCTCGTTTTGGTCATGTTCAGATAGATAGATCAACAAAAGGAGTCTCTCAGCCGCATCTGCACCTTGAAGAAATTAGGAGAATCAAAATCCCCATTCCCTCCCCTTCCTTCCAATCCCACATCGAATCTCTTGTAAAGACTGCCTATGAGAAGCGGAAGGAGGCGCAAAAGAAACTTCAAGAGGCGGAGGAGATATTAG
This sequence comes from Nitrospirota bacterium, assembly GCA_021789595.1. Classification (GTDB taxonomy): domain Bacteria; phylum Nitrospirota; class Thermodesulfovibrionia; order UBA6902; family JAJYJJ01; genus JAJYJJ01. The sequence goes on along the minus strand of JAJYJJ010000012.1, from coordinate 8,433 downwards.
AAAAAGAGCTTGGATGGAGGGAGCTTGAATTAAATCATGACAGGGCATTTGCGACAAGTTTTTCTCACCTCGAAAGGCGTTTTGACCCTGAATATTTCAAGCCGAGATATGAGAGGATAAAAGAAGTTCTTCTCTCAAAAGGTGCAAAGCCTCTATCTGAAGCAGTTAAGTTGATTACCAAAAAGGCTGATTTTAGAAAGACACCTGATAAGATAATAAAGTATGTTGCTATTGCTGATATAGTCCCTGAATCAAGCCAGATTGTATCCCATACAGAGATGCTATCGTATCAGGCTCCGAGCAGGGCTACTTATGAGATAAAAGAAGGGCAGGTTTTGACCGCTGTTTCTGGCATTTCAAGGGATCCTAAAAAACAAGTCGCTTGCTATGTATCAAAAAAACAAAATGGTTACATTTGCACTAATGGCTTTGCTGTATTAGAACCGAAAGAAAAAACAGACCCTTTCTATTTGCTTTTTTATCTTAAATCTCCATTTTATACCGAACAAATTGTAAGGGAACTTACAGGCTCAACAATTCCTGCTATCTCCTTTGAAGATTTAAAGCAAGTTTTTGTTTATCTTCCATCAATAAAAATACAGAAAGAGATTGCAAAACTTGTAGAAGCATCAAATCAACTTCGTACAGAAAGCCGAGACCTAATTGAACAGGCAAAGAAAGAAGTTGAAGAAATGATAGAGAAAGGGAATGAGTTATGATTTATTCTTCAAGGCATTGAGGGAGAAGAATTACAAAGCTTTCGAATCCGAGATTGAGGCGAGGTTGGAGGGATAAGAAAATGATTGAAAAGGGTAGTGGATGAAAAAGATTACAAAAGCCAATAAATATTCATCCCTCATCACCGACCTTGCCTCTCTCATTGAGCAGGGGCGTAGAACAGCGGTGCGGTATGTGAACACTGTCTTGGTGACAACTTACTGGTTTGGAATGTAACATCCCCTCTTAATAGAGGGGAAATGAAAATGAAAGGAAGAAACACCTTTTTTAAGGGGATATGTTAAGGTTAAATATGCAATACGAAGCCGTTATCGGTCTTGAGATACACGCACAATTGTTAACAGACTCAAAGATGTTCTGCGGATGTTCAACACGGTTCGGCGCTGAGCCAAACACACAGACATGTCCGATATGCATAGGCATGCCAGGAGTCCTTCCTGTAATGAACAGGAAGGCCCTGGAGTTTACAATCAGGACAGGGCTTGCAGTGAACTGCAGGATTTCATCATACAGCAGATTTGCACGGAAGAATTACTTTTATCCTGACCTGCCAAAGGGTTATCAGATAAGCCAGTATGAGATGCCCATATGCGAGCACGGTTTCATAGAGGTCATTGTTGACGGTGAAAAGAAAAGGATCGGGATTACAAGGGTGCATATGGAAGAGGATGCAGGGAAGAATATCCATGAAGGCAGCGGTGGTCATAGCTTTGTTGACCTGAACAGGGCAGGGGTTCCATTGATGGAGATAGTTTCCGAGCCTGATATAAGAAGCCCGAAAGAGGCCTCAGAATATATGAAAAAACTGAGAAGCATATTGCGTTATCTTGGTGTGTGCGATGGGAATATGGAGCAGGGCTCTCTCAGATGTGATGCAAATGTCTCAATCAGACCTGCAGGCAGCAATGGGTTTGGTATAAAGGTAGAGATGAAGAACATGAACTCCTTCAGGTTTGTTGAAAAGGCCCTGGAATACGAGATAAAACGCCAGATAAATATCCTCAATGACGGAGGGAGGATTATACAGGAGACGAGGCTGTGGGATTCTTCTACAGGGACAACCCAGTCTATGAGGACCAAGGAAGAGGCACATGATTACAGGTATTTCCCTGAACCTGACCTTGTGCCTATTATGGCAGATGAAACCTGGATTAAAGAGATAAAAGAGGCACTGCCCGAGTTACCTGATATAAAAAGAGAACGATTTGTATCGGAATACGGACTGCCAGAATATGATGCAGACCTTTTAACATCAGAAAAATCAATAGCAGACTGGTTTGAGGATGCTGTAAGGGCAGGAGGCAGTCCTAAATCAGTATCCAACTGGATAATGGTAGAATTGATGCGGTTTCTCAATGAGGATAACAGATCCATCGAGGAGTGTTCGCTTAAGCCTGCACAGCTTGTCAACATGCTTGCTCTTATAGACAATGGGACTATAAGCGGAAAGATAGCAAAGACCGTGTTTGAAGAAATGTATAAGACAGGGAAGGACGCTGAGGAGATTATCAGGGAGAAAGGGCTTATCCAGATAAGCGATGAAGGCGCAATACAGAAGGCAATTGATGAGATAATTACAAAGAATCCGAAAGAGGTCGAGAGGTTTAAGGCAGGCGAGGAGAAACTCATCGGGTTCTTTGTCGGTCAGGTGATGAAGGCGACAAAGGGGAAGGCAAACCCTCAGTTAGTCAATGATATCCTGAAAAGGAAGCTGTCAATATAGAAGTAGCCCTGAACTTGTAAAGATGGCGGTTTTTATGTTTTAATATCAGATAAAAATAAGAGGAGGCTATGACTAACAAGGTATATCTTATTGATGTAACTAACAGGGATGGTGTCCAGACATCAAGGATACTTCTGCCGAAACTCTCAAAGACCATGCTCAACATCTACCTTGACGAGATGGGTGTATACCAGAGCGAGGTTGGCTTCCCCACATTAAAGCATGAGATAAACTACATCAATGCGAATTTAGAACTTGTCAAGCTAAAGGTTATAAAGAGGCTGCACCTTGAGGGCTGGTGCAGGGCCATACCTGAGGATGTAAACCTTACATTTAAAAACTGCCCGGAGATAAAACATCTGAATATATCCATGTCCACATCCGAGATAATGTTGAAAGGCAAATTCCAGGGTAAAAAGACATGGAAGGACATAATCAAATCCCTGACAGAAGCGGTTAAACTTGCGAGGGAGCATGGGGCTGAGACAGTCGGCATAAATGCAGAGGATGCCTCAAGGACAGAACTTGACAGGCTGATAGAATTTGTTATAGCAGGTAAAGAGGCAGGTGCAGACAGGTTTAGATATTGCGACACGCTTGGGGCAGATGACCCGATTACTATCTATGAGAGGATTAAGGCGCTTGCACTTGCAACCAAGTTTCCCATAGAGATGCACTGTCATAATGACCTTGGAATGGCAGAGGCCGTATCTGTTGCAGGCGCCCAGGGCGCGGTTGAAAGCGGAGTAGACGCATACATAAACACAACGATAAATGGCTATGGTGAGCGTGCTGGCAACTGCGACCTTGTGTCAACAATACTTGCCTTTAAATTCTCGCACGGACTCAAGCATAAGGTCCCTCTTGATGAGCATGTTAATCTCAAGAAGGCATGGAAGATTGCAAGATATGCATCCTATGCCTTTAATATCCCGATACCAATAAACCAGCCGGGCGTTGGGGCAAATGCCTTTGCCCATGAATCAGGGATACATGCAGACGGGGCATTAAAGGACAGACGCAATTATGAACTCTACGACCCTGAAGATGTTGGCAGAGGTGAGGTAGAGCTCCTTGAAACAGGAAGGATCATAACAACTGGAGAATACGGCGGCATAAAGGGGTTCAGACATGTCTATGACAAGCTCGGCATCCATTTTACTACAGATGCAGATGCAAGGAATATATTAGAACTTGCGCAGTATGCCAATCTCCATACACAAAAACCGCTGACAGACGATGAGCTGAGGTTTATCGCCAATCACCCTGATGTTGTCAGGAAGATACTCACAGTATCACCATAGATATGTACAGGATTACATTAATTCCAGGCGACGGTATTGGTCCCGAAATAGCCACAGCAACAAAAAAGGTCATCGAGGCAACAGGCGTGCCTATTGAATGGGAGGTCAAGAAGGCAGGCGAGGATGTCTTTGAGAAGCAGGGGACTCCGCTTCCAGAAGATGTCATCGAGTCTATAAGGGAAAATAAGGTTGCTATAAAGGGACCTGTGACAACCCCTGTTGGAAAGGGCTTCAGGAGCGTCAATGTGGCATTAAGGCAGAGCCTTGACCTTTACTGCTGTCTAAGACCTTGTAAGAGCTATCCAGGCGCAAGGACAAGATTTGAGGGTATAGACCTCGTCATTATCAGGGAAAACACAGAAGACCTCTATGCAGGCATCGAATATCAGAAGGGCTCAGAGGATACAAGGGGGCTGATCGAGTTTATAAAAAATACAACAGGGAAGAAGATAAGGGATGACTCAGGGATAAGCATAAAACCTATCTCTGTATATGGCACAGAAAGGATTGTTCGTTTTGCCTTTGAGTATGCAAGAAACAATGGAAGGAAAAAGGTAACTGCAGTGCACAAGGCAAACATAATGAAGCATACGGATGGCCTTTTCCTTGAAGTAGCAAGAGATGTAGCAGATCATTTTCCAGATATTGCGTTTGAAGACAGGATAGTAGATAATATGTGCATGCAGCTCGTTCAGAAACCAGAACTCTATGATGTGCTTGTGCTTCCAAACCTATACGGTGATATAGTCTCAGACCTTGTCGCAGGCCTTATTGGCGGCCTTGGTCTTGCCCCGGGCGCAAACATAGGGGATGGTTGTGCAGTGTTTGAGCCGACACATGGCAGCGCCCCAAAATACAAAGGGCTTAATAAGACAAATCCTATGGCAATGATGCTCTCAGGGGTTATGATGCTGAGGTATATCGGTGAGTCAGGTGCAGCGGATAGACTTGAAAGGGCAATTGCCGGTGTTATACAGGAAGGCAGACATGTCACCTATGATATGAAACCGACGCCTGATGACCCTACTGCTGCAACAACATCGCAGGTTGCAGATGCGATTATTGAAAAGCTGAAAAAATGATATAATTATCTTATATGGAATCTAACCAATCCGCCCAAGGGTCGTTTAACTGCTTTATAACAATGTCTTTTATGGGTTATGGGTCAAGGGCTATAGATCAAAAGACCTTTGATGCTGGCCGCTCATCTCTTTCCCGTTAAAATTATGTGGCTTGAGATATTTCTTATATCCATATTTATCCTCATAAACGGCTTTTTTGCTGCCTCGGAGATTGCAGTAGTTACAACCAGAAGGACGCGTATCAAACAACTGCTGGATGAAGGTAAAAAAAATGCCTGGGTATTGAATAAGCTAAGAGAATCGCCTGACAGATTTCTTGCCACGATCCAGATCGGTGTCACACTCTCTGGAGCACTTGCATCTGCTATTGGTGGTGCTGCAGCAGTCAAGATCATCAAGCCGCTATTAAAGAATGTTCCAATACCATTCATCTCTGCATCCAGCGAGGCAATATCCATAGGCATTGTGGTTGTAATCATTACCTACTTTTCCCTTGTATTCGGGGAACTCATTCCAAAGTCATTGGCACTTGCCAATCCAGAGACCATCGGTCTTGTAACTGCCCCTATAGTGGATAGATTCTCTAAACTGGCTGCAGTATTTGTTAGAATCCTGACAGCAGGCACAAATATATTGTTAAAACCCTTTGGCAAGAGGGCATTTTCCGAGAGGGGCTATATCTCAGAGGAAGAGATAAAAATGCTAATAGAGGAGGGCAGGGAGCGCGGCATTTTTGAACCCGAGGAAAAGGAACTTATACACAGTGTTTTTGAATTCACAGATACCTTTGTCAAGGAGGTGATGATCCCTGCTCCCCAGATGGTTACCATTGGAATTAATATGTCTGTTGATGAGGTTAAATCCATTATTTCTGAGGAGAAGTTCTCCCGTTATCCTGTCATAGGAAAGGACATAAATGATATCAGGGGTATTCTTTACGCCAAGGACTTTTATAATATTCTTTCAAAGGCAGGAGGCAATATACATAAGATCATAAAACCGCCGATGTTTGTCCCTGAGACGATGAAGATAAGTATCCTTTTAAGGGAGATGCAGAAAAAAAGAGTTCATATGGCAATAGTGATAGATGAATACGGATCTGTCTCAGGGCTTGCTACACTGGAAGACCTCCTTGAAGAGATTGTCGGTGAGATCAGGGATGAATATGATACTGAAAGACCGGTTATCCAGCTCATTGACGGTTCGATGATAATAGACGCCTCAATAAGTGTGAGGGACCTCAGAGAGGATTACAACATAGAGATCCCTGAATCTCCTGAATATGAGACGCTGGGCGGCTTTATTGTTACACATCTTCAAAGAATACCACAGACAGGGGATAACATAGAGATTGAAGACAAGATATTGAGGGTTGTTGAGATGGTTGGACAGAAGATTGCAAAGGTGAAGATGGAAAAGATTGATAGGATAAGATAGGATACTGTATAAAATATAAAAGTGAACCATCAGGAGGTGCGGATATGTTAGAGGTTATCAGACAGAGAAGGAGTGTCAGGACATTTCTGAAGAGGGATGTCGAGAAAGAGAGATTGAATGATGTCTTAAAGGCAGCTATGTTTTCACCTACAGCCCGAGGATTAAGGCCGTGGGATTTTATAATCGTTACAGATGATAAGACAAAGACACAGCTTTCCAGGGCAACACCTTATGCCTCATTTGCAAAGGATGCTCCACTGGTGATTGTAATCTGCTACGATGCCAGCAAAGGCAAAAGGTTTAAGGAGGACTGCTCGATATGTGCTGAGAACATCTATCTCGAGGCTACGAACCAGGGGCTTGGCACATGTTTTATACAGATAGCTGATGGCACAGAAGCCAACGAAGGCAATCCAGAGGATTTTGTGAAGAGGCTGCTTGCTATTCCGGGAAATTACCGGGTGCAATGCCTTATGCCTATAGGATACCCTTTAAAACAGCCTGGACCGCACAAGGACGAGGAGTTTGAGGAAGGCAAGGTCCATTACGGAAGATTTTAGATAGCGAATTGATCTTAGATGAAACTCACGATAGGCCATCTTTCAACATTTTATCATACCTCGATTCTATTGATGGCTGAAGGTGATATAGAAAAACACCTCGGCGCTGATGTAGAATGGAGGCTTTTTGGCACAGGCCCTGCAATCGTAGAGGCCTTTGGAAGAGGTGAGATCGACATTGCATACATCGGGCTTCCGCCGTCAATAATCGGGATAGACAGGGGGATCGGGATTAAGTGCATTGCAGGCGGACATGTGGAAGGCAGTGTCCTGTGCGGGAAAGGTCAATACAGGGGATTTCCGGAGACAGATAAACTTGAGGATATATTAAGGCAGTTCCGAGGTCTCAGGATCGGCGTGCCAGGCAGGGGTTCCATCCATGATGTCATCATAAGAGAATGTCTTGAGAGATTTGACCTTAAGGAGAAGATTGAGGTTGTAAATTTTCCATGGGCCGACCAGGTTACAGAGGCAGTAATCAGGGATGAGGTCTCTGCTGCTGTGGGGACGCCTGCACTATCCGTTGCCATTAAACGCTACGCTGACGGCAGGGTGCTATATCCGCCATCAAGGCTCTGGCCAAACAATCCAAGCTACGGTATTGTTGTTGATAAAGATTTCTTAAATCGGGAAAGGGAAATGGTGGAGAGATTCCTCGTTTTGCATGAAGATGCCACATCCCTTATCAGAAATAAACATAGGCACGCTGCAAAGATAATAGCGGATTATGTCGGATTTATCGATGCTGAGTTTGTTGTGGATACCTTTAAGGTATCGCCCAGATACTGCGCTCAGCTCACCGACGACTATATCTCCTCGACAATGGAGTTTGTAAGGGTCATGAAAAGGCTTGGATACATAGACAGAGAGATTCCTTCTGATGAGATATTCGATACCTCACTGATCAGAAAGATACATACCGCAGAGGATCATTACGGAGACGGGATATCCATTATTCCAGATATTAGCTAATTATTAGAGGTATTTTGCCTTCAACTGTCCGCATGCGGCAGAGATATCCTCTCCCTTGCTTTTCCTTATGAGGGCTGTTATATTACCTTTCAGCAATATCTCCTGAAATCTTAATACCCTTTCATCAGCAGGCCGTTTAAAGATAGAACCATAAAATGGATTAAATGGGATCAGGTTCACCTTGGAGCGTATTGTCTTTAACAATCTCACAAGCCTCTCTGCATCTTCATCTCTGTCGTTTATCCCACCCAGCATTACATACTCAAATGTTATTCGTCTTCGGGGGGAAAGGGGATAACGCCTGCATGCCTCAAGCAATGCCTCTATCGGCCATCTTTTGTTTACCGGCATTATGCCTTCTCTTATACTATCAGTTGTAGCATTTAATGATACAGCCAGATTTACATCACACCCCGACCTGGCAAGTTCATCTATCATGGGTACGACCCCTGATGTGGAGACTGTAATTTTCCTCTTTGAAAATCCAAGGAGTCCTGTCAGCCTTTTAATGGCTTCGATAGTCTCATCGAAGTTTAAAAGAGGCTCACCCATACCCATAAATACTATATTGCTTATCCTTCTCTGCCCGATATCCCTCTGGACAGACAAGACCTGGT
>JAJYJJ010000011.1 GCA_021789595.1 Nitrospirota bacterium | reverse complement strand
ACTGAACTTGCAAAAGAGAAAGGAGGTGACAGCATGAGCATCAAAAAGGTATCAAAGAAAAAGGCACTGTCATGTAAATGTCATCAATCTTGTTAAGGCCTACGACCTGGAAGGAGGAGATAAAATGAAAAGGTTAATAATTGTTTTGGTGAGTTTGTTTGTTTTCAGTATTTCAGCACAGGCACAGATGGGCGGACAGCAAACAACCACAGATGCATCGCATATGAATGATCAGGGCAAAGATATGAATAATACAACGGTGGAAGACAATAATACAGTAGATCATGGCTATGCAATATGTCCTGTGTGCCGCATGAAGACTAAGATTACAAAGGATACTCCATGGGTTGTTTATAAGGGCAAAAAATACTACTTTGATGATGAGGGGATGAAAAAAGAATTTTTGAAGGACCCTGAAAAGTATATCAATGATATCCCTGCGAAAGAAGGACAACAAAAACCAGAATCACATTAACACAGATGGAGTTGATGGATCAGATTTAAAAGGCATACGAGTGCGTTACCGGAAAGAAGTTGCAATGAAAGTCACAGACCCTGTTTGTAAGATGACCATAGAAGATAAGGATGCTGCCACATCCGTATACAAAGGCGTAACCTACTATTTCTGCTCGAAGAATTGCAAAGATAAATTTGATAGCGACCCTGAAAATTTTATCACAGTAAAGGTTTCCATTCCTCAAGAAAAACGAGCAGTAATAACAGCTAAAACCGAGTGGACATGCCCGATGCATCCTGAGATTGTTCGTGACTCACCGGGGAATTGTCCTTTATGCGGCATGGCACTTGAACCGAGATCAGCAATCGCAGAGGAGGAAAATCCCGAACTCGTTGACATGACAAGACGCTTCAGGCTCAGTGTCATTCTCACAATTCCTTTGATTCTTATAACAATGAGCCACTATATCCCGGGTTTATCAATGCAAACCCTGCTTTCCCTTGGACTCATGAAATGGATAGAACTCCTCCTTGCAACCCCTGTTGTCCTCTGGGCTGGATGGCCATTCTTTGTGCGGGGATGGCAATCCATTATCAACCGCAGCCTTAATATGTTCACATTGATAGGTCTTGGTGTGGGTGTGGCCTATATATACAGCGTTGTTGCAGCGCTTTTGCCCGGCATATTCCCTGCTTCATTCAGGAAGGATGGTGAGGTGGGAGTATATTTTGAGGCTGCAGCAGTTATTGTGACCCTTGTGCTTCTTGGACAGGTGCTTGAATTAAAGGCAAGGAGTAAGACTGGAGCAGCCATTAAGGCACTTCTTGTACTTGCACCAAAGACAGCACGGCGCATAAAGGACGGCATGGAGGAAGACATTTCCCTTGAGCATGTAAAGATAGGGGATATTCTCCGTGTCCGTCCCGGGGAAAAGATACCGGTAGATGGAGTGGTGATTGAAGGCACAAGTTCTGTTGATGAATCAATGGTTACCGGTGAGCCGATTCCTGTGCAGAAGCAGAAGGGAGACCATGGAATCGGTGCAACTGTCAATGGAACGGGTATGCTTATGATAAAGGCTGAGAAGGTCGGAGCGGATACCCTGCTTTCACAGATTGTTCATATGGTTTCTGAGGCACAGAGAAGCCGTGCACCCATTCAGAAACTTGCAGACATTGTGGCAGCATATTTTGTCCAGATTGTTATAGCAGTTGCAGTCCTTACTTTTGTTGTCTGGGCATGGATAGGCCCTGAACCAAAGATGGCACATGCGCTCATCAATGCAGTAGCAGTCCTGATCATCGCCTGTCCCTGTGCACTTGGTCTTGCAACACCGATGTCCATAATGGTTGCAATGGGGAAGGGTGCCTTAGCAGGAGTGCTCTTCAAAAACGCAGAGGCAATAGAGGTGATGAGAAAGGTCGATACTCTTGTGATAGACAAGACAGGAACACTCACGATTGGCAAGCCCGTACTTATGGAGATAGTGCCTGCTGAGGGATTTGATGAAGACAAAATGCTCTACCTTGCTTCAAGCCTTGAGCGTGGAAGTGAACATCCCCTCGCATCGGCAATTGTTAAGGTTGCAGAGGAGAGGGGTATAAAACTCACTGATGTCCTGGATTTTGAATCCATAACAGGCAAGGGAGTTGTTGGTCAGATTGAAGGACATAAAATCGCACTTGGCAACAGGAGTCTCCTTGATGACATTGGTATTGAACCTGTCGGGTTTCTTGAGAGGGCAGAGGCGATGCGTAAGGAAGGACAGACAGTTATGTTTGTTGCAGTGGACGGCAAAGTGGTCGGACTGCTTGGTGTGGCAGATCCGATAAAGGAGACGACTCCTGAGGCGATAGATGCCCTTCACAGAGAGGGTATGCGCATTGTTATGGTCACAGGAGACAACCGCACAACAGCAGAGGCAGTGGCAAGGAAACTCAATCTTGACGATGTGATTGCAGAGGTGCTGCCTGACCGTAAGGCTGATGTTGTCAAACAATTGCAGGAGGAGGGAAGGATTGTTGCAATGGCAGGAGACGGCATAAACGATGCCCCTGCACTTGCACAGGCACATGTGGGTATTGCAATGGGAACAGGCACGGATGTGGCAATGCAGAGCGCCGGTGTGACACTTGTGAAGGGTGACCTCAGAGGTATTGCCCGTGCAAGTCGCCTGAGCAGGGCAACGATGCGCAATATCAAACAGAACCTTTTCTGGGCATTTATCTATAACACCCTTGGAGTTCCGATTGCAGCGGGCGCTCTTTATCCGTTCTTCGGTATCCTCCTGAGCCCTATCTTCGCTGCTGCTGCCATGAGCTTCAGCTCGGTATCAGTGGTTGGCAATGCATTGAGACTGAGGAGGACAAAACTGTAAAGAATATAGTAGCAGGGGAAGAGATGCTACTACACGGTGTGGATGTTTGTGAAAGGTCGGATGAGGTTGAGATATGAATACTTTTGACTTAATCGTCATCGGCGGTGGGGCAGGCGGTACACCCTAAAGCTGAATACCTTGCATAAAGTTCGCTGAGGTCAAGTTCATTGACTACCTCGTTTATTACATGGGCTAAATGTCCCTCAGCCTTTTCCTTGTCCATTGAATAAGCCCGCCAGAGGCAATCAGTTCCTGCATAAATGCCGGGATTGGTTTTGCCTTATACTGTTCGTTCCTTGTAAGATTTCTTATCATCCCTCTGTCAGCATCTATCTCTATAACATCACCCTGTTTTATCATCTCTGATGCCTCAGTGGACTCAAAGATGGGCAGACCGATGTTAAAGGCATTACGATAAAATATCCTTGCAAAGCTCTTTGCTATTACAGCCTGAATCCCTGCTGCCTTGATAGCTATTGGTGCATGCTCCCTTGATGAACCACAGCCAAAGTTTTTTCCTGCAACGATAATATCGCCGGGCTTAACCTTTTTGGGGAATTCCCTGTCTGCATCCTCCATTATATGGCTTGCAAGTTCCTTTGGGTCTGATGTATTCAGATACCTCGCTGGTATTATCGCATCTGTATCAATGTCATTGCCAAATATCCACACACGACCTTTTAAATTCATAAACCTATCTCCTCTGGAAGGCCAATCCTTCCAAGCACTGCTGTAGCAGCAGCGATTGCTGGATTGCTCAGATATACCTCGCTTTCAGGATGGCCCATTCTTCCGACAAAGTTTCTGTTCGTTGTAGCTATAGCCCTCTCGCCCTTGGCAAGTATACCCATGTGACCTCCAAGGCATGGGCCGCAGGTAGGTGTTGAGACCACTGCCTCTGCCTCAACAAATATCTCGATGAGCCCCTCCTTTACCGCCTCCATATAGACCCGCTGGGTTGCAGGTATGACAATCATTCTGACATTGGGATTTACCTTTTTGCCTTTGATTACCTCTGCTGCCTGCCTGAGGTCCTCGATCCTGCCATTTGTGCATGAGCCAATCACAACCTGGTCTATTGTTATGTTTGACAGTTCCTTTGCAAATTTAACATTGCTTGGAAGATGGGGGCATGCAACTACTGGCTCTATCCCTGAACAGTCGTATTCCTTTACTTCGGTGTAAGAGGCATCATTGTCAGATGCATAAAACTTATATGGCCTTTTTGCCCTGTTCTTAACATAGTTCTCTGTTATATCATCGGGGACAATGATGCCGTTTTTCCCTCCGGCCTCTATTGCCATGTTACACATGGTGAGGCGGCCATGCATTGGCAGGTCTTTTATAGTCTCGCCTGTAAACTCCATTGCCCTGTAAATCGCGCCGTCAACGCCTATATCGCCAATGGTATAGAGTATTAAATCCTTGCCGCCAACCCATTTTTTGAGTTTTCCATAATATATAAACTTCATGGACTCAGGAACCTTGAACCAGCACTCACCTGTTGCCATTGCAGAGGCAACATCTGTTGAGCCGACGCCTGTTGAAAAGGCGCCCAGTGCACCATATGTACATGTATGGCTGTCAGCACCTATCACAAGGTCTCCTGGCACAACAAGCCCCTCCTCTGGAAGCAGGGCGTGCTCAATCCCCATCCTCCCAACCTCAAAATAGAGGTCAAGGTTGTATTGCCTTGAGAATTCTCTCAGCATCTTGCATTGTTCTGCTGCCTTTATGTCCTTCTGCGGGGCAAAGTGATCAGGGATAAGGGCAATCCTGTTTCTATCAAATACATCCTTTGCCCCTATCTTTTTAAACTCTGATATGGCGATAGGTGCGGTTATGTCATTGGCAAGGACGAGATTCACCTTTGCATTTATCAGGTCTCCAGGGGAGACATGCTTCCTGCCTGCATGATCGGCAAGGATCTTTTCTGTGATAGTCATCTTCCCTCCGAATATAATGGATTAAGAATCTTACAAGATTTTGTGCAGTGGAGTCAAATTGGAAGATTTTCTGGATTATTTGGGGGGGTAGAAAATCAAAACCCCCTTTTGCTATACTATGCCTCTAAGTTTTTAGGGGCCACTAAGTTTTACAGAATGAGGAGTCCATGCATATAAAGGTAGATCAAGACAGGTGTGCAGGTTGCGAGGTATGTGTATCCCTGTGTCCCTATGGCGCCATAGAGATGAAAGAGGGTAGGGCGGTTATCTCTGAACTCTGTCAGGCATGCGGGATCTGCCTTTCCCAGTGTCCTGATGGTGCGATTGTTGAGGAAAAACAACGGATAGAGGCAAAGGCAGAGGAGGCAAATGGGGTATGGGTTTTTGCAGAGCAGAGGCATGGCAAGGCCTCACCTGTCTCCTATGAGCTGCTTGGCGCTGGAAGAAGACTTGCGGACACACTGAACACCGAGCTTTCTGCAGTATTTTTTGGATACGGGATAAGAGAACAAGCAAGGGAACTTATTGCCTTTGGAGCAGATAAGGTCTATCTCTCAGACGACCCGGTATTTGAACGGTTTCAGGACGAACCCTATACAGAGATGCTTTCAAGGATTATAGAGCAATACATGCCAGAGATTGTTATAGCAGGTGCTACTGCAATTGGAAGGTCGTTCTTTCCAAGAGTTGCAGCAAGGCTGAGGGCAGGTCTTACAGCGGATTGCACAGCCCTTGAGATAGATGAGGAAAAGCGCATGCTCCTTCAGATAAGACCTGCATTTGGCGGCAATATAATGGCTACTATAATGTGTCCGAATAAAAGACCGCAGATGGCTACTGTAAGACCCAGGGTGATGAAGGCAGATAAAAGGGATGATTCTAAAAAGGGTGTAATTATAGAGGTCTCTCCGCCGCATCTTAAGGTCAGGGCAAAGGCCGTTGAATTTATCAAGGAAGTGACCACTACTGTAAATCTACAGGAGGCTGATGTGATAGTTGCCGGTGGGAGGGGATTGGGCGATGCCAGGAATTTTAATATGCTCTTTGAACTTGCAGAGGTCTTTGGCGGTGCTGTTGGCGCATCAAGGGCTGTTGTTGATGCAGGCTGGATTCCGTATAGCCACCAGATAGGCCAGACAGGAAAGACCGTTTGCCCCAGGATATACATAGCCTGCGGCATCTCTGGTGCTGTACAGCACCTTGTCGGTATGCAGTCATCGGATGTCATAATTGCCATTAATAAGAATGGGGATGCCCCTATCTTCAATGTAGCAACTTATGGTATGGTTGGCGATGTGCTTGAGGTATTGCCTTTACTTACAAAAGAGATCAGGCAGGCAAAGGGACTGTAGTGGTTTCAGGGAATAATGTGAGTGTTGCCTTTGTCTTTCCAGGTCAGGGCTCTCAATATGTTGGAATGGGCAGGGATCTCTATGAGAATTTTAAAGAGGCAAGGGAGATCTACAATGCGGCAGATGATGTCCTTGGCTATGCCCTTTCAGAGATATGTTTTTATGGCCCGGAGGATGCCATTAATGAGACACAAAATACGCAGCCTGCAGTCCTTACAACGAGCATAGCGGCACTTAGCACTATTTCGCTCAGGCCGTTTATGGTTTCAGGACACAGCCTTGGGGAATATAGTGCCCTTGTGGCAGCAGGAGCCCTTGCCTTCAAGGATGCTGTTGCACTTGTATCGCTGAGGGCCAGGCTTATGCAGGAGGCTGTTCCAGCAGGCAAAGGGCTTATGGCTGCAGTCATTGGTCTTGACAGAGAGACCCTGAAAGTTGTATGTAATGAGGCAAAAGGTTATGTGGCACCTGCCAATTACAACTGTCCTGGACAGATTGTTATTGCAGGTGAGCATGATGCTGTAAAGGATGCGATGGCTAAGGCCATTGAAAGGGATGCAAAAAAGGCCATACCCCTTTCTGTGAGTGTTCCATCGCATTGTGAGCTTATGAAGACAGTAGGGGAGGGGTTGAGGCAGGCCGTTAAAGGTATAGAGATAGCTGAGCCTGTTATCTCCATTGTCAATAATGCAGATGCAAGGATAATTACAAAGGCAGGGGAGATAAGAGACTCCCTTATAAGACAGTTGAGCCAGCCGCTTTTGTGGGAGGATTCTATTAAGAGGATGATTGAGGAAGGCGTTGATACCTTTGTCGAGGTCGGTCCTGGGAAGGTGCTCTCTGGACTTATAAGACGGATAAACAGTGGTATCAGGGTATTCAATGTGGAGGACACGGAAAGTCTCAAAAGGACTATGGAGGCATTGATATGATTCTGAAGGATTTTGTTTCATTTGTAACAGGCGCTGCCCAGGGTATTGGCCGTGAGGTTGCCCTTGAACTTGCAAGAAATGGCTCAAATATCGTTGTTACAGACATGAACCTTGAAAGGGCAGAAGAGACCTCAAAAGAGATATCCTCCATGGGTGTGAAGTCCATGTCACTGAGGCTTGATGTATCAAACCCTGCGGGCGTTGAGGAAGCCTTTCAGAGGGCTGTGAAGGAGATGGGGAGGATAGATGTGCTTGTAAACAATGCAGGTATTGTAAAGGACGCCCTGTTGATAAGGATGAAAGAGGAAGATTGGGACAGGGTCATTGATGTAAATCTCAAGGGGACATTCCTCTGCACAAAAGAGGCTGTAAGGATAATGGCAAAACAGAGATTCGGCAGGATAATAAGCATATCCTCTGTTGTTGCCTTTATGGGAAACCCTGGACAGGCAAACTATGGCGCATCCAAGGCAGGCATAGTAGGCATCACAAAGACTGTGGCAAAGGAATATGCAGGCCGTGGTATAACAGCCAATGCAATCGCCCCTGGATTTATCCAGACAGCCATGACAGACGCCCTCCCTGAAAATGTAAAGGAAGAGATGATGAAGGCAATCCCAATGGCAAGGTTTGGTACAGCAGGTGATGTAGCAAAGGCAGTCTTGTTCTTTGCATCAAAGGAATCAGGCTATATAACAGGCCAGGTTCTTCACATAAATGGCGGCATGTATATGTGATTAGCAATCCGGGGGTCATTGACCCCCGGCCTATTTATAACCCGAAAGGGGAAATTATCAGGAGGTGTATTTATGGTGATTGAAGAGAAGATTAAAGAAATCATAGCAAAACAGCTTGGTGTAAATCCATCAGAGGTTACACCAGAGGCGTCTTTTGTGGATGACCTTGGGGCAGACTCCCTTGACACTGTCGAGCTTGTTATGGCATTTGAAGAGTCATTTAATATTGAAATCCCTGATGAGGATGCAGAGAAGATCGCAAAGGTCCAGGACGCTATAAACTATATAAAGGCAAAATCTCAGGCGTAGATGAAAAGAAGGGTAGTAATAACGGGGCTGGGGCTTGTTACCCCCCTGGGCACGGGTCTTGAAAAGACATGGGAGGCACTGCTTCAGGGGAAATCAGGGGTTAGAAGGATTACACACTTTGACGCCACCGGCTTTCCAACACAGATTGCTGCAGAGGTTTCAGATTTTGATCCATCTGCCTTCATAGAGATAAAAGAGCAGAAGAAGATGGACAGGTTTATCCACTTTGCAGTTGCCTCTGCCCAGATGGCCCTGGATAACTCAGGGCTTAAGATTACAGAGGATAATGCCGATAGGGTGGGAGTCATTGTCGGCTCTGGCATTGGAGGACTTCCTGCTATCGAACACTATCACAAGGTCTTGCTTGAAAAGGGTCATAGAAGGGTCTCCCCCTTCTTTATCCCGATGCTCATCATAAACCTCGCATCAGGACAGATATCTATCAGGTTTGGTGCCAAGGGGCCAAACTCCTCAGTTGTAACTGCATGCGCATCAGGCAGCCATGCCATAGGCGATGCCTTCAAGATTATCCAGAGAGGGGATGCAGATGCCATGATTGCAGGAGGGACAGAATCCGTTATAACACCCCTTAGCATGGCAGGTTTTAATGCGATGAAGGCCCTCTCCACAAGAAATAATGAGCCGGAAAAGGCAAGCAGGCCCTTTGACAGGGACAGAGACGGCTTTATTATGGGTGAGGGCTCAGGCATGGTAATCATGGAGGACCTTGACCATGCCGTTGGAAGGGGAGCAAGGATCTATGCCGAGATAGTAGGTTATGGGATGACATCTGATGCCTACCATATTACTGCCCCTGCCCCTAATGGCGAGGGGGCTGCAAGATGTATGGCTGTTGCCCTTAAGGATGCAGCCATTACCCCTGATGCCGTTGACTATATCAATGCCCACGGCACCTCAACAAAATATGGTGATGAGATTGAGACAGTCGCAATAAAGACGGTTTTTGGCGATCATGCCTATAGAGTTGCTGTCAGCTCAACAAAATCCATGACCGGTCATCTCCTTGGTGCAGCCGGCGGTGTTGAGGCAGTAATAAGCGTTCTTTCCATTGCGAGGGGTCTCGTCCCGCCAACTATAAACCTTGATAATCCCGACCCTGAATGCGACCTTGACTATGTCCCCCATAAGCATAGAAAGATGGATGTAAATATTGCCATGTCTAACTCCTTTGGTTTTGGGGGAACCAATGCCTGCCTTGTCTTCAAACGATACAGCACATCTTGAATCAAAGATGGGATACAGCTTTAAGGACAAGGGTCTCCTGAGAGAGGCCATTACACACAAGTCCTATTTCCATGAAAATATGGATAAATGCATATCCTATAATGAGAGGCTTGAGTTTCTTGGCGACTCTGTGCTTGAGCTTGTAATCGGGGATTATCTGTTCGGGAGTTTTCCTGAATACACCGAGGCAGAGCTTTCAAAGCTAAGGGCATATATTGTCCAGGAACATACACTGTCAGATGTCGCATTAAGGATTGGACTGGGAGACTTTCTGCTGCTCGGTAAAGGTGAAGAATCAACAGGCGGGAGGGAAAAGTCCTCAGTGCTTGCTGATGCCCTTGAGGCCCTTATAGGCGCCATCTACCTTGATGGTGGACTCAAGAAGGCAAGATCGTTTATCCACAGGTTTTTTAAGGATATAATCCCAACCATGGGGATGAAAGGATTAAGGTTTGACTTTAAGACAGAGCTTCAGGAAAAAGCCCAGGCAATATTTGGCGTGCTTCCAAGATACACGATAACAAGCGAAACAGGCCCTGAGCACGAGAAGACATTTGAGGTTGTCGTTTTTATAAAAGATATGGTCTACGGCTCTGGCAGAGGAAAGAGCAAGAAGGAGGCAGCACAGCATGCTGCCGAGGTTGCATTAAAAAAGATGCAAGCAACTTAATGAACAGCTCACAGATGCGGCGGAGCCGCATTCGGTGCAGCGCCGGGTTCGGCGCCTCGCCCATATTTCTTTCCGTGCCTGAGAATTTCAGTTTCGGTCATAGCATTCAAGATTTCCAATCCGCGATCTATGCTATTGGCGAGAACCGATGCCAAGCGAGAGAACGGCACTGAGCCGAAAACCGGGCGTGATAAGATGCGGATATCTGGATCTGTCCCCGGTGGAAGTGATCCGCTGGCGTAAAGCGACCACGGTAACTCCGGATAGAAGCCGCGATCCAGGACATCTTGGACTCCAACGACTCCAATGACCATTGTGAGGTCCATGCACCGATCAATCTCCTGTCGACGCCACACTCGACGCCGAGGCCAAAGATCCACCATTGGGCGGAATGTATAGTTCTCACGAGAGCAGAACCGCAGGAACACCTCGTCAAGCTCTTTGAGTTTTGACTCGATGGCTGCCACATTCGCCCGGCCCTCTGGAGAGTCATACGCATGCATACGCCGAACGGTTTGCGTTACCGGCGGGGCGGATTGGCAAGACTCCTGATATTACTGCACGAAATTTTGCAAAACGCGCTCTGAATCGTGGGGCGTTAGCCCCGTCCGGTGCACGCTGTGTTGGGCTGCTCGCTGGAGAAGGAGCGTTTCACTTGGACTTATATCTTTGCCATTACCCGATTATAGTATTTGACAGCTGCTTCAACATCATCTCGACTTACATCGGGCCAATATGCCTGGGTGACATAAATACAAGCATAGGCACTTTGCCATAACAAAAAATTACTTAGACGTTGCTCACCACTGGTACGAATAACCAAGTCGACATCAGGTAAGCCATTTGTCCATAAATAATGATTGATTGTAGACTCAGAAACTACTTCCGACTCAACTTTTTCTGCTAATAATTTGCGAGTTACATTTACCAATTCAGCCCGTCCTCCATAATTGAAAACAAAATTGAAAATTTCAGGCCCATTTTGTTGGGTCAAGGTGGCTGCTTCATCAAGGGCTTGTAATGCCTCTGGTGTGAGCTCATCACGCCGACCACTATGCATAAAACGGACGCCTCTTTGATGTAATTTGCTTACAAACTCAGGCAAATGTTTTTCCAGAGAACTCATGATATAGCCTACCTCCGCTTTAGGGCGATTCCAGTTTTCTGTAGACCATGCATATGCCGAGACGATTTGAATACCAAGATCATGGCAAATTTCTAATACAGGAGGAATGTGCTCAAATCCGGCTTTATGACCTGCGCTTCTGGATAGCCCCCGCTGTTGAGCCCAACGTCCGTTGCCATCCATAATCAGACCTATATGTTTCGGTGCAATCATAAGCCTCCAATTTTCAGATCAGATGAGATAATAATCTGGCAGCCCAACGCCTGAAATCACGGGCGGGCAATAGCCCGTCCCGTGTAGTGATTTGTTAGGCTGCTATCAATTCTAATTTTTCTTTTGTTTCGGTAGGAAGCCGCACAGGGGCAAAATAATCTACAGGGTATAAATAATCTTCACCAGAATCATCTATCACTCGTATCTGATGATGTTTCTCTGCCGCTCGATCTGTCAAAACCTCATATATCTTTCTAACCTCCAACGAGGCTTCATACCCAAGATTATTTACACAAACCATAAAATGTCTTTTCATAATCTTTCTCCTATAAATACTTCTTAATTTTCATTTCTTTCTTGCCTACGCCATGTCCTTCATACCAATGCACTTCAGCATCAAGGATTGCACCATCTGCCAATCTTACACGGCATTTTCCCTTTAATTTCCTCCAATTTGTTTTGCCATACAGCTTGTTCAACCGATTCAAATTCTTAATTCCATGTCCAATAGCAATAGTTTCAATTTCCCTTATTTCTCCGACTACTTTGAAATCCATATAATTGTAGCATATTTCATGAAATCATCAATCAGCCTAACGGTTGGCTTCACCTGCGCCGCGAAGCGCAGCGGAAAAGCCGTCCGGTGCAGCGCCTTGTTATGTGCCGGTATTATTACGGTGGTTGTTTGATCATCCCGATCTTTCAAGAACTTGACTGCAAAGATCGCCGATCTTTTCCGTCAAAGAGTTCTCAAATGCTCTTGAGACATCATCATGTCCGGTCTTGGCGTGTATTAACTCATGAATCAGTGTACCAGAGTAGTCAGAGAGTGACTTTAATGTTTTGCGAGCTAAGACAATTGAACTCGTTTTCTGATCCCAACAGCCAAGCGTCTCTGCTTCATCAAAAAAATCTTTCCTCATCGTAGAGGATATTCTAATTTCCTTTACTTTCTTTGGTACTTGGCCAAATAAACCAAGTATCTTTGGTGTGAATTGATAAACAGCCTTTTCTTTGTTGTTCAATTTGTCTGGGTCAACAAAATTGAACTCAAAACTATCGTTATAATTTTCAACAAATTGACCAATGTCGATGATAGGGTTTCCAGATAAATCTCTTGCCCCTTGAATTTTATCTTTCAAATTCTCAGGTATGGTAATAATCTCATGACCGCTACTTCTCGCATGGTCGATCATGTCAGGATGCTGCATCGCTTCAAGGGAAGTGATAAAAAGATATTTTCCATTTTGATTCAAAATCTTAACTGAGTGTTCTTGAACATCAATCCACGTCAACTCATCATGCGCGGTTCCTCTGTTGATATTCGTTAAATCTTTCGCAAGTATTTCTGCAACTTCTTTTTCTTTTGAATTGAGCAATATTTTTTTGACAGAATCCGTGTAGGCACCACGTCCAACATTCGACCGCTCTCTATTAAGAGCCTTTTTTATTGAGGTGCTCAACCTCGTGATATTGTAGCTGAACAAAAAATTCTCTTCTTCTGATACTTTTACGCCGTTTATATAAATATTCCCATGATTTCCATTTCGTTTGACAACTTGTCCTTGTCTTGTGGTTTCGATTACCTCTTCGTCAGAGAATTTGAGAAAAAGTTTTTTTGCCGCTTCAACCTCATTATCTGTTACGCCATTTAACGCAAACTCTGTACCCACAAAGTCGGCGTCAATCGGATCTTCGATTATTGCATGCAATGTACTGATGTCTTGGAAGCCCTCTTTTGGCGACTTCTCAATGGTTATTCGGCCATATTGTGATTTTGCAGATACTATCGCTCCTCTTCTGTCAAAAGTCGCTAGAGCATCTTTCAGTCCAATACCGAACTTTCCAATTACATTTGTGCTAGAAAGTTTCTCTTGATTTTCATTTTGTGTAAGGTGTGAATACTTGAGCCCGCGACCAAAATCACGAATGACCCAGGAATTGCCATTTTTGGCAATTACTACATCATTCGTTTTCGTCAAAAGCTGCTCGTCTATCGCATTTGCGATTATTTCTCTAATCGCATGATGCATCTCCCAGTCTTCAAGTATTTTTTCGATATTGAGGTCAAACTTCTTCATATGGCGGGCCTCCATCCTTGCACATAACATTATATTTTATGTTACTTCAATAATATGATGAATTATAGTGAAGGGGAGAATGTATAGTCAAGTAAAAAACCGAAAAAACTCTTGAAAAAGGCGGCATTTTGCAATATAATCATGCAATATTAACTATTATATTGTTAGAATATAATATTGAGTTTTAATTATGTTGGAGCCCCGGGCGGGCGGGGGCCGCGAGGGCCCTGTGCCCTGGCACAGGGGAATCAAGATGTCATTCCCGCTTGTCGGGAATCTTTCTTTTCCAGAAGGATTGCGGACAAGCCGCAATGACAAAAAAGGTTATTTTCGGAGCAAATGCAAATTTTCAATTTAAAATTTTCAAGAGGAACAACTTGAACTCGATTGAGGAACTTATTTGATGCGTTATTGCTAACGATCACGGCAGGACGTTTTTTCCTAATTTCTCCGCCGATGGAAGGATCAAAATTAACCCACCAGACCTCACCTCTTTTCATGCGCTATGTCCATAAAAGTTGTTTCTGCCCAATCCAAGGCTTCTGCTTCTCTCTTTTTGTCCTTTGACATTTTGGAGTATGCCAATTCCAGATTTGGGCGAACTACGTGCGGACGAACTAATTCCTCAACAAATTTGCTGATCTTGCGGGGGCCGATGGCCTATGGCCTTATGAAGGCCTTCATAAACTTCCTCATCTATGGTTATGGTCAACTTTTTTTGCATTAAAATCCTCCTTTCCATCAGGAACCCACCGAAGCCTCTTTATAGGCAGTAGGAATCCCACGCCTTTAGGCGAGGGAGGATGTCAAAACCATAATAAACCTATTGCTTATACAAAGGCAATAGGTTTATAATTCCAGAAATCTATTTTTTAGGGGGAGTAGATGGCGGTTATAGAAGGGGAAAAGGTCAGCGACATCAAGAGGCTTGAGGATATTGCCCGAGGTATCAGGATAGATATACTGAAGATGCTTGCTGAGGCAGGTTCAGGCCATACCGGCGGTTCGCTCTCAGCTACAGATATAGTAACTGCACTTTATTTTCATAAGATGCGGCATAATCCAAAAGACCCGGCATGGAAGGAGAGGGATAGGTTTATCCTTTCCAAGGGACATGCTGCCCCGCTTCTTTATGCTGTGCTTGCACGCTCAGGATATTTTGATCCCTCTCTTCTGTCAACATTGAGAAGGCTTGGAAGCCCGCTTCAGGGCCATCCGAATTCAAAGAGCCTTCCTGGCATTGAGGTCTCCACTGGCTCACTTGGCCAGGGTCTTTCTGTTGCAAGCGGTATCTGCCTCGGTTTAAGACTCAATAATATACCTGCAAGGGTCTATTGCCTGCTCGGTGATGGTGAGACGCAGGAGGGACAGGTGTGGGAGGCAGCCATGACTGCTGCACACTATGGCCTCGACAACCTCTGTGCGATTGTGGACAATAACGGCCTTCAGATCGACGGCCCTGTAGAGGAGATTATGAGGGTCTCTCCGATGAATGACAAGTGGCGGGCATTCGGATGGAATGTTATCGAGATAGACGGCCATGATATGGCGGCAATCCTCTCGGCCCTTGATGAGGCAGAGAAGATTAAGGGAAGACCGACAGTAATAATTGCCCACACAATTAAGGGTAAGGGCGTATCGTTTTTTGAAGGCAGGGTTGAATACCACGGTAAGGCGCCAACCAGTGATGAACTGAAGCGGGCACTAAAGGAGCTTGGAGAATGAAGGCAACAAGGGATGCATACGGAGAGGCCCTCTTGGAACTCGGCAAAAGAAGGGCTGATGTTGTTGTTCTTGATGCAGACCTTTCAGGGTCTACAAAAACAGGGGAATTCGCAAAGGCATTCCCTGAAAGGTTTTTCAATATCGGAATATCTGAACAGGATATGATTGGCACTGCCGCAGGTCTTTCTCTTTCAGGCAAGCTGCCATTTGCCTCTACATTTGCCATATTTGCAACAGGCAGGGCATGGGAGCAGATAAGGCAGACCATATGCTATTCAAACCTCAATGTCAAGATTGTTGCAACGCATGGCGGTATTACAGTTGGTGAAGACGGTGCATCGCATCAGTCTGTTGAGGACATTGCCCTTATGAGGGTATTACCTAATATGACTGTGGTTGTGCCTGCGGATGCCTATGAGACAAAAGGCGTTGTGGATGTTATTTCAGAGAGCTATGGCCCGACCTATGTAAGGCTTGGCAGGGCAAAGGTCAAGGAGATTATGCCAGAAGGTTATAGATTTCATATCGGCAGGGCATACACATTTAATCTTGGCAGGCATGCAAATATAATTGCCTGCGGGATTATGGTGGCAGAGGCGTTAAAGGCATCAGAGGCCCTTAGAAATGATGGTATAGATGTAGGCGTTATAAACATGTCAACAATAAAGCCACTTGATGGGGATGTGCTTATTCAGGCTGCCAGGACATCGGGGTTTATAGTTACTGCCGAGGAACATTCGATCATAGGCGGGCTTGGAGGGGCTGTTAGCGAATTCCTTTCAGAGAATTATCCAGTTGTCATAAAAAGGGTCGGGGTAAAGGACAGCTTTGGAACCTCTGGAGAGCCAGGGGCGCTGTTAAAGCTGTACGGTCTTACATCAGAGGATATGGTAAAACTTATAAAGGAGACTATTACTATCTCCAATTGTTAGTTTACATCAATGATACAGTTTGTAAATGTCACTAAATCCTATGACTCCAACATAGCCATCAGGGCAGTAAATCTCAATATAGAAAAAGGCGAGATGGTCTTTATAACAGGGCCAAGCGGTGCCGGAAAGACCACACTTCTGAGGTTGATTTACAGGGCCGAACATCCTGACGAGGGGCAGATTATTGTTGCAGGATGGGATGTGGGTAAACTCAAGGATAGGAGTATTCCATACCTGAGGAGAAATATTGGTCTTGTATTTCAGGATTATAGGCTTCTTCAGGAAAAGACAGTATACGACAATATTGCCCTTACCCTGAGAATACTTAAAGTGGGTGAAGGTGATATAAAGACAAGGGTTTCAAATATTCTCAAGCTTGTCGGTATAAGGCATAAGTCAGACAGCCTTCCGAAAGACCTTTCCGGCGGAGAGCAGCAGAGAGCCGTTATTGCAAGGGCATTGGTAGGAGACCCAACAGTGCTTCTGGCAGATGAGCCTACAGGTAATCTTGACCCTGATACAGCTATGGGCATATTGAAGTTATTTAAGGACATAAATACAAGAGGCACTACCGTACTTATTGCAACCCACAACAGGGATCTCTTCGCAGAGACAGGCAAACGGGTTATCTATCTAAGGGATGGAGAGATTGAAAGGGAGGCGCTGGGCTGATGTCCTTTTTCTTGTTCAACTCTGCTATTGACAGCCTGTGGAAAGGAAAGTGGATAAACCTCCTGACCACCCTTACTGTAGCAGTTGCCCTGATCATAATAGGTATCTTCTCAATGCTGCTTTTTAATCTCAATCTTGCACTAAGACACTGGTCTGAGGGTTTTGGTATTATCGTATACCTCAAGGATGACATTAACCAATCATCCATAAAGGCAGTTGACAATGCCCTGACCAGTAACAGGGATATTCTAAATGTGAGGTTCATATCAAAGGATGATGCCCTGAATGAACTCAAAAGCCAGCTTGGCTCATTTGGCGATGTCCTAAGCGGACTTGAACAGAATCCATTGCCGTCTTCCTTCGAGATTAAACTCCGGCCTGAAGCTCTTGAACCGTCGAAGGTAAAGTCCATAGCGCTTAAGATAAAAAAAATGGATGGTGTTGACGATGTCCAGTACGGTGAAAGATGGGTTTCAATACTGGGCTCTGTAAATAAGGGGCTCAGGGCACTTGCCATATTATTAGGCACTATGATAGCCCTTGGTATAATCTTCATAATCTACAGCAGTATAAAGGTGCTTTTTTATAGAAGGACCGAGGAGGTGGAGACACTCAAACTCCTTGGTGCCACAAAAGCTATTATAAGAGGCCCATTTCTGATAGAGGGAGGGATAATAGGGTTTTTAGGCGGTGCAGTATCCCTGCTTGCACTCCGGGGTGTTTACAGGCTTTTTTCTTTTCAGATAATTTCTATGTTCCCAGGCCTCATGGCTTATCCTGTTTCGTTTTTGCCTGTATGGTCATGGTTTGTATTCCTGTTGAGCGGTATCACCCTGGGGCTGACAGGTAGTTTTATTGCCTTGGGGAGGATAAGGTATTGAATGGTCTCTGTCTATTTCTCTGCCTGCTGATTATCGGCATCCCTTCTGCATCTACTTTTGCAGGACCACGGGAAGAATTCCAGAGTATACAAAAGAGACTTCGCGAAGGAAGGCAAAAGGTAAAGCAGACAAGGAAACAGGAAGGTTCAATCCTGAATGCCCTCGAAGAAATAGATGCTGCACTGGCAAATAAGAGGCAGGAGCGTATGGCATATGAGAAGAGGATAAAAGAAAACAAGGTTAGGATACAGATCCTTACATCGCAGATAGAGGATCTTGAAAACAGGCTATCGAGCAGGAGATCATTGTTAATGGAAAGGATAAGGGCACTTTACAAACAGGAGAAGGAGGGTATGATGGCAGCCCTCGTATCCGTCTCAAGTTACCAGGAGTTTCTACGTCTTTCAAGGTATATGAGCGATATTGCCCGCTATGACAGGGGTCTTATTAATGGCTACAATGCTGATATGGAAGGATTAAAGAGAAAGAAGCAGGAGATGGAATCTGCAATGAAGGAGCTTGAAACAGATAAAAATGCCCTTGTATTAAAGGAGAACGAGATTGCCGAGGAAAAGAATAAGAAGAACATCATCCTTGCAAGTATCAGGACTAAAAGGGCCTCTTACGAAAGGATGGTAAAAGAGATGGAGGCTGCATCAGCAAGGCTGCTTGAGATAATAAAAGAATCCGAGCGCAGGTCATTACCTCCGCCTATAGAGGGGAGAGGCTTTTCAAGCCTTTTGGGCAGACTGCCGTGGCCGATAGATGGAAGGGTGATATCCTTCTTTGGAAGACAGAGAGACCCTGAGTTCAACATGCCTGTGTTTAACAACGGCATTGAGATTAAGGCAGAGATAGGGGAGGATGCAAAGGCTGTTTATGGCGGAAGGGTTGCATATGCCAACTGGTTTAAGGGTTATGGAAAACTCTTGATAATAAACCATGGAGCGGGTTATTATAGTCTATATGCACATCTTTCTGACATATATCCAAAGGTAGGTGATTCTATAAAGGAGTATCAACCAATAGGGAAGGTGGGTGATTCTGGTACAATGAATACACCTGCACTGTACTTTGAATTGAGATATAAGGGCAAGCCTCTTGACCCGATAAAGTGGTTGAGGAGGAAATAAGATAATCCGTGGAGGTTAAACATGCTTAGGCATACAAAAAAGACCATCTTCATTACCGCATTAGTTTTAATTGTTGCACTTTCAGGCATAGCGGTTGGAAGATGGAGCATCAGGAATGTGACTGCAGAGACAGAAGGCTATGGCGACCTCAAGACCTTTACAGAGGTCTTGACGCTTATAAAAAAGAACTATGTAGAGGATGTAAAGACAAAGGACCTTATCTACGGGGCAATAAAGGGGATGCTGGCCTCCCTTGACCCGCATTCTGCCTTTATGCCGCCTGATGTATATAAGGAGATGCAGGTGGATACAAGGGGTGAATTCGGCGGCCTTGGCCTTCAGATTGCTATAAAGGACGGCGCCCTTACAGTCATAGCCCCAATTGAAGATACCCCTGCTGATAAGGCAGGTATAAAGGCAGGCGACAGGATAGTAAAGATAAATAATGAGCTGACCAAGGACATGTCACTTCAGGATGCTGTTGGGAAGATGCGCGGGCCAAAAGGCACATCTGTTACTCTGACAATACTGAGAGAAGGCTGGAAGGAACCAAAGGACTTCACAATAATAAGGGAGGTAATAAAGATTCAGAGTGTTAAGTCAAAGGTGATAGAAAAAGGTATGGGGTATGTGAAGATAAATCAATTTCAGGAACATACGGCAGATGACCTTGCTGCTGCTATGAAAGATCTGACAGAGAAGGATAAGATAAATTCCCTTATCCTTGATTTGAGGAATAATCCTGGCGGGCTTTTAAATTCTGCCGTTGATGTGGCAGAGCAGTTCCTTCCGCGGGGTAAGCTTGTTGTATATATACAGGGAAGAACGGGAGAGCGCTCCGAGTATTACACGAACAACAAATATCCTGATTATTCCATGCCCATGATCGTGCTTGTCAATGAAGGCAGTGCAAGCGCCTCAGAGATAGTTGCAGGCGCATTAAAGGATTGGAGAAGGGCTGCAATCCTCGGCACACAGACATTTGGTAAGGGCTCTGTTCAGACAGTTATACCGTTGAGCGACGGCTCAGGCCTCAGGCTTACCACTGCAAAATACTATACGCCAAAGGGTATATCCATCCAGTCCACAGGTATAACCCCTGATATAGTGGTGAAGCTCATTCCCAAAAAGGGCGAGGCTGAGCACCCTGTGATAAGGGAAAAAGACCTCGAACACCATCTGAGCAACGAACAGAAGGAAGGTAAGAAAAAAGAGGAAGGCGAGGGTGAAAAATTAGAGAAAGATGTAATGCCTTCAGAGCTTGGAGGGAAGGACGACACCCAGCTTCAGAGGGCAATAGACCTCTTAAAGACATGGAAGATATTCGAAGGACTTCCAAAGGCAGGATAGGATTGAAGAGGGGGGCAATATATGTCAGGACATTCAAAATGGGCACAGACAAAGCATAAAAAGGCAGCGATTGATGCCAAGAGGGGGAAACTCTTCACTAAGTTAACAAAGGAGATAATAATAGCCGCAAGGACTGGCGGAGGAGATCCCGATGGCAATGCAAGGCTAAGGCTTGCTATGGAAAAGGCAAGGGATGCAAATATGCCATCTGATAATATCAAGCGGGCTGTTATGAGAGGTACAGGGGAACTGCCAGGTGTATCTTATGAGGAGAGCGTATATGAGGGTTATGGTCCTGGAGGTGTTGCCATGCTGATTGAGGTTCTAACAGACAACAAGAACAGGACTGTATCTGAAATAAGGCATGTGATGAGCAAACACGGAGGCAACCTTGGCGAGGCAGGATGTGTAGCGTGGCTCTTTGAAAAAAGGGGTTATATCCTCGTGGATAAAAAAAAGGTCGATGAGGATGCGATTATGTCTTTAGCCCTTGATGCCGGTGCAGAGGATATGAGAAACGATCCTGGAGAGGAAAACTACGAGATCATAACTGTCCCTGAGGATCTAAGGAAGGTAAAGGAATCCCTTGAGAAGGCAGGGATTGAGCTTGCTATGGCCGAGGTAACAATGCTTCCAAAAAACTATATAAAACTTGATGAAAAGGATGCAGAGCAGATGATGAAGCTGATGGATGCCATTGAGGACCACGACGATGTGCAGAATATATACGCCAATTTTGATGTATCAGATGAGGTGATGCACAGGGTTAATCAACAGTAAGGCTCCATTGTATTTCTCACCTTATTACAGCCTCCCGGATTTTAGTATAGATATTAGCAGCCACAGTCCAAAGAAAAAGGCAACTGTAAAGCCGATCACCCCGAGGGATGAAATACCAAATAAGGGTCTACCGCCAATACCTGAAAGGTTAAGGATCGATGAGCCGATTATGATGGCTGCTATAACAACGCTAAAGGCAACCCTGTTGCTTGCACGGTCTATATTTCTTATTAATCTGTCAAGGCCCACAGGGATTATCTTTATATTCAATTCATCCTTCAGTGCCTTTCTAAGGAGAAGTTTTAACTGTTTGGGTGTTGTCACGAAGAAGTCGCCAAGTTCTACCATCTGTTTTCTTGCCCTCTCAATGATCCTTGACGGACTGTATTTCTTCCGTATAAGTTTCGATGCATAGGGTTCTGCTATAGACATGAAATTAAAATCTGGGTCAAGCTCCCTTCCTATGCTGTCCAGGATGAGCATTGCCTTATTTACAAGGAGTAGGTCTGATGGTATCTTAAGGTTGTGTTTGATTGCGAGATGGGTTATTGTATCAAGGTATTCTGGAAAGTTTATCTCCCTTAATGTAAGGCCGTACATCGGAACTAAGAATTCCATAAGGTCTGCCTTAAATTCTGCCCTGAATGTCTCTATATCAACATCCTCTGATACAAGGCCGAGGGCAACATATTCATCAACGAGTTTATCAAAGTCCTTATTTACTATGGCAAGAAAGGCATTTGCAATGCTCTCCATAATATCAGGAGTAAGCCATCCTACAATGCCGAAGTCAACAAGACCAATCCGTCCATCCTGAAGCGCAAAGATATTACCTGGATGCGGATCGGCATGGAAAAAGCCGTCCTCGAGCATCATCTTGAAATAGGCATCAACGCCGACCCTTGCAAGCTCTTTCCTGTCAATGCCCATCTCATCAATAGCCTTTATATTATCTATCCTCACCCCTTCTAATCTCTCCATCACGATGACCCGTTCACTCAGCAGGTCTGGAAATATCTTGGGTATACAGATGTTCGGGTTGTCTGAAAAATTGCCCCTGAATCTGCAGGCATTTCTGCCTTCCTCTATAAAATTCAGCTCTTTTCTTACTGTCTTTGAGAATTCCTCCACAATACCCATTGGATTGTAGAATTGACTTTCAGGGATATATCTAAGCATAAGCCTTGCAATGTTCCTGAGGATATCAATGTCTGTCTCTATCTGTCCCTTTATGTCAGGCCTCTGGATTTTTATGACGACCTTATTCCCATCATTGAGTGTTGCCCTGTGGACCTGGGCAATGGATGCGGCTGCAACTGGCGTTTTTTCAAACTCCATGAAAATATCATCAAGTGGGGCGTTGAATTCCTCCCTTATAATATTCATTACATCCTCAAAAGGAAACGGCGGAACCTCATCCTGAAGTTTTTTAAACTCATCTGCAAAAGCTTTTGTTATAAGGTCAGGCCGAGATGAGAGGATCTGGGCAAGTTTTATAAAGGATGGGCCGAGCTCGGTAAATGCCATCCTGAGTCTTTCAGGAATGGTATGTTTTTCTAAGTATGGCCAGTGCCCAAATGCCCTGAACCTTTTGCCTATCGGTATAAATCGCTGGAGGTTTATCTGCTCGATAAATGCCCCAAAGCCGTGCCTCAGGAGTACATTTACTACCTGCCTTATGCGGTTTACACTCCTGTATGTCCTGCGAAGACCCAAGAAACTTATCGGCATCTATTCTATTTCTTCCTGTGCCTTTTCCTGCGCCTCTGGTCTTCCCTCTTCGAGTTTCTTCAATCTTGCCGAGAGGGATTGAATCTTTCTGTTGAGCTTGTCGATATCATCCTTTGTAGAGATATTCATCTTCTCAAGGGTCTTACTGGTAAGTTCACTAATGCTTCTGTTCATGTCTTTCGTAGATTTCTCTGCCTTTTCTGTCCATTCCTTTACAAGCTTTGCCCCCTGGGTTTCGCTGAGCTCACCCTTCTCGACAAGGTCATCAATAAGCTCCTTTACCTTCTCCTGAACCCCAAAACCAGCAAGCAATGCCCGTCTGACAACCTCAACGAATGTCATAACACACCTCCTGTTTTAGATTTGCTCAATATCTATAATCTTATACTGTAAATATAACTCATATAATGGAATTGTGCAAGCTCAACGCTGTAAAGCATTTTTGCAGGTTATCCAAATCTCTGTCTTATCAATTCTCATAAATCTCTCAGTATTTGCTCAAAGGTTTTTAAGTATAGTGTGTTTTGTTAGAACTGATCCTATTCTTGCGAGGATTTTTTCAAACATGAATTCAATATTTTTGCCACTGACCGAACTCCAAACAACACGAACTCCAAAGAACCCTTGCTTGTTATATAACATATGCGTTATAATTAAATCGAGATGGACTGGACCGTCGAGTTTTACAGAGATCCTGACGGACATGAACCGGTGAAGAGTTTCTTCAATTCTCTTCCCAGATCTGCAAGAGCAAAAGTTGTTAGAACGTTAGCCCTTTTGAAGGAATATGGCGTTTTACTAAAAGAGCCATACACCAGACAGGTAAAGGGCAAGATCAGAGAGCTGAGGATAAAGGACAGTCAAGGTAACGTCAGAGTTTTCTATTTTACTCACACGGGCAAGCGCTTCATTCTCCTCCACGGCTTTGTAAAGAAGACTGAAAAGACGCCTGTTAGGGAGATAGAAACAGCCGAAAGGAGAATGAACGATTTTCTTGAAAGACAGGAGGAGGTGAAAACATGAAAAAGTATGTGAGAGGGACAACCCTCGATACGTATATCAAAGAACAGATGAAGGACCCTGAGTTCAAAAAGGCTTGGCACGAACTTGATACCGAATTTGAACTCCTGGAGAGCATGATTAAGGCGCGGGAAAAGGCAGGGCTCACACAGGATGAACTGGCAAGAAAAATAGGGACAAAGCAGCCTGCGTTGTCGAGGCTTGAAAGGGGCGGCTTTAAGAAAGCGACTGTCGAAACTCTGAATAAGATTGCAGAAGCTCTGGACGCTCGTCTGATTATCAAGTTGCAGCATAAGTAAGTAGAGTATTGTTCTTAGTTGATAGGGATGCCTTGGCGGCTCAAACAGTCAAAAAATTCAAGAACCACCTTGGTGACAACTTTGATATTGAGCGGGCTACTGGAGGCAAAGAAGACAAACACCGCAATGATGGTATTATTCTAACTTCAAAAGAAAATAAAATATTCAATCCATCCACATTTGTAGATAAAACTCCTATTGAACTCGTAGGGAAAATATTCAGGCTTGATATTGAAACAAGGACGGGACGCTTAAGGATATTAGAGCAAGATACGGCAGAGGGTCAAAGAATGGCGTGATGGCGGATACAAAGGTGTTACGGGTGTAACCGAAAGGCTGCTTTAGCACTGGAACTCACCCGATAGAGAACATTAGCTACCTACTTTACTTGCATCAAATACATAATTGATGTTATTTTTAATTATGACTGAAAAACAGAAATTCTTCATAGAGACCTTTGGTTGTCAGATGAATGTCCAGGACTCAGAGAGGATGGCTGGAATCCTTGAGCTTCACGGCTATGAGCCAACAGAGGACATCAAGAAGGCAGGTGTGATTATCCTTAATACCTGTAGCATCAGGGAAAAGGCAGAGCAGAAATTCTATAGCGAGCTCGGAAGGCTCAGCATCCTCAAGAAAAAGAATCCATTTCTCAGGCTTGCGGTTGCAGGATGCATAGCTCAACAGCACGGAGAGGGTATCAGGAAAAGGTTTCCCTCTGTTGATTTTGTCCTTGGCCCGCAGAATATTGACAAACTTGACCTCTGGATTGATGGCAGCGAACCAGTCCCTGTTGCCATCGGAGATAACACAGGATACCATCTCCAGAAGATTCCTTCAAAGAGGGCAGAGGAGGTAAGGGCATTTGTATCTATTATGTACGGCTGCAATAATTTCTGTTCCTACTGCATTGTTCCTTATACAAGAGGAAGAGAGATAAGCAGACCGGGCATTGATATCTATCAGGAGGTCAAAGACCTGTCAGATATGGATTATAAGGAGGTAACCCTTCTCGGCCAGAATGTTAATTCATATAGGGATGATGCCGGGACTACAATAGTAGACTTCCCTGGTCTTCTTTATATGCTTCATCAAATTGATGGAATAGAAAGGATAAGGTTTGTCGCATCGCATCCAAAGGACATTTCCGCGGCTTTGCTAAAAGCAATGGCAGAATTGCCAAAACTATGCGAGCATATCCACCTTCCGGTACAGTCGGGCTCTGACAGGATTCTAAAACTTATGAACAGGGGCTATACCTATCAGAAGTATAAATCTATGGTGGATATGCTGAGGCAGACAATCCATGATTTATCTATAACAACAGATATAATCGTTGGCTTCCCAGGCGAGACCGAGGAGGACTTTGAAAAGACCATAGATGCGCTAAAGGAGATACAGTACGATGGGATATTTGCCTTTAAGTATTCAGAAAGACCTAATACTGCCGCTATAAAACTCGATGGAAAGGTACCTGAAGATACAAAGGGGAAAAGGCTTGAAAATGTCCTTGAGCTTCAGGAATCTATAACATCGAAAAAGAACAAGGAACTTGAAGGCAAGACCCTTGAGATACTGATAGAGGGGAAAAGTAAAACAAACCCACACAGGCTTACAGGAAGGACAAGGACAAATAAGATAGTCAATCTTGAAGGTGATGAGGCTCTAAAGGGAAGGTTGGTTAATGTCCTTATTATAGAGGCAAAACAGCACTCACTCTGTGGGAGGCTTATAGATTGAGAAGGCTGAGGCCGTTCCCAAGCCTCAATGATGACATTATGGCCTTGTCCACAACCCCCTTTGCATTTAAGGCAGCGGTTTTTATATCCTGCCCAAGGGCAAGATTGGCAGTCAAGGCAGCAGAG
This sequence comes from Nitrospirota bacterium, assembly GCA_021789595.1. Lineage (GTDB taxonomy): Bacteria > Nitrospirota > Thermodesulfovibrionia > UBA6902 > JAJYJJ01 > JAJYJJ01. The sequence continues at coordinate 46,200 of JAJYJJ010000011.1, read as the reverse complement.
TAAACACATCCTGTTCCATGGTATTCGCCGGGCATCTTATTGCCCTCTATCCGAAGAAATTCCACTCCGTCATATAAAATGTCAATGGTTCTATCAGATAGATGGCCGCCTGTAATAACAACAGTCTGAGCCCCAGAATCCTTTAATATCTTTGCTGCCTTTTTCATGTCCTCCTCATCTTCAATCTTAATTCCACCTAATAGAGATGCCTCATATATATTTGGCGTAATCACCTCTGCGAGAGGGAAAAGCTCCTTTTTAAGTGTCTCAAGCGCCTTATCCTTTATCAATGCCGTCCCTGTAGATGACACAGTGACAGGATCGATTACAAGGTGTCTTAAGTCAAATGCCCTGACCATCTGTGCGGTAATCCTGATTATCTCGGGATCATAGAGCATACCTGTTTTTGTAGCATCAGGTATTATATCCTGTAAGAGGCCTTGCATCTGTAAAGAGAAGAAGTTTGCAGGCAGTTCGTATATATCAAGGACTGTCTTTGTATTCTGGGCAGTAAGGACTGATGGAACACTAATCCCATAGATGCCATAGGCATTAAATACCTTCAAATCCACCTGTAGTCCTGCGCCACCTGTCGGGTCAGAGCCTGCTATGGTTAAGGCAACCTTCATAATAGATTATACCAGAAATTCCAATCTGCTTGAACAAATACCTGGTTAAATGTTAGATTTCTCTATGAAGGTGGCATTGTCAACCCTCGGGTGTAAGACAAATCAGGCAGATAGTACCTGTATACAGGGTGCATTGTTTTCAAATGGTATTGAGATCATCCCGTTTAATGAGATGGCAGATGTTTACATCATAAATACATGCACAGTTACAGGAAAGACCGATTACCAGGCAAGGCAGTTAATAAGAAGGGCACTCAGACAAGCCAGTGGCAAGGCAAAGGTTATTGTAACAGGCTGCTATGCCCAATTGCACCACAAGGAGATCGAGACACTCGGTGATGTGATTGTTTTTAACAATACAGAAAAGGATTCTATAATCAACTATCTTATAGGCGAGCACAAAGGTGATGCTAAAAAGCGTGAATTTTGTTATTATTCAACAAGATCTCGTGCCTATCTTAAAGTGCAAGATGGATGCAATTACAGATGCTCATACTGCATAGTGCCAATGGCAAGGGGCAGGAGTAAAAGCATCAGTATTGAGGATGCTGTAAGACATGCAAAAGCGCTTTATTATAAAGGCTATAATGAGATTATCCTTACAGGCATACATATCGGCTCTTATGGTCAGGACTTGTTGCCTAAAAGTAGTCTAATAGAATTACTTACAGAGCTTACAAATGACCCAGCTATTCCAAGGATAAGGATAAGCTCACTTGAACCAAATGAGGTAAACGACGACCTTATATCACTGATAGAGACAGGCAGGGTATGCCCGCATCTTCACATACCACTGCAAAGCGGAGACGATGACATACTAACACTTATGAATCGTAGATATGACACATCATCTTATAGAAAGGTAATCTCCAGGATTGTCAAAAGGGTTCCCAATATCTGTATAGGAACCGATGTTATTGTCGGATTTCCAGGCGAGACAGAGGAGAGCTTCCAGAGGAGCTACAGGTTTATAGAGGAATTACCCTTTAGTTATATCCATGTATTTCCATTTTCACGGAGACACAACACTGCTGCTGCAGCCATGGATGGGCAGGTAAGGAATAACACAAAGGGGTTAAGGGCAATGGCACTAAGGACACTCTCAATAAATAAGAAAAATATTTATAAACAAAGGCAATTAGGAAGATTTGTGAATGTGATAATAGAGGAAACAGACAATAATTCTATGTATCTTAAGGGAATTTCAGAAAATTATCTTGAGGTCAATATAGAACAATCAACAGAGAAAAAAGGCGATATAATCACCGTTCAAATACATGACCTTCGAAATGGCGGATTATCAGGCAGGGAGATAGGAAACTGCACAACAATATTGTAAGTCCTTATATTATAAGATTTTTCCATATGCCTAAAACTTGGGCATATGGTTGATTTTCTAAGGTTGGAGCGATTTCCATCGTGCAAACAAACATGCTTAATAACAACTTTTACACATTTCGTGTAAAAAGCTTATGTCTGATAATATATATTATGTAAAGTTTTTTAAAAATAGATGTATGTTGGAATTACAAAAAAATTATAGGCAGGCATGCCCTATGGCAAGAAGATGAAATACTCTGCCCTATCAGAAAAACTCCTTTCAGATCCTATTGTAGGCCACATCTTTAAACTAACACCTGGTTTTGAAGTATATCTTATTGGCGGCTATTTGCGTGATATGTTCTTGGGTAAACCTTCAAAGGATATGGACTTTATAATAAAAAACCATCTCCCCCCCCTCATTAAACAGCTTGCTGTTGATTTCGATGCAACTGTTGTCAGTTTAAGAGATGAGAAGGTATTCCGGCTTGTCTTAAAGGACAGTCATACAATTGATTTTTCATTGTTTACTGAAGAGTTAAATGAGAATCTTAAAAGCAGAGATTTCACTATTAATGCCCTGGCCTGGTCACCTGGCAAAGGGCTTATTGATATTGTTAACGGCCTTCAAGATATTGATTTGATGATTGTAAGGGCTATTAAAAGAGATAACCTTATAGCAGATCCATTAAGGCTTTTACGGGCATATAGAATGGCCTCTGAGATAAATGGCATTATTGAGGAGGTAACAAGAGGTTATATAGTGGAACTTGCAGAACTTGTATCCCTTCCCTCTCCTGAAAGGATTACTTTTGAATTATTCAATATCTTAAGCTCAGAACATTCAGAGAAATATCTCAGGATGGCCTTATCTGATGGTATCCTGGAGAAGATATTTGATTTATCAACAAATATATTAGGTGTGAATCTTCAAGCTGTTTATACTCTTAATAATACGATAAAACAAATGCCATCAGAATTTAAGACAGGACTTGAAGAAATCTACTCTCATGGCTTGACAATTAAAGGTCTTTTACATCTTGAGGCGCTGTTACATGGCACAAATGTAACAGCGATATCAAAGAGACTACGATTTAGCAGTGATATAAGAAAAAGGCTCTTGAGATGCAACAGGGCAATTGCCACCTATAAGGGTGGTAGAGATAAGCCCAATCTATATGACACCTTTAAGAATGCAGGTAACGCCCTTTATGATGTGGTTCTACTGATCGGAGATATAAAACTCATTGATATGGCTGAACGATATGAAAGCATCTCCTCATCTGTTTCTATGTCTTCTGAGCATATCCAGAAGGTCTTTGGTCTTAAACCTGGGCCAGAGCTCGGAGCTATGATAGAGGAGTTGAGGAAAAAAGAGTTTGTTGGTATGCCTTGAAAATAGACGATAGATTCCTATATTATTAATCATGCAGAAAGAACGTGTTGATGAGCTATTAGAACTCTCCTGGATCTTGAGGGAACAGGGTGTATTAAACTGCAAGAACCTTGTTGAAAGGCTTGTAGATGACAATGCTTTGGAGGTTATGGAAGGGGCTATGGAAGAAGGTCTTATAAGCACGAAAAATGGGCTTGTGACATTGACCCAGGCTGGTGAGCAAAGGGCAGAAGGCATTGTGCGCAGACACCGCCTTGTCGAAAGGCTCTTTTCAGAGGTCTTTGAGCTTGACGCAAACCAGACAGAGTCCAACGCCTGTCAGTTTGAGCATATCCTGTCGGAAGATACAACAGACAGCGTCTGCACCTTTCTTGGCCACCCTCCGACCTGTCCTCACGGCAAACCCATACCAAGGGGAGAATGCTGCAAAAAATACAATGTGGAATTGAGACCTCTGGTTATGAGGCTTACTGATTTTGAGGTAGGAGAAATGGGAAGGATAGTCTTTATTGTACCCACAGAGCGTGAACGGCTCAGCAAGCTTGCAGCACTTGGTGTAATTGCAGGCAACATACTCAGATTAACCCAGAAAAGGCCATCCTATGTCATTCAGGTGGATGAGACAACAATTGCCCTTGACCCGGAGATTGCAAGGGAGATATATGTGAAGAGCATTAACTAAAGCCCTTTATAGGCAGCCTGACCGTGAATGTTGAACCCTTCCCTTCCTGGCTTTCCACATCAATCCTTCCACCATGATTCTGTATTATGCTGTAGCTTATAGACAGACCAAGGCCTGTTCCTACATCCTGTTTTGTTGTAAAGAATGGTTCAAATATCTTTGGTATGACCTCTTTTGGAATGCCAATACCGGTATCCTTAAAAATGACCAGGATATATTCTCCAAGTCGTGATGTCCTTATAGAGAGCTTGCCGCCTTCTGGCATTGCAAAGATGGCATTATTGATTATGTTGATAAAGACCTGCTTCAATTGATTTGAATCTGCAATTGTTTTCGGCAGATCCTCATACTCCTCAAATAGCTCAACATTATTCAGCCTTGCCTGGTTGCTTACAAGAGGGATTACATCCTTCAGCACTTCATTTATATCAACATCTGTAACCTGCAATGGTCTTCTTCTTGCGAATTCTAACAGTTGTCTTACAATCTCCCTTGCCCTCAGGGATTCCCTCTCAATTATACTGAGGTCTTCCCTGATAAGGTCAATATCCCTCTCGTCCTTTATCAGTTCAGTATAGCCGAGGATGCTTGTCAGGGGATTGTTTATCTCGTGGGCAACATTGGATGCAAGCTCTCCTATCGCAGCAAGCTTTGCAGACTGGACGAGCTGTTCCTGGGTCTCTCTTAATTCAATCATCTGCTCTTGCAGGTTCTTATAAAGCTCGGCATTTTCTATAGCCACTGCCATATGATTTCCCAGGATTGTTAAAAGCCTTGCGTCCTCCTCTGTAAATTCCCTATCTTTATTTGCGGCCCTGATAGCTCCAAGTATTTTCCCCTTTCTATAGAGCCATGCTATCAAGAGCGAACGCTCATTAAGGGCATTTGCTATCCTTGGGTCAAAGCGGTCATCGTTTGCAGGATTATTTGAGACAATGGGAAGACCGTTTGAAAACTTAAATAGATTTTCGATCCTCTGCCTTTTGAATCTTAGAAGGCCAATCTCATCATTATTCAAACCAAAGGCAGAGGGCTGATGGATAAACATATCCCTCTCATTGTCATAAAGGATAAGGCCGCATTGCCCGACCTTTAATAGGTCAGCCACCTGCTGACATATCTCCCTGTATACATCCTCCATGTCTGTGATTCTGTAAAAGGAAAGGGTTATGCTGTACAGACCCGAGAGCTGTCTTATATATCGAAGAACTTTTTCATGTCCATCTTTAAGGGCAGTACTCATTGCATTAAAATTGCTGGCAAGTTCTCCAAACTCTGTCTTATCCTTATATGATGTCTGATATCCAAGGTTCCCTGATGCTATCATCCTTGCTGCATTGACAAGCTCATATACAGGCCTTGTTATCTGTCTTGTAAGTGTAACGGCAGTTGTTAGGGCGATAATAAAGGCAAGGATGAGAGTTACAATCAGTATAACCCTCGAATTGTTTATATCCCTAATAGCCTGGATGGTTTTAGCGTTTAGACTCTTGTCTGCAATAAAGGCCATCTCCTGCGTTTTTGATAAAAGCGAATCTCCAATATCCACTGCAACTGTCTTAAGCCGCTTTATCCTCTCTGGATTTGCTGTAGTTGTTAGTAAATAACTTATTGCATCCTTATACTGCTCCACCGTGTCTCCGAGATCTTTAAGCCTCGCTGTCATCTGTTTGTTGTGATGACAGGCGCTACAGGTATGGACAGAATTGTCAAGGGCTGTAACATTGTTAACTATCACATCGACTTCCTTGCCAAAGGCAGTTCCTTCTGCGTATAGGTTAGACTGTACGGTCTGGGTGTTGATAACAAGATTCTGGCGAATTATTTCAACCCTGTGAAGATTTATGACAGATTCAAGGTTTGCAGTTATCTTGTATATATAAAGCATACTCAGTGCTATTCCTGCAGTGAACAGGAGAAACAGGATGGACAGAGAATATATAAGTCGTTTCCTCATTTATATCTGTAGCGCTTTAAATTTATGCCTGTCTTTCTTGCCAGTTCAAAAAAAGGCAGGAAGTCGTTCCTGCTGGCAGCGACAAATCTTAAGGCCCTCAGTCTTCTTAAGACCTCTCTGCCTTCGGGCTCCTTGTCCATGTTCAAGAGTATTGCCTTAATCCTTGCTTTTATGCCTGCAGGCAGGCCCTTCCTAAGGCATAGGGTTGTATCTGGAAACTCGCTGGACCTCGCAATGATAGTCAGTTCGTCTTTGATGACAGGGTCTTTCTCTATCATCCTCTGGTAAACCTTGCTCTTTGCAGAACCTATGTCAGCCCTATTGTCAAGGACAGAGTATATTGCAGAATCATGACTTCCTGTGAAATAGTATTCCTTAAAATATCTATCAATGTCTTTAACGCCCTTGTCCCGCAGGAATGCTATTGCATATAGATAGCCCGTTACTGTTGCCCTGTCAACAAAGGCTATCCTTTTACCCTTCATATCCTTCACATTTTTTATCCCGCTGTCCTTTCTTACAAATATTAAACTATTGACAGTTGATGTTCCATCAAGGTTTACAGGCCTTGCTATTGGTTCTACTCCCAGCTTTTCCATGGCAAGGACACCTGTGAATACACCAAAGAACGCACCGTCCATCCCCCTGGCCTTAAACCTATCAATAATGTCTCCATACCTGCTCAGTATTGTCAGTTTCACATTGATACCGAGCTTACTGGACAGATAGGCCGCAAGTGGTCTATATCTCTCCATCTGATTGAAAATATTCTCTTCTGGTATAAGTCCTATAAGTACCTCGTTCTGGCAGAACGCCTTTACGGGCATGAAAAGCACAAGCAAAAAGACAATTATGAATCTCGGCAGTCTATTCATTTTCATTGAATTAGTTTAGTTGCCTCCGTTGTCAACTCCATTGGTATCCTTAAACCCATAGCAATTGTCTCCTTTAGATTGAAGACTAATTCTGTATTGCTTGAAGAATCCGCCTGAATCCGCTCAGGTGGGGTCCCATTAAGTATCTTTATAACCTTCTCGGCAGCCTTTTCGCCCAGCTCCTTAGGACTTGCATAGAGGGTAATTATCGCATGCGAACTCTTATCAGGAAGCAAAGAGGCAGTAGGGATCCGATAATCCCTTGAGAAATCCATGATCGAATAAGATGCCATATTCGCTATGGAACTGGTGGTAATGAAGATCGCATCAAACCTCTTGCCTGAAAGTAACAGTTTTGCATCCTGAGGCCTCCTAAGATTTATCTTTTCAATCTTAAATCCATACTGATTTGAGAACCTGAGCAATTCTTCCATCTGATATATAGAATCCTCTTCGTTTGTGCTATAGATAACCCCGAGGGTTGTGATAGTACGCATTCCTTTCAGATATCGCAACAGGCTCGAGATCGATATCCTTGAAGATGTACCTGTAATATTTTTTGCCCTGATCTTCAAGGTGAGCGGCTCATATACACCAGTATAGACAACAGGTATCGTTGTTTTCTCTCTCAGAACTGCAATGACCGCAGGTGCGCCATACGCAACGATTATATCAACATCTAAAGCTATGAGCTTCCTTGCAGCATTGCTCAAAGAGATGGGATCAGGATACGGCCTCTGTATTATTATATCCACATTGTCCAGATAACCATCTCTGCTAAGTTTTGACACAAATGCATTTTCCATATCCCTGTAGTATGGGATATCCCCTGTCATTATCACTCCAATTGTCTTTTTGGCTGCAAAACAATGAGAGGCGAAAACTAGTTGGGGGATTAAAAGGACAAAAAGCAGGATTAAAAGATACGGATTTCTATTGTTTTTAATCCTTAATCCCAGGTTCCTAATCCTATTGTCCATTACCACCTCTTTGAGAGCGTCAGCAATATGATATGCGCCTTGCCATTATTCAAATCGTCATTGGGATTATCTAAAACATCCTTGACAACAGTATATCTAAGCTGGAGACCTGCTGCAAAACCATTTCTGAATCTATATTCTCCTGAGGCAGAATAGACGGTTTCTCTTAACTTGAGTTCAGAGAATGACGCAACAGACACTGGTTGCAGGAGATCCTGGCTGTTAGGATAGAACATCCCGCTGCTTATTGAATAGCTGATGCCTGCATTAACAGTTATGTTGTTCTTCGGCATATAGTTGACATCAATTGCATAATTATGAGCCATATCTTTATATGGAACCGCTGGATCGAGCAGTTCAGGGAACGGGGAAATGCTTGAACCATAGACTATATCCTGCGTAACTTTGTTATGCATATAGGCATAGCTTGTAGTAAGCGAAAGGTTTTTTAAGATGAGGAATGTAATACTGCCCAGCAGCCTATCCCTTTTTGCATCCCTGTCTCCTGCATCTTGGACACCATCATAGTACAGATCATTCCGCTTCTCCCTTACAATGCTGTAGCTTAACAGTGTATTTATCCTCGGGATCGGTATCCATGAGACCGATACCCTGCCCTCATTGCAACGGTTAGGCTCTATATTATATGCAGGATTATCTATTTCCTTATGTATATACCTTGCCCTGAGATTTACGCCCTTTAAAATCCTCGTATCTGCCGATAAAGATAGGATGTCCCTTTTTGTCGAGTCAGGAATATTCCATTCGTGGGCATTTTTTCTGTGGATATTCTCGTAAGAATACTCTGTCCTGAGAGTTAAAAACGAGATTGGTCTGTAGCGTAGTACTCCTGAAACTGTGTCGGTCATTGATGAGATGGAGGGTCTTACCTGATAGGTATAGGTGTTTGCAGGATTTGATATATCTGCTATAGTTATACTGCCTGGATTATCTATATCGGCCTCTTTATGCCTGTAATTCAGAAAGAATGCGAGTCTTGTCGTGAGCATCCATGTCACCTCGCCCGCGCCCATAAAATAACCTGCCCTTGCTCCGCTGTCCTCATTCTTTCTGTCTGTTTTTGAGATGGTTGCAGCGGCAACAATGCTTCCTGTATAAGAGGTGTGAATCTTTATAGTATTTGACGAGCCTGTAAGATCGGGGATCAGATTATGAGGGAATACACCTGCCGCCCTTGTTGAACCAGGGGGAGAGCCTGCGGCCGAATAGGTATCGTAGAGAACCGTATCACCGCCTGCAGTAAATCTCTTTTCACCATGGGATATATCAACTTCGATTGGTCCGAGATGGCTGTTTACTCCAATAACAAGGTTTCTCGTCTGCCAGTCTATATTCCTGCTCTGAGAAGTTCTTACAATATCGTTAAAATAACCTGCCCCTAACAGGCTTCTCTGCTGTTGTGTTCCGTCTTTTTCTACGAGGCTGCCTTCTGCATAGATATGAAATGGATAATCAGGCGTCTTAAATCTTAAGAAGACAGTGTTCATGCCAACCTTTACACCATACTTCTCATCCATGTCTCTGGCATCAACACCAGGGGATGGTGTTGCAGGATCAAGGTCTATAAGCCTGATGTTATCCAGGTTATGGAACAGCGTCCTGTTTATCCACCTGAACTGAACAATATCCTTATATGAATAACTGATATCACTGAAATAGTCCTTTCTGTCTTTTAGATCAAGGTCGAGGTGGAATCTATGGGGAAATGAAAATATCCTTGCCTCGCCACCCAATGAGATGGAGTCGTGCAGGTATTCATATTCGTCAGCCCTTTCAGAGCCGCTGAGGTCAACAAACCTGTAGCCGCCAAATGTGGATACCTCTGGCTTTATCACAGGGAATGTATATACCTCTTCTGAAGTAACCTCGCCTGTATCAACCCCCTGAGCTAAAACCGTACTGCCAGAAATTATAACGAACAAAAGAGAGATAAATATCTTTTTCATCTCACCCTCCCCTACTGGATAAACCTTCCACTACCACTTGGAGATGGAAGGTCTGTGCCGTGAATCTGTGAATGGCAGTCTGTGCATCTTGTATAAAACGCCCCTTTTGATTCTATTGCAGAGGTGCTCGATGTCCTGTGCCCTGAATGGCACTGGAGGCATAAAAAGGGCACCCGCAGTACAAGCAGATTGTTGTTTATCGAGCCGTGAGGGCTGTGGCATGTCCGACAGTCCTCTGTGTTTTCAGCATGCTCGTATACAAATGGGCCTTCCTTCTCTGCATGGCATTGGGTACATGTCTGTTTCACAGTATCTTTTCTTAACATTTTATCGTTGGATGTCCCATGCGGGTCATGACAGTCTGTGCAGAACATCCTTTTCTCGGGTACCGGATGATGACTCGGCAGTGAAAACTCCGCCTTAATCTCCTGATGGCATTTGTAACACATCTCAGATATTTCCCTTGGTTTAACCGTTAGATCAGGTCCCGCATGAATCTTGTGGCAGTCAAAACATGAGACATCATTGATCGCATGAACACCCGCATTCCAATTATGAAGATTGAAGGTTGCATTGGCAGTGTGACACTTAAGACATATGAGGGATTTTGCCTGAGCAGGAAGGTTATTCAGGTCGATTAGGGTTTTATAGTTGCACGCAGTCTGTTTTCCCTGCTTTGCATCCATCGCGACCTTTTCAGGGGTTATCCCTTCTATGGCAAGGCTTCCTGGCCCATGGCATGACTCACAATCAACTATAGGTAGGCCAGATTTTCTTGAAAGTTGAAGCCCCATTGTGCTTGCCTCAAAGTCACGCCTTATCTTGTCATGATAATGGCAGGCAGAAAGACAATTCTGAGTTCCAACATATTGGGCATCGAGCCTCCCGACGATCATCCGCTCATATTCTTTTATCGGAATGATAGGCCTGGAAGACTTGAGGGATTCGCATCCTGATAGGGCTATTGTTAAGACAGCAAAAAAACAAAAGATATTTCTGCATAAGATCATATTCCCCTCCAGAGGTTTTTACTGTTTCTGCAACCGCTGAATAAACCTGTATTGATTATATCAAATTTTGTAGTTAAAATATAAAAAGGGGAGGCAGGATGATTACAAAGACTATAAAGATCCATGGCATGAGCTGTCAGCACTGTGTAATGAGGGTTAAAAAGGCATTGGATAGTCTCAACGCTGTAAAGGACTCGAAGGTTACTATAGGAGAGGCAGAGGTGAAATATGATGAGGAGGCTGTGGATGATGGCATAATAAAAAGGGCTATAGAGAAATCAGGCTATAAGGTAGGTGATTAGATGAAAAATAAGGAAGAACTGTGGGAAGACTATTCTGATCTTGTAAAAAAGGAGCGATGGAATAAGGTAATTGAACTGCTCTATACAATCAGCAGCCTTGAACCAAAAAACCACCTGGTCTATCTCAGGATGGGTGATGCCTATCAGAAGACAGGGCAAAAGGAGATGGCTGTGTCATCCTACCATAAGGCAGCAGCCATCCTGTATAAGGAAGGCTTCAAGGACAAGACATTGGCCCTTTACAAGATGATACTGAAGATAGACACTGATGATTCTGTTTCACTTAAAAGGCTTGATGAGATACTGAAGGAACAGGAGACACTCAGGCCTGCTACTATATCGGCATTGGGCAAACCCATGGAAGAAATAGAGCCTGTGGAGGAGCCTTTCACATCGGAGTCTGGTGCAATAGGAGAGTTATCGCTTTTTTCGGGAATGTCTGCCGAGGAGCTTTCAGAGCTTAAAGGCAAACTTATCCCCCTTTCTTTTCAGTCTGAAGACAGGATTGTTGAGGAAGGGGATTCGGGCGATTCTCTGTTCATAATCAAGAAAGGCATTGCAAAGGTTATTACGCACATAGGTGGAAAAGAGATAGGGCTTGCAACCCTCTCTGACGGCGACATATTTGGCGAGGTTGCCTTTCTCACAGGAAGGCCGAGAACAGCGAGTGTAATAGCAAGCACAGATATTGAGGTCTTCGAGATTGGCAGGGCAGACCTTGAGGAGTTGACAGGGAAATATCCCCGCATCTCGGAAATCCTCCAGGGATTTTATGAGAGCAGGGTTCAGGAAACGGTACAGAGGGTTAAGGCAGAGCTAAGACCTTAACCATGCACCAAAGGTCTTTTTTAAGTATCCTGCTATCTTCATATGCAGGTCATCTACCTCCTCTGCAGTAAGTGTTCTGTTATCTGCCCTGTAGCATATGGAGAATGCAAGACTCTTTTTACCTTCCAGTATGTTAGCACCCTTGTATACATCGAAGAGCCTCACAGATTCAATAATGCTTGCGGGAAACGCCCTTATGGCCTTTTCAATCTCAATGGCTGGCAGGGTATCATCCACAACAACAGCCACGTCTCTATCAACCGACGGATACCTTGGGATTGCCCTGTATTTTATCTGTTTTGGACAAAGGGCAGTAAGCCTATCCATATCTATCTCAAAGATTGCTATTTCACCATCTACCCCCATAGACTCTTCAATGTCAGGATGGAGTATTCCAAGATAACCGATGAACTCTCCAGCAACAGCAACCCTTGCAGATTTATTAGGGTGGAGAAACGGCTCTACATGGTTCCCCGATACGGTCTGGAATGAGTAATCTGTTATCTTCAGGTCAAAGAAAATAGACTCAATACAGCCCTTCAGCCTAAAAAACTCACCCACATTGTTTTTCCACAGGAGATGTTGTTCACCCTTAAAGAGGATGCCTGCTAATGTCAAAACCTCCTTGACCCCCGAAGGTGAAAGATTCTTTGGAGAGCCAGTTGACATTTCATCCTTCGTTGAGAAAAAGACCTTGGAGACCTCAAACAGCCTTATATCCTTTTGTGCCCTTCGGATATTAAGAATAAGATTATCTATCAGTGCCGGCACAAGTGTTGTCCGCAGAGCCTCCTCTTCCTTTCTCAGGGGATTTAATATCCTTATCAGCCGCATCCTCCTATCCGCTTCGGGTAAATGCAGCGTATCCAGCGAAACAGGATCGAGAAAGCTATAGTTTATTACCTCTGTATAACCACAGCCCCTCACGATATCTTTTATCCTTTGGACAATTGCCCTTTCGCTGCTTTTCAACGGCAGCATTCTACCAGCAGGCAGTGTGGTCAGAATCCTGTCATAACCATAAAGCCTTGCAACCTCTTCAATCAGGTCTATATCACGCCTAATATCCCTCCTGTAGGTAGGGGGAGTAACCTTCATGTCCTCCCCTACTCCTTCAATCGTCAGATTCAATCTCTTCAGGGTATCTGCAATATAATCGGTTCTAAGTCCTGTTCCAAGGACACTGTTTAATTTCTTGGTTGAGAGATCTATTGTCTGATATATATAGACATCAGGATATACATCAATCTTTTCAAGGACACTGCCGCCTGCAAGCTCAGATATAAGTTGTGCAGCCCTGTTTAATGCCATTACAAGGCCTTCTATGTCGGTTCCTCTTTCAAACCTGTAGGATGCATCTGTCCTCAGATTAAGAGCCCTTGAAGTCCTTCTTACGGATGAAGGTGAGAAATACGCTGATTCAAGGAGGATATTGCGCGTATCAGATGTAACCTCAGTATTTTCCCCGCCCATGACACCTGCAATTGCAATAGGTCTTTCCCTGTCCATTATAAGTAACATATCAGGCGATATCTCTCTTTCAATGCCATCAAGTGTTAAAAAATTGTCTTTGTGCTTCAGCCTTCCAACCAGTAGCTCATTGCCTTTTATCCTGTCGTAGTCAAAGGCATGCAAAGGATGTCCCATCTCAATAAGGACATAGTTTGTTACATCTACGATGTTATTTATTGGTCTGAAGCCATGTGCCTCAAGCCTTTTCTGCATCCACAGGGGAGAGGGTTGTACATTGACATCAAGTATTGGCCTGCACGCATACCTCTGGCACAACTCAGGTTGCAGTATTCTTATATCAGGGAGTTTTCCCTTGACCTCATTAATTGCATGAGTTTTAAGATTAAGCGGGATTTCGTATATGGCTGAAAGCTCTCTTGCAATGCCGAGGATACTCAGGCAATCAGGCCTGTTCGGCGTTACATTAATCTCAAGGATACTGTCGCCATCTATATCGTCAATGCCCTCCACCTCAAGGCCTGTCATGGTAAGTGCATGCGCAACCTCTTTGACATCCCTGTCAAGGTATACGAATTCCTTGAGCCAGATGAAAGACGCCCTCATCAGAACTGCTCCAGGAACCGTATGTCGTTTTCAAAAAAGAGCCTTATATCATCAATGCCATATTTAAGCATTGTTATCCTCTCAACACCCATGCCAAAGGCAAAACCTGTGTATATCTCAGGGTCGTAATGAACCATCTCAAAAACCCGTGGATTTATCATGCCTGCACCAAGTATCTCAAGCCAGCCCGTGTCCTTACAGACCTTGCATCCTGCACCAAAACATAACACACATCCTATGTCAATCTCAGCGCTTGGCTCTGTAAAGGGGAAAAAACTTGGTCGAAACCGTATAGAGGTCTCTGGCCCAAACATGGCATGTATAAAAAGCTCAAGGATGCCTTTAAGGTCGCTGAAACGGATATCAGTGTCCACCATAAAGCCCTCGACCTGATGGAACATCGGAGTATGTGTGATGTCAGAATCGCATCTATAGACCTTCCCAGGGGCTATAACACGTAACGGAGGTCTCTGCCTTTCCATAACCCTGACCTGGACAGGGGATGTATGGGTCCTGAGCAATATGTCATCTGATATGTAAAAGGTATCCTGCATATCCCTTGCAGGATGGTCTTTTGGTATATTAAGTGCCTCAAAATTGTAATAATCAGATTCCACCTCAGGGCCTTCCTCCACTGTAAAACCAAGGGATGTAAAGACTTGGGTAATCTCAGAGAGGATCTTGCTTATGGGATGCTCCCTGCCAATGGTAGTAAAGTACCCAGGCAGGCTTATGTCAACTGCCTCAGACCTGAGCATCCTCTGCTTGTCAGCAGCCTTGAGGATGTCTTCTTTTCTGGATATGGATGACTCGATTAATGCCTTGATTTCATTAAGAACCCTTCCAAATTCAGGCCTCTCCTGTTTTGAAAGTCCTGCAATGCCCTTAAGTTTTTCTGTAACAAGACCTTTTTTACCTAAATATCTTACCCTTATATCCTGAAGGCTCTTTAGTTCTTCTGCCTCAGCTATATCCTTTAATGCCTCTTCCTTCAGCCTGAGTAGTTCTTCATGCATCTACTGATTTAC
The DNA here is from genome assembly GCA_021789595.1 of Nitrospirota bacterium. GTDB lineage: Bacteria > Nitrospirota > Thermodesulfovibrionia > UBA6902 > JAJYJJ01 > JAJYJJ01. The sequence goes on along the minus strand of JAJYJJ010000011.1, from coordinate 31,150 downwards.
AGCCTTCTTCACCGTATCCATGAGGTCTGAAAACGCCTTCTGGTCATTAACTGCTATATCGGCAATGGCCTTTCTGTTCAGCGCAATATTGGACTTCTTTATGCCAGCCATAAACTGGCTATAGCTCATGCCGAATGCTCTAACAGCCGCATTTATCCTGATAATCCATAATGACCTGAACTCCCTTTTCTTATTCCTCCTGTCTCTATAGGCATAGAGCAATGCCCTGTCAACAGCTTCTGTGGCAATCCTGTAGAGGCGACTTTTGCCGCCATAGTAGCCCTTTGCCATCTTAAGAATCTTTTTCCTTCTCCTTCTTGTCTTGAATCCACCTTTTGCTCTTGGCATTATCTCACCTCTTTCCACCCTAAAAACCCTCTGATTTTTTAGGGGATCATTTTTTATGCATATGGTAATAGTTTTTTTATGGCGTCCTTATTTGCATCATTAACAGTATCGCCTGACCTTAACCGTCTCATCCTTTTTGCAGGCTTGCCGGTGAGGAGATGACTCTTGTATGCCTTTCTCCTCCTGACCTTTCCTGTCCCGGTAATCTTGAACCGCTTGGCAGCCCCTCTGTGTGTTTTTAGTTTTGGCACTTATACCTCCTGTTCAATCCTTAGAGTATTTACTGGCCTTAGACTATTTGCTTGTTTTTGGCGCAAGGACCATTGTCATATGGTGACCTTCAAGTTTCGGCATTTGCTCTATATTAACCTTTCCCAAAAGGGCATCTGTTATCCTTTCAAAGACCTTCCTTGAAAGTGCCGAATGGACTATCTCTCTGCCTCTAAACATCATGGTAACCTTAGCCTTGTTTCCATCCTTTAAAAATCGCTCGATGGTTCGTATCTTCAAATCAAGATCGTGTTCATCTATCTGAGGCCTTACCTTTATCTCTTTAACCTCGGTGACCTTGTGTTTTGCCGTCTTTTTACTAAGTTGATACCTGTATTTTCCAAAGTCCATTATCTTACAGACCGGAGGGTTTGCAAGCGGCGCAACCTCAACAAGGTCAAGACCATGTTCTTCTGCTATCCTCAATGCCTCCCTTATAGGAACTACCCCTAACTGTTTACCTTCCGGGTCTATAAGTCTTACTTCTTTTGTCCTTATTTCTTCGTTGATTCTTGCCTCTTTACTTATGCTATCACCTCCTGTTTTTCAGATCATCCATAAGGATGCTGCTTGTTTCCTGGATGGATAATGCCCCAAGATTGGTTCCATCCCGCCTTCTTACATTTATAGTATTATCCTCTACCTCCTTATCGCCAGCAACAAGTATATATGGAATCCTTGATGCTATTGCCTGTCTGACCTTATAACCAATCTTTTCGTTGTCTACATTCAGTTCTACCCTTAAACCTTCATCCCTGAGTTTCATAGCAACGCTGGAGACATATCCCGCATGTCTTTCAGCAATGCTGAACACAACAGCCTGAACAGGCGAAAGCCATAATGGAAATGACCCGGAATAATGCTCTATCAGGACACCAAAGAATCTCTCAAGGGAGCCCATTAGTGCCCTGTGTATCATTATGGGCCTGTGTTCCTTCCCATCACTGCCGCGATATGTAATGTCAAACCTCTCAGGGATACTGAAGTCCACCTGTATAGTGCTACACTGCCATGCCCTGTTGATGGAATCCTTAATCTCTATATCAATCTTCGGCCCATAGAAGGCACCTTCCCCTGGCTTTATATTATGTAATAGCCCTTTTGCCTCAAGGGACTGCTTTAGGGCACTTGTGGCACGTTCCCAGCCGTCCAGCGTGCCCACATACTTTTCGGGCCTCGTTGAAAGATATATGTCATATCTATCAAAGCCGAATGTCCTTAGAATGAACAGGGTAAAATCCAGAACCCTCTGTATCTCATCCTCAATCTGCTCTTCCCTGCAGAAGATATGGGCATCGTCCTGTGTAAAACCCCTTACCCTCAAAAGTCCATGAAGCACACCTGATCTCTCATACCTGTAAACTGTGCCGAGTTCTGCAAACCGTATTGGTAATTCCTTATAACTCCTCAGATGACTCTTATATATATGTATATGAAATGGACAATTCATCGGCTTTATCTCGTATTCCTGACCTTCTACATCAACTGGAGAATACATGTTTTCCCTGTAGAAGTCCCAGTGGCCGCTCTTCTTCCAGAGGTCAAGCCGTGCAATATGGGGGGTAAACAATAGATGATAACCTGCCTTGTAGTGTTCATCCCTCCAGAAATCCTCAATGGTCTTTCTTATAATTGCGCCTCTCGGATGCCAGAGCACAAGGCCAGGACCTATATCATCGCTTATGCTAAACAGATCAAGCTCTTTCCCGAGCCTTCTGTGGTCCCTCTTTTTTATCTCCTCCAGATAGTTTAGGTATTCATTTAGTTCGTCCTTGCTGTCAAAGGCAGTCCCATATATCCTCTGGAGCATCTTGTTCCTTTCATCACCGCGCCAGTATGCACCTGCAATACTTAAAAGCTTGAATGCCTTTATCCTGCCTGTCGAAGGCAGGTGAGGCCCACGGCAGAGATCAACAAAATCGCCTTCTTGATATATCGAGACTATCTCGTCCTGTATCTCATCAAGCAGCTCAACCTTATAGGGTTCTCCAGCATGCCTGAATAGCTCCATTGCCTCCTGTCTTGTAAGTTCCTTGCGGATAAATGGATTGTCTGCCTTGATTATCTCCCGCATCTTCTCCTCTATCCTTATGAGCTCATCCTGGGTAAAGTTGGTATCATAATCAAAGTCGTAATAAAAACCCTCTGAAGTAGCAGGGCCTATTGCGAGTTTAACATCAGGATAAAGCTTTTTTAGTGCATGCGCCATTATATGGGCAGCACTGTGCCTGTATATCTCTCTTCCTTCCCCTGAAGAAAATGGCAATATCTTAGTTCCTTCTGATGTCACCTTATCCCTTGTTGCACTTGTCATAGCTTCTGTATAAGGTCTTTATAAAAGACCAAAAATAGATTTTCCATTTTACGGCATGGAATTATAACAGCCTTTCTGTTATTTTTTCAAGTATTCGTCAAGCTTCAGCTACCAAAGCTGTATCAGAGACTGTATGCCTTTACATTAGCTATCATAGTAACCTAAAGAACGGGTTGAATATATACCAGGTCATGACATGGGAAGCAGCGAAGATGCTATGGCGCTGATTTACATCTCTATGGCAAGATGACTTGTTCGGCTATTTCCTAACCCATTCACCCTAATCTATCATGAGCTTTTATTTTAGATGGCATGTAAAGCATAGGAGACTCGAATCATTTGATGCCCTTAGAAAAGGTGTAAATGTTGGATCATGGACATTATGGCAGGTGGGACATTCAAGCCTTTGATTATAGAGCGGCAGAGTTATACCTGTGCCATTGGTAGTCCCTGTGATAGAGTTTGTTCCAGGAGTTTCAAGGCCTCCATCGCTAAGGGCTAAGGCTGCATTATATGTAAAACCAACTGGATGGTCATTCCTTAAGTCTGTGCCGAGGAAGGATTTCCGTAGGTCAATTGCAAAGGAGCCATTATGACAATATGAGCAACTATTAATATCGGAGGTATCTGTGCTCATCTTTCTATGATAAGGTGCAGGGCTCCAGTTGTTCAGCGGTGTATTTACAACCATATCCACTGCGATTGACCCATCATGGCAGCTCATGCATATACCTGATACGCTTGATGACAGTGTGCTTGGTTCATCAGTGGCATTCAATGTGCTACTGGTATAGACTTGATATGTTGTTGTAGATGCATACCTGTTCCAGAGATAGTTATAACCCCCGCCTGCAGAAAGAGGCACGCTATTATGCGGTGTGTGGCAATAAACGCAGATCTGGTTATACTGGTTAAAGGACTGTGCTCCCACTGTCCCTCCCATGCCATTCGGTGGAGCGGCAGTAAGGATGTAGCTCAAATTATGCTTTGAATAAACAATGCTTCCCGCATAGGCCATTAGCGATAGGGCTATTACAAACAGCACCGACACCATAACGATAGAGAGCCTCTTCATTCTTCTCCTCCTTACAGCTTAAATAAAATCCATCGCGTGTCTTTATGCCTTATATGTCTTAAACCTAAAAATTCTTCTATTCCCCTTTCTATATTATTACATTTAATAAAAAAGTCAAGATAAAATTTTAGACTTGCAAGATCAATCGAGGGCTTGAAATCCTTTTAGCTTTATGAGATAATCTGCTATCAAATAGGAGATGATGCCTGATTATTCTTAAAAGAAACCTTTTAAGCCCTGACAGCGGTGATTTTTAGTTGATGATGAAGTTACTTAGGAGAGAAACACAACTAAGACAGACACTCCTTAAAGCTCTGTATGATGAAAACCTGAGGGTCATAGGCAAAAAGCCTGCTACAAAAGCAAGCAGATTTCCTTTTTTAAAGGGTCGTTTGTTGTTTCTCTATGTAATGCTGCTACTGTTTTCTTTTGGTTATACGGACTATTTAAATCCCCTCGTCTCCAGCAACGATGCGGTAATCAACGCCACCATTCAACATAGAAATTATGCAGGAGATTACCCAGACGAGATATTCCCCTCGGACTATAGCTCTTTGCTGAATGAAACAGCAGTGCCTTTAAAAAGGGTGTTTGGTCTTGAGGTAAAGACCATTATCATAGATGCAGGGCATGGCGGAGATGACCCTGGCGCAATAGGCACACTGGGTACGATGGAGAAGAACATCACATTAGATATAGCACAGAGGCTTAAGGAGAGGCTTGAAGAACACATGCGGTATAATGTTCTCATGACAAGGGAAAAGGATAAGTCGCTGTCTCTAAAACGGAGAATAGAAATAGCAAACTCAAGCAAGGCAGATATCTTCATTTCCATACATGTGAATTACCTCCCTGCAAAGCCGATAGATATTATCGAGACATACTATTTTGGACCTTCTTCTGACGAAAATACACTGAGACTTGCTGCTAAGGAGAACGAAGGGTCAAGATACAGCCTGAGCGATTACAATGAAGTTATTCAGAAGATTGGCAATACATTGAAACTACAGGAATCAAGGGTCCTTGCGGCTCAGATTCAGAAGAATCTGTTTCTGCATATGAAAACGCTGAATAAGAATGTCTTAGATTTTGGCGTAAAGCGGGCTCCTTTCCTTGTGCTTCTGGGCGTTGATATGCCCGGTATACTGGTTGAGGTGGCATGCCTCAGCAACAAGGAAGAAGAATATAAACTCAACAATCCAAACTATAGGGAGGATATAGCCCGTTACCTTGAAGCGGGGATAATCCAATATCTACTAAATGGAAGGAGTAATTCATGAAACAGCAAACAGGAAAGAAGGACAGCGCACTGTATGTGGGAATAGACCTTGGAACATCAAGGAGCGCCATTTCAGCAAGCAATGACATAAAAGACTGGGTTGAAAGCTATGTGGGATGGCCAAAGGACTTTATAGCAGCCAAGGTGCTCGGCAAGGATGTTCTTTTCGGCTCAGAGGCATTGGAAAACAGGCTTTCTCTCGAACTTTACAGGCCGTTGGAAAGAGGCGTGATAAAAGAGGGGATAGAAAGGAACGAGGAGGCTGTCAGGGAGCTTATCCGATACATGATAGGATTAGTGAAACCCCAGCCAGAGCAGAAGATATACGCTATAGTCGGTGTGCCTGCCGATACATTGAAGATAAACAAGCTTGCAATAAGAAAGGCTGTTTCTGAGTATGTGAATTCCTTGATGGTGGTCTCAGAGCCATTTTCGGTGGCTTATGGCCTGAACTTACTTAATAATGCCCTTATAATAGATCTCGGTGCAGGTACGGTTGATTTCTGCATTATGCACGGCTCCATACCTGATGAGAATGATCAAAAGACAATACTCACTGCCGGGGATTATGTTGACGAACAGCTTTACAGTTACATGAGCGAGAAATACCCCGACTCCACTTTCAATCTGAATATGATAAGGCAGTTTAAGGAGAGATACAGCTTTGTTGGAGACACAGAGGAAGCAATTCATGTAGAGATACCTGTTAATGGAAGGCCTGTAATGCACGACATAACAAATGAGATAAGGCGCGCATGCGAAAGCATTCTTCCAGCTATCATAGATACAACCTCTGAGATGATTGCACGGTTCGATCCTGAATTCCAGGCCAAGATAAAGCGCAATATTGTTGTAGCAGGAGGAGGAAGCCTGATTAGGGGTATCGCACAATACATCAGCAATGCATTAAAGGAATACGGACCCTGCAATGTGAGATGTGTCGAAGAGCCCCTGTATGCCGGCTCAGACGGCGCATTAAAGCTTGCAGCAGATATGCCTGAAAAATACTGGGAGGAGCTTTAATGATGGAGGTTTTTGATAAAACAAGACCATCATGAAGGATAAATGCATCCTTGTAATAGACAATGACATGGAGTCAGCCAGGCTCATCTCAAAGACACTCGAGCCTGAAGGCTATCTCGTTTTTACTGCATCCAGCGGGCCTATAGGAATAATGATGGCCAAGAAGATAAATCCATTACTCATCTTCTTGGATCTCACCACTCCTAATACAAACGGGTTACAGATATGCAGGGACATACATAATATAAGATCACTCAGTAATGTGCCTATAATCCTGTTTACTGCTCATGAGGAGGGCTATGAACCAAGATACCAGAAGACATATGGTATTATAGACTTCCTTAAAAAACCGCTCATCCCGGAGAAACTCATTTCTAAGACGAATAAAGCCCTTGCAGATACGAAAGATGTTACAGTTCAAAGGGATTACGGGACAGAAGAGTCACCGGACAGAGAAGTCGAGTTCCAAGGGGCTGAGGAGGTTGCGGCAGGAGAGCCCCATTTAGCAGAGGTTTTACAAGAAGATCTCTGGGAATCAGAGGAACTCACATCCGCAGAAGCTCAGGAACTGACAGATAAAGAAGCAGTTACAGAGGAGATTAAAATAGAGGCACAGCCGCCTCAGGCAGAGGCAGAAGGGTTGCAGATCAGAGATGAAGGCAAGAAAGAGATAAAACAGGACGCAGTCCATACTGAGATCAAAGATATGGCCTTTGATGAGGTTCGTAGGAGAAAGCAAATAGAATGCCCTATTTTAAGAAACGATGCGATGAAGGGCAGGCTCACGAAGAAAGGAAGGAAACGGGGTATTGTGTTTGCAGCCATTTCCTTATCAGCCATTGGTGTGCTGATAGCTGCGGCTTATATAGTCTTTAGGCCATATGAAAAACCTGCAACCCCTGTTCCCCAAAAATCAGTCCAGAACCCTCAACCCAGAACATCGGTTATCCCAGAGGCAGTTCAACATACAGATAAGGCAGCATTGCCTCAAAGTGAAACTACTGCAAAACAGGTTTTAAAGCCAAAAGCTGAGAAACCTTTATCATCAAAGCCTGTTTATTCTGTTCAGGCTGGCGCCTTCAGGGATAAAAACAACGCGGAGAATCTTGCAAAGAAATTGAAAGACAAGGGATATGAGGCAGTTTTTAAAGAAGACTCAAGGCAGGGCAAGACAATATATAGGGTGCTTGTCGGTAGATTCGACGATAGAAAGACCGCTTCTACACTGGCAAAAGAGATAAAGATTAAGGAAAAAATAATGACACTAATTTACTCGGAATAATCTATATCTCCATCATCTCTCTCAGGGTAATCAGCACAGACTCACTTAGGGCATCTAAATCGTATCCTCCCTCAAGGGCAAAAACAACAGGTATGTTCTGTCCTGAGATAATACATCTGACAATGTTTCTTATCCCATCACCTGTAACACGGATCTGCGAGAGTGGGTCTCTTAAATGAATATCGTATCCAGCAGACACCAGGATACAGTCAGGCCTGAAATTGCTCATAAGCTGATGGAGGATGTCCTGGTAGGCAAATAGATATTCCTTATCGCCAAAGCCTGCCTGCATGGTCAGGTTGTATGTAAAACCCTGCCCCCTGCCGCGGCCTTTTTCTGATTCATCCCCTGTGCCTGGATAGTGCGGATACTGGTGGGTGCTGAAGTAAAATACTGTATTGTCCTGTTCAAACATATGCTGTGTGCCATTCCCATGATGAACATCAAAGTCCACGATGAAGACCCTCTTGTATCCAATCCTCTGGGCATATCTTGCACCTACTGCAATGTTATTGAATATGCAGAAACCCATAGCCCTGTCTACCTCTGCATGATGCCCCGGTGGTCTCACTGCACAGAATGCCCTGTCCATCTCACCTGTCCTGCACCTGTCAATGGCCTCCATCACCGCGCCTGCAGCATAAAGTGCTGCCTCAACCGTGCCTTTTGATATGTATGTATCAGGGTCTGCATAGCCTGTGCCGAATCCTTTAATACGTTCTATATACCCATGGGTGTGGACAGACTCGATATCCTCAAATGTGGCTTTTCGAGGCCTTATGTGAACAAGCCTTTCCCAGACATCCGAGCCCTTTAGCGTGGTTATAATGGCAATAAGCCTTTCCTTTGACTCAGGATGCCACTCAGGGGTCTCATGCAGAAGGAAGACATCATTGTATATAAGACCTACCCTTTTCATAAGAAGATAAAGAATATCATGAATGGATGATGCTGGTCAACGACCCAAGAGCATGCAGGGGTATGATATAATCTGAGGATGCCAGATGAAAGGCAGGTCTCTTTATGGTTGAAATAGAGGTCCAATCCTATTCAGGCTACAGGGCGGAGCAAAGGCCACAGAGCCTTTTCATAGATGGAATTATCCATGAGGTAGCAGAGATACTCAAGGCATGGGTAGAGCCTGAGAGACGATATTTCAAGGTAAAGACAAAGGACGGTATGGAGTTTTTAATACACTACGATGAGGTCGAACACCGATGGTTTCTCGATGAGTTCGATGGATAGAAAACAGATCATAAGCTGGGCGCTATTTGACTTTGCCAACTCGAGTTATTCTGCGGTTATAGCATCTGTAATCTTTCCTGTGTATTATGCTAAAACCATTGTCGGCAATGAGACAGGCATGGGAGATGTATGGTGGGGAAGAGCTATCTCTTTAAGTATGGCAATAATAGCCTTTAGCTCACCATTTCTTGGCGGCATAGCAGACTATACAGGTAAAAGGAAAAGACTGCTGTTTGCCTATACAGCCCTTTGCATACTTTCGGTTTCAGCCCTGTCATTGCTTCAAAAGGGCATGGTCTTCACCGGTTTTTGCATGATCGTCCTTGCCAATATCGGGATGGAAGGAGGATTGGTCTTTTACAACTCCTTTCTGCCTGAGATTGCGCCGAGCCAGTATCATGGCAGGGTCTCTGGATGGGGATTTGCAGTAGGCTATGCAGGTTCAATTGCATCCCTTGTTTTGGCCTTACCGCTTGTTAAGGCAGGATATCTTGGGACGACATGGATTATGGTAGCAGTCTTTTTTGCCATATTCTCAGCGCCTGCGTTTCTTTTCCTTCCGCCTGACAGGCCTGGCAGGATGCCCGTATACATGGCGGCAACATTAGGTTTCAGGCATACATGGAACATGCTCATGGAGATCTGGCATAGAAAGGAACAGAGAAAATTTCTTCTCGCCTATCTCATCTATGAGGACGGTGTCAATACAGTAATTGTATTTTCAAGCATCTTTGCATCCACAACCCTTGGTTTTAAGCCAGAGGAGCTGATATGGCTTTATATCGTTGTCCAGGTTACTGCCCTCATAGGCGCATTTGCAATGGCAAAACCTACAGACCTGTTTGGGCCAAAGAAGATCGTTTATTCCTCTCTTATCATGTGGAGTGCAGTCTCCATACTTGCCTTTTTTGTAAAAACAAAGCCCGAGTTCTGGGGAATTGCATGTATAGCAGGTCTTGGCCTTGGGACAGTACAGGCTGCAACAAGGGCATTCTATACACAGTTCATACCAGAAGAAAGAGAAAGCGAGTATTTTGGTGTATATTCACTCGTAGGAAAATCCTCAGCGATCATTGGCCCATTAGTATTTGGCCAGGTATCTTCTGCCTTTAAGAGCCAGAGGCCTGCCATCCTCTCTGTGGCCGCATTCTTCATCGCTGGACTTATCCTCATACACTTTGTTCGCGGCGGCGGACCGAATATAAAGAGATAGATATCTTTATATGACCTTCATCATATCCATTTTATTCCATAAAGGTTAATATTTTTTATGAAGATGCCACGGACTTATCTGAGAATAATTCGACATATTATAGGTTGGAGCATCCTATGCCTTATCATATACACAGGCTATCAGTTTTATCGTTTTGCATTACACTTTGAATCATCATCCCCGTATGTCTCAAGGCCGCCGTCAGTGGAGGGTTTCCTCCCCATAGGAGCGCTCATGGGTTTTAAATACTGGATCTTGACAGGGGCCTTTAACCCCATCCATCCTGCAGCAATCGTAATATTTATAGCAATCATTGTCGTTTCCATCTTCTTGAAAAAGGGGTTTTGCAGCCATATCTGCCCTGTTGGAACCATATCAGAGGCCATGTGGAAGATCGGCAAAAAGGTCTTTGGCAGGAATATATCGTTTTCAAAGGCTATTGACTATGGGCTGAGGTCTATCAAGTACCTTCTTATGTCGTTTTTCCTTTATGTGATCATTATCAGGATGGATGCCCATTCCCTGAATGCATTTCTCTCTGGTCCATACTACAAGATAGCAGATATAAAGCTGCTTAAGTTTTTTACAGAGATGTCAACAACCACCATGATAACATTATCAATCCTCACAGTCTTATCCATAGTTAACAAGAATTTCTGGTGCCGTTATCTCTGTCCCTATGGAGCGCTTCTCGGCCTTTTAAGCTGCCTGAGCCCGATAAAGGTAACACGGGATGAACAGAGTTGTATCCACTGTGGCAAGTGCACTGAAAACTGCCCATCATATCTTGTGGTCGAACAAAAATACAGGGTCATCTCTCCTGAATGTACAGGTTGTCTGACATGCATAAGTCATTGCCCGGCAAAAGGTGCACTTGACATGGCCATGATAGGCAAAAGGAAGATACAGCCGTGGCTATTCACTGCCCTGTGTGTTTCAGTGTTTTTTGGGGTAATCACCATCGGTAAAGTAAGTGGCTATTGGAAATCATCCGTATCCTATAACGAATATAAGAAACTCATACCAATTGCATCAACACTTGAGCATCCGAGGTAAGGAAACACCCTGCGCTATGTCAGTCTTCTTGGGTCAAGGATTTTTTGGGCCTCTTTTTCTGTCATGATGCCCTTCTCTATAACGATGTCCTTTACAGTCTTCCCCTTTATATATGCCTCTTTTGCTATCTCTGCTGCCTCGTAATAACCGATCCTCGGATTGAGCGCTGTTGCCAGAGCAGTACTGTCATCTGACAGCGACTTACAGCGTTCCTTATTGACCTTAATGCCAACAATACATTTCTCGGTAAATGCCTTTATCCCTTCTGAAAGGATATCTATGGATTGCAGGATATTATGTGCTATAACAGGCATCATCACATTAAGCTCAAGTTGTGCTGCCTGACATGCCATCATCACTGCCTGGTCATTTCCAATCACCTGATAACAGACCATGTTCAGCATCTCTGCAAGCACAGGGTTTATCTTGCCTGGCATTATGGATGAGCCTGGCTGCATGGGTGGAAGCATTATCTCTCCAAGTCCTGCCCTTGGGCCTGAACTCAGAAGCCTCATGTCGTTTGCTATCTTTGTCAGGCTGACAGCAATCCCCCTAAGCACAGAACTGAGTTCAAGAACCCCATCTGTATTCTGCATAAACTCAAAGATATTCCCTGGCCTTCTGAATCGCTTACCTGTAATCCTGTTTATCGCCTTTATTGCAATGCCCTGGAAACCTGGATGCGCATTGAGCCCTGTGCCAACGGCAGTTCCACCTATGCCTATCTCAAGGACAGATGCCCTCGCCCTCCTGAGCCTGTCTATCCCCTTTGTCACCATCTCTGCATAGCCTGAAAATTCCTGCCCCATTCTTATCGGCACAGCATCCTGTAGATGTGTCCTCCCTATCTTTACAACGCCATTAAACTCTCTTGCCTTCTTCTTCAGTGCCCTTTCAAGAAGTAACATGTATGGGAGAAGCCTGTCATCTACGGCCTCGATAGATGCGATATGTATTGCAGCATGGATTGTATCATTTGTGGACTGGGCCATATTCACATGGTTATTGGGATGGACAAGGGAATAATCCCCCTTTTTTAATCCGAGGCTCTCAGATGCCCTGTTTGCTATTACCTCATTGGCATTCATGTTCTGTGATGTCCCTGCACCTGCCTGAAACACATCAACAACAAATTGCTCATCCCATTTCCCCTTGATCACCTCTTCAGCGGCCTTCATTATTGCATTGCCGATTCTTTTATCAATGAGCCCGATGCTTGTATTTGCCATTGCAGCAGCGAACTTTATTATGCCCTGTGCCCTGATGAATCTTCGGTTAAGGCGCATACCGCTTACAGGGAAATTCTCTACTGCCCTCTGGGTCTGTGCGCCGTAATAGGCATTGATTGGAACCTTTACCTCACCCAAGGTATCTTTCTCTATCCTATATAGCTGTCTATATCTTCTCATGTACAAATATATCCTTACCTACCATCTTATAATGGCCATCTTATAAGGGCAGATGCCCATGTAAGTCCTCCGCCAAATGCCTCAAGCAGGATAATATCACCCTTCCTTATCCTCTTCTGCCTCACTGCCTCATCCAGGGCAATGGGTATTGACGCTGCTGATGTATTTCCATATCTATCAAGATTTACAACTACCCTGTCCATGGGAAGATCAAGCCTTTTGGCAGTTGCCTGGATTATCCTCAGGTTTGCCTGGTGAGGTATGAGCAGGGTTATGTCCGATGGTTTTAAGCCATTTGCCTTTATCGTCTCAATAACGATATCCTCAAGTGTCCTTACAGCAACCTTGAATATCTCATTGCCCTTCATCTTGATATAGTGCAGTCTTTTCTTTATTGTTTTTTCTGAGGCAGGATTCCTTGAGCCTCCGGCAGGCATATGTATCAGCTCCCACATAGAGCCATCTGTATGCAGGTGGGTTGAAAGTATTGCATTGTTGCCCTCTGTTGGCTCTAAGATTACAGCCCCGGCACCATCTCCGAACAGGACGCAGGTTGTCCTGTCCTCCCAGTCTGTTATCTTGCTCAAGGTCTCTGAGCCAACTACAAGCACCTTTTTATAAGAGCCGCCTCTTATGAAGCTGTCGGCTACTGAAAGGCCGTATATAAAACCCGAGCAGGCTGCATTGATGTCAAAGGCAGCAGCCCTTTTTGCACCAAGTTTGTGCTGCAGTATGCAGGCAGCAGACGGCGTCGGCATATCAGGCGTAACAGTGGCAACTATTATCAGATCAATATCCTTTGCCTTTATCCCTGAGGCATCAAGTGCCCTTCGTGATGCCTCATATGCCATATCAGAGGTTGTTTGCTCCTGCCCTGCTATCCTTCTCTCCCTTATTCCTGTTCTTTCCCTTATCCATTCATCAGATGTCTCTACCATCTTTTCAAGGTCAAGATTGGTCAAAACCTTTTCCGGGGCATAGGAGCCGGTTCCTGTAATCCTACTCCTTATCAATTATGCTCCCTTCCCTTTACGGGTCATTGACTGCGGGATCCTCTCATTTATCTCACCTGCAATCATCTCTGCTACCCTTTTTGATGAGAACTCAGATGCAAGCCTCAGCGCATTCTTTATTGCCTTTGCTGTTGACCTTCCATGACCTATAATGCATGTACCATTTATACCCAGCAGTGGTGCGCCGCCGTATTCGGCATAATCTGTTTTTTTTCTGAAGTTTCTCAGGGCTGATTTTAAGAACAGATAGCCAAGCCTTCCTGTTGTCTTGTCTGCTATCTCCCTTTTTAGCATCTTTGTGATGACATCTGCAAGCCCCTCGCTTATCTTCAGCGTTATATTGCCTATAAAGCCATCGCATACAACTACATCAGCTATGCCTGTAAAGACATCCTTGCCTTCTATGTTGCCTATGAAATTGATGTCTGACTCCTTGAGGAGTTTGAATGTCTCCTTTGTGAGTTCATTGCCCTTTATATCCTCCTCGCCTATGCCAAGAAGCCCCACCCTCGGATCTTCTCTCTGAAAGATTGCCTTTACATAGGCGTCTCCCATAAGGGCGAACTGGAGTAGATGCAGAGGCTTTGAATCCACATTTGCGCCGGCATCGATGAGGATAAACGGCCCTTTTAAGGTCGGCATGGTAGCAGCTATAGCAGGTCGGGCTACTCCTGGCAGAGCGCCAAGAACAAATAGGGCAGTTGCCATCGCCACCCCTGAATGCCCTGCACTGACTACGGCATCTGCCTCACCAGATTTCACAAGATTGACTGCAACCCTTATTGAGGAATCCTTCTTCTTCCTGAGCGCTGTTATTGTTGATTCATCCATTCCAGCAACCTCAGATGAATGCCTGATGGATATTAGAGGGCGTGGATAGTTCTTTGCTTCTAATTCACCCTTGAGGATTTCCTGGTTGCCTACGAGGATTACCTCGAAACCATGCTCTATAACTGCTTCAATCGCCCCTTCCACATTTACAGCAGGGGCATAGTCCCCCCCCATGGCATCAAGGGCAATCCTCATACAGCTGCTTTTTCTATTATCTCAATTATCTTTTTACCGTTATAGCTACCGCAGCTGAGGCAAACGCGATGAGGCAACTTTGGTTCCTTACACTCAGGGCATATTGACAGGTTGGGTGCCTCAAACTTCCAGTTGGCTCGTCTCTTGTCCCTTCTTGCCCTTGAATGTCTATGTTTTGGATTAGCCATTTTCTCTCCCTTCAGTTCTTTAAAAGTTTTTTTAAGGCCAATAGCCTTGGGTCTATCTCCTTTGTTTCACATCCACACAAACCCTTGTTCAAGTCCCTGCCACAGTGTGGGCAGATCCCTTTACAGTTTGGGTTGCAAAGGGGTTTCATGGGTATATTAAGGATGACCTGTTCCTTTAGTAATTCATCTATGTCAAATGTATCCTCTGTGTAAAAATCAATGTCTATCTCATCCTTCCTTAGCTCATGTTCTTCTTCTGTCCTCAACATAGATATGGGATGATATTCGACACTAAAATCGGCCTCTACATCTACAGAGAATTCCTTGAGACATCTGCTGCACTGGAGGATTACTCCCGTATCAAGCCTTCCCCTCAGCTCAAGCCTCTCAGCTACCTTTGAAATGCGTAGCGTTGCAGCAACTTCTCTGTCGAGCTTATATCCCGCTATCTCAAGGAGTTCCTTTACATCAAGTGCAAGGCCCTCTTCTGGAAGTTCAAGTATATTTATCTTCAACGAAGATATCCCCTTAAAATTTAAAAATTATAATAGGTCGTCTGATGGTTTGTCAAGGCCGGCCGAGAACAAACTAAAGCTATTGTATTTACAATCAAAAAGATTATATAATTTTCATATGCTTCTTGGTTACAATACAAATCTCTCTTACAAAGAGATGGTTTTCCACATACAGACCGAGGATGGAGGGATCAAAAATCCATTGGTGATAACACACCTATATTATAAAGGGGCCATACTTGCATCTAAAAAAACAAGCTATGCAGATATCCTGAGTATCACTGACTTTCAGGAGACGGTCAGGGAGATTATGGAAAAACAGCATAAGTCAATGATCAAGGCCGTTCTGATGGGAAGATTCGATAACATTATGGATAAGCTGTTATCCAAGGATAATGCATCCGCCTCAAACGATGAACAGCCATCCAACGACATGCATGTTAGACATAATAATATAGTTCTCAAGGTCAACGAGAACAAACATAAGCAGCAGGCAAAAAAAACTATGGATGAAATACTGTTGGAGCACATCACAAAAAGGAAGTCCGAAACGGACCGTTGACTTACCCCGTTTTTTCATGTTATAAAAACAAAATACCCTTATGACAAAAAAAGAAGACACAGGTTTTATAGATAGAGTCTGGAATTTTTTTGCCTCGGTCAAGCTGGCAATTGTTCTACTCATCACCATCTCACTAACATCCATTATAGGAACAGTTATTGAGCAGCAGGCAGCGCCTGAGGAAAATATAAAAGTCATCTCAAGGCTCTTTGGTGAATCCATAGCCCCAACACTCTATAATATCTTCCTGAAGATGGGTTTTATGGATATGTATCATTCGTGGTGGTTTGTTGCCCTCCTCTTGTTGTTCTGCTGCAACCTGATTATATGTTCCTTTGACAGGCTTCCAAGGATATTGAAGATCATAAGGGAGCCTATGGTTCCGATAAAGGATGAATCTTTTAAAGGCGTAGCTATCAAGAGGGAACTAAGATTAAAAGGGAATCTTATAAAGGTAAGTAATGAGACCGCACATGTTCTCAAATCCTTCAGGTATAACTTTGCAGAGATAAAAGAGGAAAAAAACATACAGTTTCTTACACAGAAAGGCCGCTACAGCCGTCTTGGAGTATACATAACCCATTTTAGTATATTACTCATCCTTACAGGGGCATTAATCGGTGGACTTTTCGGTTTCAAGGGTTTCCTTAATCTTCCAGAGGGAGAGACATCAACCGTTGCCTATTCGAGGAATGGAAACCCGATACCCCTCGGATTTGCAATAAGATGCAACAGCTTTGATGTTGAGTATTATAAAAATATGGATATGCCAAAGGCATACAAGAGCGACCTTTCCATAATTGTAGATGGCAAGGAGGTAGAAAGAAAAACCATTGTGGTCAATGATCCATTGACATATAACGGCATAACCTTCTATCAATCAAGCTATGGAATGGTCCCTGGTGCTGATGGAAAATTCATCCTGAAGGTAGTCTCAAAGAACGGCATCGAAAAGGTATATGATAACCTCAAATTAGGAGACTCCTTTGACATCCCCGGGACGTCAATGAGTGCTAAGATACTTGATTTTTCTCCAGCGCTTGCAATTAATGACAAGACAGGCAAACCTTACACATACTCTGATGAGCTTGTAAATCCAGCTATATATATCGGCGTTTATGACAAAGGCGCGGAGAAATACCGCGGGTGGATATTGAAGCGTTATCCAGAAACAAGTAATCTCCCTGAAGGGCATAAGATAGAATTCGTTGATTACTGGGGTGTAAAATATACAGGGCTTCAGGTAAGAAATGACCCTGGGGTCTGGGTAGTTTACATTGGATGTATAACTATAACCCTCGGCCTTATAATAGCCTTCTTTATAAATCATAAGAGGCTCTGGGTACGACTGTCAGAGGAAGGCGGTTCAACAAGGGTAATCTTCGGAGGTTCGGCAAACAAGAATAAACTGGCATTTGAAAGGGAGATAGAACGAATGGTAAGGGTGTTAGAAGGAGGTAGAAAATGAGCTCGACATTTTTTGGGATTTCGACATTGTCCTATATAGCGGCAATGGCAATATATATAAGCTATCTTGCCTTTAAGAAAAAAGGCATCGGTATATTTGCAACATCTGTCACTGTCTTTGGTTTCATAAACCAGACCATTGCACTGTTGCTCAGATGGTCAGAATCATACAGGCTTGGGATAGGCCGTGCTCCTCTGACAAACCTCTATGAATCCTTGATATTCTTCGTATGGACGCTTATCCTGATATACCTGATAATAGAATTTAAATACAAAACCCATGTATTCGGCGCCTTTGTAACGCCAATAGCCGGTCTCGCCCTTGCATTTATAGAGCTCTCTGGCATGTCAAAGAATATCGAGCCTCTTGTCCCTGCACTTCAGAGCAATTGGCTGATTGCCCATGTTATGATAAGCTTTCTCGGCTATGCTGCCTTTGGCGTATCCTTTGCCACAGGACTCATGTATCTTATCCTGAGGTCAGATAACAGAAGACAGGGGATATATATATTCTGGACGATATGCGTAAGCATATTTATAATAATCCTTGCTGCCTTCGGAATCGATTACATCCACTATAAGGCTGTATCTTCAGGCCAGGAAATGATTATAAAGGAACATCTCTTTGAGTCAACCTTTAAAAATCCATCCCTTGCAATAGATACAGTAAGCTGGCTTGTCTCCGCCGGACTGATTTTTATCCTATGGAGATACGGCCTTGCTTTGAAAAGATTACTCCACTCCTTCTCTTTATCAGTAGAAATCCTTGACGAGATAACATACAAGACAATAGCCATTGGTTTTCCCCTTCTTACACTCGGGGTTATAACAGGCGCGGTATGGGCTAATACTGCATGGGGGGTATATTGGTCATGGGATCCAAAAGAGACATGGTCTCTTATAACCTGGTTTATCTATGCTGTATATCTACACGGCAGGTTTGTCAGGGGTTGGAGGGGCAAGAAGGTTGCTGTTCTTTCAGTACTTGGCTTTGTGGCTGTTATATTTACATATTTAGGAGTCAACCTGCTGCTGTCAGGTCTGCACAGCTATGGCTCGATGAAATAGAGATTCAGTACCAAGATCAACCATTGAGGCTGGTTCACTGTGGTTGCCCTTAGACAATACACAACAGGGGGAGACATTAATGGAGATGCAGAAATCCATCGGTTTAAGAGGAAGATCCATCCTCCTGATAGCAATAATCGTCTCTGTCCTGATAGGGCTGTTCTCATGGCAGATACTCCGCATAGAAGAAGACCAGTTTAAAACCATCGTTAAGAGATATGCCAGTCGACCTGCAAGTGCAATGTGGGCAGAAGAATCTGAAAAGGCATTAGAGGCTCTCAGAATCAGGGTAGTCGTTATATCAATCTTAACAGCAATAGCAATCGTCCTTTCCTCTGGCATCATTGTAACTATTCTAGTAAAAAGACCCATCGATAGCCTTATAAGAAATATGAAGGCTGCAGAGCATCGAGATTATAAGGTCTGTTTTGGCGCTAATCGCACAGATGAGATAGGCATATTAGCACGGGGATTTAATTCTATGGCGTCAGAGTTTGAGCGGGTAAGGAACGATGTGGATAGATGTCACCAGAAAGAGCTAAGTAGGATGGAGAGGATGGCCGCATTGGGCGAGATAGCAACAGGTATAGCACACGAGATAAAAAATCCCCTGGCCGGCATAAGTGGAGCGGTTCAGGTTATTGCTGAGGATCTGCAGGAAAATGACCCCAGAAAGGAGATAATAGCAGAGGTCTTAAAACAGATAGAAAGGCTGGATAAGACCGTAAAAGAGCTGATATTACTTGCAAGGCCGCAGGAACCCCATAAGGTGCCATTTCAGATAAACGAGATTATCAAACAGGTAGAAGCAGGGATTCAACAGGATGGCATAAAGCAAGGGGTTAAGATAATTACAAGGCTTGACAGCTCAATACCTGAGATAGAGATAGATGTGGAACAGATGTATCAGGCATTTCTATGTTTATCCATGAATGCCATTTGCTCCATGACAGATGGGGGAATCCTCGAGATATGGACTAACTTCTCTCCTTTAGACAGACTGGTTAAGATATATTTTTCAGATACAGGACAGGTTATAAGGGGAAAGACAGGTGTATTTAAACCGTTTTCTTCAGATGCGAGATCCCTTACTACAGGTTTTTCCCTTGCAATAACCTATAATATTATTGAAAGCCATCATGGCGATATATTGCTCGAAAGCAAGCCGGGGATAGGCAGTATTTTTATAGTGAGGTTGCCTGTCAAGGAGGGTAGTTATGCTTGAGGCAAAAATCCTTGTGATAGACGATGAGAAGCTGCTGCGATGGTCATTGCAGCAAAACCTCTCAAAGGAGGGATATGAAGTCCTGACAGCAGAAAAAGGACTTGAAGGGATCAAACGCTTTAAAGAAGACACCCCTGACCTTACTATTCTTGACATCAATCTTCCTGATCTATCGGGGATGTCTGTTCTCGAACAGATCAAAGGCCTAGATGAAGAGGCACTTGTGATAATGGTAACCGCCTTTGGCGACATCCAGACGGCTGTAAGGAGCATCAAACTCGGGGCATATGATTTTATAGAGAAACCTTTCAATATGGAAAAATTAAATATCCTTATTGGAAAGTCCATAGAGACTATACGCCTTAAGAAGGAGGTCTCACAGCTCAGGAAACAGCTTGCCCTCAGATATGGCTTTAACAGTATGATAGGACAATCTGAAAAGATGAGAGAGATATTTGAGGTTATAAAGAAGATTGCCAGGAGTAATGCAACCACAGTGCTGCTTCAGGGAGAAAGCGGTACGGGGAAAGACCTTGCAGCAAAGGTAATACACTACCAGAGTAGAAGGGCGGATAAACCATTTATGGAAATAAACTGCACTGCCCTTCCAGAAAATCTCATAGAGAGCGAACTGTTTGGATATGAAAAAGGGGCATTTACTGATGCAAAGACCACAAAGAAAGGTCTCTTTGAACTGGCAGATGGAGGAACCATATTTCTCGATGAGGTTGGAGATATGAGCCTTACAACGCAGGCAAAGCTCTTAAAGGTTATTGAGGGCAAGAGCTTTAAGAGGATCGGCGGAACAAAGGACATAACCATAGATGTAAGGCTCATTGCAGCAACAAACAAAAACCTTGGGGAGAATGTAAGGAGCGGAGGTTTTAGAGAAGACCTTTACTACAGGTTAAAGGTAATTCCTGTTTTATTGCCGCCTCTAAGGGAACGACCAGCGGATATACCGCTTCTATCAAAATATTTTATAGATGGATTTAACAGGGAATTCAGAAAAAATGTAAGGGGTCTCGACGGGGAAACAGAAAAACTGTTTCTTAATTATAACTGGCCTGGAAATGTCAGAGAACTAAAGAATATCATTGAGCGTGCAATGATACTTGAAAGCGATGAATACATATTGATAGAACACCTTCCTGTGGAGTTGACCTCAGGATATTCCACAGATACAAAAGATACAAAACATAGAGACATTACGATGAGGATACCGCCGCAGGGAATAGATATAGAAGAGGTTGAGAAGCACCTCATACAGCAGGCATTGGAAATGAGCAAGGGGAATCAGTCAAGGGCTGCACGGCTTTTACATCTTTCAAGGGATGCCTTCCGTTACAGGATGCAGAAGTTTGGTCTTATCAAACAGGATAGGGAATCGGCATGATTTTTGCTTAAAATTATATAGGGTATTATGACAAAAGTTCTCGTTGTTGATGATGAAAAGCTTGTAAGGTGGTTTGTTGAAAGGGCGCTTAAAAAGGCCGGCTTTGAGGTTATTACTGCCTCAAGCGCGAAGGAGGCCATAAAGGTTCTTCAGGAAAACACCATAGACATACTGCTTACAGACATAAGAATGCCTGAGGAAAATGGCACATATCTCATTGACAAACTGGTGGATTTCGCCCAATCTCCAAGGACTATTGTGTTCTCAGCATTTATTACCCCGGAGATGAGCGATACCCTTAAAGACAGGGGAATAGAGACAATAAGAAAGCCCTTCAAGATAGATGAGCTCCTGCACGCAGTAAAGAAGTGTGTAAACTTTTAGTATTTATCGCTACTTCATTCAGCGTCTAAAATCATTCTATGTGGTAATCCTTTATCTTTGTGAGAAGGGTTTTATAGCTTATACCAAGGATCTCGGCTGCCCTGCTCTTATTCCATTTTGTTTCTGAAAGGACATTCCTGATCTTCTCGGTCTCAACAATCCTTAGTGCCCTTCGCGAAACCTCATCCAGGCTCCCTTCCATATCTGTCATATCAAGGGACTCCATGTCGCCTATAACACTCAGGCCGAGGTGCTCAGGTCTTATCTCATTATTGTCGCAAAGGATAAGTGCTCTTTCAATGGCATTTTCAAGCTCCCTTACATTGCCCCTCCATGGGTAATTAACCAGCAGTTCCATTGCCTCCTTAGAAACGGTCTTTACGGAGGTCTTTAGTTCAGGAGAAAATTTACATATAAAGTGTTCGACCAGTGCAGGTATATCAGACCTCCTCTCCCTTAACGGGGGAATAAGTATGGGGAATACATTAAGTCTGTAGTAGAGGTCATCCCTGAAGGTCTTGGCCGCGACAGCCCTTTCAAGGTCTTTATTGCTTGCAGCAATTATCCTTATATCTATCTTTATTACCTTCGTCCCTCCAACCCGTTCTATCTCACCTTCCTGCAGGACCCTTAGGAGCTTTGCCTGAAGTGACAGGTCAAGCTCGCCGATCTCATCCATGAATATGGTACCCTTGTCTGCAAGCTCAAATTTACCAAGTTTCCTATCCTCAGCACCTGTAAAAGAGCCCTTCTCATGGCCGAAAAGCTCTGATTCAAGCAGGTCCTTTGGGATTGCAGCGCAGTTTATCGGTATAAATGGATAATCCTCTCTTGGGCTCATATAGTGGATAGCCCTGGCAAAAAGTTCCTTGCCAGTGCCAGATTCTCCAAGAAGCAGCACGCTTGTCCTGGCAGGTGCGACCTTCTGAATCTTCTGGGCCACATCAAGCATCTTGGGGTCCTTGCCGATAATCCTCGGACGGCCTACCATGCCTGAAAACTCTTCCTTTAGAAGGATATTCTCTGTAAGGAGCCTCTGATTCTCCAGTGCCCTCTTTATAAGGACAAACAGATGGTCTGTATCAAATGGCTTTGTAATAAAATCATATGCCCCTTCTTTCATGGCAGTAACAGCGGTCTCTATAGAACCATAGGCAGTCATAACTATGACAGGGACAAGGGGATTTTCCTCCTTGGACGCCTTTAAAATCTCTATGCCATCTTTCTTAGGAAGCTTCAGGTCTGTCAGGACAAGGTCAATCTTGGAGCTCTTTATCCTTTTTACACCCTCTGCCCCATCCCTTGCAATAATCGTTATATAGCCTTCTGCCTCAAGGGTTTCCTTGAGCATCTGGGCCATTGATTCTCTGTCCTCAACTATGAGAATGGTTTCCATTGCCTATTTCGTAATCAAGTGCAGATGAATCCTGTCATCAAGTCTTTTTGAGATCTCCATCTGCCCTATTTTAATGGGGGGAGAGGACACAAGAACAAGCCTGAAGCGGTTTAATCCAAGTATATCCCTTTTTACCCTTCCATCGTTTAGAAAACCCCATACCATATCCTCCTCTATTCCGTCACCTGAGATTATATGGACAAGCAGCCTGTTGCCAATATTTAAGATTATCTTTTCAACATCCGGTATCCCCTGAGAGGCACCGCCTTTATTTCTAAAGCCAATGCCAATCCTCTCAAAAACCTCGTCAGGACATTGACAACCGAGGGTCTCTCTGACAAATCTAACGACTGCCCCCTTTTCCAGCATATCGTTATATAGATCGCTTAATGTAATGATAAACCCTCCATCTATTCTGTATTTGTGCCTGTAAGATACTTAAGGGCGTCTCTGATAATAATCTCGATGGAGGCATTATCATCCCTCATTCCCATCTTTACAGCCTCCTCTGCGAGGGATTTTTTATAGCCGAGATTTACAAGGGCGGAAACAGCGTCATCGGCAATCAATTTGCCCGATGCAATAGCTGAGGACTTTGGCAGCTTCTCCTTCAGCTCCAGTATAAGTCTCGCTGCCGTCTTCTTTCCAAGACCCGGGATAGAGGTTATTGCAGCAACATCCTCGCAACCGACAGCCTCTATAAACCGCTCAAGGGGCATACCTGAAAGTATGGCAAGAGCGAGTTTAGGCCCTATGCCATTTATTCCGAGGAGGGTTGTAAATACCTTTCTTTCTTCATCTGTTGAAAATCCATAAAGGTGAAGGGCGTCCTCCCTTACATATGTATAGGTATGCAGAAATACCTCATTGCCTGGATCAGGTATATTGCACAGGCAGCTTAGGGGCACAAGAACCTGATAGCCAACACCACCGACATCAACAATAAC
This sequence comes from Nitrospirota bacterium, assembly GCA_021789595.1. Classification (GTDB taxonomy): domain Bacteria; phylum Nitrospirota; class Thermodesulfovibrionia; order UBA6902; family JAJYJJ01; genus JAJYJJ01. The sequence continues at coordinate 7,449 of JAJYJJ010000011.1, read as the reverse complement.
CTGTTCAGGGGATTTGTGTAATACCTTTCCCTTCAGCGAGGCAATCATAGACCAACCCCTTTAAGCTTCATTGAATTCAGATGGCAAAGGGCAATAGCAAGGGCGTCTGAGGCATCTTCTTTAAGTCTTTCTCCAAGGTTGAATATTGCCTTAACCATCTCCTGCACCTGCCTTTTTTCCGCTCTTCCATAGCCAACCACAGCCATTTTTACCTCAAGGGGACTGTATTCAAATACCTCTATGCCTTTCTTTGCAGCCAGAAGGAGGGCAATCCCCCTCATATGTCCAAGGGCCAGGGCAGAGCGTATGCTTTTTGAGTAGAATATCCTCTCAATGGCCAGTTGGTCTGGGCTGTATTGGTCTATTATATCTTCAAGCCCTGTATAAAGCCTGTTTAACCTCTCAGGGAATGATCCTCCTCGTGGGATATTTACACTATCTGCCTTAAGATAATACTGTTTTCCATCGAAGCCCTCAACTATCCCATAACCGCAGTGCACAGTACCTGGGTCAATGCCGATAACCCTTATATTCCTCTTGATCATAGACGCCTTAATAGCCAATTTTGCATATTATATCAAATGCATCTATATTTTTTGCAATTCAATATCTCGGCCAATGGTTAAAATTTTTTAAAATTTTTCTTGACAAGAATTATTCTAATATGATACTATTTATTTATAAAAAGTAATTATTGAGGACAGAGATGGAAAGGTATAAGGATCTCGGACTGAAGTTAACACCACAGAGGCTGGCAATACTCGATTATCTCGATGGCAATAAAAGCCATCCGTCGGCAGAGGATATATACAGAAGTATCTCAAGGCGATTTCCGACCATGTCATTTGCCACGGTCTACAATACACTTGAGGCATTAAAAAGAAACAGGTGGATTCTGGAGTTAACCATCGACCCTGCAAGAAAGAGGTTTGACCCCAATACAAAGCCTCACCACCACCTTATATGCGTCAGATGCAAGTCTATAGTTGATCTACATCAGGATTATAGGGTAGATATACCAAAGGAAAAAAGAAATGGTTTTGAATTGATAGGCAACCATATTGAGTTCTATGGAGTATGCCCAAAGTGTAAGACTTTAAAGGAGGTGATGAAAATGGCAGTATTTAAATGCAGTAAATGCGGGGCAACAAAAGAGGGGAGATGCAAGCCACAGAAATGTCCCAAATGTGGCGAGAAGAGAACAATGCAGAAGTCTTAAGAATTTTCACTTATAAAAGAGTCTTTGACTCTTGATTAAAGATTTATACTGGAGGTCTGAACATGGAGATCATCAATGAACACAAAATAGGGGTATCAAAGGGAACAGCAGTTGAGGATGAGGTAATGGCTAACTTTAAGGGTGAGTGCACAGAGGTGGGGCTTTACCTCGCCATGGCACGACAGGCCCAGAGGGACGGCTATCCAGAGATAGCAGGTGCACTAAAGACAATCGCATGGGAAGAGGCCGAGCATGCAGCGCAATTCGCAGAGTTAAACGGCCTGGTATCTACAAATACAAAGGATAATCTTGAGAAGATGCTTGCAGGAGAGATCGGTGCTAACAACGGTAAAAAACAGGCTGCAACCAAGGCAAAAGAGAACAACATAGACCCCGCACATGACTTCTTTGATGAGTCATCAAGGGATGAGGCAAGACATGCAAGGATGCTTAAAGGTCTCCTTGATAGGTTCTTTGCTAATTAAAATTTAGGAGGATGATATGTCAGAGAATTGCTGCGGACTTCAGATAGGACAGATGGTCCCTGATTTTAAACTTGAAATCTATGAGCCATCAAAAAGCGACTTTGGAGAGATAAGCCTTGAGGCGCAAAAAGCAAAGAAGAAATGGACTATACTTTTCTTCTATCCTGCTGATTTTACATTCGTCTGAGCTACCGAGTTTGCTGCTCTGGCAGAGCAGTACGACAGGTTTAAAAAGATGGGTGCAGAGGTAATTACAGTAAGCACGGATACAAAATATGTCCATCTTGCGTGGCAAAGGGACGAAAAAGAGCTTGCAAATGTCAAATATCCTATGGGCTCAGATCCAACAGGGAAGCTTGCAAGAGACTTTGGCGTTTATGACGAGGCAACAGGCCTTGCACTAAGGGGAACATTCATTATCAATCCTGATGGCAAGCTCTTAAATGCCGAGGTCAACTACTATAACATGGGCAGGAACATTGATGAACTGATGAGGAAATTTAAGGCAAATCTTCACCTTGCAAAACATACAAATGAAGGCTGTCCGGCTAAATGGAAAGACGAAGGGGATAAAACCCTTAAGCCTTCTGCTAAGATGGTCGGGAAGGTCCATGAGGCATTAAAAGAATAAGTATCTTCAGTGGAATAAATGATCAAATTTGACTACGCAATTAGATATTTAATATAATCTCCTTACGGTGGGCGATTAGCTCAGTGGGAGAGCGCTGCCTTCACACGGCAGAGGTCGTAGGTTCGAAACCTACATCGCCTACCATTAAATCAGACTCCTGCCATAAAATAATATCGAAAAAACTTAGGAGGATGGATGCTTAAGACCATAGAGTGGAGCAATGGAAAGGTAAGGATGCTTGACCAGTCAAGGCTGCCCCTGGAGGTTGTGTATATAGAGTGTATGGATTATCAGACGGTAGCAGAATGTATCAAGACCATGAAGATAAGGGGCGCTCCTGCCATAGGCATTGCAGCAGCCATGGGCGTTGCCCTTGGTGCACAGGACATAAAGGCAAGGGATTTCGATGGGTTTATGGAAAGACTTGAGCCGATATTTAACACGATGCTTTCAACACGACCGACTGCTGTAAATATAAGATGGGCTGTAGAAAGGATTAAAGGGCTTTTGCATGCTAAAAGGGAGGAGATTATATCCGCAGGGATACAGCATGCTGCGTCCCTTCTTATCGAGGAGGCAAACAAGATCCTTACAGAAGACATCGAGGTGAATAAGGCTATAGGCAGATGGGGGGCTGAGTTCATCAGCGACGGCAGTAATATCCTTACCCACTGTAATGCAGGCAGCCTTGCAACAGGCGGCTATGGAACGGCAACAGCAGCTATATATACTGCAAAAAAACAGGGTAAAAAGGTTCGTGTGATTGTTGATGAGACAAGGCCTGTGCTTCAAGGAGCAAGGCTTACAACATGGGAGCTTATGCAGGAAGATATTCCTGTAATACTGATTACTGATAATTCCGCAGGCGCCCTTATGAAGGCAGGTGAGATAGACCTGTGCATTGTTGGCACTGACAGAACAGTGAGAAACGGTGATGTGGCCAATAAGATCGGCACATACTCTGTTGCTGTCTTATGTAAAGAGCATGGTATCCCCTTTTATGTGGCAGCTCCATTGAGCAGCATAGATCTATCCATACCATCAGGGGATATGATACCAATCGAGGAGAGAGGTCATGAAGAGGTGACAAACATCTTGGGAAGGTGTCAAATTGCACCCGAGGGAGTAATGGTAAGAAATATGGTATTTGATGTCACGCCGCATAGATATGTCACTGCAATAATCACGGAAAAGGGGGCTTTCAGGCCAGAAGATATAAAGAAACTCAAAGACCCCCTCATAGACATAGAATCAATAAGGATAAAGTAATTATGTCTTTATCAATATCCCTGTTGCCTCTGCAATGATAACATTGTCGGCCTTTGACAGGGATGCCTCAACCTCGATAAATCTCTTCCCCTCTTTTATAAGCCTTGCCGCAAGGAGTGCCCTTTCTCCGACCATCAAAGGGTTTCTGAATCTAATCTCCATCCTGCCTGTCACTGCCATTATCCCCATAGAGATGGCAAGCTTTACCATTGCCTCATCAAGAAGGGTTGAAACAATGCCTCCGTGGACAATGTCCTTATAACCCTGATGGTTCTTTGATGCTGTGAACTCGGCCCTTATATCCCTGCCCTCAGGGATAAACCTGAGCTTGAGGCCTATCGGGTTTTTATCGCCACATACAAAACAATATCCATCATCACCGAGTTTCATGTTAAAGGTCTAATATACAGGTGCCTGTTTTTTGTAAAGTCTGCCCTGATAGGCATCCCGCCTATCAAATTCAATGTTTATATCTATAAGAAGCTGGTGCCTGCTTTTATCCCAGTGTGGTGCAATCAGGACATTATCAGGGGCAGTGGCAAAAAGCCTTTGTATATAAATATCCGGAGAGAGCCTTTCAAAAAAATCACACACAAGGCCAATATATTCATCGCAGGAAAAGACATGAAACGGATGCCTCTCATACATTACAGACAAGGCAGTGTCCCTGACAATCTGTAATTGATGTATCTTTAGAAAATCTATTGGCTGTCTTGAAAGCTCATCTGCCATGTAAAGCATCTCATCCATAGTCTCTGTTGGAAAGCCAAGGATTATGTGCGAGCCTATGTATATCCCCCTGCCCTTCGTCTTTTTTAGGGCGTCTTTAAAACACTGATAGTTATGCCCACGGTTTATAAACCTCAATGTCTTATCATATATGGATTGGACGCCATACTCTATAAGGATGAAATACCTCTTGGACAGCTCCTCCAACAGACATAGTTTCTCATCATCTATGCAATCAGGCCTTGTACCGATGGCAAGACCAATAACCCTATCATCCATGAGGGCTGTTTTGTAAAGCCTTTCAAGCTCATCTACAGGCGCATAGGTGTTGGTAAATGGCTGAAAATAGATGATAAATCTATCTGCCTTGTATCTTCTTCTGATATACTCTATTCCGTTTTTTATCTGCTCCTCTATGGGGATGGCATGCCTGCAGGCATCCGGCCTGAAGGAATCATTGTTGCAGTATATACATCCGCCGACAGAGACTGTCCCATCCCTATTGGGGCATGTGAAACCTGCATCTACATTTACCTTATAGACCCTGTGTCCGAACCTCTCCCTGCAGAAGTCGTTGAAGGAATTATACCTTGCCTGTAAAAGCCTTGTGTTCAAGTGTGCCTCCTTATTTAAGGATAAGGAGTTTCTGATGCATTCGTCAAGAGGAGGGCGATATTTCAGATGTAAGCTCAATAGCCTTTTTTAGATCGAGACTTCCTGAATATATGGCCTTGCCTGTTATTGCACCCCATAATCCCTTAACCCCCATCAGTGTCCTGATGTCATCTATGGTTTTGATACCGCCAGAGGCTATGACAGGCAGATTAACGGCATTTACCATCTCCTGCACAGCATCAAGATTCGGCCCGCTAAGCATCCCATCCCTTGAGATGTCCGTATATATAATGCCAGCAACCCCTTTGTCCATCATATCCTCTGCCAGTGATACAGCCTTTATATCGGTAACCTCCTGCCATCCCCTTACAGCAACCCAGCCATCCTTTGCATCTATGCCGATAAGGATCCTGCCGGGGAATTTCTTGCATGCCTTCTCAACAAGTTCTTGTTTCTCAACAACAGCAGTTCCAAGGACAACCCTGTCAAGCCCTGCATTTAAAAGGGCATCAATCCTATCCATATCCCTTATACCGCCGCCAATCTCTATCCCTATATCTACAGCCCTTCTTATAGCAATAATGACATCAAGGTTTTTCTGTATGCCATCGAATGCTCCATCGAGGTCAACAACATGAAGGAGTTTTGCGCCAAGGGCTGCCCAATGCCTTGCCGTGGATACCGGGTCATCAGAATAGATGGTTACAGCTTCCTTTTTACCCTGAACAAGGCGGACGCATTTACCGTCTTTTAGATCAATGGCAGGGATTACAATCATCCTAAAAAAACTCCTTAAGGCTGAGGTTGAATGTTACATCAGGTGCGCCTGAGAGGTTTACATCTTCGCTCAGTGAAAAGCTTAAGATATGGTTATTGGATATCCTGTATTTAACACCACCTGTGCCAGAGACAGCTATATTATCAATCTGCTTGATGCCTGTCTTTGGAAATGGTGATTTTGCTACCTGCATCTGACCTATGAGGCTCCAATCTCCAAAAGACTTTTCCAATGCAATAAAACCATATGGGTATGGATTAAGATGTATCTTTTCATAGCCCTTCAGGTTACCTGGTAATATGAGGCCGACACCTCCATAGAGTTTTACTGATTGCAATAGCTCTTTGTCCATGAGAAGGGATATCCCATAATCCCAACTGCCATTGCCAAACCCCTTCTTTGCATTACCAGTAGGCGCCTCGACCATGAGTTTTACACTTATGTTAGGGTCGCCCTTTTTCAGGGCAAACTTTCCATAGAGGGATATGTCTCCAAGCCCTATCTTATTATCCTCTGGCAGTATTATGTCTTTTCCATCCCTCCTCAGATAATAAAGAAAGGAATTCCTCGGCCTTTCACTCCTGCCGTAATCAGGGAAGCCAAATAGCCTGTGATAATCAGAAAGAAAGGAATCCATAAAACCTCCCCTGAAGGACAACACAGGCACCTCTCCTCCAACCTCAAGGTAATCCGTAATACCCCTTCTGTAGCTATATGTAAGTTCAGCTATCTCCATATCCATACCAACATCCCATGAAGGCGAGCTATTGAAGATGTAGATGCTTGAATATGAAAGGCTCAATGTGCCATCCCCTGTATCCTTATCATAGATGGATGCCTTCTCTGGTTCGGGGGAAAGGAGGTCAGATGTAAGGGGAAACTGGTTTTTTATCTCAAATGGCCCCTTCCATAGATCGTTTGCCATAGAAAGAGAAGAACCGATCAGGACAAAGAAAACCGCTAAAAAGAACGATTTGAACTTATTGAGCTGTTTGAACTGTTTCATAATACTCCTTTCACATGGGAATAATTTTACCAGAAATTGTAAAAAAATTGCATTTGATTTCGTTTAGATTCTTATGTGAGGTAACAGGGGATTTTGTCAGGAGAGTTTTTCAACAGGTAAACCTGACCATCTCCCTCAAGAGGCGAGGAGGTTTCTGTGACTTGTTTCCATACCCTCCTTCCAAACGGGTCGTATCCAAAGGATATGGTCTCTGTTTCAGCCTCCTCCTGTTTGACTACCTGTGTCAATCTGTTCTCGTAATCATAAGAGTATGTCCATGTGGTGGTCTTTCCATCATCGTCTGTCTCTGTCTTCTTTATCAGATTGCCGTTTCTGTCATATTGATATTGATGCCTGCTGTCATTTGTTAGTTGGTTGCCTGAATTGTAGCTGTAGGTATCTTTTGTTTCTGGCCCTGTTTGCCTGTTGCCTACAGGGTCATAGGTGAAGGTCTCCGGCTTCTTATCCTGGTCTTTACCCTGGAGCTTGGTAGGAGTGGATTGTAAGAGTCTGTAGATCGAATCGTAGGAGTAAGTGTATTTTGTATCTGCCTCTACTTTCATTATATAAATGTAAATTTCAAGACCTGACCCCTTTTCCTTGTGGTTTGCGGCTGTGAGGATGTTGCCCTTCGGGTTGTATGTGAATGTCACTGTAGTTCTATCAGGATATGTCTTCTTTGTGAGATGCCTTAGAGCGTCATAGCTGTAATAGACG
>JAJYJJ010000010.1 GCA_021789595.1 Nitrospirota bacterium | reverse complement strand
TAAAAATGAAGGATTATGAAGGGAGATTGCGGAAGGTCATCGGGGATAGACCTGTTATCTGCTTGAACTTCCTGATAAAATGGCTGAGGTTGTCATAGCCCACTGCAAAGGCAACATCGCTTATGAGAAGGTTCTTATTCCTGAGGAGGGCTATTGCCCTTTGTATCCTGAGGTTGGATAAATAGCAGTTATAGGAATATCCTGTGAGCCTCTTGAAATATCTGAAGAAGTACGCCCTGCTTATCCCTGCCTCTTTGATTACCGTTGAAATATGCATCCTTGCCATGTAGTTTTCGTCAATATAGTTTCTAGCCATCACCAACACATTTAAAATATGCGATGGTATTCCCTTTATTGCATCTTCGGGTATAGTGTTCTGGAATTCAAGAAATACAGGTTGGCGCTGCTCTGTCCTGCCCTGCCTGATCTTCAATAGAAGTTCTACCTTGGCCTTTATCTCGCCTCTGTCAAAAGGTTTCTTTATATAATCAATTGCCCCAATCCTGAACACCTTCTGACACAACTCTTCAGTTCCATAGCCTGTAATAATGACAACGGGTATTGCTGGATGACTAGTTTTTATCTCCCTCAGGACATCAATGCCGTTGTTATCGGGGAGGATATAGTCGAGGAATACAATATCAACATCATCATCTAAAAACCGCAAACCGTCTCGTGCACTGTCTGCTAAAAGGACAGTATGGGAATCCTTGAGCATCATCCTCAAGGATTCCCGTGTACCGAGGTCGTCGTCTATGACAAGGACTTTTCCCCCCATATATAAGCCTAAGTCAAAGTCATAAAAATTTATACTTTATCCAAGCTATCTATTTCATTAAAAATCCGCTGTACCCTTATTTCCCCTCTTTATTCGGAATCGGAGGATTCGGAGCAGTCTGAGCGCCTATAGATTCCAATAACTGGCTATTAACCTGCATCTTGGCTGTCTTCTTTAATCCATTGACGAATGTATTAAAAAGCTCCCTCTGCTTATCGGTTATAAGTTTTTGTTTCAGTTGGTCTTTTATCGTATCGAAGCTCAGAGGCACACCCTGCTTTATATCAGTCACCTTTATAATGTGATAGCCGTATTGCGTCTTTACAGGCTGACTTATCTCGCCCTTTTTGAGCTGAAATGCTACGGCCTCAAATTCAGGGACCATCTGCCCCCTTGAAAAATATCCAAGGTCTCCGCCTCTTTCTGCAGATGCCTTGTCTATAGATACAGCCTTTGCAAGCTTTGCAAAGTCCTCGCCCTTTTTGAGCCTTGCAATGACCTTCTTTGCCTCATCCTCGGTTTTTACAAGTATGTGGCTTGCCCTTATCTTATCTCTGCTCTTAAGCTCATCTTTGTGTTTATCAAAATAGTCCTTCACATCAGCATCGGTAACCGAGGCCTTGTCTTCTACCTCCTTTGTGAGCAGCATGCTGACAAGGGTGAGTTTCTTGAAGTCCTCAACCTTTTTCTTGAATGCCTCATCCTTGTCAAGCCCTCTTTTCTCGGCCTCCTGGTAAAGCAGTTCCTTATTTATGAGTTCATCGAGAAATCTCTTCTTCCCATCCTCGCCTTTAAACATGGTCTTTGCAAAGTCAGGGAGTCCTTCCATCTCTCTCTGAAAATCATCAACTGTTATGACACTTCCGTTAACCGTTGCAAGCACCTTCCCGCTTACCTGTCCCTGGGGCTGTTTTTTTTCGCAGGCTGAAATGCCTGTTACAAGAGCCAATGCCAAGACCAATACGCCGAAGCTTTTCATTGAACATCCTCCTTAGATATAGTTCAGGCTTTATAACATATTAGAGCAATTCTTGCAAGATGTTTTTTAGGCCGTATATAAGCCTTTGCCAGTCAAGGCCTCTAAGAGCCACCTCAATGCCATCAGGGAAAAGCCTTATCCCCCTTTTTGAAAGGGCGTATATCTTTTCGAGGCCTACATGGTTATCATCAGCAAAGGTTATCCTCACGATCCCGTTGTTGTTCCTTATGGCTGTTATCCTCAGGGCCTTTGACATAAGCTTTAATGATACAATATCCACAAGCCTCTTTGTCTCATCAGGTATCTCACCAAACCTGTCCCTCATCTCTGAAACAAGCCCTGCAAGCCCTGCCTCGTCCTTTAGATTGGCAATCCTCCTGTACAGACTGAGCCTCAGATTAGGGTCTTCTATATATGATTCCTCTATCCTTGCGTCAATCTTTAGGTCAATTACAGGGTCTATCTCAACTGATATTGGTTCGCCCCTCAGCTCTGCCACTGCCCTTTCAAGCATCTCTATATAGAGGTCAAATCCTACTGCCTCTGCATGGCCTGACTGCTCAGGGCCAAGGAGATTGCCTGCCCCTCTTATCTCAAGGTCTTTCATGGCAAGCCTGAAGCCGGCTCCGAGGTAGTTAAGTTCCTGAATAGCCTGTAATCTCTTTCTCGCCTCCTCTGTTATATCATCTCCTGGGACAAGGAAGTAGGCATATGCCCTTAGATCTGAACGTCCTACGCGTCCGCGAAGCTGATAGAGGTCTGCAAGGCCAAATCTATCTGCCCTGTCTATGATTATGGTGTTTGCTGTTGGAATATCCAGGCCAGAGCCTATGATACTTGTGCTTAAAAGTATATCTGCCTCTCTGTAGAGAAACCTCCTCATGGCTGATTCAAGCTCCCTTTCTGGCATCTGGCCGTGTGCAACTGCGATCCTTGCCTGAGGTATATGCCCTGATAGATATGTTGCAATGGAATAGATGTCCCGAACCCTGTTATGGACAAAAAAGACCTGCCCATCTCTGTCAAGCTCCCTATTTATGGCCTCCCTTATAAGTTCTGAACTAAATGGGGCTACAAAACTCCTTACTGAAAGCCTGTCCTCTGGTGGTGTCTCAATAACACTTATCCCCCTAAGCCCTGACAGCGCCATGTGGAGCGTCCTTGGAATAGGGGTGGCTGTCATGGTGAGTACATCAACCCTTTTCTTTATATCCTTTATCCTTTCCTTGTGAGCCACACCAAAACGGTGCTCTTCATCTATTATCAGTAGGCCGAGGTCATTGAAACTCACATCCTTTGCCAGGAGTCTGTGTGTCCCGATGACGATGTCTATCTCGGCACGGGAAAGCCTCTTTAGAATATCCTTCTGCTCTACATTGCTTTTGAACCTGCTCAGGTAATCAATCCTTACAGGGAACCCGGAAAACCTCTGTCTGAAGGTCTCATAATGCTGCTCTGCAAGGATTGTTGTAGGCACAAGCACAGCTACCTGTTTGCCGTCATACACGGTCTTGAATGCCGCCCTCATGGCAACCTCTGTCTTCCCATATCCCACATCTCCGCACAGCAGTCTGTCCATGGGTCTTGGCTGCTCCATATCATCCTTTATCTCATGGATAGCAGTTATCTGATCAGGGGTCTCCTCGTATGAAAAGAAGTTATCGAATTCACTGTGCATCTGTGTATCCGCTGAAAAGGCATAGCCCTCCTCAATGCTCCTCTCTGCATACAGCCTCAGCAGCCTTTCAGCCATCTCCTTTATGCGTTTCCCAACCCTTGCCTTTGTCCTCTGCCATGTCTTTCCACCGAGGCGGTCAACAGCAGGTATTACACCCTCCGGCGCATGGTACTTCTGTATCCTGTTGATATTGTGCAAGGGCACATAGAGCCTGTCTCCTTCTCTATATTCAAGCAGGAGAAACTCGCCTTCGTAGCTGTCAACCCGCTGTTTTATCAGGCCGAGGAACCTTCCAATACCGTGCTCTATATGGACAACATAGTCGCCCTCTTTGAGGTCATCAATGTCCTGGATAAGGCCTGTTATCTTAGACCTCTTTATTCTCCCGGGTTTTTCAAGGGATTGCGCAGGTCTCTCTCCAAATATCTCTTTCCCTGTAAGCACGAGGAGGGATTCCATCGAGAGCCCCCTTGTAAGAGGACTAACTGTTATGGCTATTGCCCCATTAAAATTGAGGACATCCTCTGGACCTATTATCGGCGCAACGATGTCTGCATCAAAGAGCAGATCCCTCATCCTCTCTGCCTGGCCCCTCGATGCACTCACAAGGAGGATAAATCTGCGGCCAATAATATCCCTTACTGCCTGTGGAAACTCTTCAATACCTTTCCTTTCCCTGCAGGTTATGCCCATACCTTCCAGAGGCATGACATCTGCCGCATATCCATCACCTTCAAGCCTTAAGGAATATAGCGATAATAATTGCACCCCAAAAAATCTTTGATCTTTTGGAGACCCCATCTCAGAGGGATTGAGCCCTTCAGGGGTTTCTGAGGATTCATCCAGGATAACAGCCTGATGTTCTGCCTTCCACAGATCTATAAGGTTTGGCCCTGAATCGGGTTGTCCAGCAGGAGCTATCACTATCTCTGACAGCTCCCTGAATGAGCGCTGCGAATCTATCTCAAAGAGTTTTATAGATTCTATAACATCGCCAAACAGCTCTATCCTTATAGGATTTCCCTCTATGGTGTTAAAGATATCAAAGATCCATCCCCTTATGCTGTATTCACCTACATCTGCTACAAGCGAGACTCTTTTATATCCAAGCCTCACGAGGGTCTCAGCCATAGCGTCCCTGTCTATGCTTTCTCCTTTTTTCAGGCGTATAAAATCATCAGATGGTTTCTTACAATCCCATGCCCATACGGGGATAGAGGCAGCATCGAGGGTTGTTATAATTGATGGAGCATCCGGACACCCTGCAGTCAGGTCATAAAGCACCTTTATCCTATCAGGTCCATCCTCTGGCAGATAATAAACATGCGGCTTTGACAGTATATCCCTGAAAAAATTGCAGTCGTGGTATATTGTAATGGCATCGTCCTGCCTTTTGGAAAGGAATAGAAATGGCCTGTCAAGGCCTGCAAGGAAAAGCCCCTTTGAAGAGCCAGAAAGCCCTGTCACCTTCCCAGCTTTAAAGAATCTTTGCCCCTTTGGCGCGCCAGGCATGGATATTGAATCAATGATTGCTTTGATGGGTTTTATATCAAACGGCATAAGACCTAAGAATATCTTGCTGCTGAAATCCTCTCTATTATACCTGTGGTAGATACCCCTTCAACATAGGGCAGACTGTAGACCTCTCTGACGAGGTCATGTCCTACAATATCTTCAGGCCTCCAGTCCCCGCCCTTGACAAGGACATCAGGGCAAAGCATCTTTATGAGATTATAAGGCGTATCCTCGCTAAAGAATGTAACATAATCCACCATCTCCAGTGATGAGACAACCTCTGCCCTCTGCACCTCCGGGATTATGGGCCTTCCTGGTTTTATCGCTGATACAGATGAATCACTGTTAAGGGCAACAACCAGGACATCCCCAAGCCTCTTTGCCCCGCGGAGATACCTTATATGTCCGATGTGGATTATATCGAAACAGCCGTTTGTAAATACTATCTTCTTTCCCTCTGCCTTAAGGCCATCAATGGTTATCTTTAATAGATGCGGCTGCAGTATCTTACCCAATCCTAACCTCCTCCTCAAAACCTTTCCGGTTATTTTCTTCTACTATGGGGAAATACAGCTCAAACTCTGTGCCTTTCCCTAATTCGCTGTATATATCTATATGACCGCCATTATTCACAACTGCCTTGTACACCATGAAAAGGCCAAGGCCCGTGCCCTTCTCACTGCCCTTTGTTGTAAAGAATGGTTCAAATGCCCTCTTTTTCGTTTCCTCATCCATGCCAATCCCTGTGTCTGAAACGGATAAAAGGACATAATCACAGGCATTATCCCCTTTTAGTCTGTTTATTGCTGATGCCTTCTCTGTGGTTGCCATAGATGTCTTTATGGTCAGCCTGCCGCCACCCTGCTGCATGGCGTCCCTCGCATTTATAAAGAGGTTCATTATGGCCTGCTCTATCTGTGCACCGTCTACCTTTACAAGGGGAAGCCCTTCATCGAGTGTTGTCTCTATTATAATATTCTTTTCAATAGTGTTGCCAAATATCTCAATCGCACTTCTTATGACCTCATTTATACTCACCTTTCTGAATATCAATTCCTCTTTCCTCGTAAAGCTCAGTATCCTCTCTGAAAGCTCTGCACCCCTTCTTGCAGATTCCTCTATGAGGCTGAGCGGCCTATAGAATGGACTGTCTGTCTCAACCTTTCCCTTTAACAGCTCTGCATAACCGAGGACCGGGGTAAGGATATTCTTGAAATCATGTGCAATCCCACCTGCAAGTGTTCCGATGGCCTCAAGCTTCTGGTTTGTTACAAGGTGCTCGTATAGCTTCTTTTCCTCTGTAATATCCCTTTGTACGGATACAAAACCTATCAGTAATTTATCAGTATCGTATAAAGGGCAGATGTTGGCTGATGCAATATATATGCTGCCGTCTTTTTTCCTGTTTTTGAATTCGCCCTTCCATACCCTGCCTGCCTTGATGGCATCTGCTATCTCTTTATCGAGGGTATCATCCTTTTCCGAACGGAGAAACTTAGGGTCTTTCCCAATCACATCCTCCATGCTGTATCCTGTAGCCCGCTGAAAGGCAGGATTCACATAGAGTATTTCTTTATTCATATTCGTGATAAGTATCATATCAAATGCAGATTCCACTGACAGCTTGAACTTCTCTACCTCCTCAAAGGCCGTCTTAAGCTCCCTTGTTCTGCCTTCAAGTGCATTTACCATGGAATTAAAGCTGAGTGCGAGGCTCTCCATCTCATAACTGTTTGCCTCCTCAAGCGGTATCCGCTCAAAGCTGCCTCCCCTTATCCTTTCGGTTATATCTGATATTGCCTTCAGCGGTCTTAAGATCCTGTGTCTTACAATAAGGAACATAACTGTAGCCATAATAGAAACAAGTGCAAACATCCCTATATAGATAATATCCTTTACAAAAGAGAGCCTCTCAGCAATAAAGCTCTCAGGCATACCTGCAATTACATACCATCGCCATGGCGGGAAATAATAGTAATAACCGATGATATTGTCATTTCCAGAGCGTAGATATACAGACCCCTCGCCAGATGTCCCTCCAAATTTTGTAACCCCAGTCACTGGCGGGCCAGAGACTACCTTCATGTCCTCTGATAGGATATAAACCTTCATCATGGGTTGATTCATCATCGATGGAATCATAAGGGCACGGTCTATCGAATCCTTTTTTGCCGTATTGACGGCATCTCTATCTGATTCTAACCTGAGGTCAAGGAGGTGCTGGTAACTTGCATCGCAGTAATCTACAGACATAAAGGCTGCATGCTGAAGAAGGTTCGTCAGGTTTTCCTTTATATCTGCAGCAATTGGCCTGCCTACAAGATAGGCGAGCAACAGAGTAGCAATCGCTATGGTGATTAATATGGGGATGGCTATGGTATAAAAAAGCCTTTTTTTAATCACTCAGCACCTATTATAGGTTGTGTCGTCTGCATTGCCCTCGGCCATACTATCTCCTTTTTGCCATTCTGCCACTGGATGGTTATCGGCCTGTGCCCAAGCTGAAGCCCTGTATCATCCACATGGTATCTGCCAATAAGGGTCAGGGTGTCCATATCCGAGAGTGCCTTTCTTAACCTGTTCCTGTTGAAAGAGCCCGCCTTGATAATCGCCTTTTCAAGGAGTATGCCTGCTGCATAGGCAGATGCAGCATGGTAATTCGGTTCATGGTGATAATAATCTATAAAATCCTCTATAAACTGCCTGTTATTAGGGTAAGGCATCCTGTAATTAGTCTCCCACATAGACGGCCCATAAATATCCTCTGCATCGCGGCCAAGCCTTTTGTAAAACTCAGGCATAGCGGGTCCTATGCCTTCACATAGGGCCTTTGGGAAAAAACCAACCTTCTTAAATGCCCGTACAAACTCAACAGAGTCTTCAAAATACGAACAAACAACAACCGCATCTGGATTTATGGCCTTGAGCTTTCTTGAGATCTCCATGATTTCATTATTGTTGCTATATTTCATCTTATAAACAACCTTAAGGCCGAACTCCTTTCCCCATTTTGCAGCGCCCTCTGCGGCGGTCCTTGACCAGAGCTCGCTGCTATAAACAATAGCAAGGCTTTTCAGCATCTTCGAGGCTGCCAGATCGAGAAAGCCTAAGAAATATCTGCTTGCAGGGCTGTACAGGCCAAAGATATTTTTAAAGCCCCTCTGCCATATCCTGTCATCAGATGCCCCGGATACAATAGTTGGGTAGCCGTATTGCTCTATCACCTGGGTTGCGACATAGGCTATATCGCTCTGATATGGAGCAAAGACAAGATCAACCTCTTTGTTTTTAAAGAAGCCTCTATATATAGATACAGATTTCTCAGGATCTCCCTCATCATCCTTTATGATTAGCCTGACCTTTTTCCCGAGTATCCCACCCCTTTTATTTACATCCCTTTCCCATAGCCTGTAGCCCTCCTCCTGCAACCTTGTTATGGCTGCGTATTTGCCTGTAAGACCAAGTGAGACGCCTATGCGGATTATATTATCAGCATAGGCATGCCCTGCAACACTGACAATAAGGGAAACTATCAAAAGTGCATTTAATGTCCGCATCCATCACCCTCTTTATGCAAAATAATATTTATTTTACTACAAAATAACAATTGTTTTAAAAATAATGTGAAGAACGCTGCGGTAAGACCGCAGGGTATCAAAATCAAAACAACTTAAGTCAACTGTTTGTCATTCCTGCAAAGGCAGGAATCCAGACGCCGTCCCTGCGGAAACAGGGAACTATACAGAGGGCTGGATTCCCCGTATCAGGTACGGGGCAGGCTGCATATTACGTGCGGAATGACAAATGAGGAAAAACCTTGTAACAAGCTACAGGGAATTATCAAGTTAAAACTCTTATCTGGAAATAAATGTTATCATTTTTATCAAGTTGCCCGAACTGGCTCCACCAGCAAAACCCAAACTACAAAAAATATGCCCTGATTTTTATTAATCATCATTAGTCTTCCTTGCCAGAATACACACAAACCCTGCACCTTCAACCAATCCGCTGTGGACAGTTTCTTTAAAAAGGTTTTCAGACGGAGGCTGGCAGAGTGTTGATGAATATGCCTCAACTGCAAATCCTGCCTTTTCTGTCAGTTCTACCACCTCTTTTACACTGTAAAACCGTGCATGTTTGTATATAGGATGATCCTCTGTCTTCTTTTTCATATAAAGCTGCCCCCACAGACTTTCTCTATTAATTATTCCTACAATCAAGCCGCCGCCTTGCTTAAGTACCCTTTTAGACTCAGAGAAAACCCTTTTAGGGTCTTCTACAAAACAGAGTGTAAAGAGCAGAAATACTCCTCCAAAAGATTCGTCTTTAAAGGGAAGTTTTTCTCCCCTTGCCTTTTTCACTTTTATCCCTCGCCTCTCTGCTATCTCTAATACATTAGGAGCTGGTTCTATGCCATATTCAATTCCCAATTCCTTTGCAAACCTCCCTGTTCCAACACCAATCTCAAGGAAGGGTTTTTCGAGGTCTCTTATAAGAAGCCCTATTGCTTCAATCTCCATTTTAAAAAGCACCCTACCCTCTGGGGCATCGAACCATTTGTCGTAATCCTCTGCATAATGGTCAAAGGCTTCGGTGACATCTTTCATTCACCCTCCCCTGCAGCCCCTCCCATCAAGGGAGGGGAAAATAGTAAAGAACCCAGACTGAAAGTCGGGGCATTCTGGTATTTTTCGTAAAGCGATATTATTGCACTCCTGTCATTGCGGCTTGTCCGCAATCCTCCTTTTTTAAGAAAGATTCCCGATGCGCGGGAATGACATTTTAGGCTGCCTTATCTATAAGCTGTCTTTTAAAAAGTCAGATTCATATCTGCCTGAATGACTACTTCTTTATAGTATGTAGCAGGGTTTGCAAGCTCTACCCCTTCAATGAAATTTGTCTCACTCATTCCAAAAAGAGGAACATTAAGAGGACAGGCAAGAAGCCTTGCACCTTCCATATGAAGCATAACAAACAAATCCTCTACATTCGGAAGTTCCATCTCCTCCATCCTTTTCATTACTGCATCTCCAATCTCTTTTGGCTGGTCGGGAAGGCACTGCAGGTTCTTCACCTTTTCTTTATGTACTGCATTTACACCTCTTGAACCAAAAAATATCGTAACCTTTGAACCCTCCCTCAATAGACTCAATGCAGTCATCAGGGCATTGTAGACCTGACATAGTTCATCATGAAAACACATTATGGATACATTCTTAGTTATCTTTGTCATTTTATCTCCCATCCTTTATATTTACAGTTCCTTGTTTTCGAACCACAGGGACACCTTCCATAAGCTGTGCAAGGGCATCCTGCATAAGACTGCAGGCCTGAGTAAGTTTCTCATTGGCTATCCTATAGTAAATCTTTGTGCCGTCCCTTCTTGTCTTTAGGATCCGCATCATACGCATTATTGTCAGATGCTGGGACACATTCGCCTTTGAGACTCCAATCTTTTCAGTAATAGCACCAACAGTTATCTCCCCTGCCTTAAGAAGGTCGAGTATCTCAAGCCTTTTAGGGTTGGAAAAGGTCTTGCAAAATTCTGCATGGAACTCTAATATCTCTTTTCTCACGGTAATCCGCTCAGCCCCCTCCTCATCTTCCACAGAAAATATTTCTCAAACCCGATCTTCATCCATTTATATACAATCCCGCTTTTAAGTTCAGATTCCTGTCTCGGCGGGAGCACTGGTTTTGCCTTCATGTATGCAGCAGTATTGCCCATATCCATGAGGCAGAGGACATCAATAGGAATTCCTTCTGGAGGAACACCTCCTGTAATATCTGATACAATAGACACGGATGAAGTTTTTGCCATCTTTACAGTCATATAACCTGTCTTGGGCACACCTGTTGGCACAGGCGTTGGCTCAGGCGGTGCAATGGCAACTGCAACACCAACAGCAAAGATGTTTTTATATCTTGTATGCCTGTAGTTTTTATCCACAGGGATAAAACCCCTTGGATTGCCGAGGTGCGCCACCGCAGGCACACCCTTCATGGCAGGGGCAAACATGCCCAGCTTAAAAGGCAGTTTTGTACCGTCCTTGAGCCTTACATCCTCAGGCGTAAACTCCTCGACTGCCTGGTTGACAAACACCTTTATATCCCTTTCTGCGAATTCATCCTCCATAATTCTCTTTGACTTTCCAAGCCCTCCAACGCCAAAATGACCTATATAGGGTTCAGATGTCACAAAGGATATCGGAACCTTGTGTCTTATCTTTCTCCTTCTGAGTTCTGCGTCGATCTCAAAGGCATACTCGTATGGAGGACCAAAGCAGCTTACACCCTGGACAGAACCAACAACCACATTGCCCGGATCTTCGAGAAATCTGTTCCATGCCTGATGTGCCCTTTCTGCCTGCTCAAGGGTAAAGATGCATTCTATAAACCCCTTCTCACGGCTAAATCCCGGGACCTCCTCAAAGCATAGATGTGGTCCAGTAGCTACCACCAGATAGTCATATGGAATCTCCTGTGTTTTTGTAACAACCTTTGATGAATCAGCATCAACACCTGCTGCTGCCTCTGTGATAAGATTAATATCCTTTAGCAGCAGGATCTCTCTTAGAGAAAGGGTGATGTCTTTAGCCTTGCGCCATCCCATTGATACCCATGGCAGGGATGGAATGAAGATAAACCTGTCAGTATCGCATACCACAGTCACATCTGCCTTCTTACCGAGGTGCCTTTTTAGTTCAAATGCTGCTGTGAGCCCTCCGAATGAACCACCTATTATTACTATCTTCGCCATCATTGCCTCCATTTTAGTGTCACTGTTCAGTGTCAGTGTTCAGTGTAAGTGTCAGTAGTCAATATCATCATTAACAATTTCTTCTGCTGACACCAGTCACTGACACTATTCACTTTTTAGAACATCCCAACCACCTTATCTGCTTCAGCCATCATATCCATAAGCTGGCTGTAGTCTATAACCCTGCCTGCTATCTCGGTTTCAGCTATTCCCCTTAGCCTCATATCATCAGCAAGCACATATATGTTATTATCCTTTGTCTGCCTTGCTGCATAGACTGCATTCTGCAAAAGGCATATGTCTGCATCCATGTCCTTTGCAAGTTTATATGCACTTTGAAACTCTTTTGCATCAGGTGCACTTGAGATCAAAAAAAGCATATTCCCCTCCCTCCTTTTATAAGGTCATTAAAATATCATCACTGACTGAGATTCTCTTAATGCCTGTCTGAGAGCCTCTTTATTTACGACCTTGACTCCTTCAACAAGGTCTTCAGGATTAATCCTGTATTCCTTCAATGACTCCTCATCTGCATATATCTCCATCTCTCCTGAGAGGAGATCAAGGTTTTCTCCAAGGTTTGTAAAACCAGAATCTCCAGTATTCTGGCCTTTCTTTGCAAGACAGACGCCACTGTCTATCAGAAACAATTTCGGCCCGTAATCAAATGTTTTAGCGCCACCTGCGTGCCTTATGGCCTCTGCTGCATTAACAACGCCGTATGGCGGCCTTCTCAATATCACAAGAAGATTATCCATTTCCCCCTCCTAAAAACCGAGATTAATAAAGATGTCAGACTGGTGCATCAGGTTGAAAAGGCCCTTTAGCGAACCCTTTTCAGGACCCTCGACATAGCTTTCTCCCGCAGCACTGCGGAAGTTTACACAGCCCCCTCAGAGGTCTACCTTCATGCCCTTATCCATCAGGGTCCTGAAGTTATCTGCTGCATGCGGCAGTCCCTTCCCCTTCTGTCCTTTTAGAAAGTTGTAAACACCATCGGCAGATGCAACGAGACGGACCTCATGGCCATTCTCAAGTCCTGCCTCTGCCAGTCTTATCGCAGTGTAGGTATTCTCGTATGTGTACGGCGATGTGTTCAGAAATAATGTTATCTTCTTTGCCATTTTTTAACCTCCTTTCATTAAAGGCGTTTCGGCCTTGACAGATTATCTCCTCCTTTCCCCTGGATATCTTCCCTTCTTTGTCACAGGACAGCATGCTGGAGCAGGCAGTTCTTTAAGATAATCCTTCCGTAGTAACTCAATAAGGTCAGGCACAATAGGGTCTTTCAGAAAATAGCATCTGAGCCTTCCATCAACATAATAATCAATAACACCGTAATGCCGTAAAAGGCTGAGATGCTGCGAGATGTTCGGCTGGCTTATCTCAAGGAACTCCTCCATGTCGCTTACACACTTAACCCCCTTCGTAAGCTCCTCCAATATCCTTATCCTGACAGGATGTGCAACCGCCTTTAATAACTCAATCCGTTTCTCAATTGCTCTCACAGCAACCTCCATTGTAAATATATTCAAATATTCTTATATTTCTATATGTTTTGTCAAGAGGAAAGTTGCAGGTTACAATGAACTATAATTTTTTTAAATGAATCTATTTGCTATTGACAAACTTGTTTTGTTACTGTATGCTTTTATCATCTACAGTTTAAACCCTAAATGTTTGGAAGGTAAGGCTTTAAGAAATCCCCAGTAAAGACCATAAGTTAATGTTTCCCCATGGGAAGTAATTAAAGGAGTAATTTATGAACATCGCAGAATTAAAAGAAAAGACAATTGACGAGCTCACCAGGGTAGCAAGGGAATTGAATGTTGAGGGTGCAAGAGGACTCAGAAAGCAGGATCTTATTTTTGCAATCCTCCAGGCCCAGACAGAAAAAACAGGGCTCATCTTTGGAGAAGGCGTGCTTGAGATACTGCCAGATGGTTTTGGTTTTCTGCGCTCTCCTGATTACAGCTATATCCCAGGGCCTGACGATATATATGTCTCCCCATCACAGATAAGGCGATTCACCCTCAGGACAGGCGACCTCATAACAGGACAGATAAGGCCGCCAAAGGACAGTGAAAGGTATTTCGCACTGCTGAAGGTAGAGGCCATAAACCACGAGTCCCCTGAGGAAAATATAGACAGGCCGCTATTCGATAACCTGACTCCGTATTATCCCACAGAGAGGATAAGTCTTGAATACGACCAGACAGACTATTCCACAAGGGTGATGGAGCTGATTACGCCCATTGGGAAAGGACAGAGGGGATTGATCGTTGCAGCACCGAGGACAGGGAAGACCATGTTACTGCAGTCCATAGCAAAGGGGACAAAGAAAAACCAGCCGGAGATACACCTGATTATCCTTCTTATAGATGAGAGGCCCGAGGAGGTCACAGACTGGAAAAGGCAGGTAAGCACAGCCGAGATAATAAGCTCCACCTTTGACGAACCACCCCAGAGACACTGTCAGGTTGCAGAGATGGTTATTGAAAGGGCAAAGAGGCTTGTCGAGAGCAAAAGGGATGTTGTAATCCTGCTTGACAGCATAACAAGACTCGCAAGGGCATATAATGCAATAATCCCGACATCGGGCAAGGTTCTTTCAGGAGGGCTGGATGCTACCGCTCTTCAGAAGCCAAAGAGGTTCTTTGGCACAGCAAGAAATATAGAGGACGGCGGCAGCCTCACCATCATCGCCACAGCCCTTGTTGATACAGGCAGCCGTATGGACGATGTCATATTCGAGGAATTCAAGGGTACAGGCAACATGGAACTACACCTCGACAGAAAACTCGTTGACAAGAGGATATTCCCAAGTATAGATATTAATGCATCAGGGACGCGGAAGGAAGAGCTCCTTGTTGATAAGGATGTCCTTAATAAGATGTGGATTATAAGGAAGGTCCTCAATCCCCTCAGCACTGTGGAGAGCATGGAGTTCCTCATGAGCAAACTCGTCGGGACAAAGAGCAACAAGGAATTTCTCGATATGATGAATAAATAGCTATGCAGGGCAGATTATCCTGCCGAGTTCCTCTGTCAGCCTGATATTCTCAGAATAATCCACAGGGCAATCGATCAGAACAGGGACGTCCTTTGTCAGGGCATCCTTTAAGATTGGGCCAAGCTCATCCTCAGATGTAACCCTATAGCCCTTTGCGCCGAAGGAATCGGCAAGCTTCACAAAATCAGGGTTTCCAAAGCTTGTGCCAAATTCCCTGCCAAAGATCAATCTCTGTCTCCATGAGATAAGGCCGTAGCCACAATCATTGAAGATGAGGCATACAATTGGAAGGCCAAGCCTCACAGCGGTTTCAAGCTCTGGCAAGGCCATAAGGAATCCGCCATCACCCATAGCAGCCACGACCTTCTTTTGCCTGTAAAGCATCTTGGCTGTAATAGCAGCAGGCAGGGCAATACCCATTGCTGAAAAACCATTGGAGATGACTACTGTATTTGGCTCATAAGCAGGAAAAAATCTCGCGATCCATATCTTATGCGCACCAACATCCGAGATAAGTATGTCATTCCTTCCAAGGGCAGCCCTCAGCTCATCCACAATCCTCATGGGTTTAAGGGGAAAACCTGATATCTGGCCATTAAGACCTGTCTTCATTGCCTTTTTCAGCCTGAAATAGAAAGAAGGGTCTTTTCCAAAATCTATGGCATCTGTCAAAAGCCTGAGTGTGGTGTTTATCTCTCCGATAAGCTCAATGGCCTGATAATGTGCATCAACCTCCGCAGGTATAGATCCTATGTGGATTATCCTCTTGTCCTTATTGGGATTCCAGTATTTGGGGCTGAATTCCACTGGGTCATAGCCCACAGCAATGATGAGGTCCGCCTTCTCAAAGCCGCAGGATATATAGTCCCTTGCCTGAAGACCGACAGTGGAAAGGAAAAACTCACTGTCAGCAGCAACAGCGCCCATTCCCATAAAGGATGTGGCAGCACATATCTTTAATCGGCTGACAAATGTCCTCAATGCCTGAGATGCACCACATCTTATAACCCCATTGCCTGCAAGGACCATCGGACAGGCTGCATCCTTTATTGCCTTTACTGCCTCATCTATGTGCATCTGCTCGGGCTGGGGGTAATGGATTGGCAATGGCATGATGGGCGTTCCATCTACATCCTCAGCAGCCACATCCTCAGGAAGCTCTATATGGGTCGGCCCTGATTTTTCAATGGAGGACAGCCTGAATGCCTTCCTCACAATCTCCGGTATTGTAGCTCCTTTCTCAACCCTTACATTCCACTTTGTTATCGGCCTGAATGCAGAGACAATATCCACATACTGATGGGATTCCTTATGGTATTTGAGCATCTCTGCCTGGCCTGTTATTGCCACCATCGGGCTACAGTCAAGAAAGGCATCGGCAATGCCTGTCATAAGGTTTGTTGCCCCGGGGCCAAGGGTTGATAGACAGACACCCGGCTTCCCTGTAAACCTTCCATAGGCATTGGCCATAAATGCAGCGCCCTGCTCATGTCTTGTGGTAATGAACCTGATAGCCGAATCTGATAGGGCATCGAGGATATCGAGATTTTCCTCTCCTGGAAGGCCAAAGATATAGGCGACATCTTCTGCCTCAAGACACCTTATGAATAATTGGGCTGCCTTCATCCTTTGCAAGGATTATAACAAAACCCATCTTCACTTTGCCATCTCAAACACCTTGTATCTATAGTCGTCATAGACCTTAACAAAATCCTTCAAGCCCTCAAAGAAAATGGGGTTAAGATTCATCTCATATGGACTGACCACAATATATCTAACCCTGTATTTTCTTAGAAGGGATAGATCCCCTGTTTTATATATCTCCTTTACATCCCTTTCAACCTCCTTAGGGTCAAGCCCATGGCTCCAGATCCAGGCAGGATAACCCATAACTATCTGCCTGCCTGTTAGACACGGGACAGGATGATTATGGGCATCACCTGTTAAAAACACCGCATCGGGTGGTGTATTTCCCTTTATCCAATCGGCAAGGGCTATATCGCGGCTTGAAAAGAGTATATTGACATCCCTGTTCCACCAGTTCAGCGTCAGGATGCCTGAAAGTATAGAGAAAAAGATCAGCATTAATACAATAGCCCTGGCTCTGATGCCCCTCTGGTAGAGCCTTACCAGAGGGTAGGATGCAAGGATAGTGGTTATGAAAAACCAGGGGAGAAATATCTTTATATTATCCCAGTCCCAGTTCTGGAATGAGATGATATTGCCCAACAAAAACAGAGATGTTAAGGGGAGATAAAATCTCAAGATAGTCCTATCTGCCATAAATATCCCGATAATTGCAAGTATCAGGGGCACACCAATGTTCATGAACCAGAAGGATGCTACCACAAGGACATTGCTGCTCTTTGCCATCCAGCCAGGAGATAGATGGATCACCCCTGTAGAACTTCCCTTCATAAAAAAGATTATCTGTGGTAAAGAGAGGATTACAAGGGGGAGAAAAAAATATGCCCACCTCTTTAACTCACTGAGACGCTCTGAAGAGGTCAGGCAGTTCAAGCCGGCAATGAAGGCCGCTACAAATGAGACCACAAGAAAGCAGTGGGCATGGATAAAGGGCAAAAGCCCGACAATACAACCCATTATTATCGAAGAGGTGCTATCCCCCTTTGGAGGGCTGTCGGTGTTAGAGGGTTTCTTTATGTCGCCATAAAGGAATAGGAAGGTGAGCAGGACTATGGAAAAACCAAGGATAATGCCCCTTTCAGGGATGAAAATGGCAAACAGGGTGTTCATAAACTCAATCCCCTGTGCTGGAAGATGGCTATAGGGCATTGTTGGATAAAGGAATTCCTTAAGACCTTTTTTAGAGGCGTAGATGAAGCCCAGGCCGCCGTTTAAAAGGAAAAGTAGGGGTGCGATTATTATCCCTATACCTTTGCCTAATACCTCTTTTGTAAAGAGGTATAATGTCAGGAGCAGCCCAAAAAGCAATAAGAGATTCACCCATGTCAGAGACTGTATAAGGTCTAAACCGCACTTTTTGTAGACCGCAGAGAGGAAGTCCACCATAAACGGGTAATGAAGCGGGGTGTTAACTAATATTGGATACTTGAGATTGAAATCCTCAAGGAGATGGTTGATAAGGGTCATATGGAAGGCGTAATCCCCCCATACATTTGTAATGGCAATGATGTTGCCATTTCTGTCATAGCCTATTGCATGATGGTTGAAGTAGTAAAGGATTGGAAGGAGTATGGCTAAGGTTATAACAAGATAGATGTCGGCCTCAAAGGAAATTCCCTTTCTAATATCCTTCTTCTTAAAGTATAAGAGGCTAATGCCTGAAAGGGCCATAAGTGTATAGGAAAATAAAATGGCCTCATAATCTATACTGCCAAGGAGCAAGGAAAAGATAAAGGTGATCCAACATGATGCCAGAGCTCCTGCTATAATAGAGAAGGCTGTCTTCTTTATCAGGTCATCAAAAAACCTGACATAGTAGGAAAGGCCAAAACCAAAAAGCAATGTGCTGAGGAAAAATATTATTCCGAGCATCTCATTCTCCAAAAGACCATCTCTATTATCATTGCAGCTTCACCTGCTGTCAAGGATTGCAGCCTGCCCAGAAAGTTATGGCACTTTGCAATTTAACCTGTATACCTGATAAAATTGCATGCAAAATGCAGAGCCTATTTTTCAGAGAAAGAAAGAAGACTTCAGGCATTATTCTCGCTGCCCTGACATTCTTTTCATTTCTCACAAGGCTGCTCTTCCTCTGGCGGCCAAAGGAGGTTGTCTTTGATGAGACCCACTTTGGAAAGTTCTTTGAGGGATACCTGAGCCATCGCTACTTCTTTGACATCCATCCACCCCTGGGAAAACTCATCCTCGCCTTAGGAGGGTGGATAGCAGGTATTGGAAATGGATACACCTTCTCAGGGATCGGGACACCATATCCGTCAAATGCATATATCATCGTAAGGCTTTTGCCTGCCATCTCAGGGGCCATGCTGATCCCTGTTATCTACCTGCTCACATACGAGATAAGTAAATCTAAGGGGGCAGCCTCTCTTGCAGCCTTCCTGTGCCTTTTTGACAATGCCCTCATCGCCCAGTCGAGGTTTATCTTGATTGACAGCTTTATGCTCATCTTCGGTTTTGCTGGTCTCTACCTCTATCTCAGGGCTATAAGGGGTGGAGGCATCTTTTATATGATTATCTCAGGGATACTGCTTGCCATGGCAGCATCGGTAAAGTGGACAGGTCTTGGCTTTTTGGGCCTTGTATGGCTGCACTACCTCTGGGATACAAAGACAAAGGGAATAGCATCTGCCTTTCTTTCCTATGTACTGCTACCAATAGGGGTTTATATCCTTATCTTTGCCATCCACTTTTCACTTCTGACTAAATCCGGGCCTGGCGATGCCTTTATGAGCAGGGAGTTTCAGAAAGGCCTTGAGGGAACGAGGATAACAGAAGAGATGAAGACCCTTTCATTCACCTCCAAATTCCTGGAGTTGAACAGGCGTATGTTCGAGGTCAACAAAGGCATATCCTCACATCCCTATTCAAGCAGGTGGTATACCTGGCCATTCATGATAAGACCTATCTTTTACTGGTCTAAAGATACAGGAAACGGCGATACAGCCCGTATATATTTTATAGGCAACCCATTTGTATGGTGGCTTTCTACCATAGGGATTATATGCTTTATCTCAAAAAGGCTCTGGAGGAGCGATAAGATGAGAAAAGAGACATTCCCCTTCTTAGTGCCTGGCTATCTCATAAACTTTTTGCCCTTCATCTTTATAGGGCGGGTCATGTTCCTCTATCATTACCTCACTGCCCTTGTCTTCGCTATAATTATGACATCCATCTTTCTTGAAGACATTCTTAAGACAATGCCCTTGTGGACAAAATATGCCCTTATGGGTCTTGTAATATCAGGGTTCATCTTCTTCTCTCCATTGACCTACGGAATCGCCTTATCCCAGAAGGCATGGGGCCTCAGGGTATGGATGCCGACATGGATATAGGCAGAGAGGATGTTTTTCTATCCATAGTTATCCCTGCCTACAATGAGGAGGCAAGGCTCATGGAATCTCTCAAGGCAATTAAGGAATACCTTGAAGGGAAAGACTATATTTCAGAGGTTATAGTGGCTGACGACGGCAGTAATGACAGGACCCCGGATATTGTGACAGACACATCAAGGGATTTCCCAGGATTAAGGCTCATCAGAAACCCCATCAACATGGGCAAGGGAGAGGCAGTTAAACGGGGTATTATGGAGGCCAGGGGTAAGTATATACTTTTCAGCGACGCAGACCTCTCAACACCCATAGAGGAGATAGATACCCTATTTACCTGGATAGAAAGGGGTTTTGACATCGTCATAGGCTCAAGGACACTTGCAGAATCGAGGATAGAGGTTCATCAACCCTTTTATCGGGAGATGATGGGCAGGGTATTTAACCTTATGGTTCGGAGCCTCCTTCTCCTTAAGATACGGGATACACAATGTGGGTTTAAGCTCTTCAGAAGGGATGTAGCAGAACAGATATTTCCACTTCAGAGATTAAAGGGGTTTGGTTTTGATGTGGAAATACTTTATATCGCTGATACCCTTGGCTATAAGATTAAAGAAGTGCCCATAATCTGGCGTAATTCCTGCATCTCGAAGGTAAAACCTTTCAAAGACAGCCTGAAGACATTTTCAGAGCTTTTGCAGATAAGAATTAACAGCATAAAAGGTAGATACAGCCGTTAATCACCGGATTGATGCCCTCGCTTCCCGCCACGCATCATCCCCTGGGGCCCTTCCATGGTATTCCTTTGCTCCATCATGGCCCTCCTCTCTGCCTCCCTCTTTGCCCGCATCTCCTCCCTCTGCTTCAATCGCTCCTCATAGCTCTTAAACTGCTCCTGCCTTGATATGGATGCTGACGGGTTTGATGCAGGGACTGGAGTTGATTCAACCCGCGGCGCTGTCTGAATCGGAGAAGGCGCTGTGGGAATTGCAGACGGTGTGTAGGTGCGTGCCACCTCAGATGTGCCTGATGCCTCCTTTGAACGCTCAAATATCACGACAGCGATGACCGTCCCCTTTTTATAGAGCAGGGCGTAACTCATGGGTTTAAGAAGTTTCTTTAATACTGTATCGATTGTGGCGTTTTCAAATGTGGCATAGTTATTCCCTTCGATGGGAATGCTTGAACTGATGGTAATACCTGTCTTACTGCTTATCTCTGTAAGTATATCCTTTATCGGTTCACCATCGCCCTTGATGATAAGCCTGCCTGTCTTTTTATTATAAAGCATATCCGCTGAAGCAGATGAAACCACTGTCAGCAATAGCAGGACGCTTAGAATACTCTTTATACAATCGCTATTCATTATCCTGTCAAATCAGTCTAATGATTTCTGATTCTCTCAGGCATTACATCTATCCTGAGGGCAAGCCTTTTGCCATTGCGTTCCTCTATATCTACCCTTACATTGTCCCCTGTCTTTATGTCCTTGATTGTAGGCATTGCATGCCGCATTTCCGGGCCCTGCCTTTTTCCAGCCTCATCTCTCCTTATGCCGTGCAGCCTTATCATTGTATCCTTATCAACCCTTATGCTCAACTTCTTGCCGCTGTCATCAGCCATTACCATCTCGTTTTTCGATGCCTTAATGGATTTCACAATGCCCCTAACCCTTTCTCGCTTTATGTTCGGTTGAGGCGGCTGTGGTGTCGGCACCTGAGGGCTGGCCTGTACCTGCTCTGTCGCTTGAGGTTTAGCCTGAGGCTGAACTGGCTGTTGTGCAGTATTTTCTCCCTTTGAACATGATACAGCCCACACAACCAAAAAACCCATAAGAACAAATAAAAAGATCCGTTTCATCATCTACCTCCAAAACTTTAGCAGGCAACTGCAGAATGTTGCTCAAGCATAGCAAAAATATCAAAAGGTTGTCAACACACAACCACGAAGGTAAAGGTATCAGGGTTGTTGCAACAATATGTTAAAATTATAAGATGTCCAGAGACGAGCTGATCATAGAAGGTGCAAGGCAGAATAATCTGAAAGGCATAGACCTCAGGCTTCCGCATAACAGGGTAATAGTCATAACAGGGGTATCGGGTTCAGGAAAATCCTCTCTATGCTTTGATACGATCTTTGTGGAGGGCCAGTGGAGGTTTATAGAATCCCTTTCTACCTATGCGAGGCTTTTCCTTGAAAAGCTTGACAGACCTGATGTTGATTCCATAAGGAATATCAGGCCTGCTATTGCCCTTGAGCAGCATAACCCCTACAAGGCTTCCCGCTCTACCGTTGGGACATCAACAGAGGTCTTTGACTATCTCAGGCTTTTATATGCAAAGATAGGGAGGCCCTATTGTCCTTTATGCGGCAGAGAACTCAGGCAGTGGTCTGCTTCCCTTGTGATTAAGGAACTCCTCGAAAGGCATTATGGCAAAAAGGCTCTCGTAATCTTTGAATCTTCAGAGACAACGGCCGAACTAAGAAAAAAGGGCTATATCCGTTTCAGGATAAACGGCGAGATTACAGAGAAATATCAGGATACTGTCCAATTCTATAGCCCAATAGAGGTTGTGCTTGACAGGCTCGTTATAAGGGATGGACAAAGACTCGGGGATTCTATAGAGATTGCATGGAGGCAAGGCAATGGCACAGTGATCATTGATCTGCTGCAAGAGGGTTCAATCAGATTCTCTGACAGGCTTCGCTGTGATGTATGCGGTATTGACCTCCCAAAACCTCAACCGCTTTTATTTTCCTTTAATCATCCGATTGGGGCATGCCCTGAATGTAAGGGCTTTGGGAATATACTAAGATACGATGATGAACTTGTAATCCCTGACAAGGATCTATCGCTCAAGGAAGGGGCAATAGAGCCATGGAACAAGCCTGCTGCAAGATGGTGGAAGAACCAGTTTCTCAAGAAGGCAAAGGGCTATGGCATAGACATAAACATCCCCTATAAGGATTTATCAGATGAGGCAAAAAGGCTTATCCATGAAGGCTCTCCTGATTTTTATGGTATAAAGGATTTTTTTGAAGACCTCGAGGAAAGGAAATACAAGCTCCATGTCAGGGTCTTTTTGAGCCGTTACAGAAAGGCTGTACCATGCCCTGTGTGCGGCGGCAGCAGGCTCAAGAAAGATGCCCTCAGCTATAGGATTAACGGCCGCAATATCGCAGAGCTTTCAGCCATGTCCATAAAGGGGCTTTATGATTTTTTTAGTGGACTTGATATTACAGGACACGAAAGGCAGCTTTCCTCAGAGATACTAAGGCAGATAGGGCTTAAGCTTGATTTCCTCCTCAGGGTTGAGCTTGGCTATTTAACCTTAGACAGGCTTTCAAAGAGCCTCTCAGGGGGTGAGGCACAGAGGATAAATCTTGCAAATCAGCTTGCATCAAGGCTCACAGGCACCCTCTATGTCCTTGATGAGCCGACAGTCGGCCTTCATCAGACAGACACAGAGCGGATTGCATCCATTGTAAGGGAGCTTTCAAAGGCAGGAAATACCATTATTATTGTCGAGCATGACAGGAGCATGATTAATGCCGCAGACTGGATTGTTGAACTCGGCCCTGGAGGAGGCGAAAAAGGCGGCAGGCTGATGTTTTCAGGGACAACGGAGGAATTCCTCATGCAGGCAAAGACCCTGACAGCCAGGTATTTAAGGGGTGCAGAGGAGATACCTGTTCCAGTGATAAGAAGAAAGAGCGATAGGCGGTGGCTTAGACTATACGGCTGTAAGGGCAATAATCTCAAGGCAATAGACCTCCGTATCCCCATTCAAGGCCTTACCTGTATTACAGGTGTTTCTGGTTCTGGCAAGAGCACCCTTATTGAGGATACCCTTTATAAGGCATTGGCAAGGGCATTTAAGATACGATTCGATACACCTCAGCCTTATGACTGCATTGAGGGCATTGAGTATTTGAAAGGCGTGAAGATTATACAGCAGAGCCCGATTGGTCGGACCCCACGGTCAAATCCCGTGACATACATAAAGGCATTTGATGCCATAAGGAGGCTCTTTTCATCCCAGGCAGAGGCAAAGGCACTGGGCTATACCCCGGGAAGTTTTTCCTTTAATGTGCCTGGCGGAAGGTGTGAGGCATGCAAGGGCGAGGGCTTTCAGCGGCTTGAGATGTATTTCTTTGAGGACCTCTATGTGAAATGCGAGCATTGCGGCGGGAAGAGGTATAAGGCAGAGGCATTAAGAGTCACATACAAGGGCAAGGACATACATCAGATATTTAATATGACCGTTACAGAGGCCATCGAGTTTTTCAAGGACACCCATGGGCTTGAGCGCAGGCTGCAGCTTATGGCAGATGTCGGCCTTGGCTATCTCAGGCTTGGTCAGTCAGCAACTACGCTCTCAGGCGGAGAGGCACAGAGGCTCAAGATATGTGCCGAGCTCGGTAGAAGGCAGAGAAGGGATTATCTCTATATCCTTGATGAACCAACAGTCGGCCTTCATTTTGACGATATTAAAAAACTCCTCCATGTCCTTAACGAGCTTGTTGATGCAGGCAATACAGTTGTAGTTGTTGAGCATAACCTTGATGTGATAAAGTGTGCTGATTGGGTCATAGACCTGGGTCCTGAAGGCGGCGATAATGGAGGAAGAATTGTGGCTGAAGGGACCCCTGAGACAGTGGCAGGAGCAAAGGAATCCTATACAGGGAGGGCACTGAGGGAGATGCTTATTTCACGATAAATCTCCTTTTATCACCAACCCTCATGGTAATCTTACTGGAGTCCAGGTATTCGAGAAAGGGAAGGGCGTATTTGCGGGTTGTTCCGAGGATGTCCCTGAACTCTGAAACAGCCATCTCCTGGTTTTCGGCAAAGAACCTCCTGAGGGCATCCATCATCCCTGCATAGTTTTCAGCAGTGATAAAAAGGGAATCTGTTATCCTTACAAGCAGGCCCTCTTTTGCCATGAGCTTGAGCAGGTCAGATGCCTCCCTCATGTCCATTGAAAGGCCACGGCAGAGCTCCTCCTTCATAGGCGGCTGAAAACCTCCTTTTTTATATAACTGGAGGATCCTGTCCTTTATGCCCTTGTCTGCCTCAGTTAAGGCTATCCTGAAATCCTTTAGCCTTACAATATCCTTTTCTATCACTGTCTCTTTTAACGAGATGAGGAGGCTGTTAAAGAGCCTCTGATCAATGCCCTTGAATACTGCCCTCAGCTCCTCCTTTGATACACCTGATCTTAATGGATTATCTTTATGAAAATCCCTCAGATATGCTATGGCCTTATCCCTGAAGTTATTATAGGAATCCCTGTGTATAAGGACATCGTCAAGATTAATGACCTCACTATCCCTTTCCATTTCTTTGACGGCATTACTTATGGCATCAGGCTCTGCCTTTATCCAGCCATTAAGGGATAACCCTGTCATTCCAGCAATGCCTGCCTTTAATATCTTGAAAGAGAGTTTGCCCTTCAATATGCCTTTCTCATATGTAACCAGATCCTCGACGCCTTCAGTCCTCTTTCTCCTCCTCGGGTTAGGGTCAAGGACATCTCCGCCGCCAATGGTCTGTAATGGCGAGAAACGCCTTATGATATACCTGTCGCCTGATACAGCAATCACAGGTGACTGGAGTCTGAGCTGACAGTAAGATTCTTGCCCTGCCTTTAGTATGTCCCTGTCATACAGTATTATCCTTGCAACAATCTCAGAGGTGCCTATGTGAAAATGGATAAGGCTTCTGCTCTTTACAGAGGGGGCATCGGGAAGGATTTCTACTTTAGCATCGATAACCGTGGTTGGATGGAATATGCCTGCGGTAGCAATCACATCCCCCCTCTGGATGGCCTCTTTTTCTATGCCCTGGATGTTTATGGCTACCCTCTGGCCTGCATAAGCGGTCTTTACAGATTCTCCATGACTCTGTAAAGACCTGCCCCTTGCCTTCAGCCCTTTTGGCAGGATATCAATGGTTTCATCAAGGCTGATGCCTCCAGAGACTGCCGTGCCTGTTATTATTGTACCAAAGCCCTTAAGTGTAAAAACCCTGTCTATAGGCAGCCTGAAAGGGCCCTTGATGGATTTCGGCTCG
Source organism: Nitrospirota bacterium (assembly GCA_021789595.1). Lineage (GTDB taxonomy): Bacteria > Nitrospirota > Thermodesulfovibrionia > UBA6902 > JAJYJJ01 > JAJYJJ01. The sequence goes on along the minus strand of JAJYJJ010000010.1, from coordinate 46,748 downwards.
ACCCTGTTAGCCGCATCCCTGATGCTATCCTTCAGGAGATCGAGATTGTATCCTGTCTTTGCTGATACAGGAATAATCTCTGCCCCTTCAAGGAATGTCCCCTTTACAAAATCCCTTATCTCTCCTGTAACAAGTTCAAGCCATTCCTCATCAACAAGGTCTGCCTTTGTGATAGCGATAATCCCTGTCTTTATCCTGAGAAGATTGCATATATGCAGGTGCTCACGGCTTTGCGGCATGATCCCCTCATCTGCTGCTATGACGAGGATAACCATATCAATACCACCTGCGCCTGCAAGCATGTTCTTTATCAATCTCTCATGCCCGGGGACATCAACGATACCGATCCTTAATCCATCTGGATAAGACAGGTCGGCAAAGCCCAGGTCGATGGTAATGCCGCGCTCTTTCTCTTCCTTCAGCCTGTCAGGGTCTATGCCTGTAAGGGCCTTTACAAGTGTGCTTTTACCGTGGTCTATATGGCCTGCTGTGCCAAGTATTACATATCGCATATCTCAATCTAATCGCGATCACGAAGGGCTGATCTAATACGGCCTGCCAATTCTCCTACCTCAGCATCCTGTATTGTCCTTGCATCAAAGAGGGCTGCATCATCCTTGATCCTCACAATGACAGGCGGCTCTCCAGTCCTTAATATCTCTTCGATGGTATTTACTGTTAGCCCCGCTGTCCTGATGGATACGACATATGTTGGAAGCGCTGCCTCTGGAAGTGAACCGCCCCCTGCCTGGGAATACTCCTGAAAGACATCTACATCTATCCCCTCGATATCCTTTATGGCGATACCCTTTATGGCCTTTGCAATCCTGAGTGCCCTGTTTTTAATCTCCTTTATCGGCTGTAAGAGCATCTTGAGCGTCGGGATATTTTCAACAGCCTTCTGCTCGTCTCTGTATTCCATCAGAGTTGCCTCAAGAGCTGCAAGGGTCAATTTATCTATCCTGAGCGCCCTTGTGAGCGGGTTTTTCTCAAGCCTTTCGATGATGTGTTTCTTGCCTGCAATAACACCACCCTGCGGTCCGCCAAGCAGTTTATCGCCGCTGAAGCTTACAATATCAACCCCTGCCTTTATTATATCCCTGGCATTTGGCTCTCCATCAATGCCATATCTGGACAGGTCTATAAGGCATCCGCTTCCGAGATCAAACATCGTTGGTATCCCTCTTTCAGCCCCAATCGCCGCAATATCTGCAACAGGCACATCTGCTGTAAAACCAATTATCCTGTAATTGCTTGTATGAACCTTTAGCAAAAGTGCGGTGTTTTCATTTACGGCATCCTCGTAGTCCCTGAGATGGGTCTTGTTTGTTGTCCCGACCTCCCTCATGACCGCACCGCTTGAGGCCATAACATCGGGGATTCTGAATGAACCTCCTATCTCAACAAGCTCGCCCCTTGAGACGATAACCTCTTTACCTTTGGCAATGGTATTAAGGGAAAGCAGAACCGCTGCTGCATTGTTATTGACGACAATAGCATCCTCCGCCCCTGTTATCTCCCTGAGTATCTCCTTTATGTGGGAATATCTCTTGCCCCTTTTTCCATTCGACAGGTCATACTCAAGGTTTGAGTATCTGTTGGATATACTGCATATATTTTCAATTGCCCTTTTTGAAAGCAGGGAGCGGCCGAGATTGGTATGGATGATAATGCCTGTGGCGTTTATAAGAGGCCTGAGCCTGTAGGTGGAGAGCCGCTTTATTGACTCCCCTATCTTATCCAGTATCGCCCCTGTTGTCATCTCAGGGGTCTCACCCGCTAATATCAATGCCCGCTTTATATCGAGGGTATGTCTAATGGCCGTGAGTACTACGCCCCTTGGGTATGCCTTCAGCCAGCCCTCTACTGTCTTTAGTTTTAAAAGCTCATCAACAGATGGTATCTGGGAAAGAAGCCTCTGCCTTTCATTCATGGATGCTCATTACCTCAATCAGTAACGGTTTATTGTAATGCCCTGCTTCACTCTACTATGCCTATTGCCTCAACAGGACAGTTCTCTGCTGCTGCCTCACAGCAGTCAACAAAATCACATCCCTCCGGGTCTATGACCTTTGCCTTTTCTTCTTCAAGGTGAAATACAGCAGGACAGACCTGCTCACAGTTTCCGCAGCCGATGCACTTGTCCTCATCAACCATGGCCTTCATGCCTCACTCCGTCAGTATATCGAGTTTTATATGCAGCTCTCTGAGTTGTTTATCTGTTACAGAAGACGGGGCATTGCTCAATGGACAGACCGCCTTTTGTGTCTTTGGGAATGCAATGACATCCCTTATGGAATCAGCCCCTGCAAGTATCATTACAAGCCTGTCAAGGCCGAGGGCAATGCCGCCGTGGGGAGGCGCACCATATTCAAGCGCCTCAAGCAGAAAGCCGAATTTCCTCTGCGCATCCTCATCAGAGATATTGAGTATCTCAAACATCCTTTTCTGGATGTCTGTACTGTGTATACGGATGCTTCCGCCTCCTATCTCATATCCATTAAGGACGATGTCATATGCCTTTGCCTTAACAGAGGAAAGCTCAGATTTCGGGTTTCTGAGCTCAGAGGTGTTTATTGAAAAGAGTTTTTCTATATCCTCGTCAACCGGCGATGTAAAGGGGTGGTGCATGGCCTGCAACCTGCCCTCCTCATCATTCCATTCAAGCAGCGGGAAGTCTGTTATCCATGCAAAATTGAATTCGTCATGCCGTATGAGATTCAGTCTCCTGCCAAGCTCAAGCCTCAGCCGGCCCAATGCCTCTGTAACAACCTCTGGCCTGTCCGCTATGAAAAGCAGAATGTCCCCGTCTCTGGCCTCTAACCTGTCTGCAATCGCATTAAGTGTCTGTTCAGGGAAGAACTTTGCTATAGGCGATTCAAACCCCTGTTTTACCCTTATCCATGCAAGACCCTTTGCGCCAAAGCCCTTTACCTCCTCTGTAAGCATGTCTATGTCTTTTCTTGAATACCCTGCAAGCCCCTTTGCATTGATGCCCTTGACCATGCCTCCTTCAGACAGGGTATCAAGAAAGACCTTGAATGAGGAGTCCTTCACAATATCGCCTACATCCTTAAGCTCAAGGGCAAATCTTATATCAGGCTTGTCCGAGCCAAACCTGTCAATGACCTCCTGGTATGTAAATCTCTTAAAGGGAATATCCAATGGCTTATCCATTACATCACTGAGGAGCCTCTTCATCATACCCTCTATCAGTCCCATTATATCCTCCGGGGTTACAAAGGACATCTCCATGTCTATCTGTGTGAACTCTGGCTGCCTGTCTGCCCTCAGGTCCTCGTCCCTGAAGCATCTTGCAATCTGGTAATACCTCTCAAGACCAGCGACCATCAGTATCTGTTTGAATAACTGCGGTGATTGAGGCAATGCATAGAACTGGCCGGGGTTTACCCTGCTTGGTACAAGATAATCCCTTGCACCTTCAGGTGTGCTCTTTGTGAGCATCGGCGTTTCTATCTCTAAGAAAGCCTTCTCATTGAGATAGTCCCTTACTATCCTTGTTACATCATGCCTTAATAAGATATTTTTCTGTATAACAGGCCTTCTCATATCGAGATAGCGGTATCTGAGACGAAGGCTCTCTGATGCATCTGAATCATCCTCTATCATAAACGGAAGCGGTTTGGATGTGTTTAATATCTTGAGTTCATCTGCCACAACCTCTATATCTCCTGAAGGGATGGATGGGTTTTCCGTACCATCAGGCCTCTTCCTTACCATTCCCTTCACATAAAGGACATACTCGTTCCTTAGTGCATGGGCAAGGCTGTGTGTAGAGGCATCGGCCTCTGGACTGAAGACTATCTGTATAGTGCCTGTCATGTCCCTCAGATCAATAAATATAAGCCCGCCATGGTCCCTGCGCCTATGCGTCCAGCCTGTCAGAACAACCTCTTTGCCTATCTCTTTTTTATCAAGCTCGCCGCATCCATGGCTTCTCATTATCCTGCCTTTACCTCCTGCATCATGACCTCTTTCTTAAGCCTCCTTATCTCATCTGCGCTCAGATACCTGAATGCCCCGGGGGGGAGACTGCCAAGCTCTATGCCGTCAATCCCTATCCTCTTCAGTCTTATGACCGAATGGTTTAATCTCTCTATCATCCTTCTTATCTGCCGCTTTCTGCCCTCATATATTGTAATCTCTATCCATGAGTTTGCCTCTGCAATCCCCTTCCTTCTTACCTGTGCAGGGGCTGTGAGACCATCCTCAAGTTTTATGCCCTTTCGCAGTTTCTCTATATCCGTATCATCGAGGACCCCTTTAACCTTCACGACATAGGTCTTCGGGACCTCCCTGCCTGGATGCAGGATTGCATTGGTAAGTTCACCGTCATTCGTGAGTATCAAAAGCCCTTCTGAGTCAAAATCAAGCCTTCCGACAGGATAGACCCTATGTCTGATGCCCTGTATCAGGTCTCTTACTGTCGGCCTGCCTTCAGGGTCGGAAAGGGATGTAATATAGCCCCTCGGCTTATTAAGCATAAGATAGAGGCTTTGCTGCGTCCTCTTAATCAACTTCCCATCTACCTTTATGTGATCCTTCTGTATGTCAGCCTTCATCCCGATAGATGCCGGCCTTCCATTTACAGTTATCCTTCCTTCAAGGATAAGCTGCTCTGCCTTTCTCCGGGATGCAATGCCTGCCGTTGAGAGTATCTTTTGAATCCGCTCCAACATAATCACATATCATATCATAAATCCATGAAATTCTCCCAGGCAGTCCTCTGCCTGGACTGGTTACAACTGGTTACATATTATAACCCTCCTCAAGTTTTGCTGCTTCCCCATACCTCCCCCACATCTTTACAAAAAACCAATTGTATTGCTAATATAATAGGATTTTGGAGAGGTGGCCGAGAGGTCGAAGGCAGCCGCCTGCTAAGCGGTTGTGGGGATAAAACTCCACCCAGGGTTCGAATCCCTGCCTCTCCGCCATGTTCAGGGTAATAGAGAAAGCCTTGCTTTCTTAAAATCTCAGTCTCAGGAGGTAGAGATGATAAAGAAGATTTTTGTTTTAGTCGTAGCAGTCAGCATAATGGCTGCATTTGGCGCCTGTAAGAAGAAGGAGGAGCAACCCCTTCCTCAGACCCCTGCAATACCCGCCCCTGGTATGCCTGCTGCCAATCCGCATGAGGGAATAGCAATGCCTAAGGGCGAGACACAGGTAGTTGTCCCTGAGAGTGTTAAAGGCAAATGGAGTGGAGTAAAGATTCTCATAGAGGACAAAGCGACAAAGAAGATGCAGGAGGCTACAGTAAAGCTCGGCAGTGAATATAAGATTCCGAAGTCAGACCTTAAGATAAAGGTGGGAGATTTCCTACCTGACTTCAGGATGGATGGTTTAACAATCACATCAGCATCGAATCAGCCTAATAACCCTGCTGTTTCGGTAAAGGTCTATGAGGGAGACAAGGAGATATTCAAGGGCTGGCTTTATTCAAAGTTCCCCACAATACATCCGTTCCAGAATGACAAATACGGGCTTATCCTGAAAGAGGGAGTGCCCAAGGGATAAAAGCAAAGGCTGCGCCCATAGCTCAGTTGGATAGAGCGGCGGACTACGAATCCGTAGGCCGGGGGTTCGAATCCTCCTGGGCGCGCCAGCTAAGATTAATGATTGGTGAATAGAAAGGACGATGAATATTTTATGAGGCTGGCCATCAAACAGGCCAGCCTCGCTTTTATTGAGGGAGAGGTGCCTGTTGGTGCAGTCCTTGTCATGGAAGGAAAGGTCATTGCAAAGGCCCGCAATAAAAGAGAGATGTCCAATGATCCTGCAGGGCACGCCGAGATTATTGCCTTAAGAAGAGGGGCAAAGAAGATTGATAACTGGCGTCTCTCCGATGCTACGCTCTATGTAACAAAAGAACCCTGCATAATGTGCGCAGGAGTCATGGTAAATGCAAGGCTTGGAAGACTCATCTATGGCTGCAGGGATGAAAAAGGCGGAGCTGTTGACAGCCTGTATGAATTGCTTTCAGATAAGAGGCTTAATCATCAGGTAGAGGTTGTCTCAGGTATTCTTGAAGCCGAATGCTCAGAGATATTGAGGAGGTTTTTTCAGGAGCGGAGAGGTGCCGGAGCGGTTGAACGGGGCGGTCTCGAAAACCGTTGTGGGGGCAACTCCACCCAGGGTTCGAATCCCTGCCTCTCCGCCAAAAAATCACCAGGATAGTAAATTTTTCTGTTAGCTAAAAATCAAAAGTGAAGATGCTTTCTTCCCACCTCCTTTCTCAAATATTTTTCGATCAGTTCCTTGATCTGATCATCCGTTTTAATTTTTAATCGGCACGTATTATTTTTAGATTGACTTGGTATCTTTAATTCTGCTATTTTAAAGAAATTTTATTTGGGGGTTTAAAGATGAAAAAGGTTTCTGTCAGGAAGACAAATACAGCGAAGAAGTCAACCCCTTCTGTTTCTTCGATGAGAAAGGGCAAATTACAGCCTAAGGCTTTAACGAAGACAGCTAAAAAGACTGCGGTAGAGGTATCTCGACTAAAACAGACAAGGGTTGATAAGGGAGAGAAGAAATCTACACTAACAAAAAAGCTGCTCAATGACATAAAGAAACGGCTTATTGCCCAGAAGAAATCACTTCTTGCCGAGGCAGAGGATGCCCTTAATTCCCTCCCTGGAGAGATAAACTTCCCTGATCTGGGAGACCAGGCAACTGCCGAAATAGACAGGAACTTTATGTTGAGATTAAGGGGCAGGGAGAGAAAGCTCCTCAAAAAAATAGACGAGGCCATAGAGAGGATAGATGCAGGCACCTTCGGCATATGCGAGATGTGCGGTGAGGAGATAGATATAAGGCGTATTACTGCAAGGCCTGTAACAACCCTTTGCATTGATTGCAAGACCCTCCAGGAGGAAGAGGAGAGGATGAGGGAAGGCAGTTAGGCCTTTAGCCTCACATCGAATTTATCCCTGAGGAGATCCCCGATAATATTGAGTGATACTGTTGTAATCGCAATTGCAAGGCCGGGGAAAAACACCATCCACGATGCAGAGGATATATAAACCCTGTTATGGCTTATCATGGAGCCCCATGTCGGCTCTGGCGGTTGGGCGCCAAGACCCAGGAAACTCAAGGCGGATTCTGTAAGGATATAACCACCGAGTCGCAATCCAAGGAATACAAGACAGAGGGAAACACACTGCGGCAGGAGATGCTTCAAGATTATTCTTATGTCCGAGCAGCCTATTGATATAGCCGCCTCTATAAATGACATCTCCCTTATTGTAAGGACATAGCCCCTTATAACCCTTGCAAAGGAGGCCCACCCTACAGAGGCAATGGCAATCATTACTGTATATATACCGGGCGGAAAGATTACGGAAATCCCTATTGCCAACAGTAGGGATGGAAAGGCAAGGATCAGGTCGACAATGGCCATAATGCCCATATCAAGCCTTCCTCCGTAATAGCCGGCGAGCAGCCCTACAAAGAGCCCTATAGCAAGGGATAAGATGCCTGCAACAGCGGCAACACAAAGGGAAACCCTTCCCCCATAAATAACCCTGCTTAATATGTCCCTTCCCTTATTATCAGTCCCAAACGGATGCTTGAAGCTCGGCGGCTGTTTGATGCTGTCCAGGTCTATCTTTAAAGGGTCGTATGGCGAGATTAACGGTGCAAAGACAGATGAAAGGATAACGATGGTCAATATCCCGATAGATAGTTTATTTATTATGCCCATAAATCCTAAGCCGTGGGTCGATGTAATGATAAATGATATCCATTATCATATTAATAACAATAAATACGACAGCCCCGAATAGCAGCATGCCCATGACAACAGGGTAATCCCTTTTTATTATCCCTTCCATTGTGAATCTGCCTATGCCATTGTAGCCGAAGATGGTCTCTGTCAATACAGCACCGTTCAGATAGCTTCCAAAATCAAGTCCGATAATAGTGACAAGGGGTATCATCACATTTCTCAGCACATGTCTGAAGATTATCCCTGACTCTCTTATACCCTTTGCCCGCACAGCCTTTATAAATGGCTGCCCAAGAATATCAAAGACAGTTGTTCGTGCGACCCTTGCAATAGATGCAGATGAAGGAAGGCCAAGGGTAATGGCAGGGAGGATCAGATACCTGATGTCCCCTGTGCCTGATGGCGGAAGCCATCTAAATTTCATGGCAAAGACAGACATCAGTATAAGGCCTATCCAGAAAACAGGAAGGCTTATGCCTCCAATAGAGATAAGGGAAGCCGCCCTGTCAGCCCATCTCCCCTGATTCAATGCAGCAGTAAGCCCCAAAAGAAAACCAATGGGGATAGCAAATATCATTGCGCCCAGGGCAAGTTTCAATGTATTGGGGAATTTTTCAATAAGGTCGCTCATTACAGGCCTGTTGGTAAAATATGACCTGCCCATCTGGCCTTTCATTAGCAACCTCAGATAGCCTATGTACTGTGCTATAAACGGTCTGTTAGTGCCAATCTCCTTTCTTATCTGTTCCATGGCCTGCGGACTTGCCCTTTCACCAACAAGACTGAGCACTGGATCGCCTGGAAGGGACTTGATAAGGGCAAAGGTTATAAATGTAATACCCAATAATAGTGGAATGCTCAGGGATAATCGCTTGAGGATATAGGCTATCAAAAGGATACCTCCATGCCCTTGTCCATGCTGTATATGGGATGGATTCTATAACCCTTTACCCACGGCTGCCTGATGACATAATCCCTCCTGTGCCAGAAAAAGACCCAGGGCGACATGTCTACTATCCGTTGCTCTGCCTTTTGATAATAATACCACCTGTCTTTTGGAATCATGGCTGCCTGACCTGATTCTATGAGTCTGTCTACTTCAGGGTCGCTGAACCTCGCCCTGTTGCCCGCAGGGCCGATATTGGATGAGTGGAAAAGGGGGTAGAGGAAATCCTCTGCATCAGGGTAATCTGCCCACCATGAAAGATAAAAGGCATCTGCCTCACCCCTGTTTATGGCCTCCTTATAGGCACTCCACTCAAGCTGTATTAGCTCTGCCTTTATACCAACATCCTTAAGATACGCCTGTATCACCTCAAGTATGTCAAGCACCTCCTGGTCGGATGTAAGGTATATCTTTATTGAAAGCCCATTGCTGTAGCCCGCCTCTTTTATTAGTTCCCTTGCCTTTTCAGGATTATAATTATACCTCTTTGATAATGTCCATTTCCTCAGTTGTGGCGGGACAGGGCCTAAGGCACGGATACCCCTGCCCTCATAGATTGTATTTAATATCCTATCCACATCAATAGCATAATTCATTGCCCTTCTAAGCGGCAGTTTGTTAAAGGGCGGCCTCTCACAGTTAAGTCCGAGGTAATATGTGTTCGGTGCGACATAGCTTGTTATTAAGCCCTTCCATTTCCTATCCCCGGTATATCTCTTGAACTCAGATGATGGAATACTCAACAGGTCGAGATTGCCATTTTCAAACTCTGCTACTGCTGTCAGGTCCTCGGGGATAATCCTGTAGACTATCCCTTTTATTTTTGGATGTCCACCAAAGTAGTCCTGCCTTGCTAAAAGCACAAGGGACTGGTTTTGATGCCATTGCTTCAGAGAAAACGGGCCTGTGCCAATGGGATGCGCTGCAAAATCAGGCCCGAGACGCTCTACAACCTCCCTCGGGACAACATAGGCACTTATCATGGCAAGAAGCTCTATAAAAGGCGCAAATGGTTTATCGATATGGATTTTAAGGATATAGTCACCCACAACCTTTATGCCTTTAACATCAGTGGCTCTTCCTTCCATATATGCCTTTGCCCCTGAAATCCTTTCAAAGACCCATGTGTTTGGTGACTTTGTCTTTGTGTTTAATACCCTCTCAAAGGAGTATTTGAAATCAGATGCCCTTACCTCACGGCCATTGGAAAACCTTACCCCCCTTTTAAGATGAAAGGTGTAACTCCTGCCATCCTTTGATGCATTCCATCTTTCAGCTATATCAGGGATTACATTGAGATTCTCATCAAATCTGACAAGCCCATTAAATATCTTTGCCCCTATAGAGCCGCCTGTCACATCCACAATCAGCGCCGGGTCAAGGGTTGTCGGGTTTGCCGAGAGTCTAAGATACAAGAACCCCTGCTGTCTGTTATTATCGAAATGACACGAGCTGAGGATAAGGATTAACAGAAGTATCAGAGAAAGGCGCGGCATCAATCTTCTATCTCCAGCTCCAGTTTAAACATAGGACAGGGAGGTGAAGAATTTTTATACGACTCCTTGTAAAAAAGGCCTATTGGGGATTTGCAGATGTGCTTTAATATTAAACGGTTTAAGCTTTGCCCTCTAATCAATCCCTCGATTATAAAAATTCTGAACTCCTTGTCCTATGTCAAGTAAGTGGTATTACTGTCTTAATTTATCTCTTAGAACCTCAAAAATGCCCCTATACTGCCTGCCTCTTTAAGCCTTGCATTGTCAGAAACTACCTCTATCAATGCCCCCTGTTCAACAGCCTTCTGCACTGCAAGGTCTGTAAGGTAATTTACAGTCTCCATATCACCCTTGCAGTATGGACAGGGGATCACCATAAAGGAGGTTAGATAACCACAGTTGACACACCTGAAGCCTGAAGCAGAATAATCCTTTAGCAGAAAGAGTTTCATCACCCTCCCTTCACGAAGGTTTAAAAGGACATCCTCAAGACCAATGACAGCCTGATTATTCTTCATTGCCCTTGTTATGAGTTCCTCGATCTCTGCCTGCTCTTTCTTGTGCTCAAATGCCTCCATGATTTCCATAGACCTCTCAAGGATATCCTTTTCACCTGAGAATATCTCGGCATGAAATGTGCCTATAATCTTTTCCGAGATTGTATGCGGAAGCATGGCCTTTAGCCTTAAGACAGCGTCCTCAGAGCCGCCAACTATAATCCTTCCAATATATTCCTTCGGAAGAAAGTCCTCAATGGCCTTTGCAACATCCTTCAGGTGCAGTGCTACATGGAAGGCCGTATGTCTCTCATAGCGGCTTTCAGAGAGGGAAAACCATCCACCCTTTTTATGTCTGCCAGGGACATCAGGGGTGAAGACCTCGGTGTATTCCTCTATCTCTCCGAGGTGGATTAGGAAGAGCCTTGCCGATTCCTTATCCACAAGCAAAACTGCATACCTCTGGTAGTTGTCCAAGATGTCTATTAAAGGTTTTATATAAGGGGTTTTATCTACGATGATTTCGTTCTTTACAGGTATGGCAAGGTGGTAATCCTTCCACAGCCCTGAATGTGATGAGCTTATAAGGCCAAGCCCTTTCTTTAACTCACGTTTGATTGCATTTAGATAGCTGCCTATCTTTTCGATATCATCCTTTATCTTCTTGGCAGTCTCCTTGTCGATTTTCTCCAGCGTCCCTTTTAACATATTTTTGAAGTGGATGATGTAATCACCTTTTGGGTTTGTCAGGGGATTTACATTCAGATACAGGCTTACAAAAATATTACCATCTCCATGGATTGCGGCAAGTTCCTTTATCTCCTTACGGCTTAACATTGTGACCTCCTTCTGTTGATGGTTCACTGCTGTATATCTCCAACAGGGAAATACAGAGGGCAACGATCAAAGGGCCCATAATGAAACCAATGAATCCAAAAAACCTTATCCCACCAAGTACGCTCAGAAATATTATAAGGGTATGTATCCTCGTCTTTCCACCTATCAGAATGGGTTTAAGGACATTGTCCACCATGCTTATAACAAGAAAACCAAACAGGAGGAGCCCTATACCCTTCAGATAATTTCCTCCAAGGATAAGGATAATCCCTGCAGGCCCCCATATAAGGAATGTTCCGATGATGGGCAGCAGGGATGCAATGGACATGGCCATACCCCAGAGTACAGGGGAGGGAAGGCCGAGGAAGAAGAATGCCATACCGCCAAGGAACCCCTGTATTATAGCCACAACCACACCGCCATAGAGCGTGGCAGATATCATCTCTTTTACCTGCCTGCTGAGCCTTTCCTTATGCGATTCTGAAAAAGGTAAAAGCCCCCTTATCCTCCTTATGAGGGCATCTCCATCCATTAAAAAATAGAAGGTGCACAGAGACATCATAAAAAAATTAAATACGATTGCCACAACATTCTGAAGGGCCGCATACAGGTTATTTACAATCTTTGCGCCTAACGCCTTTGTGGCATTAATAACCATATCCTTTATATCCATGCTCTGGATATTATAGCCAAGCCGTTCAAGGATCTTCACTGCAAATGGGACATTCTTTATATTGGATATAAACTGTGCAGCCTTGTCTTCCACAAGACTGTATGTGTTTATTATCTCGCCTGTAAGCGAGCTTGCTATATAGGTAAATGGGCCGAGGATAACGCATAGTATTAAAGCAAGCGTAATAAGTGCAGAAAGGCCCTTCTTCCTTAATCTTTTGTGGAAAAATTGATAGAGGGGATAAAAGACAATAGAAAGCACAAGAGCCCATGCTATAGGCATAATAAATGGGCTCATTATCCTGTAAAACAGATAAAAAAGTCCTATGAGGATAGCGAGGGATATAATGGAGTAAAACTGTTCCTGTTTCATATAATGACCTCTATAAAGGCTTTAAATATCCTATCGGAATCGCTGCTATCAAACCTCTCTGGATGCCACTGGACACCGAGAAAAAATGGATAATCATCCATCGCAACAGCCTCGATTAAACCATCCCTGGCCTCTGCAATGCATCTAAGACCAGTGCCAAGTCTCTTTACCGCCTGATGATGGGAGCTGTTAACCCTTATTGATTCCTTACTTAAAATATAATACAGGACGCCATCTTTGTAAACATCTATTTCGTGTTCCTTTTCATGGTCGAGCACAGAAGGGATTTGGCCAATGTCCTGATAAAGGGTTCCGCCCAAAAATACATTTAAGAATTGCATTCCATAGCATATGCCGAGGACAGGCATTTTCTGCTCAAGGGCAGATCTTAACAGCGCCTTCTCAAAGACAAACCTCTCCTCAGATACAAGGGAAAGGCTAATCTGCCTTTCTTCTCCATAATGGATTGGGTCTATATCACCGCCGCCTGAGATTATAAGGCCATTAAGTCTATGGGCAATGTCCTTGATTGCCTCTATATTGCCTATGGGCTGAAGTATTACAGGGCATGCGCCTGCCTTTTCTACTGATCTGGCATAATCCTGCTTTATGAAGCAACGGCCATCTTTTATATCGGATGTAATACCTATAAGAGGTCTCATTGGGATTAAAGATCAAATCTCTGATTTTTTATAATCTCCCCGCTGTGATTGCCTGTGGGTCTTCCATCGTATACAGCCAATCTGCCATTTACAAAGACATGGTATATACCATCAGGATAGAGGAACGGCTCTTTAAAGGTTGCCTTGTCCTTTATATCCTTTGGGTCAAAGATTACTATATCGGCATAGAAGCCCTCTTTTAGAAGACCCCTTCTGTCCAGATGAAATATCCTTGCAGGCAGGCCTGTCATCTTGTGGATAGCCTCTTCAAATGAGAGCAGTCCTCCTCTCACATATCTATCAAGTACCCTTGGGAATGTTCCAAAGCCTCTTGGATGCGGTTTGCCTTTTGCCGTTATCCCATCTATTGACCTTGAAGAGCTGTCAGAGCCTATCATTGTATAAGGTTTCTTTAATATCCTCTTGAGGTTGTCCTCGTTCATGGACATAAATATCGCTCCGACCCTGAGATTCTCGTCAATAAGTATCTGAAACATGGCATCTACAGGCTCAAGCCTCAGTCTATCTGCAATGTCAGAAAGACACCTGCCCTCCATCCATCTATTCTTATCAGAACACACTGTTGAGACAATAATCCCTTTCCAGTAAGATGGCTCAGGATGTGCATGGATTATATCCTCCCTGAGCCTGTCTCTGATAGAGATGTCCTTTATCCTCTTTATCTCTTCTGATGTGCCTCCTTCATATGCCCACGCAGGCAGGACAGCATCCAGGTCTGTGCCTGCTGCTGTATAAGGGTATCTATCACAGGTTGCACCTGCCTCTTCAATGAGTTTAAATGCCATGTCGAGCTTACCCCAGTTCTTTTTTCCGCTTGTCTTGAGATGGGATATATGGACATGCGCCCCTGATATCTTGCCTATGAGGACTGCTTCCTCAATGGCCTCTATCAGTCTATCACCCTCGCTCCTCATGTGTGTTGTATATAATCTGACATTCTTTGCAAGTTCAGCAATCTCCATTGTATCTGAATATATGCCAGGTGGATAGATAAGGCCTGTTGAAAGCCCGATCGCCCCTGTACCAACAGCTTTTATCAAAAGGCTCTTCATTTTCTCCATTTCACCTGGCGATGGCGGTCTGTTATCAAATCCAATGACTGATGCCCTCAGGTTTCCATGGCCGACAAGCGTTGCAAGGTTTATTGCATGCCCTCTGGTTTCAAGGATAGAGAAATACTCGTCAAATCCCTTCCACCTCTCCTTTATCCCGAGCTCCTTCAGGTCGTCTTCCCTTTGCTTTATTGCCTTTCCAATAAGCGGAGCAGCAGACAGGCCGCAGTTTCCATTTATCTCTGTTGTTACACCCTGAAGGAGTTTGCCCTCTGCCCTTGGGTCAGCAATGATTGTAAACTCTGAGTGTGAGTGGACATCTATAAAACCAGGGGATATAACAAGCCCTTTAGCATCTATTGTCTGCCTTGCAGACGAGCCTGAGAGATCGCCAACAGCCTCTATCCTCTTCGCCTTGATCCCTATATCCGAGATAAAAGACGGCCTTGAAGAGCCGTCTATCACGATGCCGCCTTTAATCAGGATATCAAAGACCAATATCTTCCCCTTCTGAATTCTCCGCTTTCAGAAGGCTTTTTATGAAAAGCTCGGAAAGCAGACCTGCAGAGAAACTCAATCGGGCAACAATACCATCTGGCCGATAATCCTTGATTGCATCCCTGTACAGCTCCTCGGATTCCTTATATATTCGGGGCAGATATTTTATTGTAAGCCCCATTATAAGGACAAACTCCCGGGCAGGAATCCTTAACCTCTCAAGGGGCAGGAGGAATTTCCCCAGGGCATCAATTATATCCTGTATTGGAGTAGTTGCTGTCAGTAATTTTGCACCAAGTATCATGATGAGGACCCTGAGCGACAGGATAGATGCCCTGTCTAATCCCTCGTAGCTTATGGAAAGAGGCCCGATGCTGTAAATTATCCTGCCGGGATAAAAAAGGATATTGCCTATAAATGTGAACAGTACAAAAAGGATGATTGGAATGCAGCCTTTTTTAATGGTAGAAATGGGAATGTTTAATAGAAGTATCAGGATAAATAGCAGGATGCCGAGATAAAGATACAGCGAAGATGTAAAGAAGAGAAGGAGAATCATTCCAATGTATGCGCAGATCTTAGTCTTAGGGCTGAGGCTCTTCATTATCCCTCTTGACAAGCTCATACGGACTTACATACTTCTGTATCCCGCTAAGGATGGCCTTTGCTATCCTTTCTCTATATCCTTCTGTCGAGAGCCTTTTTTCTTCAGAAGGATTGCTTATAAAAGAGGTCTCTACAAGGATGGACGGCATCTTTGCGCCAACAAGGACATAGAAGAGTGCCTGTTTTACCCCAAGGTTATATATACCCTTGTACTTAGCCTCCAGATCATCAGCCATAGATATCTGGACAAGATGTGCAAGTCTGTTGGATTCATCCCTCTTCAGATCCCTTGCAAGGTCGTTCAGGATAATTGAGACCTCATCCTGCATCTGCCTCATCTTTTCAAGGGAGATAGCATTTTCCCTTGCAGCAACACGCATGGCCTCCTCATCATCAGTCCAGTTTAAAAAATAGGTCTCTATGCCCCTTGCATTCCTGTTTGGGCTTGCATTTGCATGGATGGAGATAAAGAGGTCGGCCTTATTGTCATTGGCAAATTTTGTCCTGTCTTTAAGTGGAATAAATACATCGCTCTGCCTTGTCATAAGGACACGGATGTATGGGTATCTTTCATTAAGGAGCCTCTTGAGCCGCTTTGCAATATCCAGGACAACATCCTTTTCATAAAGGCCGTGCGGGCCTATTGCACCGGTGTCGTAACCTCCATGCCCTGGGTCAATAACTATCGTTTTAATTGTTGTAAGAGACTGTATTGGCTGTTTTTCCCTTATAGGTGATCTGGCCTCCTTATTATCTTGATTATCTTGTGAGGGTTTAGCAGGAGACATTTCCATGGGATTTGGGGGGACATCTGAAAACACATCTATAACAAGCCTCCATGGGTTTTCAGAGATCTCTGCCTTGAAATCCCTCATCTGGTCGAGGTCAACAACAACCCTTACAGTATCCTTGTTAAACTGGGATGTCCTTATAGCCTTCAGGATCCCATCGCCTATTAACCTCTCGCCAACAAGTCCCTTTGGTATGGATGCATTCATCAGATCAAAATATATGCGATCTGGATTAGAGAGGTGATTCTTTTTGAACTCTGCAGGACCTGAAAGCTCGATGACTACCTTTGATGAGCCTTCTTCACTGAGATTTTGTATTGACTTTATAAGGACCCCTGCTTCAGCAGAGACTATACCGCAGAAAAAAAGACCGATTAAGAGTATGAAAACCCTTCGCATGATTATTTTTTACACCAAAAAGGGTTTTCTGTCAACCCTTAATCTAATCTTTTAGGATTATTCTCTAACTTATTGAAATTTAAGTCTAATGGGCTCCATGTATCAGCGCTGGCAGGCACCTCACACATATCCAGTCATTTTGTCCTTTATATTCACATATTAGAAGGACTCTTTCGCTGCTACTGATGCCGCAGTTCATACAGGTGTGTTCCATTATTCCTCCTCCAGGTCATTGATCTCCTTAACAACCACCTCAGGGTCAATATTATGCATCATAGAACCAAATGAGATAGACTCCATATTCATACCAGGACATGTGAAACATCCATTGCCAAAGTATTTTTCTATTACATTCTTTGCGCCTGGGATGGACTTTATTGCATCCCCTATTACGCTGTCTTTTGTTACCTTAACCTTTGTTTTCATCTAAGCCTCCTTAATCCTCATTCATCTCTGGTTTATCTTTAAAATATTACAGAATGCTGAAGCCTGCCATGATTTAAATCATATAATCATATAGGGCTGGTAAAAATACCCTTCAGGCCGCCTTTATCGTTTTCATGATGTTGTAAACAAAAAGCAGTATAGCAAGGGATTCAACTACCCCTGAAATAGAAAGCATTGCAGAGGGAATGCCTCCAGCACCATTTATCACAACAGGCCAGAAAACAATCATACCCCAGAGCCCGATATTGGCAAGCCAGAACTGTACCCTTACAATTGTATTGCTGTATATCATCCTCCCACTAAACCTCGGCAATATGTGGTATCCAACGCCGTATATCATCATAGCCATAAACCCGAGGAGGTTCAGATGTGCGTGGATAGATCTGTAGGATGCTGTCTCAGGTGCAATGAACATAACAACACCGAGCACTGCACCAAGCAGCAGATATATGAGGCTCATCCGCAGATACCAGAGAATAATCTTTTCCATAATAACCTCCGCAGTTATTTTTTAATGGATTTGTGTATCGCCCTCAAACCTTAATTAAGGATTTCCATCACACTGCCTCTACAGATGCCACCCCTGGAACCTGCTCTTTCAGGGTTGCCTCAATTCCCCTTTTAAGCGTCATCGTTGACATGGGACAACCTGCACATGCTCCTATAAGTCTGACCTTCACAACCCCTCCTGTTTCATCCACATCCACGAGCTGGACATCTCCGCCATCCCTCTGAAGGGCCGGCCTTATCCTGTTTAACACCTCTTCAACCTTTTCCTTTAACATGTCTTTGTCCTCCCTTTTTGGTTTTCTTATGATATTTTTACATCATAAGCTTGCCCTCTGCTATGATTTTAGTCATACAAGGTATTTTAATCTTAAACCATGTTACTATGCTGAGACAAGAGGCAGGGCATGTGGAAATAAAGAGCTTGATTTATTATAATTTGGCATCATGAAAAATATTGTTCTTGTGGGCTTTATGGGGACAGGCAAGACAGAGGTGGGCAGGGAGCTTTCAAGGCTCCTCGGTATGAGGTTTATTGACCTTGACTCCGAGATAGAAAAAAGCGAGGGCATGAGTATTAAAGAGATATTTAAGAGGTTTGGCGAGAAATATTTCAGGGATGCAGAATCAAGGGAGGTAGAGCGGATATCAAAGGTGGATAATGTGGTAATATCTACAGGAGGTGGGGTGGTCCTCAGAGAGGAGAATATGGAACACCTAAGGGGAAATGGGATAATAGTAGGGCTCTTTGCCTCGCCTGAGGTTATCATCTCAAGGGTAAAAAACAGCAATGAGAGGCCGTTGCTAAATGTCCCTGAGCCAATCGAGAGGATAAAGGGGCTTTTAGATCTAAGGATGCCATTTTACAAAAAGGCAGATATAAGGATAGAAACTAACGGCCTTACGCCCGTAGAGGTTGCAGAAAAGATATTAAAGGAGACTGGATGGAAAGGGTAAACCCCGCACAATCTAATAGTGCGAGGGTAAAGGTAGAATTAGGGGAAAGAAGCTACAATATCTCCATAGGGACCGATACCCTTTGTGGACTTGGCCCTGCACTTAAGCCACTTGATATAAATCCTGTTATAGGACTTATAACCAATCCAACGGTATCTCACTATTACGGTCATACAGTGATGGATTCCCTGAGGACATCAGGTTTTGAACCTATACTTATAACCATCCCTGATGGCGAACAGTACAAGGATATTTTATGGGCATACTATATCTATGGAGAGATGTTGAGCAACAGGCTTGATAGGTCATCCGCGATAGCCGCCCTTGGCGGTGGAGTTATAGGTGACATAACTGGTTTTGTTGCATCTACATATATGAGGGGAATACCTTATATTCAGGTTCCAACAACCCTGCTCAGCCATGTTGACAGCTCTGTTGGAGGTAAAACAGGCATAAATCATCCGCTCGGAAAAAACATGATAGGCTCTTTCTATCAGCCAAGACTTGTGTGGGTGGACATTGCAACCCTCAAGACGCTTCCAAGAAGGGAGTTTATAGCAGGGCTTGCAGAGGTTATAAAATACGGCGTGATAGCAGACAGTGTGTTATTTGAGTATCTCGAGGATAACAGAGAAAAGATTATATCTCTTGAGGCGGATACGATTACCTATATAGTTAAACGTTCATGTGAAATAAAGGCATCGGTTGTGGCTGCAGACGAAAAAGAGGCTGGATTCAGAGCGATCCTTAATTATGGTCACACAATCGGCCATGCCATTGAGACTATTACAGCTTACAGGGAGTTCCTCCACGGAGAGGCAGTGGCCATAGGGATGCTCTATGCCGCAGGGATTGCTAAAGACATGGGCATGCTCAAGGAAGATGAATTTAAGAGGATCTCCTCGCTTATCCGGATTTACGGCCTTCCGTATGAGATCCCAAAAGATATCTCAGTGCCAGCCATTCATGAGGCTGTTAAGGTGGATAAAAAGAGGAAGGCAGGAAGAATAAGGATGGTCCTGCCTGAGGGGATTGGCAGGGTAAGTATTGTCAGCCTTGATTCTATACCTTGAATTAGTTGGATATTTCTGATAAGTTTAAAAAGGCATAGATATGATAAATATTGTAGACAGAAAGGGTGCTAATTATATGCTGAGAGGCCTGCTGGTTTTTGTGGGCATTCTTCCGTTATTACTTCTTTCATGTGCAACAACATCATCTGTTGATAATATGCAACAGGCCAGTGTACATCTCAAGCTTGGCCTGGCCTATCTCGATGAGAACAATGTCCAACTTGCCTATGTCGAGTTTCAAAAGGTCCTTGAGTTTAATCCAAGGGATAAGGAGGCATTAAATGCCATTGGTGTAATATATTCCGAGAGATTCAAGCAGTATGACGATGCCATAAGATCCTTCAAAAAGGCATTAGAGATAGACCCTGACTATTCAGATGCATATCATAATCTTGGTGTAACCTATGCAAATCTGAAGGAGTGGGATAAGGCTATAGATGCCTTTAAAAGCGCCTTGAAGAATAAGTTCTATAAGACCCCTGAGAGGAGTTTCAACAATCTGGGATTTGCCTACTATGAGAAGGGTGATTACCTTAAGGCTATCGATTCATTCAAGGATGCAATAAGGCGGTCATCAGGCTTCCCTCTGCCCTATTACGGTATTGGCCTTTCGTATCTAAAACTCGACAAGACAGGCGAGGCCATAGAAAACCTCAAAAAGGCAATAACCTTAGATCCAAATTATATTGATGCAAGATGGGAACTTGCAATGACCCTGATAAAGTCTGATAAAGAGAAGGCCATTACAGAATTTAAAGAGATAGTTAAACTATCGCCTGATAGTGAAAAGGGCAAGGAGGCAAAGAGGTATATACAGCTCTTGCAGTAGTGGATTTTTGTATTCCCGTCCTATTGCCTCTAATCCCTAAGCTGAAGCCGCTGTAAGGCTAATGTCTTTCCTGTCTTTGAATCTATCTCTATCACAATCCCGCATAGTAGAGATGGCCCTTTTGCTATCTCAAAACGCCTCGGCATCTGTGTCAGAAAACGCTCAATAATCTGCTCCTTTTTTATCCCTATAATGGAATGCACAGGGCCTGTCATGCCAACATCTGTTATATAGGCAGTGCCTTCAGGAAGGATCTGTTCATCTGCTGTCTGGACATGCGTATGTGTGCCTATTACTGCGCTTACCTTCCCGTCGAGGAACCATCCCATTGCCCACTTCTCCGAGGTAGCCTCTGCATGAAAATCCACTATAATAACCTTTACCTCTTTGGAAAGCTCCCTGAGCTCTTTTTCAGCCACCTGGAAAGGGCAGTCTATCGGGTGCATAAATGTCCTGCCAGACAGGTTGAGGATTGCTGCCTTCTCACCTGGATGTGTATTTATGACAATACTGCCGACCCCAGGCACCATTGGAGGGTAGTTTGCAGGTCTCAGGAGGCGGTTTTCTTTTGTTATATAGCCAATGGCCTCCTTTTTATCCCATATATGATTGCCAGAGGTGAGTATATGGATACCCATGGAGAAGAGTTCCTCAGCTACCTTTTGTGTTATGCCAAAACCCCCTGCTGAATTCTCGCCGTTGGCTATTACGAGGTCAACCTTGTATCTATCTACAATCTTTGGCAGGTTATCCTTTACAATCTTTCTTCCGATATCCCCTACTATGTCCCCTATGAAAAAGACCTTCACTTTGCCATCTCTACAAATCTTGTCTCTCTTATGACCGTGACCTTTATCTGTCCCGGGTATGTGAGTCCCTCTTCTATCCTCCGTGCAAGATCCCTTGAGATCTGTGCAGATATCTCATCACTTATATCCTCTGGCTTTACTATGATCCTTATCTCCCTGCCTGCCTGTATTGCATAGCATCTGTCAACACCCTTAAATGACATGGCAAGCTGTTCAAGCTTCTCAAGCCTCTTCAGATAACTCTCGAGGCTCTCCTTCCTTGCACCCGGCCTGGCTGCTGAGAGGGCATCGGCTGCTGCAACAAGTGCTGCCTCAACAGTGGCAGGCTCGCCCTCGCCGTGATGTACCTGGATTGCATTTACAACCTTGAAATTCTCATTGTATTTCTTTGCAATGTTTGCACCGATCATCTGGTGTGAGCCCTCGACCTCATGGTCTATTGCCTTGCCTATATCATGAAGAAGACCTGCCCTCTTGGCAAGCTTTGCATCTACCCCAAGCTCACCTGCCATTATACCTGCAAGATAGGCAACCTCCCGTGAGTGCTGTAATACATTCTGGGCATATGATGTCCTGTATCTGAGTTTACCAAGGAGTCTCACAAGTTCAGGATGGATTCCATGAAGACCGAGGTCGAAAACTGCCTTTTCTCCCTCCTCCTTGATGGCGGCATCTATCTCCTTTTTTACCTTCTCTACTATCTCCTCTATCCTTGCCGGATGGATCCTCCCATCTGCTATCAATCTCTCAAGCGATACCCTTGCAATCTCCCTTCTTACGGGGTCAAAACTTGATAGGATTACGGTCTCAGGGGTATCATCGATAATCAGGTCTATACCCGTTGCTGCCTCAAGTGCCCTGATATTCCTTCCCTCACGGCCTATTATCCTGCCTTTCATCTCATCGCTTGGAAGATTAACGGCTGTTACTGTAGCATCTGCAACATAGTCGCTGGCATACCTCTCAATGGCAAGACTTATAATCTCCTTTGCCTTTCTGTCTGCAAGCTCCCTCGCCTCATCCTCGATACGCTTTGCTGTCCTGGCTACCTCAAACCTTGATGCCTCCTCAACCCTTTGGAGAAGCTCCTTTCGTGCCGCCTCTTCGCTCAGCCCTGAGATCCTCTCTAATACCTGCAATTGCTCCTTTAAAAGGTTGTCATACCTGCTTTCCTTCTCTGCAATACCTTTTTCCTTTCCATGAACCTCTCTTTCTCTTTTATTTAGTTCCTGCTCCTTTTTTTCAAGATTGTCAAACTTGCGCTCAATTGCCTCTTCCCGCTGCCTGAGCCTCTTGTCAAGTTGTGTTAGTTCAGCCCTTCTTTCCTTAAGTTCTTTGTCTACCTCTGCCTTTGCCTGATAGACCTTATCCTTGGCCTCAAGGGCAGCCTCTTTTTTGATAGTGTCTGCCTCTCTTTTTGCATCCTGTAAAAGCCTGTCTGCGTTCTCCTCTGCCTTCTTCAATTTCTCCTGAGCCGCACCTTTTCTGTATGCAATGGCAATACCTGCGCCTATGACAATGCCCAGAATCGAGGCCAAAAGGATATATACTATGTCATCCATCTGAATTCCTCCTGTCTTTATTTCCCATGTATAATCTCCCTCCAGGGGACTGTGTATATATCGCCCCTTGGAAGATGTCCTTGTTTGTCGGCATAATGCCGCTTAAAGTTATGCGTATACTTATAGCCACTCGCATCCTCCAGGCAAGAGGATACCATCTTTTCAATCTTAAAAAGCTTCATGACCGGCCCTTGGGCAAGACCCCAGGGGCCCTCCTAACGGCTGGCTTAAGGCAGGACTACTCTTGAGGTATCATAATCGGGACTGTAGATTGGGCTAAATAGCCTGTTTTATTTTCTCTTATAAAGAACAGCCTGTTAATCTTTCCCTTTTGTCCTGAAAAATTTATGATCATCCTTCCCCAAGATATTACTGCCGTTAATACCAGCAAGATGGAGCCAAGGAAACGATGGCCCTTCCCCATCCAAAGGATGGAAGACATCAGACCCAACAAAATATATTTGTGGGTTAAAACCCACCCTGCCGTGTAGGCAAAAAGTAGATCCCTTAGAGGATAGGTGGGCGCCTCTAAGGCAGGATCAGGCTTTCTCCTCAACGGAGACATGCTCACACCTGCCTTTCTATGGCCCCCAATTTTTTCTAATTGCCGGATCAACATCTTCACCTATCACGAACAAGGTAGGTCTTTATTACCTATAAATATTAAAACAAAAAATGATGTAGATTGCAAGAGAAAAGTTTGGCTAAACTATTTTCACCCCTAACACATTTTTCATAATCCTTAAAGCTGCATCGTGGTCTTCTTTTGCAAGTCCCGCAACCCCGTCACTTACAACGCTCACCTTATAATCTCTGAGAACCGCATCTGATGCAGTAAACATCACGCAGATGTGGGTCACACACCCCGTGAGTCTCAGTGAATCAACTTCGAGCTTTTTCAAGGTCTCATCGAGTTTTGTGTTGTAGAATCCAGAGTATGTTGTCTTTTCAATGACTATGTCATCGGGTGTGGGTTCAAGCTCCTTTACAATCCTTGCCCCTTCTGTGCCCTTTATAGCATGAGGGGGCCAGCCGAATTTCTTAAATTCCTTATCGTCTGTCCCGTGGGCATCGCAGACATAGACCACCATATTGCCCTTTGCCCTTGCAGTTTCGATCTCATGCCTGATATCTGGAATGACCTTCCTTGCCTCAGGCACTTCAAGTGCAGCGCCCTCCCTTACAAAGTCATTCAGCATATCAATTACAAGCAACGCCTCCTTTGCCATAACCCCTCCTGGTGAACTTTTGTATTTATATCCGTATCCCTTAGATTATACGACAAATCCTACAGGACGCCTATCCAGACAGGGTGGATATTTCAGATTGATATTACCTTTTTTGTAGGTTATACTAAGCGTTAAAAGGATGCTGTAGAATACCTGAATAATGCCCTGAAGGGATGGATAGAGATGACATTTGTCGGAGATGTATTTTTAAGTGATTTAATCAAAAAACCTGTTTTAGACCCCAAAGGTGAGGAACTCGGCAGGGTAAAGGACCTTATTGTCGTCAAGGGCGAACCTCTGCCCAGGATAGATGCCCTTATAATTGAAAGAAGAAAACAGCTATATAAGCTTCCATGGAAGGACCTGAGCATCTTTAATAAACGGATAATCTCTGCAATTATATACAGCGAATCCCTTATGCCCTATGAAATAACAGAGGATGACCTTCTTGCTGTAAGGGACATCCTTGACAAACAGATAGTTGATGCCAACGGCGCAAAGGTTGTCAGGGTCAATGATATAAAGCTTGAGGGCTATAAGTCTGATGCAGTCCTGATTGCGGTTGATGTTGGAATGAGGGGGATACTGAGGAGGCTTGGTATTGAGAAGGGAGGTGAGGACTTTTTAAAGATGTTCAGGGCGCAGCTCCAATATAACCTGATAAGCTGGAATTATATACAGTTGCTCGCCCCAAAACTTACAGCAATATCCCTTACAGTCCCAAGGCAGATGGTTTCTGAGCTGCATCCTGCTGATATAGCTGAGATTATAAGCCAGGTACCGCATAAAGAGGGTGCCACCTTTTTCAAAAACCTTGATGTGGATGTAGCAGCAGAGGCCCTTTCAGAGCTTAAACCAGAAACACAGGTTGAGATTATAAGCGGTATGGACACAGATAAGGCAGCAGATATTATAGAGGAGATGCCTCCGGATGAGGCTGCTGATGTTCTTAGCGACCTGCCAGCAGAAAAAGCAAAGGAGATACTCGAACACATAGAAAAAGAGGAGGCAGAGGATATACAGGAACTCCTCGGGCATGAGGAGGATACGGCAGGCGGTCTTATGACGAATGAATTCATTACATATCCTCCAGAGATAACGGTTGGAGAGGCTATTGAACGATTTAAACAGAATGCACCTGAAGTGGAAACTGTATATTACATCTACATCGCAGATAAGGATGAGAAACTAATCGGTGTTGTATCCCTCAGGGAGCTTCTGCTCTCAGATTACGACTCAAAACTATCGGATATAATGGAGACAAAGCTGAAGACAGTTAGTCCTGAGACCGATGAGATGGAGGTCGCCGAGGTCATCTCCAAATACAATCTTGTTGCCATCCCTGTTGTTGATGCCGAGGGTCTTATTCTCGGCATTGTAACTATCGATGATATTGTAGATAGAATCATTCCTCCTGCTGCAAAGCGCAAAAGGAGGAAGATGTGAGCCGCTGGAAGAGGATTATTCTTCTTTTATCCATCATAGGCCCTGGTATAATAACAGCAAATATAGACAACGATGCTGGCGGCATCGCTACATACTCGATAGCCGGTGCCCATTTTGGTTATTCCCTTCTCTGGACATTAATCCCCACTACCATTGCGCTTATTGTGGTTCAGGAGATGTCAGCAAGGATGGGTGCAGTTACTGGAAAAGGACTTGCAGACCTCATAAGGGAAAACTACGGTGTTAAGATAACCTTCTGGCTTATGGCGTGTTTGCTTATAACAGACCTTGGAAATACTGCAGCAGAGTTTGCAGGATGGGCAGCAAGCACTGAGATATTTGGGATTAATAAATATATTTCTGTGCCAGTAGGAGCGATCTTCGTCTGGCTTATTGTGGTGAAAGGTTCATACCGTGTTTTTGAAAAGATATTTCTTTTTGTATGTGCTGTATATCTTGTATATATCCCATCTGCAATCATGGCAAGGCCTGATTGGTCACAGGTAGCAATACAAACAATAAAGCCGTCCTTTCACTTTAACTCTGCGTATATCCTTACATTCATTGGGGTAGTAGGCACTACGATAACGCCATGGATGCAGTTTTATCTCCAGTCAGCAGTTGTTGAAAAGGGCGTACGGAAGGAACACTACTGGGCGTCACGAATAGATGTAATATTTGGTTGTTTTATGACAGACATTGTGGCATTCTTCATCATCGTTGCATGTGGTGCTACCCTTTTTAAGGCAGGGATAACAATAGATAGCGCCAAAGAAGCTGCAATGTCGCTTGCACCTATAGCAGGCAGGTATGCATCTATCCTATTTGCAATTGGCCTTGCCAATGCATCTCTTTTCTCTGCCTCAATACTTCCCCTGGCTACGGCTTACTACATATGCGAGGGTATGGGCTGGGAGGCAGGGGTGAATAAGACCTTCAAAGAGGCCCCCCAGTTTATGTGGCTTTACACACTTTTGATAGCCATCGGCTCGCTGATAATCCTTATGCCTAATGCACCACTTATCTCGATAATGTGGATCTCTCAGGTGATAAACGGCGTCATGCTGCCATTTGTGCTTATCTTTATGCTTTCTTTAATAAACAAAAAGGGATTGATGGGTGATTATATAAATACGAAGGCATTTAATATTATTGCATGGGCGACAACTCTGATAATGATTGCCTTAACAGGGATGTTTGTGGTGTCTATGTTTATATAAGTTACGGGGAGAGTTTTTTTTATATCCTCTTTAGAAGACAGACTGCAAAGCAGGCAATACCCTCGCCGCTGCCGATAAGGCCCATACCCTCTGCAGTCTTTGTCTTTATGTTTATCCTCTCTGCGCCGATATCAAGGCATGAGCCGATTCTTGCCCGCATCTCTTCTATATACGGTGAAAGCCTGGGTTTTTCAAGGATAACCGTAGAGTCAATCCATTCTACTTCAAAGGAGTTCTCTATCAGCATATTCCTGATTATTGACAGCAGGGAGGTGCTTGCTGCATCCCTCCATCTGTCCTCAGAATCCGGGAAATGTCTTCCTATATCCCCAAGACCCAAACCGCCAAGGATGGCATCTATAACAGCATGTATAAGTGCATCGCCATCAGAGTGGCCTATCGGCCCGATATTATTATTGGGTATTTCCACGCCGCCTATGATAAGCCTTCTGCCGCTAACAAGGCGATGCGAGTCAAAGCCAAAACCTATTGTCATCTAAATGATCTTGTCCATGAGCGCTTCAACAAGTATCAGATCCTCAGGCGTTGTGATCTTTATATTGTAATAAGAGCCGGGTATCACCTTCACCTTTGCACCCATCCTCTCCACAAGGGCAGAATCATCGGTTGCATAAAATCCATCTTCGTATGCCTTCTCATAGGCATGACTGATTACATCGTATGGAAATACCTGCGGTGTCTGGATTGCCCATAATGGTTCCCTGTTCAAGGTCACTTTCACAGTGCCGTCATCCATAATCTCTTTTATTGTATCTTTTACAGGTACGCCGAGGACAACACCGTCGCATTTCTCAACTGCTATTAATTGGATAGCAGTTGTTACAAGCCTGCCTGTTATAAGCGGCCTCACCCCGTCGTGAATAAGGACATATTGGGTCTTTTCATCTACAAGCTTAAGGGCGTTATTGACAGAATCCTGCCTCTCTTTCCCCCCTGCTGCTATTTTTCTGACCTTGTGAATGCCAGCACTTTCAAATAATTTCAGCCCCTCTTCCATATCCTCATGTCTGAGGATGGGTATGATCTCACTGATTGCCTCTATGTCCTGAAGCCTCTGGACGGTGTGAAGCAATATCGGCTTTCCCATCATTGCAGCAAAGGGTTTCTTTATACCCTGGCCAAATCTCTTTCCAACACCTGCAGAGGGAACAAGGGCTGTAATCCTCATCCCCTTACTACCCTGTATTCTTCTTTCTCATAGTCCTCCTTTAGCTTGGCAAATATCATCCTGCCTGCAGTTGTCTGAAGAACGCTGGTTACTGTTACATCAACATTCTTGCCAATGAGTCTCCTTGCGTTTTCTATAACAACCATGGTGCCGTCATCAAGATATGCGACCCCCTGGTTTATCTCCTTGCCCTCCTTTGTCACAAAAACACCCATGGATTCCCCTGGAAGAACCACGGGTTTCAGGGCATTGGCAAGTTCGTTTATATTTAAGACAGAGACGCCCTGAAGGGCCGCTACCTTGTTGAGATTAAAGTCGTTGGTAATTATCTTGGCACTGAGCATCTTGGCAAGGGCAACGAGCTTTGCATCAACCTCCTTTATCTTTGGGAAATCCTCTTCAACTATCTTTACAACCACATTAGACATCTTTTGAATCTTATGCAGGATATCAAGCCCCCTTCTGCCCCTTGCCCTTTTGAGGGAATCCGTTGAATCTGCTATATACTGTAGCTCCTGCAGGATAAACTGCGGGACTATAAAGGTGCCCTCGATAAAGCCTGCCTCACATACATCAGCTATTCTTCCGTCTATTATCACGCTTGTGTCAAGGAGTTTTATGTGTTCTTCTGCGGCCTGTCCCTTAAAAATCCTCGTTATCTCAGCAAAGGAAAGGCTACTACCCTTTTTGATACCAAGAACAAATCCGCTATAACCTAAGATTGTACCGAGTATTACCGGTATATATGACTCCTCAAATCCTGGTATAAGTTTAAAGGGATAGTAAAGAAGTCTTGCTGCAATAATGCCCAGCCCCAGTCCTATTATTCCACCAATAAGGCTGCCAATCCTTGCCTTGCTGAGAAGTGATTCAAGGATTATTGCAAGGCCTCCAAGGGCAATACCTAAGGCAGTCCCTTCTAAAGGCTGGCCTGATTTTATGCCAAATAGGTAGCCAAGAAAAGAAAAAAATCCCAGTAATATAAGGCGATATAACATTTTTTCACCCCCTTTCTAAGAAGCCTTAAGGGTTATGTAGAATTTCTTCCCAGCTCTATTTATAAATATAAGAACGGTATCTCCCTCATGAATGCCTTGTGCAGCCTTATCAAAGTCAGCCATACCCCCAATCCTCTTTCTGTTTATCTCCTCGATTACATCCCCTTTTTTAAGGCCTGCATCCGCTCCCGCACTGTCGGGTTCAACCCTTACAACTACTACCCCTCTCTCTGTCTTTGGGAGATTAAGCTGTTTGGCAATATCTTTCGTGAGATCCATAACAGTAAGTCCTGCAAGGGCATTTTCCTGTTCACCACCGCTCATGCCTTGAGAAGGTGTTGCCTCTGAAATCTCCTTTGGCAGTTCAGCAATAGTCACATTGACAGTCATTATATTCCTATTCCGTATCAGTTTTACCCTTACAGTATTTCCAACAGTAGCCCTGGCTGCCATATTCCTGAGAGAGCCAACATCCTCAATCTCTTTCCCATCAAATTCGATAATTATATCACCTCTGCGGATGCCCGCCCTGTCAGCAGGGCTGCCCTTACTTACATCAGCGACGAGCGCACCCTTAAGGGTCTTTGTCCCGAATTCTCTGGCAAGTTCAGGTGTAACTTCCTGGATGCTTACACCAAGCCAGCCTCTGATGACCTTACCCTTCTTTATAAGCTCTTCCATAACTGTCCTTGCCATATTGCTCGGGACGGCAAAACCAATACCTTGATAACCACCACTTTTTGAAAAGATGGCTGTATTTATACCAATCAACTCACCCCTTATATTTACCAATGGGCCTCCAGAGTTACCGGGGTTTATCGCTGCATCTGTCTGTATAAAGTCTTCATAATCGGCAATCCCAACATTTGCCCTTCCGACAGCACTAACAATCCCCATTGTTACAGTATGGCTAAGGCCGAAGGGATTCCCTATTGCAAGAACGAATTCCCCCACCTGAAGCTTGTCAGAATCCCCCCATGGTATCGTAGGGAGGTTCCTCGTATTTATCCTTATAACGGCTATATCGGTCTTTGGATCTGAGCCTACAACAATACCCTTAAAATCCCTTTTGTCATAGAGCGTGACCTTTATCTCATCTGCCTCTTTTATAACATGGTAGTTTGTAATAATATACCCGTCAGGAGAGACAATGACGCCAGAGCCGAGGCTCTGTTCCTTGTATTTCCTTGGATGGCCGAAATCAAAAGGTTCTCCAAAGAAGTCTCTGAAGAAAGGGTCTCCAAGAAACGGGAGAGGCGCCTGCCTTATGGTTTTTGTTGTCGAGATATTTACTACAGCAGGGCTATCTGCCTTAACAATCTCGGCAAATGCCTCGCTCGTTTTAGCAATCTCTTTGCTTACCTTTGGCGGCAGAGGGCTAAACGGTCTTGGCTGGGGGAAGAAATCCTGCCAGTAATTACCCAGGATAATGCCCGTTATAAGAGCTAACGCTATAAGGATTATAACTATAACCTTTTTCATTTTAATATTATAACTCCTAATAATTAATCTTGTAAAGATTCCCGAAAGGGGTGGGGCATCTTAAACGCAGATCAAAAGGGTGTCCTATTCTATTTTGAGATAAAATCGGATAAAATATAGCGTAATGCGAACATTAATTGTCATTCCGGCATTTAACGAAGAGGAAAATCTCCCATCTGTGATAACCGACCTGAAGAAAAATCTGATTGAGCCTGACATCCTTGTAGTAAATGACGGCTCTGAGGATAATACATCCCGTGCTGCATCAGGGCTTGGGATAAAGGTTATAGACCTGCCATATAATCTTGGGATCGGCGCTGCAGTTCAGACAGGCCTGAGATATGCATGGCTCAACAACTATGATTTCGCAATACAGTTTGACGGCGATGGCCAGCACCGGGCAGATCAGATAATGAACATATTAAAACCCGCCATGGATGGGGAGGCAGATATGGTTGTTGGTTCGAGGTTTCTATCCGAGTCCGCCTATGAGGCTACCCTTCCAAGAAAAACAGGTATTTATTTCTTCTCCTCCATGGTCTCTGCAATACTTGGACAAAGGATAACCGATGCAACATCAGGCTTTCGGGTCTATAACAAGAGGGCAATAGAATTCTTTAACTCGAATTATCCAGAGGATTACCCTGAGGTAGAGGCATTAATACTTCTCCATAAAAAAGGGTTGACTATAAAAGAGGTGCCTGTATCAATGAGGGAGCGTACAAAGGGGAAGTCTTCCATTACCGCAGTCGAGGCAGTATACTATATGATAAAGGTAGCTCTGGCTGTCGGGATTGATTTGATAAAGAAGGTGAGGTAAACCTGAGAATGACACTCCTGAGGTTAATAGCCATTGTCTCAAGTTCAGCAATATTTATAATAATAATTGAGCTTATACGGCGCAATCGGTTAAAGGAGCGATATGCAATCCTGTGGCTTGCCGCCTCTATTATACTTCTCATCCTCTCTATCTGGGAGAGGCTCCTTGACAGGATTGCCCTGTTCATCGGGTTTTATTATCCTCCGTCGCTGTTATTCCTTGTCGGTTTTGTGTTTCTGATGCTCATCCTGCTATACTTCTCTGTAATCATATCCGCTCTGAGCGAGGAGAACAAACGCCTGGCACAGGAGATTGGAATACTAAAGCTTACGATAAAGAATAAACAAAAGGATTAGCAGTGGCTCCTCGAATCCTGCTCGGCATTATCATCGTAGTATTGATCTTCGCCACACACCAGAGAAACTATGTATGGCAGGATGACATTACCCTGTGGAAGGATGTTGTTGCAAAATCGCCCAATAAGGCAAGGGCGCATAATAATCTCGGAAGGGCATATGGCGCAATGTGGATAGAAGATAAGGCTATAAAGGAATATCTAAAGGCAATCGCCATTGACCCAAATTATGGTCTGTCCTATGAGAATCTTGCAGTATCATACGGAAGGCTGGGTAGGAAGGACATGACCATCTTCTACTATAAAAAGGCATTAGAACTTATACCGTGGCATACCCCTTTATACTACAACTTTGGTTTTTACCTCTATTCGCAGGGGGATTATATGGATGCCTATATCCTGTTTAGAAGGTATATCCAACTTGACCCACTTGGCTCCAATGTGCCATTTACATTAACACTACTTGATCTGATGGAAAAAAATGGACAGATCAAACCTTAAATATGGCAATATAAGGCATCTGTTCGCCCTATTTGCAATAGTCATACTCACATATATCGCATACTCAAATACATTCCATGTAAATTTTCACTTTGATGACTATGATTCCATCATAGAGAACCCTTATATTAAATCTCTCGACAATATCCCCAGGATGTTCTACTTCAACGGCAGGCCATTGACAAACAGGCCGGTTGCACTGGCAAGCTTTGCCATTAATTTTTATCTAAGCGGGCTTGACCCTATCAGCTATCACATATTCAACTTCCTCATACACATAATCACAAGTATATGTTTGTACCTCTTCCTGTATATCACAATCAGGGATTTTATGCCGGATAAGACTTACGAGATAGCATTGTTCTCATCCCTCATATTTGCCGTACATCCGATCCAGACCCAGGCAGTGACCTATATTGTTCAGCGCGCTGAAAGCCTTGCATCTATGTTCTATATGTTGACCTTGGTCTTATTCTCAATCAGCAGTAAGAGAAATAATCTTATCTACTATCTCCTTGCCATAATCTCATCATTCTTAGCAATAGGTTCCAAGGAGATAGCTGTTACCATCCCGGTAATGTTATTGCTTTATGATTTTTTCTTTATCTCAAGTGGCAGCATCAAGGGGTTATTAAAGAGATGGAAGATGCATATCCCCTTTTTTGCAAGCTGGGGCTTCCTTATCTACCTCTCATGGCCACAGATAACAGATGCCCTCACAAGACCGGCAATGCAGGGAAACCCGGGGGACAAGGTCTTTCAGCCAATAACACAGATGACTTACCTTCTTACACAGTTCAGGGTATTCTGGACATATATAAGGCTCCTCATCCTCCCAATAAATCAGAACCTCGACTACGACTATCCCCTGTCGCACTCTATTTTTGAGCCATACACATTTATATCATTTATGGGGATACTCCTGATACTATCCTTTGCAGTATGGGTGTATAAGAGGCAGCGGCTCGTTACCTTCTTCATCCTCTGGTTCTTCCTGATACTCATGCCAACATCGAGCATAGCTGTGCTTCCAGATGTCATCTTTGAACACAGGCTTTACCTGGCATCAGCAGGATTCTTTGTACTGGCAGTCATGGGCATCTATAGATTAAATGAGATACTCTTTAAGAGAGGGGAAATTATCCACGCAGGCAGTTTTAAGAACAGCAGTTAGCTCCCGTATACAACTCTTTAGACATTAAGTCAAACCTTAGCCTATCTTTGCTGAGGGCCGGTAACCAGACTAAAGCCTCTTTTCCCATTCCCATGCCGTTCTTATTATATATTCCAGATTATCATACCGAGGGTTCCAATAGAGTCTCTGTCTGATCTTTGAGCTGTCAGCAACCAAGGCTGGAGGGTCGCCTTGTCTTCCCCCTGTCTCCTCGCTCACAAAGTCTATTCCTGTAACCTTCCAGGCCATGCTTACAACTTCCCTTACCGAATATCCATGGCCATATCCACAGTTAAAGATATCGCTTTCCCCAGCATCTAAAAGGTACTGCAAGGCAAGTAAATGTGCCTCTGCAAGATCATCAACATGGATATAATCCCTGATGCATGTGCCATCAGGTGTTGGATAGTCGGTTCCAAAGATCTTTATACCTTCCCTTCCACCTTTTGCCGTCTTCAATATCAGTGCAATCAGATGTGTTTCTGGATCATGCATTTCACCAATTCTCCCTTCAGGTTCAGCTCCGGCAGCATTAAAATATCTTAATGATACATATCGAAAGTGTCCTGCCTTTGAGATATCTTCCAAGATCCTTTCTACAAATGCCTTCGATCTTCCGTAAGGATTTATTGGTTTTATAGATTCCTCTTCTGTGATAGGTATTTTTTCCGGAATGCCATAAACAGCAGCGGTTGAAGAAAAAATAAACTTATCAACATTACTCTCCTGCACAACCTCTAAAAGATTTATGCTGTTGACAGTGTTATTTCTATAATATTTCAGAGGTTCTCTTACACTTTCAGAGGCAACTATAGATGCTGCAAAGTGCATAACTACATCTGGCCTAAAATCTTTGAAGACCCCTCTTAATGTCCCTCTATCAGACAAATCTGCTACAACAAGACTGCCATATAAGACTGCCCACCTGTTGCCTGTTGAAAGATTGTCATAGGTTAAAACTTCATATCCCTTCTCTCCCAATATCTTAACAACATGGCTTCCGACATAACCTGCACCGCCTGTAACAAGAATTCTCATTACCATTCCCTATATGCCGTTTATGATGTCCGCAGAGAATACATCAGCAATACATCCATCTTAAAAATGCTATTTTAAGAACAGCATGCATAATAAGTCAATTTTTGAATTGCCTGTTGCTAATAACATCGCTAAAGAAAACAATGTGCGACTTAATTGATGTCTTGTAGAATAAACTCTGAACTTGACATTAAAGTCCAAATACATTTATAAAAGACAATGGGCGGTTAGCTCAGTTGGGAGAGCGCCAGAATCGCACTCTGGAGGCCAGGGGTTCGACTCCCCTACCGTCCACCAGGTATTTTCAAGGGTTTATCTGTTCTGTCTTCCACAGGCGTGGGAATTCTACAATCAGTTTTCCCATCTCTCACACCTCCTGATTGTTTAAATAAGCAATATTTAAATATTGTCAATTTTTCTGGGCTGTCTGTAAGTTATCTGTAATCCTCCCTTATCGGATACCATGCATCCACTGCCTTTGTGGGTTTAGCCAACACCTTTGCACTGTGCTCCTGATTGGAGTAGATTACAACACCTTCCCCTTTCTTCAAAATCCTCGTTTCATCTTCGACAGTAAACTCCATCTCACCTTCAATAACATATGTTATCTGCTCATGGGGATGCTTGTGATGTGGAATTATGGCATTGGGCTCAAACTCAAAGAATGTCATCATGGTTTTATCACCTGAAACAGCCCTGAGCGTGATGCCTTCGAGGATTTGTTTTGACTTTAAGTCTGATCCTTTGAAGAAATTCATTTCACTCCTCCCATCTTTTGTCTGCAAGAACCACAGATGTTTCAATCTGCCGTTCAGAAATCGACCAGTATTTTCTGAGCAACTTTTCCTTTTCTTCCCATGAGACTAATCTGAATCCATGTTTTTCATAAAACCGGATTGCCCATATGGCATCCGCCCATGTACCGACCAAGGTCGGCTTATCTGTCAATGTTTTAAGATACAAAATCAATTTACTTCCAATACCTTGATTCCTCCTTGAAGTACAAACATAGGCATGTCTGATAAGTGTTATATCCCGGATATCCTGAATCCCCATCACCCCCATAAGTTCGCCCTCTTCTTCATATCCCCAGAATACTACACCTGCCTCTATTTCATGTCTGAGATATTCCCTCGACATATATGGTTCCTTCCAGCAATCAGCAGGGATCACACCCTTATATGCCCGGGCCGCATCGTTGATAATTGAGTAGATTGTCTCAAAGTCTTTTCCGTTACATTGCCTGATCATGGTTTTTTATATTTCTT
This sequence comes from Nitrospirota bacterium, assembly GCA_021789595.1. Classification (GTDB taxonomy): domain Bacteria; phylum Nitrospirota; class Thermodesulfovibrionia; order UBA6902; family JAJYJJ01; genus JAJYJJ01. Next base: position 11,244 of record JAJYJJ010000010.1, on the reverse strand, counting down.
TATTATAGACCATTACCACTGCCTCTTCTCGACATTTGGATTTACACACTCTCTTAAGTTTTTCGATTAACTCTTTTGGTCCGGTTTCGATTTTTCTAAAACCAAAACTCTTAAAATAATCCGGCATATCAGTTGTGATATAAACATCGCTTGTTGGAAATATATTTATCAGATGTTTAACAATTATTCTCCCTATACCCTGGTTTCTTCTGTTCTCAAGAACTCCCACACAACCGAGTTCGTAGACTTCTTTATGCGGTCTGATCCTTCCAAAGCCTACAATATCGTCTCCGTCAACTGCAACCACAAACTGATTGTAGTTTAGATTCTCATCATCCAGCCGGAATCGTTCAATGCATTCTTTTGTGATGGGTTAAATCAATAATTCTCAAATGCGATAATGCTTTATTTTTCATTACCTTATCTTCAGTCATTTTTCCAGCGGATGTTCCTTAAAAAATTCCCACATGAGATCAGAGGCATTGATATCCTGGTTGACATTCCCCATTTCACCCAATCCCAGCATTTTCACCTGTGGCACAATCCTGCCGCCCGGCCAGGTATGTCCGCTGTCCTCAAGGGTCCAAAGCACCACTTCGGTGCCGTCCTGGCACGGCCCATAGCGGTTCATCACCGCTTTGCCGATTCTTTTCGTCTCTGCGGGTTTTGACGGACATCTGTCAAAAGCTACCCATGATTCGATCGACTTCTGAACGGGATATGCGTTGGCTTTGATTCCCGGTTTACCGATTTTCGGAGGTCCTCCTCCATAGGGAGCAAGTGGATCCTGTAAACCGGAGAATTGCATTATTGATAGAGGCCTCGATGGAGGTGCGTCAAAATCATCTTTTACGGGTCGCTGTCCGGCAACGGTGGCGATGGCGGCAATTCTGTCGGTCATCCGTTTTGACAGCCGGTACGTGAACTGGCCACCATTCGAATATCCGCATGCATAGACTCTTTTTTTGTCGATCCTGAACAGTGTTGCGAGGTCATCCAGTAAAGCAGCAACATAGCCAACATCATCGGCAGTATTGGGCGTTCCGTCCTGATACGGTCTGCCGTCATTCCAGGTAAGTAACCGTTTCTTAAATAACCATTTTGTGGGCGTCCCCGCAGCGTAGACCACGATAAAACCCTCCCGGTCGGACGTGCGGTCCATGCCCGATTCATACCGAATGGTGCCGGGGTCTCCGCCGCCTCCGTGAAATACCAAAACAACCGGGACAGGCTTTGACGAATCATAACTGGAGGGCACATGGAGCTCATAAAAACGCGAACGGCCACCCGCCTTCAGTTCACGGCCGTACTCTCCCGGTCCGTAAACAAATTCTCCTTTTTTGCCCTTCTTGTCTTCGATCCCTTGAACCGTGACTCGAAAATTTTTCCCGCTGGGGCTTCCTTTTTCTTCAGAAGATCCCCATGCCACGACAATACTCGTACTGATGACAATACCTACCAGTGCAGCACAAAGAAGCGTTATCTTCATTATACCCCCTCCTTCCTCGCATTCAGAAAATGAAGCGCATATCCTCAAGTTTTGCCGCTCGCATCTTAGCCGATATCTGTTTCATAAATATTCTTTTCTCACAGGAGACCATGCATCTATCGCCTTACAGGGTTTAACTCCCGTAAAGGCCGAATGAATTTTATTTGAAGGTATTGCAATTACATCACCTTCCTTCAAAACCACTTCCTTATCATCATACGTAAAAGTTAATTCTCCTTCAAGAATCAGCGTTATCTGTTCCGCCTCATGAGAATGTTCTGGGAATTTTGTGTTCGGTTCCATATCGAAATAGGCGAGCATGGCTTTCTCCAATCCAACTGCCCACATCTTCGCACCTGGAATATCGGGTTTTAAAGGCAATTCTTTTTTGGAATAAACTTTGATTCTACTCATTATTCACCTCTACTCCTAAAAATGCTGTCAGAATTATATATCGATATAGCGTGGCAGATCTTTTGTTTCTTCAAAAAAAGCCTCTACTCCTATTTCCTTCATGCGCTGGTTCATGGCGTGCCACCGCTGTTTGAGGTTAAGGTCAAAGTTTGTCTTTTCGCAGGGAAATTCATTACACTGAAAACAGAGATCAAACCCCTTTCTGTTTGTAGCAGGAGGCAACACCGCAATTCGGATACTTGCCGTCTCCGCTCCGGCATCCACGGCAGTTAGCGTGAACAAAATAATCCAGCAGTTCTTTAAAGGACGGGTAGTTGTTAAATACCGGAAGGAATCTGGAAAACCGCTCAGCATATTTATCAAAGGAGCCGAGGAGTCGTTTCAGCTCAGTCGCATGCTTCTTAATATCGCCCTCAGTGTAAGCCTGACATTTACCGCAGTTTAGCCCGCAAGGAGCGAGTATCTTTACAATCTCTTCATATTTCATATAGTCTCTCCTTTATTAAGGAAATATAATGTTACAGCCATTTGAATTATAGAAACAATAAATGTCGATGCAAGTATGAATAAAGAAACAGGCGTTTTAAATTCATTCCTGCCTCTTTTTATAAAAAACATGTGAATCGAAAAGGCAAAAATGCCGCCGAAGCTTACTATCAATGAAAATACCAGGCCAGCAAAAGAATGCTGGAAAACTAAGAGCAATCCGTAAAGGATTAAGAATAAAAGCGGGAAATGGAGGATCAGAAATCCTGCATGCCCTCCAGGCAATCTGAAAAGTTCCCACTCTTTCCAGTATGCCGAGTCAATCTCGTGATTAATCAGCAACACGCCATTGATCAGATACAGCCATAATACAGCATCCCACATAATGCCTCCAAGTTATAGTGACATTCCAAATTCATAGGCTCTCTTCATTGCCCTTTTATTTTTCTTAATCTCTCCCTTTTCATAAGCCTTTGCTAAGATCTTCCCTGCGAATTGCATCCCTATATAATCAAAGGATAGTCAAAACATTTCGACTATCAGACTGCTTGCCTTTGTTCCTTCCGCCGAAGGAGTTACAACGATCCCCTTCTTTCCTCTAAGTTTGTTGTTTTCAATAAAAGGCCTCATCCTATCAATAAAGAGCTTCATCTTTCCGGTAGGGCCATACCAGTAATTGGGTGTGCCGAAAATGATTACATCCGCTTCTGTCATTTTGGGATAAATCTGCTTCATTCCGTCATTTATGGTACAAATATAATTTCCTTTCTTGCAATTACGGCAATCGATACAGGGGAATATCTTATGTTGGTAGAGATATAATTTTTCGCAGATATATCCACGTTCTTTACATCCCTTAAGAATTTGATCAACCAGGACGTCAGTATTGCCGCCTTTTCTTGGACTTCCGATTAAGGCAAGTATTTTCATATTTATTCAGCTCTTTTCTGTGTAATCATTTTTCCGGTTACTATGGTTTCTTAATATATTTCATCTGAATGTTTGCTTTTATGATCCCCTCCAACTCTGCCCTTGGAGGCAATTCCATTTTGATTTCAGTTACTATATGATCGACATCCTTTGATTTTGCGCTTAATTTTTTTGCGTTTTTATCAAATGCGATGAGATAGTTCTTCATGTCAGTGATATCCTTTTTATTCGAAACCGGCCCATGCCCGGGATAATCGTCGCAACATCCATCTTCATAATGTAATCAAGAACTTTCACCCAGCTTTTTATATCTCCATCCGCGATAAAAGGATGGTAATTAGTAAAAAGGACATCTCCTGCAAATAATATCTTTTTATCTGGCAGGTAAACGAGTATGCTCCCGCCTGTATGAGACTGGCCGGGATAAATAAGCTCAACTTTCTGATCACCCAAATCTATTTCCAATTTATCATTAAAAGTTAGTTGAGGATACGCAATCGTTGTCCCTTCCATATCGCTTTCTGTAAGGCCATACATGCCTGCATTTTTAAGGATTGATTCACCATTTTTATGTAAATTTGCATTGTCCTTCATTTGTGAAATGATTACTGCCCCGAGCTTTGCGAATTCTGAATTACCGAATGTGTGATCGAGATGGAAATGGGTATTGACGACATACTTTATCGGCTTATCTGAAATCTTCCTTATATTATTTATAAACCTCTTAGCCTCCTTTGCAGAGGTAAGGGTATCAATGACAGCGATTCCATCCCTGCCGATAATAATCCCCGCATTTGCACCAAAGCTGTTTTGTGGAGAACTGTTTTTTGTGTCAACATATGAGTAAACATTGTCGGCTATCTTTGTCAGCTTCTCTGCAGCAAATACATCTCCGCATAATACGGCATAAACTATAAAAACCAATACTGCCAGCCATTTGATGCTGCTGTACTTTTTCATTTTGATTCCTCCTTTGTATTTGTTTATGCATTATTTCTGACCGCTGTCTGATAGCGAGCCAAAAGTGTTGGATCATCAATTGAACCGTGATGATGAACCTGCAGCCACTGTCCGTCAAATAATTTGAAGATTCTGGTAGTCCTTATTGCCAGTTTGACAATATTGTCACCGATGCGGAATTCACCACGCTCCCTGCCGACTGCATAAAATATTTCTCCGGCTTCGTGAATGATATAATCGTAGAATTCCACATAGACTTTTGCAGGACCGGTGAAAATTCGTTCATATACCGCCCTGATTTCTTCCCATCCACGTTTAATTCCACCGAGGGGATTATCCATAGCAATTTCATCTGTTTGAGCCCAGTTCTTTGACATCTTATCCATATCTCGGTTATTAAAGGCGTCGTAGAATTCTACAAGGGCAAGGAGAGGGCCGCTCAAACTTTCTTTATCTTCATTACCCGTGATAGGTATCTGTTCAGGCATCATATGACTCCTTTAATTTAACAGGTGTGTTCGACATATTCAATGATTGTTCCATCAGGATGCTTTACCCGCATATTTATTCCTGTGGGGACATTTTGGGGTTCTTTCAATATCACTGCACCATGGTGCACAAGTTTGTCTTTGAAGTCATTCAGTGAATCAACGAGAAATGTCGCCTGTGTATTTCTGAATGGCTTGAGAGCCTCATCCGAGCCTGCAATGAGGAGAACATAACCCACCATTGCAAGTTCTAATTTAACTTCAGAATATTTGAAACGTAACTGACATTTTTCGCCAAAAATATTTTCATAAAAGTCAATCGTTTTATCCAGTTCCGCTGGATTGAGGTATATCCTTATTACCACTTTAAGTACCTTCGCGGTACTTTCCCGTCCCTTTCTTTAAAGACCTCTTTAGCCGCAAACATGCCATTTAATGCTGCAGGAAAACCTGCGTATACAGTCATCTGCATGATAACCTCTACAATTTCCTCACGGGTGCAACCTACATTCAAAGCCGCATTAATATGAACTTTTAACTGTGGTGCAGCATTCCCCAAGGCAGTAAGCGCTGCTACAGTGGCAATCTCCCTTGATTTCAGGTCCAGTCCAGGTCGCGAATAAATATCACCGAAGGGAAATTCAATAGTGTAACGGCCTAAATCAGGCGCAATATCTTTTAGGCTTTCTATTACCCTTTCTCCGGCCTCGCCGTCTATTTTCTTCAGTTTTTCCCATCCCCGTTGATAACGATCATGCTCCATTGTCATCCTCCTCATCTATTTAATTCTCCCCATTTTTCAAAAAAGGCAATCTCATTAAGCGGCTTTCTCGATGGCCCTTCCTTCTTTTCTTCTTGAGGATAGCCGATGGGGAAAAGTCCCACAATGCGGATGTTTGAAGGGATATTAAGGAGATTGCGGAGTTTTTCCTCATCGAACACTCCCACAAAAACAGTGCCGAGTCCAAGTCCGCGCGCAGCAAGCATGAGATTCTGGGCGGCAATACCCATGTCAGTCATGTAATAGTGTTGCTCCCAGAGGACTCCGGATTGGGAGGGGTCGGCACAGGCAACGATTACAACCGGCGCTTCAGCAAGTCCTTTCTTTGAAGGATTTACTTTATAACCCTTTGGTACAAAGAAGGACTCCACATAGGATAGTTCGCTAATCTTTTCTCTGGTAGTAGGGTCTTTAACGACTATAAATCTCCAACACTGTAGATTTGCCCATGATGGGGACATGCGAATGGCCTCAAGTATCGCCTTGATTTTTTCCTCCTCCACAGGTCTATCAATGAACCTGCGAATGCTTCTCCTTGTTCTGATTGCTTCAAAAATGTCCATAACCGCCTCCTTTGTAATTTATTACGATTTCTACTCAGTAACAGAAAGCTTATGTCCAAAGGCCATTGCCTTTTCGCGAAGCTCACCATTGTGTTTTATATCATCGGAATACATTGATGCAAAGGGGACGAGGAGTGATTCCAGCTTGGAGCCGATAGAAGTCGCAAGGGTTGAAAAAGTCTGCTCAACGATATGCAGCCCTCTGTTAACATCTCCGCCTCCGGTAGAGATCAGTCCGAGGGTGAGATGTCCAAGTGGGTGAGATATTTCACCCGTGTGCGGATTAAATTTAGCAAGGGAATACATCCTGTCCATAGCCAATTTCAACTGGGCGCTCGGCCCGTAAAAATATACCGGCGTAGTAAAGACGAGCACATCCTTCTCCGGTATCCTTGCAAGAACCGGCTTGATTTCATCGTCAACCGCACATTCAAATTTGTCTGACTTCTGACAGCCGAGGCATGCGATACAGCCGTTAAATTTACTTTTTAAGCTCGCTACATCTATCAATTCCACAACTGCTCCTGCATCCCTTGCCCCTTCAATGAACCATCCTACAACAGTATTCGTATTCCCGTTTTTTCTTGGACTTCCACTGAGAACCATAATTTTCTTACCCATGATATCCTCCTATTTCTTTCAAAAGAATTACATATACTTCTTAATCTCTCCGGTAACAGTTGCCTTTTTGCACCATTCAATCAAGCTTTCCCTCTCTCCCATGTATTGGTAATACGGGACGGCCCAGTTTCAATTATCAACTTTTTTGATTGAAAGCTACACAGTAAAACTTCCTTTCATTAATAGCAGCGCCAAAGCATTTATTGCACGATATGCATCTCGCCTTCTTTCTGTCGCCAGACTGCCATCTCTTTATAAGACCCGGCTCTGATATAAGAGGTCTGGAAATGCTGAAGAATTGCGCTGCTCCATTGCGATAAATACTCTCCATTACATCAAGCGAACGGAGGCCGCCAACGAGGATTAGAGGACATTTCAAATGAGGCCTGAATTGCCCTGCATAATCCCTGAAATACGCCTCCTTTTCAGGACTGTTAATCCCGGCTCTCGCAGGCATAAGCTCCCCTGATGCAAATATTCCACCGCTTAATTCAATGGCATCGATACCCATATCTGATAACTTTTTGCAAACCCACAAAGAATCATCAGGTGCAAGTCCGGCTCCTCCGTCAAAGTCCGATGAATTTATCTTTACCATCACAGGATAGTCCCTGCCGACTTTTCCTCTTACAGCATCGTATATCTCGAAGATTATCCTTGCCCTGTTCTCAATTGAACCACCATACGCATCTGTACGTTTATTCGAATAAGGAGAGAGGAACTGCGAAAGCAGATAGCCATGAGCAGCGTGTATCTCCACACCATCAAATCCTGCCTCTTTTGCCCTTCTTGCCCCCTCTGCAAATTCATTTATAACACGTTTTATATCATCCGCACTCATCTCAAAAGGCATATTGCCGGTTGCCCTCTCTTTCATAGCAGACGGAGCTTCAAGCGGCATGCCGGTATCAAACATGCCCTGCGAGCTGCCATGGGCAATTTGCAGTACAATTTTACCACCATGCTCATGGACTGCATTTGTAAGGCGTTTAAGGCCGGGGATTAAGGCATCGTTGTCAGCCCCGAGCTTGCCAAAAAGCGCCTTGCCCTTTTTAGTGACAAATGAATAGCCGGTAAGTATAAAACCGACGCCGCCTTTTGCAAGGTCTCTGTAAATTTCAATTAACGGTTCGGTTACTTCACCGTTTTCTCCAACCATCCCTTCCCATGTGGCCGACCTTACAAAATGGTTTCTCATCTCCATGTTTCCTATAAATGCTCTCTGAAAAAGTTCGCTCATCGTTACTCCTCCTTCTCATTTTAATATTACCGCCACTCAACCATAGCCCCATTACGCTGTGGAATCCGGTGGTAGCGGTATTTTGGATAGCCGACCATCATTGCTAAACATGTATCTCCTTCGGGCAGTCCGAGGGCCTGCTGCAATGGTGGCCATTGGTTTGCAACTAACTGGTTTGCAACTAAATAAACGAATCCTGCCCAGCAGGCGCCAAGGCCAAAGACCGAAGCTGCCAATTCAAAGTAGGTAAGTGCTATGGCACAGTCGGTTGCGGCAGTAGGATAGTCTTTTGGGGCATGGGTAACAATGAGGGCAGGCGCACTGCGGCAGACCCTGTCATCTCCCGACTCCCAGGCAGCCACAACGCGGTCTAAACGATACCTGCCTGCAAAAGGGTTCTGTTCTCTAAGTAAATGTCTAATCCAGTCGATGATAATTCCAGCCAACCGCCTGATCTCATCCTTATTGTTTATGACCAGCCACCTGACCAATTGAGTGTTGATGGCGGTGGGGGCATATCGGGCGACATCTATCAGTTTGGCTATGACCTCACGCTCTACAGACCTGTCCTCGTAAGTGCGAATGGATCTGCGAGACCGCATTAAGTGCTCAATTTGTTCCGGGCCTGGGAGTAAATCCTTCTGCACAGGTGTGCACTCCTCTGATTTCATGGTCGCAAGAGACATGGCTCCGTGTGGGCAGACGGCAACACAATGTCCGCAATTAATACACATCTCATCGGCCCCGTTAATGGGAATGGGGACTGACTTCCTGTCCGTCAGTTCGATTAATTGCAAAGGACATTCCGCTACACAGATACCATCACGCTTGCATTTCTCGCTATCTACTACAAACAGGCTCATGACTTCTTCCTCCTTTCTTGTCCCTCTTTTGGGGTTAATATTGACAAACAATATCAGCATCAGTATACTTTGTCAAGTAGTTACATTTAGGTTATACAGTTTCAAAAAGTAAACTATTGGAGGTTTATCATGGATGGAGAGACATGCCCTGTTGAAAAGGCATTAAAAATTCTTGGAAGTAAATGGACGATTTTGATACTAAGGGACCTTCTTTCAGGGAAGAAGAGATTTGGTGAACTAAGGAAGTCTCTGGAAGGAGTCAGCCCTAAAACATTATCTACCAGGTTGCGATATTTAGAGAAAAAGGGCATTGTTGAAAGAAGAGTTTATCCGGAGGTGCCTCCGAGAGTTGAATACAGTCTGACCAAAAGGGGCAAGAGCCTCGGTGCGATTATTAAAAGCATTAAGGAGTGGGGTGAAAGCTGCAGAATAAAATAAGTCAAACTTATATGTAGTCTAAAAATATCGGATTACGTTAAAATAATTCGTCATGAAAATAACGGGATATTTTCTATACAACCTGGTCATCGCCCTCTGGGTTGGCGGAATATCTATCTTTACATTTATTATCACCCCTGTTATATTCAGGTCCTTCGGGAGGGACACTGCCGGTGAGATTGTGGGTAAGTTGTTTCCTGTTTATTTTCCGTATAACCTTATACTCTCTGTGCTGGCAGGTCTCCTCATTATTATATTTGCTCTCGACAGGAATGCCTTTGCATATAAGGCATCGCTTTTCCTCATAGGGGCGGCTGTTGTTATCAATATCTTTTTGTGCTTTAAGCTCCATCCAGAGATCAGGGAGGTTAAAAGGGAGATCAAATCGTTTGAGTCTATCCTTGAGGAATCACCTTTAAGGAAGAAATTCAGGAAACTGCATGGAATAAGCGCAACCCTTAACCTCTTACTCCTTGCAGACGGTATCACACTGTTAATGATTAGTTCTAACCTGAAAAGATAATCACATCATTTAAACTTACCCCATATCTCCAGAAACTCCTCAGGATTTATTATTTTTAGCCTCTTTGCAGTCCTTGTTTTAAAATGGCGTTTATTGCCTGTAATAAGGGCATCTGCCTTTCCGCTTATTGCAACTTCCAGAAAGGGGATGTCATCTTTATCAACAAGGGGTTCGTTTATTACGGAAGGCGTTATCCTGATTCCCTCAGCTTCCAGATAATCTATCAATATATCCACATACGATGTCTTGAATCCGAATTTCGGCCTTAAAAGCACTTCCCGATACTCAGAGAGTATCCTGTCATCGTAAAGGAGGCGGATATCGTCGCGTAACACAAGGTCAAGAATCCGTGCGGCATTTCCAAAAGGTGTAATGAGGGCAGAGACGAGGATGTTTGTGTCTAAAACTACGATCACCGGCGTCTTGCCTTCCGCACCGCTTTTATTTCAGCATCAATTTCCTCTTCTGAGATGCCCGACAAACCCTTCTTTATCGCTAATTTTCTCATCCTTGAGACTGAAAGCTCTGCCTTTGAGCGCCGGATGGCACTGATGGTCTCGTCAAAGGTGACATCGCTGGTGCCTGTGAGAATGGCAATGGGTTTGCCTTTTGAGGTGATTACAACATCTTCTTCTTTTTCGAGATTTCTCCATACACTGCCAGGCCTCAGCCTGAAATCCCTTACAGTTACAAATTTCATTTTCATCCTCCATTAATCGTCCTACAATAAGTCTACAAATTGGATACAAAAATGTCAACAAATCTCGGTCCTTTTGAGCATTAAACAAAGCAGCCGGTATAAATTCATCAGCCTTTAAGACTTTTTATCCACTCCGAGGTTTTCATAACCTTGCTGAACCGCATAGCCTGGGTTACCAATATTACCCTGTGAAGCTCCTCATCTGTGACAGTGCCTGCATTGTTTGTGAAAGAAAGAGTCCCTGTGGCATCGGAAAGAAACTCTACATTGAACCCCAGGTGAAATGTCTGTCTTGCTGTAGTATCGCAGCACATCTGTGTCATGTATCCTGAAATTATGACAGTATCAATATCCCTTTCTCTGAGCCATGATTCCAGTATTGTGCCGGTAAAACTTCCAGGTAAGTTCTTTTCTATTAAAATGTCATATGGACGCTTTGCAATCTCAGGATGAAGCTCCCATTCAGGGCGTCCCTTCCTAAAGACAGGAGAGTCTGCTGCCTTAGCAGTGTGTTGAATAACGATTACCGGAATGCCATATTCATTTGCAGCATCCATCGCCTTCAGGATATTCTCAAGGCTTCCTGCCGGATAGGACACCGGCAGCTTGCCTGTGAAATATTCATTCTGAACATCAATAACCAATAATGCCTTTTTCATGAGTTACCTTCCTTTATAAGTAATCTTCTCTTATGGGATACCATGCATCCACTGCCTTTGTCGGTTTATTCAAAATCTTTGCGCTATGC
>JAJYJJ010000030.1 GCA_021789595.1 Nitrospirota bacterium | reverse complement strand
GCTCCGCACCGACCCGTCCGACTTGCATGTGTTAGGCACGCCGCCAGCGTTCGTTCTGAGCCAGGATCAAACTCTCATTTGATTTCCAATCTCAAAGAGCCCTGCACCTCTTTAGTTTTCAAAGAACATTCCCCGCGATACCTTAAGGCATAGAACCCGCTGAGGTTCTTTTAAAAGTGGGTGCCTTGGTAACTGCTTTAGGCGTCCTCTTTTAAAAGGCATGCACACCACAGTAACACGCTGGCTCCCAAGCTTTAGCTGTTCCCTCAGGTTCGTTGTACCTTTAAGGTATCGCAGAGAAAAAAAGAGCTATGCACAAGGCATAGCTAACTTTCAAAGAACTTGCCTTGGCTCTATTGATTACATCAAACCAATTGCCTCACATCTATCCATCCTCTTATAGGATAACACATTTAATATTTAAGTCAACCCACAAAAACAGATAGACGAGCAGGAATTTTACAAAAAAATAGAATGATTGTCAAGTTTTTTCATATAATCTTCAAATTGCTCGATATCACATCTATTTGCCAACACAAAAATTGCTGAATATATTGTTAAGTATATCCTCCGGGGTTGTCTCGCCTGCAATCTCGCCTATTGCATCAAGGGCATCTCTGAGATGCGTTGCAAGGACATCTAAAGGCATTGCTTTCCTTAATTCTGACAAAAAATCTCCCAGAGATGCCTCAACCCTCTCAAGGCAGATTTTGTGCCTCAGATTGGCCATCCATCCTGCCTCTGAAAGATCAGCAGAACTTACAAATTTTAATATCCCATTTTTAAGTTCTGATATCCCATAACCTTTAATAGCAGATGTCTTTATAACAGGTATCGACATTGTCATATTGCCAATATCCAAGTGCTGTTCAATATCTATCTTGTTTATAACCAATATAGTATCCTTATCCACTACAGCATTGAGGAGTTGTCTATCCTCTTCACTAAGGGGTGCATTACCATCAAAGACAAGGATAACCAGGTCTGCAGCTTCCATGGCCATAAATGCCCTCTTTACGCCCTCAAGCTCGATACAGTCATTGCAATCCCTTATACCTGCTGTGTCTGTAAGGCGGATTGGAATACCATTGATGCTCATCAGCCCTTCTACCATGTCCCTCGTTGTCCCTGGAATATCTGTAACAATGGCCCTGTCCTCTTCTAATAGTGCATTAAGGAGTGAAGACTTTCCAACATTAGGCCGACCAATTAAGGCAATGCCAAGACCATCTCTCATGATCTTCCCTCTGCTGTAGGAACCAATAAGATGTCTTATCCTTTCCATAACAGAATTAGCCATCTTTTCTATCTCTGTAATAGACAGTTGTGGAAGGTCTTCATCAGAAAAATCTATATGTGCCTCAACAAAAGATGTGAGGTTTATAAGTTCTTCTCTGATAGTCATTACCCTTTGCGAAAGTCCACCGCGAAGCTGGCTCATAGCCATTTTATGTGCCCTGTCCGTTTTTGCCTTTATCAGGTCAAGGACAGCCTCTGCTTGGGTAAGGTCTATCCTCCCATTTATGACTGCCCTTTGCGTAAACTCGCCAGGCCTTGCAAGCCTCGCTCCCTGTTTTAATACCGTTGTCAAAACCCTTGTCAATGAGACGATTCCACCATGGCAGTTGATCTCAACTACATCCTGTTTTGTATAGGTATTGGGGGCCTTCATTATTGACAGAAGAACCTCATCTATGACCTCCCCTGTATCGGGCTCTACTATATGCCCATAAAATATCCTGTGTGAACCTTTTGGACACTTGCCTTTAGGGGATTTAAAGACCCGTTGTGCAATCGGGATGGAATCGCTACCACTAAGCCTAACTATGCCGATACCACCCTCTGCCAAGGGGGTAGATATTGCTACAATGGTGTCACTGTAATACATGGTAACAGTAATTATTTTAGCTGCTGGCCTTTATTGACCTGTTTATATAATACTGCTGTGCTATACTCAGGACATTATTTACAAGCCAGTAAAGGACAAGGCCTGATGGGAATCTCAAGAACATGAAGGTAAAAACGACAGGCAGAATCATCATCATCTTGCTCTGTGTCGGATCCATGCTGGATGGTGTCATCCTTTGCTGAATTACCATGGTGATCCCCATGACTATTGGAAGCACATAATACGGGTCCTTGAGAGAAAGATCTTTAATCCAGAGAATGAATGGGGCGCCTCTTAACTCTATTGCCTTCTGAAGAACATTATACAGGGCAAAAAAGACAGGGATTTGAAGGAGCATAGGCAGACATCCACCCATAGGGTTTACCTTATTCCTCTTGTATATATCCATAAGTTCCTTGTTCATCCTCTGCGGGTCTTTTTTATACTTCTCCCTTAACTCATTTATTTTTGGTTGAAGCTCCTGCATCTTTTTCATTGCCCTCTGGCCTTTATTGATAAGCGGGATAAAGGGTATTCTTACAATGGCCGTAAGAAGGATTATTGCAACCCCATAGTTCCTTGTGAATGAGTAAAAGAATTTCAGAACCCAGAACAGGGGCATGGCAATTATAGAGAAGGTGCCGAAGTCAATTACATTTTCAAGGCCGACATGCAGGGCTTTAAGCCTATCATATTCCTTCGGCCCCGCATAGAGGATAAAGCTTGCGTTGGGGTTATTTACCTTAAGTGCTATCTCTGGGGATACAGCATATTTCCAGATAGTTGCACTTTCTGGTTTTGTAATAGGCACAAGGGCGGCTGTAAAATATTTATCCTCCTGTGCAATCCACTTTATATATCCTGTATAGGCTTTTGCCCCATTGATCTTCTCTGGCTTTGGTGCAATCCTGTCTGAATCAACAAGAAGCACAGGACCCTTATGAGACGATGTGTCCTTTTCATCATAGACCCCGAAGTCTGTTCCGAGCGGGATATAGTAACTGTTTATCCCTGATACTTCGATGTTCAGGTCAACCCTGTAATCATCGTTGTAAAAGGTAAAAACCTTTTTAATACTCAATCCAGACGGATTGTTATAGGTAAATGTGATAACTCCTTTGTCCTTTTGCCCTCCGAGGGTCAAACTCTGCACATCAGAGGAATATACAGCATTGAGCAAGGAATTCCAGTTATTGCCCTCAAGTATAATCCCTAATGGCGGGATTGCGTCGGCATTCTTTAATAAGATTACAGGCTTACCTTCCTCATCCTTATATTTTTTTAGCTGCCAGAACTTTATTGTTCCGCCAGAGGTAGAGAGAACTGCCTTATAAAGGCCGGTCTCAACTGGTATGTCTACGCCGGATGCAGCCTCTACCTTCGGTATCTCGGCAGCAGTTGTCTTTGGCAGTGTAGTTGGCTCTATCCCCTGTTGTTTACTTGCTGCTGGTGTCGAAACATGTGGCAGTTTCGGCACAAAATAGTATTGGTATATCAATAGCACCACTATAGATAAAACTACTGCAATGATTGTTTTTTTGTCTATCATCTTACAGGGTCATAACCTCCCGGGTGAAATGGATGACATTTGCTTATACGCCTTACAGAAAGCAGAAACCCTTTTAAAAAACCGTATCTCTTAAATGCCTCCATAGCGTATGAGGAGCATGTAGGGTAAAAGCGGCAGCTATCAGGGAGGAAAGGTGATACAACAGTTTGGTAAAGACTTATTAAATAAATGACTAACTTTCTCACTTCCCCTTCATCCTTTTTAAAAGGCCATTCAGTGACAGCAGAATCTCCGTCAAGGATGCCTCTGCTGATGCCTCCCTTGCAACCACTACGATATCCCAATTTCTTGGAAGGACAGCATTCAGGCTCCTAATAGCCTCCCTAATAAGACGTTTAACCCTATTGCGTTTTACAGCAGTCCCTATCTTTTTACCAACGCAGAGGCCATATCTTGAAAACCCTAATTGGTTTTCCAGCTTATAAATAACAAGATGGCGGTCAGAGGATGAGTTGCCATTTTTTAGCACATCCCTGAACTCGCCTCTTTTCCTCAGGCGGTCAATCTCTTGCGTCCCTTGGCCCTTCTTCGCTTAACAACATTCTGTCCTTGCTTTGTGCTCATCCGTTCGAGAAAGCCATGCGTCCTTTTCCTTCTCTTGTTGTGCGGGCGGAAAGTAGTGTATGTTCCCATAGGTCACCTTTCTTATAAGCTTCTAAGTTAATTCCACAAAAAAGAATTTTAATTTCAATAAGCGACAAAAGTCAAGCTCTCGAATTGCCTCCCCCGATATAGACATCGGTCAAGTAGTTTCAGGATTTTTACAATCCTCTGCTATTATTTTACTGCTTGTTTATACTAAAATTTAAGCGTGATTGCACTTTGAGTTAACCTGATTTATTAAGGAGTCACTTAAAATATATATGCGTGATGTCTATTCCATTTACCTCACGGAAGGGCCATTTGTCAGGGATGCAATAGAGAAGGCTGCTGAAGGCCAATTTATAGATGGCAACACGGCACATCTGCTCTGGCGCTCAGATGAAACATTTAATGAGATATTTGACTCTATAAAATCAGCAGGTCGCTTTATATGCCTTGAATTCTATATCTTTAGAGACGATGAGACAGGTAGAGAATTAGCCCGTCTCCTTAAACAGAAGGTAGCTGAGGGTGTAAAGGTTTATCTGCTTTATGACCACTTTGGTTCCTTTGGAAACCACAGAGGTTTCTGGAAGGAGATGCAGAAGACAGGCATAAGGCTTCAGGCCTCACATCCATTTAAATGGGTATCTCCCATGCATTATATCCACCGTGACCACAGAAAGCTTATCATTATTGACGGGCAAATAGCCTTTACAGGCGGCCTGAATATAGCCAATGAGTACAGGGGATACAGGAGGAGGTCAAAGATGGGCTGGAGGGACACAGGCATTGTACTTAGAGGCCCTGTAGTATCGCTGCTTACTTCCATCTTTAGCAGGACATGGCAGATATGGGGCGGCGAGCCTATTAAGGCGACTCAGACGGCTGAGTCATTTTCAGACGGCCTCCCTGTTATGCCCATCTTTGCAGACTCCTCAAGGGGCCGCAGAAGGCTTAGAAAAATTCTCTACTACAGCATTGATAATGCACAGGAAAGCATATTGCTCACCACAGCCTATTTCGTCCCAAGTAAAAGGATGATCTATGCACTTGAGATGGCAGTTAACAGGGCAGTAAAGGTTAAACTGCTTTTGCCTGGCAGGAGTGACATTATGGCAGCAGATTACGCTGGAAGGGCATTCTTTAAAAGGCTTCTGAGGGTTGGGGTTCAGATATTCACCTATCAGGGGGAGATCCTGCATGCAAAGACAGCAGTCTTTGATAGATGCTGGAGCATTGTGGGCTCTGCAAACCTCGACTTTCAATCCTTGAGAAGAAACGATGAGGGCAATGTGGGGATACTTGACAGTGGTTTTGGAAAAAAGATGGCAGACATCTTTGATGGGGATCTGAAACACTCTATCGAGATTAAGGAAGAAGACTGGCGAAGGCGTCCTGTCTGTGAGAAATTAAAAGAAAGATTCTTTGTAATATTCAGACGCAGGCTATAGGTTATATTACATCCCTGGTTTACCAAAAATGCCTTCGTAAAAAACCAATGCCCTCTTGTAGTAATCATCTATATAGAGCCTGGTATCATCCTCTATCCTTTTGCCTTTTAGCTCCTCGTCCTTCAACCAATCGGATATAATGCCTTCGTCAACCTCGAGGTGGAATTGAAGGGCATATATATTGTCCTTAAATCTGAATGCCTGATTGGGATACAACGCTGATTCAGCAAGCCTCACTGCACCCTTTGGTATATCGAATGTGTCGCCATGCCACTGAAAGACCTTGAAACTTTTCCCAAGAGGACCGATGGCCTTATCCGTGAGCCCATCCTGTGTAAGGGTTATATCAGACCACCCTATCTCCTTTTTATGACCTGTATAAACCCTTGAGCCAATGGCCTTTGCAATCATCTGGGCGCCAAGGCATATACCGAGGATCTTTTTGTCTTTATCAATGGCCTCCTGTATAATCTTCTCCTCTACACTTAGATAGGGAAACCTGTCAGCATCGTGCACACTCATCGGCCCTCCCATGACTATGAGGATGTCAAATCTATCAGGTGGTGGAGGAGATTCTGAAGCAAGGTCAAGCACTGTATAGGCGATCCCTGCGCTTCGGAAATAATTGAGGATTGTGCCTGGGCCTTCGTTAAAGATATTTTTAAGGATTAGTGCTTTCATGTTTTTCATTATAAGGATTTTATAATATAATCTCTACCCGTATGGGTATGATTTAAGTCATATGCTGCCAGGCCATCTGGCAGATTGACAATGAACTTATATTTGCTTTATGCTTAAGAATGATGCTTAGAGTTATGAGGGTATTCATACCGCTTTTTATCCTCCTGCTTATTATTGGTTGTTCCACAACCCACAAACAAGCACCCCTTGTAAGAGATCCTGAGGTATTATTGAGGGAGGCTAATGAAAAGCTTCAGAATAAGGATTACGACAGCGCGAGAGATAAGCTTGAGATGGCAAGGGCAGTGGATGTATCAAAGAAATACGCCCCGATAATACAGCTTAGGCTTGCTGATACATATTTTCAGGAGGAACGCTATGATGAGGCAATACAGGAATACAACAAGTTTCTTGACCTCCACCCTTATCATAAGTATGCCCCTTATGCCAGATACCAGATTGCCATGAGCTATTTTGACCAGGTAGAGGATGCGGAAAGGAATTACGCCGAGGCAGGCAAGGCCCTTGCCGAGTTTGAGAAGATTAAAAGACTTTATCCGAGAAACCCATACAGGGAGATGATCGACCACAAGATACAGACATGCAGGGATATCCTTGCAGCGCATGAATTCTATGTTGGAGAGTTTTATTTCAAGAATGACTCCTATAAGGCAGCCGCAGAACGTTTTTCCTGGCTGATCAAAGAATACCCAAATTCACCAAAAGTGCCCGATGCCATGTATCAGCTTGCCCTCGCCTACAAAAAGCTCGGCGATATGGAAAAAGCCGCTCTGACAGCAAAGACATTGATTCAAAAATACCCTGACAGCAAGTTTTCGAGGGAAGCCGAGAAGGCATTTACGCCCAAGAAATAATGAGGTATTTTCCTGTATTTCTCAATCTCCGCGGTAAAAAGGTAGTTGTTGTTGGAGGCGGTTCGGTAGCAGAGCGCAAGGTCAGAACTCTTCTAAAGGCAGGCGCAAATATAGATGTAATAAGCCCTAAGATTACCAAGGGGCTTGAGGCATTAAAGGATAAGGGCAGGATAAATCACATCAAACGGACATTCAGGGATGCGGACATCGGAGGTTCAGTCCTTGCCATTGCTGCAACGGATTCTGCCGAGGTAAATAAGAGGGTTGCTATGGTTGCACCACTTGTAAATACAGTGGATGACCCTGATAACTGTTCCTTTATTGTTCCTTCTATGGTTTGCCGTGGGGATCTGACCATAGCCATATCCACAAGCGGCAACAGCCCTGCATTTGCAAAGGCCGTAAGAAAAGAGTTGCAGCGGATATACGGCAGGCAATATGCAGGATTCCTTAATGAGATGAAGGTGCTGAGAGAAAGGGCAAAGAGAGAGGTCAGGGATAGGGCACAAAGAGAGAGGCTATTCAATAGACTTATATGTCCTGATGTGCTCAAGGCACTCAGTGACGGTAGATTGCAATATGCAATTAGACTTCTAAATAGAAGCTATAAGGATCTTGTAGCCTTGACAGGAAAGAGGTTATAGGTTATCTTAGGTTATGTATAGCGAACATATAAAGATTGCCCTTATACTCTCTATCGCTGGTATAACGCTGCTTTTAAACCTCCCTTTTGGGTATCTTCGTTCCAGGGCCAGAAAGTTTTCCTGGAAGTGGTTCCTATATGTCCACCTGTCTATACCAATAGTCTTTTTCATGCGTGTATCCTCGCATCTCAGTTATAAGGTTATTCCTGTATTCATCATTGCAGCCGTATGCGGCCAGGTCTTTGGCGGCAGGATAAGGGTTTAATAACAGCGGCCTTCCCAGAGGGATTATTAATGAAGATACAGTGGCTAATAAGACAATGAAGGCAGGGGTTATTTTAAGGCCGGGGGTATTAGAGGTCAGGGACATAGAAACACCGTTGCCAAATGAAGGGGAGATCCTTGTAAGGATAAAGGCAGCCCTTACCTGCGGCACGGATTTAAAGGCATTTCTCAGGGGTCATCCCATGATACCAATGCCGGGGGTATTCGGGCATGAATTTTCAGGTGTAATCGCAAAAGTCGGAAAAGGGGTCAGGGGATTTAAAGAAGGTGACGAGGTAATGGCAGTTCACAGTGCGCCATGTCTTAAATGCAGATATTGCAAAAAGAAACTTTACAACCTCTGTGAAAATATAATGGAGACGAAAGTTTTAGGAGCATTCGCAGAGTATATTTTATTGCCTTCACACATAGTCAAACAGAACCTATTTCATAAACCCGCAAATCTGAGCTTTGAAGAGGCTGCATTCCTTGAGCCTCTGTCATGCGTGGTACACGGTATGCATGGATTGGACATAAAAAAAGGAGCTAAGGTATTGGTAATTGGCACAGGACCAATCGGACTTCTTCATCTCTCACTGGCAAAATTGAAAGGGGCAGGGGTCATTATTACAGGGCTGGAACATGAAAGACTGGACATTGCCAGGAGCCTTGGAGCGGATGTAACCGTATTGCCGTCAGAACTCATAAGTGCCATAGATGGGTTCACTGATGGACTCGGTGTTGACTTCGTCTTTGAGTGCACAGGACAGATGGATGTTTGGGAGACCTCTGTAAATTATGTCCGAAGGGGAGGAACTGTAATTCTGTTTGGCGGTGTGAAAAAAGGAACAATCGTGACATACGACACATACAGGCTGCATTATGATGAGCTTACGCTAAAAGGGGTATTTCATTTCACCCCGCATGATGTAAAAACAGCCTATAATCTTCTTAAAGAAACCATTAATGTCTCTCCTCTGATAAGCGGCAGCTATCCTTTAAAAAACCTCCATATAGCCCTTGATAGACTTTCAAGAGGCGAAGGCATAAAATATGCGATTATTCCTTAAGTTTCTGTCGATTTAATTCTAACGACCTAAATCAGCGGGGTAGTTACATCGCATCCGCTGGATTTAATTGTTATGTCAATTCTTTTATTATATGCCCTGCAAGATTTTCGTCTATTTCATTATGCCTTGGAACTGGCTGCTTTTTACCTGTGGTAGGATTTTTGTATAAGTCGTGGCGGCTTCCGTGTCTAACAAGAATACATCCTGAATCAGTCAGCCTTTTGATAAGGTCTTTTCTTTTCATACCGCAAGGGTAAGTTCTTTAACTTTATGTTTCTCCGGGACATCCTCCATTGTCATGAGCATATACGCATCTTTCATATTTTCCTCAAGTTCTTCTAATGTCTCTCCCTGCGTCATTATTTCAGGATGTTCAACGAGTTTACCTACCCAGAATTTTTCACCTTTCCAGTAAATCATTTTTAATTTTGTTTTCATCTTTTCACCTCACACAGCACACAGCGGTTTCTTTAAAATTATAATAGCACAAATAGAAGTGGTTACAGTATATTTTTTGACATAACATTTAATCTACCAAGTTGCCTATTCCAGCAATCTTGATTAAAATCATATCATAATAACGGATACACAGCAATAAAAAATTCCAATATAACAATTAACCAACTTTTGACAAGTTAGAGAATATTAGAGAGAGAGAATATTAGAAAGAATAAGAAAGAATATTAGGGACACATCCCATATTTTTATTTTTATTCTCTCTCTTTCTTCTTTGGTCTTCCAGGAGGCATTAACATAAATTTCCTCTCAAGTTTCTTCTCCATCTTCTTTATAAATTCTTCGCTGCCAAACGGTCTTCCTGTCCTTGTGTAATATCTTATACTGTTCATCTCTTTTTCAGACATACCCACCCTGATAAATTCTACATAGTCTTTTCTCTGTTGTTCTTTAAATAGTTCTTCGGTCAATATTTCGTCCTTTGTCCCTTTTATACGATACGAGCCCTCGCACTTGAATACAGATAGTCTTCAACTCTCTTTACCATCTTAGCCCGAACAGGATTTTGTTCAATATATCTTGCTACTGCCCATAGATACCTTTCCTTATCAACTATACAGGAATGATATCTGCTCTCCCACAGCCTCCCTGTCCTTTCGTATTTCCTGTTTATATATTGTGTATAGCAAAGAGTTACTCCCTGCATCATTTTGTACAAAGACTCTTCCATATCCGGCCTTGTAAGCAAATGAACATGATTGCTCATAAGACAGTAGGCAAGGATTGGTGAGTCCCATTTGTCTGAATATTTCTTAAGTAATGATAAATACCTCTCTCTGTCTTCCTTATCAAAGAAGACTTTTTCTTTATTATTCCCTCTCTGGATTACATGATGTGGATACCCAGTTGCAACTGCTCTTGCTATCCTCGGCATAAAATGGATTCTACATATTTGATTCTCTTATGTCAAGAAATATGGGATGTGTCCCTAGTTTATCCTTACATGACTGCCTTTTTGTGAGGGAAAACTTTATACATTGCGTTTTACTTTTTCCCATGGAACAAATTCGTCAAGTTTGCCTTTTTTTATAGCTTTCTCCGCTTCCTCTATTTGTGCCATAAGTTCACGACTTGACAATATTTCAAGGGTCGCTTCCATTTCTTCTTTCTCTTTGAGGTAGTCTATAAAATCAATAGCAACTTTCACTTTTTCTTCTGACAGTTCATCTATCGCCTTTTTAGCTTCTCTCTTTAATGTAGCACTTTGCATTTTCCCCTCCTTTTTATGTTGATAACTTATAGTTTAGCACATTACTGGAGGATGATAGTAATTGTTTTTTACGGCTAACGACCACGCTAACCCGTGCGAATGAAGCGGAGCGTAATTGCCAGTCCGAGTTGATGCGGTTGTTATGTCCTCTTATTTTAAACATTATATTATACTCGATATTATACTCGAGCCAAGCTCAAGCTCTTGTATGCGAGTTCTATACATGACCCCTGGATTCTATGATAGAAGTATACGCAGGCAGGCAGATCTATTTTGCCATTTGTTGTGAGATGCTTAAAGTCTCAATGCAATAATTTCTATCCTTTCCCAGTGGACGGTTCCAGCGATTTGCCCGGAGCTGAAACTAACCCATCTTGTAAATTGTGTCCTGGAACCTTGGCCCAAAGCAGCAACGTGGAGCTGAGGACCACGGTAACGCAGCCAGCTTCCTGGAAAATAACGGCCATAACGGGTGTCAGGTGTCCAAGCATCGCCAGGGTCAGACCCATAACGTTATAGATTATGGAAAAGAAGATATTGAGCTTGATTCGCCGCAGCACCTTCCGGGACATCTGCACGAATTCGACCAGGCGTGAGAGGTTGCCGTCCATGAGTGTTACATCAGCCGCCTCGATGGCGACGTCTGCGCCGGTCCCCCCCATCACAATGCCGACATCGGCGAGCGCCAGGGCAGGCGCGTCGTTGATGCCGTCACCGACCATGGCGACGATCTTCCCGTTGTTTTTCATCTCTTTGATGGCAGACTGCTTATCCTCCGGCAAGAGCTCGGCCCTGAATTCATCCACGCCGATCTGAGATGCTACGGCCTGCGCAATTCTGGAGTTATCGCCGGTCAACATGGTGGTTTTGCCCACGCCAAGCGACTTCAACGATTCAATTGCACCCACTGTCTCGGCTCTAACTTCATCCGCGATGGACAGAAGTCCAATGGCTTCGCGGTCTAGCGCGACCAAGATGGCCGTCCTTCCGAGGTCTGATTGGTCCGTCACGGCCTGCTCAATCCGAGCAGGAATGACGATCCCCTGTTCCCTCAGAAAAACATCCCTCCCAACAACGATCTCCTCTCCATCGTGGGAAGACACGATCCCCTTGCCAACCTCGATTCTAAACTCATCGGGGTCCGGCACCTCAAGTGCCCTTTCCCTGGCAAGTGCCATTACCGCTTTTGCCAAAGGATGCTCTGAGTACTTTTCAGCGATGGCGGCCAGATTAAGCACTTCGTCTTTCGGCACGCCATCGCCGCTGATCACCTCAATGACTTTCGGGCGGCCCAGGGTGAGGGTACCGGTTTTGTCAACAACCAGGGAGTCGATCCTGCCTGCGATCTCGAAGAAAATGCCACCCTTGATGAGTACGGCTCGCCGGGCCATGTTGGCAATGCCGGCGGCCACAGCCGAGGGTGTCGCGATGGCGAAGGCGCATGGGCATGCCACCAGCAGAATGGCGACAGCTACCTTTACATCACCCGAAGTCAGATACCCGATAACCGCAAGGACGAGGACTGTAGGGAGGAACCACACGGTGAAGCGGTCGGCGACACCCTGGATGGGCGCTTTGGATTCCTGCGCCTCCTCGACCAAGTGAACGATTCTGGCAAGGGTGGTATCCGCGCCGATCTTGGTTGTCCGTATTTCAAGGCGGCCATCCACATTCAAGGTGCCGGCGAACACCTCGTGGCCCTTGAGCTTTTCCACCGGCATGGATTCTCCTGTAATAGGGGCTTGATTGACGGCGGCGGCTCCGGCGGTAACCACGCCGTCCACCGGAATGCGCTCACCCGGCCGTACAATCACGACATCTCCGTACTGAAGCTCGGCCACGAAAACGGGGACTTCCTCATCGCCACGCCGCACGTTTGCCATCGGAGGGGTGAGATCGAGCAGGCCGCGGATACTCCGGCGCGTCCTGTCGAGCGTGTAAGACTCCAAAGCCCCGACGACGGCCATAATCAGAATGATCACCGCCGCAGGTAAAAACTCGCCGACGGCTATTGTGACAAAAATCGCCACGGTTACGAAGACATTGACCGTGATTCTGCGGTTTGCGACATCCCGAAAGCCTGCCAGAAACCGCTGCCATCCGCCGAAAAAGGTGGCGGCCAAGGCAAGTCCCGCAGCCAGAGTTCTTGGACCGACCTGCCAGGGACCCAAGAGCAGCCAAGGCCCGACCTGCCAGCGGCCCAGGAGCCAAGAGGCCAGTATCAATGCGCCCACTATCGCCGGAACAAGCGCAAAGATCAGTATTTGTTGCGAGTTACGCGAATCATTCGGACGAACCATCATGCTTGCTCCTTGTCCTTTCCCGGATTTTCCGGCGCATCCTTCCGTTGATTCTTGCTATCCTGATTCTCGGCATGGCAACCGCACCCAGGGCCGCAACCGCTGCTCGCCTTGTTCATGGACTCCTTGAGTATGGCCCAAAGCCCCTTCTTACCTGATTTCACTTCCCTGTTTTTCTTTCCCATGAGTGGTTCCTCCTTTTGTTTCTTTTGTTTAACACTTTTAGTTACCCACCGGCTCGCTGCTCAGCTTCCTCGATAAGGCATAACCCAAGTTCGAGTAGACTCAGCACGCAAGGGTCCGCTACGCGATAGTGGATGTTGTTTCCATCCCGTCTGGCCCTGAGGATGCCTCGGTCGGCAAGGCGCTGTAACTGATTGGAAACAGCCTGCGGTTTCATCCTCACGGCGGCTGCCAGCTCCGTCACGCACAACTCCCCCGACCGAGCCAAGGCGTGAAGCAAACGCAGCCGCGTGTCGTTGGCCAGAACCTTGAACAAAGCCATAAGTTCCCCAGCTTCCGCGGAAGTGATCAGTTCCCGATCCTCCAGGGCGGGCTTGAGAGAACAAGCAGGTAGCTCAGTTCTCTTTTTTAAAGCCATTGGGCCTCCTTAGTCGAACACTATTACACAATATAGTATAATACTTGTGACTGAACTGTCAAGCCCAATTTTCGTTACCAGATTTTTTTGTAATTATGGCTTCCTGGTGGTTCGAAGTGGAGACATAACGATAGAAATAAGGCGCGGGGGCAACAGCCCTTGCAAAAACTGCACAGGCTTATTCACCGTCGCCTTGATTGAATTGTTATGTTCAGCTTTTTATCTACTTAATACCTTTGCCTTGACATGTGGGGCAAATACTTTCCTTGCTCTGGACCACAATTGGCGGTTCCACTCTATAGCGAACTTCATCAGCACGTTTGTCAGCATCATATCTGATTTTAGTCGAGGCTATTGAATGTGCTTTAACAAAAACGTCACCTTCAACTGTTTTTTGGCCAATGTCCTTATATATAAAATCGACATAGATTTTGAAAGTACCGTCTTTATCACCCTTATTTTCGACGCCGACTTCAGCGATATAATCAGGATTAAAAAAGCCCATATCAGTTACGGAATGTTTAACTATTTCAAAGGGCAGAGGAATTGATGCGGAAGATACAATTTTGCCGGTACCTTTGCAGGTTTCGCATGGCTGAGGACTGCGAGTGCAACTAAATAATATCGTTACACATAGGAAGATAAGCATTGCCGAGATTCTAATTTTCATTCGCCCTTGCCTCCGTTGTATTAGCATTTATTTAATATCTGGGCGCATAGCCCTTCAAATAATAACTGCCGCCCTGATATTCGAGAAAGCCCTTATTTACAAGTTCTTCTAGAATGTCGTGAATAACATCAGATTCCTTTGCAGTAAAAAGATTCGCCTGCAAAAGCATGTCTTTAGTCTGAAAAAAACTACCATGGGAGTTTCTTTGACCAGCTTCAAAATAACGCAAGAGCCTTTCTTTCAAGGCAGTCGTTTCCTTCTTATCGTCTTTCTCTTTACGCCTCACGATGAATAAAGCAATGCCTTTTATAAATTCTGCGATCTTTAGAAAGTAATCTATCATCTTCTTTTTAGTTCGTTCTCAATTAGATACAAATCCATCCATGATTCAGGTTTACTCTTAAGCTGTTGCAACTGATATGTCTTGATGTGAGGGACAAAGATTTTAAACCAGCGGCGCTTTAGGTCGTCAGCATTTTGTTCCCACTGAAGAATATTTCTCGCTCGCTGAATGGATATGCTATGCCGATCACTTCGCGTCAAAAGGGCTTTAGCCTCCAGATCAGACCGCTTTGAGAGCAATTCGCTTACCGCTTGTCTAAGTGCAACACGGGCTCCGCTATTATTCCACATTAATACTAAGACTGTCACAAATTCATCCGCTGCATCTTCATTGTCCCACAACGGATAGTCCCACAAGCGAAGTAACGAGTGACCCAGTTCATGTAACATAGTCCAAGCTATAAATGTTCTATTCCCCCTTTTGTAAGCACCCTCCATTAGTTCAAAACATATGGTGATATCTGGACTTGAAAAAGCATTCTCCTCTCCGCAATGTCTGACGTACATATTGAAGCCGGGGAAGTCAAACATTTCAGATAGCTTCCCATAAAATTCTTCAAGTCCTTTTTTTAGTGCTATATGCTGTTCTGATGGCTGATTCAAAACCGACATCACATAAACCTGCACATTTTTACTCGATAGAATGCTATTGGTATTATCCAGAACTAAGTAATAAGGCCCTGATTGAGGCAAGCTCAGTTCAAAAGCATTTTGATAAACGACTTTGGAGTTCTGTATGTATGTTAAGAATTTCTGTTTTCTTATAAATCTTGAATAGTTTTCGGTATCCAATAGGTAAGCAAAGATGTCATTGTTCATTCCGCCTGTAACATTAATCTTAATACCTGTTTTTGCGCCGGGCGTCAAACCATCAAGAGTATATGTCATGTATGTTCCGGGGTTAATTTTTATGCTCTGATCTATCAGAGTTACTGAAGGCTCTATATATACATTTCCACCCCCACCATTAGCATGTGCTGACTCAAGATAATAAAGCAGCAGGAAAAGGATAAGGCCGAAGGAAAGTAAAAGCCTTTGTGCATATTGAATCTTCATTGATGAATTTATTTCCCTCATTTGCGCCTCCTATTTTATGCCGTCATTATATTTCACACATAACGCCAAAGCTCAGCGACCACGGGCAGGCGATGGTAGACACTCGCGTTCGCCAGCAACCGTTCCCGCCTGCCCGTGGTTCGGTGCAGCGCCCTGTTCGGCGTTCTTCTTATCGTCTACCATTTTAGGACCAGCACTGAGACGTTGAAAACATTGACGGCGACGATGGCTATCCACATCAAGACGGTCCCGCTGGGGATGGGTGGAAAGGTTACTCTCTCGAATGGGACATTACACTCCTGCTCGAATTTCTTGAGGCGTCTTTCGTGTCCGTTCGCGTCATTTTCATCTTTGAGTGCCAACAAGCACAGGATCATGACCAGGAGAAATCCGATCACCATGAAAGCTCTCCTTTCCGCGGGTGCGAGCGTCCACTGGTGAAGGACAAAAAGAAGAGCACCTTCGATCACGGCGATGTCCCTGTAAAATGTTGAAGTAGGAAGCGACCTCGGTTAAAATGTTTTATCCAAAAAATCATTAAAAGGAGGTCGCTTCTATGGATAAAAGATACCGCAAGATGGCAAAAAAGGCAAATGGAAAGATCAGGGAGGTAAGAGACGGTCAGGTCATATTAGAACTTCCTTTGCCGGTAGCTGATGTTCTAAGGGGAATACCTGAGGCAGTTGAGGGGTTATCACAGGATGTAGGGCTCATGATCATATCGGCGATGATCGAGTCTGAATGTAAGCGAATAGCTGGTAAAAAGGACATAAAGAATCCTTTAAGGACGGCCAACTGGTGGGGAAGTGAGCTCGGCCCCATATATTACGATAATCAGAAGGTATTGATAGAGCGTCCGAGACTCAGAGGCAAGGACAACAAGGAGATTTCACTAAGCACATACAGAGCGTTCCGGAATCCGAAGGGCATGAAGCAGTCGGTAATGAAGCAGATGGTTCTTGGGATATCGAGCAGGAACTACGAGGAGGCTGTGGAGAGCGTCATCAAAGGCTATGGCATAAGGAAATCCAGCATAAGCAGGCATTTTGTAAAGGCGACTGCGGAGCAGATGAGGGAGTTCATGGAGAGGGATCTCTCCGGGCTTGACCTGTGTGCGATATTCATAGACGGCATAGAGTTCAAGGGGCAGTTGCTTATTGTTGCCCTGGGGTTGGATAAGAAAGGCAAGAAACACATCCTTGGGCTGTGGCAGGGAGCCACTGAGAACGCCACTTTATGCGCAAGCCTTCTTGAGGACATGGCAAGGCGGGGGTTTGATACAACGAGGGATTACCTGTTCGTATTAGATGGCTCAAAGGCGTTGAGGTCTTCTGTGGCGAAGATGTTCGGTAGTGATGTACTGGTTCAGAGGTGTCAGATGCATAAGAGGAGGAATGTGCGGGAGCAACTTCCTCCCGAGCATCAGGAGGCCATAGATGCGAGGATAAGGACTGCCTATAACATGGCAGAGTACGATAAGGCCAAAGACTCACTGGACTTAACGGTAAAGTATCTTGAGAGGCTGAACCCCTCAGCAGCAGCGAGCCTGAGGGAAGGTCTTGAGGAAACTCTTACTGTGCACAAGCTCGGAGTAACAGGGCTTTTAAGGAAGACCCTTTCAACCACAAACCCCATTGAGTCCTGCTTCTCGGTTACAAGGACGATCACAGGAAGGGTGAAGCGTTGGAGAGTTGGTGACATGCTCCAGAGGTGGGCGGTGGCCGCCCTCTTAAGGG
>JAJYJJ010000029.1 GCA_021789595.1 Nitrospirota bacterium | reverse complement strand
GCTAAAAGAAAAACTCGCCAAGCTTTTAAAACTTAAAAAATATAAGTCTATCCCCAAATTCATCTGCCCAATTATTGAATCAGAAAAAACCTCTTGACTCTCCATCCGACTGGATAGTTTAAGCTGTAATCAGAAGGGAGGTGAATGGAGATGTCAAAGAAAAGAAAAGTTGAGGTCTTTGTGGCAGGCTGCCCGCTGTGCGCTGAGACTGTAAAGCTTGTGAAGAAGCTTTCATGTCCGAGTTGCGATGTTATGGTCTATGACCTGAGAAAGGAAGGAATGGATAAGGCGAGGAAATACGGGGTTAATTCTGTTCCAACTGTGGTTGTAAACGGAAAGATTCTTGATTGCTGTGTCAGGAGAAAACCCACAGAGGCTGACCTCAAGGCAGCAGGGATAGGGACTCCGCTTTAAAAGAGATATTTTTGCTTTCCTAAAAAAACTCTTGACCCTGGAGTATACTCCAGGGTTTATACTTTAAAATAAGGATGTGAGGATGAAATATTTGACCATAGGTCAACTGGCAAAGAAAGCAGGGGTGAATATTGATACCATCCGCTATTATGAAAAGCAGGGGCTTATTCCTAAGCCATCACGGCGGGAGTCTGGCTATCGGCAGTACTCTGAGGATTCGGCCAAACGCATACTCTTTATAAAGCGGGCAAAAGAGCTCGGTTTTTCTCTTAAAGAAATATCTGAACTCCTCTCTTTACGCCTTGACTCCGGTACAACATGCGGAGATGTAAAGAAGCGGGCAGATATTAAAATCGCTGAAATAGGAGAAAAGATCCAGACCCTCCAAAGGATGAAAAAAGCGCTTATAAAGTTGGTGAAAGCATGTGAGGAAAATAAACAGGCCGGTGGGTGTCCCATACTGGAGGCACTGGATATGAACGAAGGAGAAAACTGAGAGGAGGTGAGGTTATGAAAGCGAAAGAGACCTTGCATGGAATAACAGGGGATTCCTGTTGTCCTACAGTGGAAGAAAGGTCTATGAAAGGTGCGAGGACAAACCGCTTTGCAGCTCTTGGTCCGGTGGGGGCTATTGTTTCGGCTGTCCTGGCTTCTCTTTGTTGTATTGGCCCTTTTGTCCTTGTGATGATGGGAGCCAGTGGTGCATGGGTCGGAAACTTAAGGGTCTTTGAGCCATACCGTCTTATTTTTATCATGCTCACTATGGGCTTTTTAGGTGCAGGATTCTATAATGTCTATAAAAAACCAAAGGAAGATTGCAAACCGGGAAGCCTTTGTTCAGTCCCGCAGACAAAAAAGGTGGGGAGGATTTTTCTCTGGGCAGCCACAATCTTTGTGGTGTTCCTTCTGATTCTTCCTTATCTGATTGGATTTCTGGCGTAATAAATGAGCTTTTAAAGGAGGATAAAATGGCAGAAAATCTTTATACAGAATTACGAAAGCTCAGCCCGAAGGTAACAGGCGGGCTTGTAAGGATGAGGGAAGAGACTTTTAAGGATACAGTTGTCCCTGCAAAGTATAAAGTCCTTGCTGCACTGGCTATTGTTGTGGTTACCAAATGCGAACCCTGTGTAAAGGCATATACGAAGATGGCATATCAGGCTGGAGTTACACAGGAAGAATTGCTGGAGTTTCTCAATGTGGCAATGACAGAGGGTGGTTGCCCTGGTGAACAATGGGCATTGAAGGCATATCAGGTCTTCAAAGAGCTGCAGCAGGGAAATGAAATAGAGGAAGAGATCTGCTGTAAACTTGAAGACATTAACATTAAATAGTTTCGTGGAAATGTCAGGAAATCAAATTAAAAAGGAGGTTTTTAATATGAAGAATATCATTCAGATTCACAGAGTGGTTTCAATTTTTATACTGACAGTGGCAGGAGTGCTGTTCTTTAGTGCTTCTATGAATGATGCATGGAGTTCCGAAGGTGCGGTAAAGCAGGTAACACTTAAGGTTGAGGGTATGACATGTGCAACCTGCCCGGTCACAGTTAAAGCAGTATTAAAGAGACTTCCAGGTGTAATCAATGCAGATGTGAGTTTCAAAGAGGCAAAGGCAGTGGTAAGTTATCGGGAAGGCAAAGTAACCGTTGAGCAGATGATAAAGGCGATTGAAGATGCCGGATACTATGCCGGGTTGATCACAGGAGAAAAGCGGTAAAAGGCGAGCAAAAAGCCCGCCTTCGTTTACAATTACAATCCATTCTTCCCGATTACGACCGCGGCCAGTACATTATTACAAAAATCCCTATCAGGCATATAATCCCTCCCATGATGTCGTATCTGTCGGGGTCTATACTGTCTATCCTCCATCCCCAAAGAATAGACATGACAACAAAAATACCACCATAGGCTGCATAAACCCTTCCGAAGTGTGCTGGCTGGAGGGTGGGAATTATTCCGTAGAGCATAAGTATGACAGCTCCAAAAAGCCCAAACCAGTGGCTTCTACCCTCTCTGAGCCACAGCCAGACAAGATAACCACCACCTATCTCGCAAAGACCTGCAAGTATGAACAGAAAAACTGATTTCAACATTTCCATTTTCTTAAATATATCACAAATAACTTATTGCATTCTGCATAGTACGATTTCTGTGATGGCGTCTTTGCACTCTCTTGACATATTCTCTTTTGTCTGGCATATTTTATTATAGTTGAATAAGTGTTCAATCATTTTAAAAATGCAAAAAGGAAAAGAAGAAATCTGCGAGATTACTTTCATTGACAGAAAGAAGGTATCATCTGTCAAAAAGAAGATGAAGCCAGAGGCCACTATGCAGAGTCTCGCAGAGACCTTTAAAGTCTTGGGTGACCCAACAAGGACAAAGATAATTTTTGCCTTATCTCAGGAAGAACTCTGCGTATGTGACATTGCCAATCTTTTGGGTGCAACAAAGTCTGCTGTCTCCCATCAGTTGAGAATACTGAGAAATATGAGACTTGTGAAATACAGAAAAGAAGGAAAGATGGTCTTTTATTCACTCGATGACGACCATATAACCAATCTTTTTAGTGAATGCTTACGGCATGTAGAAGAGTATGATTAATAAAACACTTAACATTACAGTGAAAGGTCTTGACTGTGCTGCCTGTGCAGAAAAGATAGAGAAGGCATTGGGGCGTCATAAAGGCATTGAGGGTATAACCGTTTATCTCGGCGTAGAAAGAATAGATGTTCAGTTTGACCCGTCCATAATAAAGGAAAAAACCATTATAGATTCAATTAACAGTCTTGGATACAAGGTCTTAACAGGAAAGGAAGAAGCCCCAAAAAAAATTTTCTTTGCAAGGGGTGAATGGACATTTGATCTATTGAGAATAGGGTTTGTATTCCTCCTGATTGTACTGAGTCTTACCGGGATAACAAAGAGGCTTTCACCAATCGATATTTTTTCAATAATCGCCATTGTAGTCGGAGGTTATCCACTTATAAAGCATGCATACATAGACCTGAGAGAAAAGGCTATTACTGCTGATGTCTTCATGGCTCTGGGCGTTGTTGCTGCTGCAGCAATAGGAGAATTTCGCTCTGCCGCAATAATAGCATTTTTCATGCTTATATCCGAATTCATTGATTCCTTCACCATGGAGAGGTCAAGAAAGGCCATAAAGGATTTGATTGATATGGCACCGAAGACGGCGAGGGTAAAAAGGGGAGATATGGAAATTGAGATCCCTGTTGAAGCGGTTAAAAAGGGCGATATCGTGGTAGTCAAACCAGGAGAGAAAATTCCTGTTGAAGGTGTGATAATCTCAGGAAGGGGTTCGATAAATCAGGCACCGATTACAGGAGAATCAATACCTGCGGAGAAAAAGGAAGGTGACATTGTATACGCAGCAACAATTAATCAACTTGGCGTTTTATTCATAAAAGTAACGCATACAGGACAGGATACCACATATGCGAGGATTATAAAGCTCGTTGAGGAGGCAGAATCATCAAAGGCACCTGTACAGAAGATAGCAGATAAATTCGCAGCATACTTTACTCCTGCAATTTTAGCAATTTCTGTCCTTACATTTTTATTCACCTGGAGGATAACCAATGCAATTGCCGTCATTGTCGTTGCATGCCCCTGCACTGTTGCAATTGCTACTCCACTTGCTGTCGTGGCGAGCATGGGAAAGGCTGCAAAGAGGGGTATTATTATAAAAGGAGGCCGCTATCTTGAGGCTCTTGCTAAAGTGGATACCATTGTAATGGACAAGACAGGAACAGTTACGATGGGAGACCCTGTGGTGACTGATATAAAAGGCTTTGCTGATCATAATGACAAGGAGATAATATCTTGTGCTGCAGCAGTGGAACGATACTCAGAGCATCCCCTCGCAAAGGCGATAATCAAAAAGGCATCAGAAATGGAGGCTGCGGTTCCTGAGCCGGATGAATGCAGGGTCATTCCTGGAATGGGCATAGAAGTTACTGTAAACGGCAAAAAGATAGTCCTCGGAAGCAGGGAGATGTTGAGAATATCGGATATAGCCATTTCGGACGAGATCGAAAGATATATTCACGACAGGGAAGAGAATGGCAAGACAGCCCTCCTTTTATCCCATGACAACACTGTCTGCGGAGTTATATGCGTGGCTGACATTGTAAGGGAGGGGAGCATAGAGGCCATAGCCTCCTTGAAAGGGCTCGGTTTTGATGACCCGATTATGCTTACAGGCGATAATCCGAGAACAGCCATTGCCATTGCCTCATCCCTCGGAATTAAAAATGTCGTGGCGCAACTACTGCCTGAAGATAAGGTAAGTAAGATAAAAGAGCTTGCATCTAAAGGGAAACGTGTCTTGATGGTAGGCGACGGGATAAACGATGCCCCTGCCCTTGCACAGGCCCATGTTGGAATAGCTATGGGAGCTGTTGGCTCTGATGCTGCAATCGAGGCATCGGATGTTGCATTAATGCGTGATGAGTGGAAGCAGATACCTGAGGCAGTAATGATAGGAAGAAAAACATTCAGCGTGATAAAACAAAACCTTGCACTGGGAATAATCTTTAATCTGGTTGGCATCTCCCTTGCCTCAACAGGCATCCTCTCGCCTGCAATGGCAGCAGTCGCCCATGTAATGCCCGATGTGCTTGTATTTTTAAATTCTTCAAGATTACTTAGGTGAAAATTACCGAAGATAGGAGGCAGGTATGATGCGTAATTGGATGGGGTGGGATTGGATGTATGGATATGGTATGGGCTGGGGATGGTTTGGATTTATCCTGATGATAGCCTTCTGGGTGCTGGCGATAGCGGGGATAGTATATCTTGTTAAAGTCCTTGCTGGTGGTAGAAGTTCAACTTTTTCTAAAGAAGAAACTGCAATTGATATTCTTAAAAAGCGGTATGCCAGAGGCGAGATAGATGCAGAGGAGTTTTCAAGAAGAAAAAAGGACTTAGAGTCTTAATCCCCAGGAGTTAAAAAAACTTCTTGACAGATATATTCTCATTTTCGTATTCTTAAATAGTTGAATATATGTTCATATATGATAGAAGTGTATGCTGACTTGAGAAAAGAATTATGAAAGGGGCGTCATTATGAATGCTAAGTTTAAAAAATCCAGAGGCAGTTGTCACAGTAATGTTAATGTGACTGTTGAGGGACTTGGGAAAATAGTTCTGGTAGGCAGTCCCAACGTCGGCAAAAGCGTTGTGTTCGGCAATCTGACAGGGAAATATGTGACTGTCTCAAATTATCCGGGGACAACTGTTGAGGTAACGAGGGGAAAAGGAAGGCTTGGAAGCAAAGAATTTGAGGTAATAGATACCCCGGGGATGTATTCGCTACTTCCAATAACCGAAGAGGAACGTGTTACAAGGTCTATGCTCTTAGAAGAAAGTCCTGATGTGGTAGTCCAGGTGGCTGATGCAAAGAGCATAGAGAGGCTGCTACATTTAACCTTGCAGCTCATCGAGGCTGAACTTCCGGTTATCTTAGACCTTAACCTCATGGACGAGGCAGAGAGGTTGGGATTGAGCATTGACCTGAATCTTCTTGAACAAGAATTAGGCATACCAGTTGTTGCCACTGTCGCAACAGAGAATCGAGGTATGGATGTCCTTAAAGAGGGTATCATTAAATACAATAAAGAAGGCGGGCAGGGTTTTAAATACGATGCGGTTATAGAGGCAGCGATAGATAACCTCCAGAAGACCCTGAAGACTGAATACAATATCTCAAAAAGGGTGATTGCCCTCCTGCTACTCCAGGATGACCCTGAAATCAAGGCGCTGGTTAAAGAAAAGATGGGAAATGGTTATGCAGATGTAGGAAGGATAATAGAGGAAACAAAGAAGAGATATAGTCAGCCACTGAATTATGTTATAACCCTCGCAAGACAGAAAGTGGTGAGCAGTATAGTTGAAAGGGTAGCCATCTCTACTATTTCAAAGGGTATGGATTTCAGGGAAAGACTGAGCCGCCTTATGATGCATCCCCTTTGGGGAATTCCCATGCTTCTTCTTGCAATCTATGGTCTCTATGAGTTTGTCGGAGTATTCGGCGCACAGGTCTCTGTGGACTTCCTTGAAAATAAGGTCTTCGGGGAGTATATTAATCCTTTTGCCACAAATCTGGTCTCTTCTATCATTCCATGGAAGGTTATACAGGAGCTCTTTGTCCACCAGTATGGGATCATCACCCTCGGCATAAGATATGCGATAGCCATCATCCTGCCCATTGTAACTACCTTCTTTATCGCCTTCTCAATAATAGAGGATACAGGCTATCTGCCTCGGCTTGCCATGCTCATTGACAGGCTTTTCAAGAAGATAGGACTCAACGGCAGGGCAGTTATCCCTATCGTGTTAGGATTCGGATGCGATACAATGGCAACAATGGTGACAAGGACACTTGAGACAAAGAGGGAGCGGATTATAGCTACATTACTCTTATCCCTTGCAATCCCCTGCTCTGCCCAGATGGGGGTGATCCTGGCGCTCCTTGCAGGCAATGTCAAAGGGCTATGGATATTTGTAAGTGTCATGGCGATAATATTCCTCTTTGTGGGCTTTTTAGTAGCAAAGATTATGCCCGGAGAAAAGCCGATTTTCTATATGGAGATGCCACCGCTCAGATGGCCAAAGTTCTCAAATGTCTTTACCAAGACTTACACAAGGGTTGAGTGGTACTTTAAGGAGATATTGCCACTATTTATCCTCGCAAGCATCCTGATATGGGCTGGAAGGATTACAGGTCTCTTTGACCTCGTGATCAATATCCTTTCCTATCCAGTAGGATGGATCGGTCTTCCCACAGAGGCTGCCACTGCCTTTCTTTACGGATTTTTCAGGAGAGACTTTGGCGCAGCAGGACTTTATGATTTAAAAGATGCAGGCATTCTCAGCGGTATCCCTCTGATTGTTTCCATTGTTACCCTTGCTCTATTCATGCCCTGCATCGCCCAGTTCTCTATAACTATAAAAGAGCGGGGATTAAAAATGGCATTGGGCATGGCTGCCTTCATCTTCCCATTCGCCTTCTTTGTGGGATTCCTGGTCAACAAAATCCTTATTGGCATGGGAGTAGTATTATGAAGTGCCAGCTCTGCGGGCTTGAATTCAGGGAAGAAGAGGGGCAGGCTGCCTGCATGGGTTGTCCCGTATCCAGGTCATGCAGCCTGATCAAATGCCCGAATTGTGGCTATGAGGTTCCAAAAGAACCAGGGCTTATAAAGAAATTAAAAAGATGGAAGGAGAGACGGAATGAGACTCAGCGATAAGGCAGAAGAGATACTCGAAAGCCTCTGGATCAACACCCACGAACTAAACCAGGAGTCTTCATCCTTTGAGGAGATGAAGACAGACAAAGATGCCCCTGAGGTTAAGGAGCTCTTGTCGGCAGACTATATCGCTCTTTCAGAGGATGGAATACGGCTAAGAAAAGAAGGAATGAAGGAAGCAGAAAATGCGGTGAGGCGCCACCGACTGGCAGAACGTTTGATGGTGGACGTCCTCGATATCAAGAAAAGCCTTATGGAGGAGACCGCGTGCCGTTTCGAACACCTCCTCCATAAAGAGGTGGAGGAGAGTATCTGCACACTCCTTGGCCATCCGACCCTCTGCCCTCATGGTAAGCCAATTCCTCAGGGCAGGTGTTGCAAGAAATCTGAAAGAGCGGCAAAGGCCATTGTCTCAAGCATTGCTGATGTTGATAAAGGGGCAAAGGGAAAAGTCGCATATCTCCATATGAGGGATAATAAAAAACTCCAGAAACTGATGGCCATGGGTATATTGCCAGGAGTATCAATAGAGGTGATACAGAAGTTTCCATCATATGTCTTTAAGATAGGACATTCACAGATAGCGATGGATGAAGAAATGGCAAGGGATGTCTACGTGAGATTGAAGTAGATTACTTAAAAATAAGATTTAACTTTGGAGGTATAAAATGGAAAAATTTGATTACACAGTAGAGACAAACAAGAGTTTTGATGAGGCAGTTGCAGCCATTGAGGCAAAGAGTAAAGAGAAGGGGTTCGGGGTGCTGCATATCCATGATGTAAAGGCAACCCTTGCAAGTAAAGGCTTTGATAGAGAATCGCTAAAGATTATAGAGATATGCAATGCAAGGTATGCAAGTGAGGTATTGAAAAAGGACATAAAGATATCCCTTATGCTTCCCTGCCCCATAAGTGTTTATGTAGAAGGTGGGAAGACTTACATAAGCACTCTAATGCCAAAGGTAATTGCTGAGTTTTATCCGGAGGCGGACATCAAGGAAATAGCAGAAGATGTTGACAGGATAGTTCTGAGTATCGTTGATGAATCCAAATAGTCGCTGTCATTCCTGCGGAAGCAGGAATCCAGACGCCCTCCTTGCGAAAGCAGGGACTAATAGAGGAACTGGATTCCCACTTTCGTGGGAATGACAATGAGACAATTATGAATAAACGCTAAATACCAGGAGCTAAATATGAAAGAAAAGTGCGGATGTAAAAGAGAAGAAAGAGAAGAAATCTTTGAAGGGAAATGGTATGCCCATCCTCCGATGAGGAATGCCCTGATTGCCGGCCTGCTTACGGGAATTGCCTTCGGGCTGGCCCATCTTGGTGTTATTCCATCGGCTGCAGAAATAGCCATCTATATCACCGCAATCCTTTTGGGTGGATACCACTGGAGCAGGGAGGGGATTGAGGAATTAATTGAAGAAAAAGAGATCGGCATAGAAATCCTCATGATGGCTGCCACAATCGGTTCAGCAATACTCGGTATGTGGGATGAGGCAGCGTTTTTGGTATTCCTTTACGGTACTGCTGAAGGGCTTGAAGAATACACATATGCAAAGACAAGGCATTCCATTAGAAAGCTCCTTGACCTCGCACCAAAGGAGGCAAGGATTATAAGAGATGGAAAAGAGGTAACCATACCGGCAGAAGAATTGAAGGTTGGAGATATATTCATTATAAGGCCTGGTGAGTCCATACCAACAGACGGGATCATTATAAAAGGAAGCTCCAGTGTGAATGAGGCGCCTGTTACAGGTGAGTCCATCCCTGTGGAGAAGAAGGAAGGGATGAGGATATTCGCAGCCACAATGAATCAGGAAGGTGCATTGGAGGTAAGGGCAACTGCTACCTTTGAGGATAATACCCTCTCTAAAATTATCCATCTCGTTGAGGAGGCACAGGAACAGAAGGGCAAGGCCCAGGTCTTTATAGAAAGATTCGGAAGAAAATACTCTCCTCTGGTTCTCTTGAGTGCCATTCTCTTAATCGCAATTCCACCACTTTTTGGTTTATCCTTATCTCAATGGGCAACAAGGGCAGTGGTTCTCTTGGTTGCGGCAGCACCATGTGCACTGGTTATGTCAACACCCGTTGCCATAGCAGCAGGGATTGGAAGGGCAGGTCGGACAGGGGTGTTGATAAAAGGAGGGGTCCATCTGGAGAACTTAGGCAGAATCAAGACAGTTGCCTTTGATAAAACAGGAACACTTACAAAGGGCAAGCCGATTGTGTCAGATATTGTAGCATTGAATGGAAAGGAATCCGATGTGATGACCCTTACATACAGTATAGAGAGGTTTTCTGAACACCCTTTAGCCCAGGCAATTGTTAAGAAGGCTGAAGAAGGCGGTTTAAAATTTATAGATATCACTGACTTCAGTGCCCTCATCGGTGCAGGAGCAAAGGCAAAGATTGGAGATAGAACGACCTATGTGGGCAAACCAGAACTGTTTGAAGAACTTGGCATTATAAATAAACATACCTCCATCATCCAGAGATTGATGAATGATGGTAAGACAGTGATTCTTGTTGGCTCTGAGGAATCTATCCTCGGAATTATCGCCATAAGGGATGAGATAAGAACTCATGCAAAGGATGTGATTGCTGAGCTTCACAGGATGGGTATTAAGGTCGTTATGCTCTCAGGGGATAATGTCATCACTGCAAAGGCCATTGCAAAGGAATTGAACATTGATGATGTAAGGGCAGAGCTTGAGCCAGAGGATAAGATCAAGGCTGTAGAGGAGCTTGAAAAAGAGTACGGCGCTGTTGCCATGATTGGAGACGGAATAAACGACGCCCCTGCACTTGCGAGGGCCACTGTTGGTATAGCAATGGGGACTATAGGAACAGATGCGGCCATAGAAGCAGCAGATGTTGCCCTTATGGCAGATGACCTAACAAAGGTGCCTTATGCAATAAATCTTGGCAAGAGAACGAAAAGGATAAGCGGCCAGAATATCGTTTTCTCCATTCTCATATTGGCAGTACTCATCCCCTCTGCCCTCATAGGAATAATGAGCGTAGCCATTGCTGTCTTTGTCCATGAGACTTCAGAGCTTCTTGCTGTAGCAAACGGCCTCCGTGTAGCGAAGGTCTGATTTATGCATTAAAGATTTGGTAATATGGCTAAAACGGGAAACCCACTGAGATGATCCGTTTGCAATAACAATAATCAGGCTGAGACCTTACCTTCTATTGATTATCCTTAATCAAAGAAATTATAATACAGGATGAAGAAAATCGGTGTGGCATTTTTGTTGCCCCTTGTCCTTGGAAGGAAGTATTCCTGGATTGTAATCTAAAAAGTCTTACTTTTTGAGAACCCGCCTTTATGGAGGCAGAATGGGATTTTTTGACAGACTGAAAGATGGACTTTCAAAGACAAGGAAGAGCCTTGTCGGCAGGGTAGAGGATCTTTTTACCGGGAGGCGAATTGATGCAGAGGGGCTTCAGGAACTGGAGGAGGTCCTGATTATGGCTGATGTTGGGCCAAAGGCAGCATCGTCTATAACAAATAACCTGAAAGAAAAGGCAAAAAGGGGTGAGATTCAAGATGCCCTTGATGTGAAGACTGCGATTAAGGACAAGATGTCTATGCTGCTTGGCAATAGCTCTATACTTAATTTCCCTGAAGAGAAGCCATTTGTTATAATGGCTCTTGGTGTCAATGGCGTTGGCAAGACAACCACCATAGGGAAACTTGCAAGGAGATTCAGTAATAATGGGCTGAAGGTCATCATTGCTGCTGCTGATACCTTCAGGGCCGCTGCTATAGAGCAGCTTGAGATATGGGCAAAAAGGGCCGATGCCCAGATTGTTAAGCATCAAGCAGGTTCTGATCCTGCTGCTGTTGCCTATGATGCCATAGCCTCTGCAAAGGCAAGGTCAGCAGATGTGGTAATTATTGATACCGCAGGAAGGCTGCACACAAAGACAAATCTCATGGAAGAGATCAAAAAGGTCAAGAAGGTTGTTGAGAAGGCTATGCCAGGTGCTCCACACGAGGTACTTCTTGTGGTTGATGCAACGACAGGACAGAATGCCCTCAGGCAGGCCCAGATGTTCAACGAGGCAGTTGGCATCACAGGCATAGCGCTTACAAAACTGGACGGCACTGCAAAGGGCGGGATAGTAGTGGCAATAAAGGATACACTCGGTCTTCCAGTAAAATTAATCGGCATTGGAGAGGGTATTGATGACCTGAGGGATTTTGACTCAAGGGAATTTGTGGAGGCCCTGTTTGAAGGATAGGGCAATTTAGATTATTTTATGGCAAGCATCCTGTCAAGCGCCCTTTTTGCAGGAATCCTTATATCCTCTGCAACCTTTACCTCATAGGTCATCTCTTTAAGCGACCTAGCCACGCTTTGCAGCGTAATCCTCTTCATGTTCGGACATATCATATCCTTCCTGATGGGATAGAATAGCTTATCAGGATTCTCTTTCCGCAGCCTGTATAAAAGCCCTATCTCTGTGCCTATTATGAATTCTCTTGCATCTGATGCCTTTGCATACCTCAGCATCCCCGAGGTGCTTGTAACATGGTCTGCTGTCTCAAGTATCTCAAGCCTGCATTCAGGATGTGCAATAAATACGGCATCTGGATGTTCCTTCCTTGCCGTAACAACATCCTCTGCGGTTACCTTGTCATGGACATGACAAAAGCCGTCCCAGTAGATGATCTCCTTTTCTGTATTTCTGGCAATCCACCTTGCGAGATTTCTGTCAGGGACGCATATGGCCCTGTCAGCATCTAACGACTCTACGACCTTCACACCGTTTGCCGATGTGCAGCAGACATCGCTTTCTGCCTTTACATCCGCTGTTGTATTTACATATGTGACAACAGGCACCCCCGGGTATTTTGCCTTCATATCTCTTAGTGTGAATGCCTCTGGAAAGGAGTACTCTGCTTTCCTGTCATATCCAGGGAATGTCTTCCACAATCTCCTTGGCCTGTCTACTGTTATCATGCCTGCCATCGGGCAGATGGCATCCTTTACCGGCCAGAGAACGGTCTTTTCCGGGGAGAGGATAGAAGCACTTTCTGCCATAAAATTTACACCGCAAAAGACAATTACATCACACTTCAACTCAGAGGCTGTTCGTGACAGCTCAAGGGAATCCCCAACAAAGTCTGCTATGTCCTGGACATCGTCACGCTGGTAGTTGTGGGCAAGGATAACAGCCCTCCGTTTATCCTTTAACCTGAGGATCTCTTCTTGAAGTTCTCTGAAGTCTGTCATTTACATCTTTGAGGGTTTGAGCTCTTGATATGCAAGCGGCGTATTGGTGAACAGGACAGTCCCATCTTCAAAGATAATCTTATAAATGGGCTGACGGATCCTTCTGTGAGTCCTGCTATCTGTAGCAACCTCTGTCTTACCTCCATATAAGGTCAAGACCTTTTTAACATATTGATGCGTCTCTGCAATCGGCGGCACTGTGCCGTATCTTTCTACCGCCTTTGGTCCTGCATTATAGGCAGCAAGTGCAAGGGTAAGATTCCCATCGAATTTCTCAATCAGATATTTGAGATAGCGGATACCGCCATCAACATTTTCCTCTGGATCAAAGGAGTTGCCCACAGATAGGTTATAGGCAGTGGACGGCATCAATTGCATAAGACCCATTGCCCCCTTTCTTGAGACTGCTTTTGGGTTCCAGTTTGATTCAGCCTTTATAACAGCCTTTACAAGATTTGGATCCATATTATACTGCCTGGACTTACTCTGGACTAAATTGTTGTAGTCACTCCGCTTGCCTGTTGACAGGTATTTACCTTTATGTGTATAGGAAACCCTGTCCCTTTCTGTCATTACCTTCTTGTAGCTTGCATCTATGTGTGCAGGGGCGTTTGTGAAATGGGTGACACCGTCTGTATCAACATACTTATAGATGTCAGCCTCTGCCTTTGGGCTTATAAAGAAAAGTGCCACTATTACAGCGAAAATAAGCATAATAATTTATACCACGATATTACATATCTGTCAACAGGCTGGTCATGCAAGGGCAAACTATTTTTAGAATCCAAAAATGGT
Organism: Nitrospirota bacterium; assembly: GCA_021789595.1. Lineage (GTDB taxonomy): Bacteria > Nitrospirota > Thermodesulfovibrionia > UBA6902 > JAJYJJ01 > JAJYJJ01. Next base: position 4,854 of record JAJYJJ010000029.1, on the reverse strand, counting down.
AAAATAAAAACCAATGAAAAAGGTAATAATCCTCACAGGCCCTACATGTGTTGGCAAGACAGGGGTTTCTCTATTGCTTTCAAGAAAACTACATACAGAAATTATAAGCGCAGATTCCATGCAGATATACCGCCACATGGATATAGGAACTGCAAAGCTGCCTCTTGATATGGCAACCGCATCAAAAACTGGCGAGGGGCTGCCTCGCTGCCATATAAGAACCGCTACACGGATGGGGGTAGTGCATCACATGGTGGATATATTAGAACCCTCCGAATCCTTTAGCGCAGGACAGTTCAGGGACAGGGCAGTAAGGATAATAGACAAACTCCACGAGAGGGGGAAGATACCTATAGTTGTTGGCGGCACAGGGCTTTATATAAGGGCCATTACACATGGCATATTTGAAGGACCTTCGGCTGACTGGACATTGAGGAGGCAACTTGAGGAGGAGGAACGGCAAAAGGGAAGCGGTTATCTCTACGGCCTTTTGAAGGCCAAAGACCCTGCGGCTGCATCAAAGATAAAACAGAATGACATGAGGAGGACGATAAGGGCAGTTGAGGTTTACCTGAAGGAGAAAAGGCCGATATCCGAACTGCAGCATTCAATGACATTCCCCCACAACTATGATCTTATAAAGATCTGCCTTACCAGGGACAGGGGTGAGCTTTACAGTATGATTGAACAGCGAGTGGATTCAATGATAGAGGATGGTCTCTTGAATGAGGTCAGAGTCCTCATGGACATGAATCCGTGCAAGGTAGCAATGCAGGCTATAGGTTATAAAGAGATGGCATCCTATCTTCATGGAGAAATCGGTCTTGATGAGGCTGTCGGTCTTATAAAACTGAGGACAAGGCGGTATGCGAAGAGACAGCTCACATGGTTCAGAAAGGATAGCGCAATATATTGGGTGGATGTAACCGGCATGAAAAAGCCAGAGGAAATTTTTGAGAAACTGCTAAAAGATGTTGAAATCCTGAGAGAAATCCTTTATGGTAAAAAGAAAAAAGGAGAGGTGCTATGAATAAGAATCAGAATCTGCAGGATGTATTTCTAAATCAGCTGCGGAAGGAGAAGATACCTGTTGTAATCTATCTCTTGAACGGCGTGAGGCTTAAAGGGATTATAAAGGGATTTGACAATTTTGCCATCATGATAAAGGAAGGAGGACAGCAGCTCATCTATAAACACGCCATTTCAACCATAGTGCCTGAAAGGGATGTGGATGTGAGGGTAGAGACCCCGCAAGAGTAATGGGCTTCAGGAATCCGATCCCAACAGTGGATGTAATAATAGAGCTTGAGGGAGGCATTGTTCTGATTAACAGAAAAAACCCTCCCTATGGATGGGCAATACCTGGCGGCTTTGTTGATTATGGCGAATCCCTTGAGGATGCAGCCAGAAGAGAGGCAAAGGAAGAAACAGGGCTTGAGGTAGAGCTATTAAGGCAGTTTCACACATACTCAGAGCCGGGGAGAGACCCGAGGCAGCACACAATAAGCACGGTATACATCGCAAGGGCAAAGGGCAGACCATTGGCCTCTGATGATGCAAAAGAGGCAGGAATATTCACGAGGGATAATCTGCCGTCGCCTATTGCCTTTGACCATAGAGGGATACTGAATGACTACTTTGAGGGGAGGTACTAAAATGGACGAGCAGGAAGAAAAATGAAGAGACAGTTTTTTATATCCATGTTAATCTTCGGTATATTTATTTTTGTAATATCCGCCTTGATTACTCTAAATGTGTTTTTTCAGCAAAGCCTGCAGAATGAGATAGCGGAGCAGTTCAATAAACAGCAGTTACTGATAGCAAAGACGATAACCTCTGATATACAATTACTGGTAGGGCATCTTAGCAGAGAGTGCATGTCTATCTCACGACTCCTTTCAAGGTCAAACCTTAACAATGTCAATAACATCAAGGATGTTGTTGATGCTGCCTTTGGTAAGAGGGAGGACCTGAGGGTAAGTGTAAAGATACTTGACCCGGATGGTGTTGTCAGATATTCAAGCAGCGGGGAGCCTGTTAAAATCGATTATTCATTCGTAAAGAGAATAAATCTCCAGCGTGGTGAAGTCAATATATTACAGAGAGACAGGGAATTATTTATTCTTGCAGGCATATACAGGGATAGTTCTCTGATGGGCTTTGTGTTTTATGAAACCTCGATAGAGGACATTGCCCAGAAATTCCTCGCGCCCATCACATCAGGTGAGCGCGGCTATGCCTGGATGATGGATGCGAAGGGCAACCTGCTTTACCACCCGACAAAACCGGAGATGGTTGGCAGGAATGTTTATCATGCAGAAAGATTCTGTTTTGACTGCCATATATCTTTTGAAGTTGAAAAGAAGATGCTTGAAGGCAAGACAACAGAACATGGGAGGTATCTTGCTCCTTATGGTGAGGACAAGATACTTGCCTTTTCAAAGGCATCCTTTGGCGATGTCTCATGGATAATATGTGTATCGTCCCCATATTCAGAGGTAACAAAAACAACCAAGGATAGCATGAGACTGTATTCATGGCTTATAATCTCCATATTTATAACAATCTCATCCGGTGCACTGCTAACCATCGCTATCAATAAAAGGAGGGTAAAAGCTGAGGAGCGGCTGAGATACATTGAAATGGAGGAGAAGCTGGAGATGGAGAAACAGATGATGCATGCTGAGAGGCTGGCTGCCCTCGGCAGACTGGCTGCAGGTGTTGCCCATGAGATAGGCAATCCGCTTACCTCCATATCATCCTTTGTCCAGATATTGAAGGAAAGGGCAGAGGATGATTTTGCAAAGGAGAGCCTTGATACAATCCTGAATCATATACACAGGATTGCCGATATAGTAAGAGAGATGTCGAGTTTTTCAAAGGTGGCGCCCATAGAATTAAGCTATGTAGAAATTAACAACCTTATCGAGCAATCCCTCGAGCTTGTAAGATATGATAGGAGGATGCAGCATATAAAGGTTATAAAGAGCCTTGACCATGAATTGCCGAAGGCCTTTGTAGATGGAAACCAGCTTTCACAGGTATTTGTAAATCTCATATTGAATGCAGTAGATGCAATGCCAGATGGTGGAATCCTTACCATAACCAGCAGGAGACAGAATAGTAATATAGAGATAGAGTTCTCGGATACCGGGGTTGGGATTCCAAAAGAAAATATAGGCAAGGTCTTTGATCCCTTCTTCACGACAAGGGCAAAAGGCACAGGTCTGGGTCTATCCGTGAGTTACAATATAATCAAGAGGTTTAATGGTGGAATAAATGTAGAAAGCGAGGAGGGTAAGGGTGCTAAATTTACCATATCCTTACCTACCCGGGGAGAAAAAAATGGCCAGCATATTGGTGGTTGATGATGAGAGGGATATCTGCAGAGCGCTTGAATTCCTGCTGAAAAACGATGGTTACCATGTATCCTCTGTATACAGCGGAGAGGATGCCATCGAAAGGCTCAGGAAGGAGAGCTTCGATATTGTGATAACAGACCTGAAGATGCAGAAGGTAGACGGTATTGCTGTGCTTGAAAAGGCCAGAGAATTGAACCCGGAGGTTATAGTGCTTATAATGACTGCCTTTGCCTCTGTGGAGTCGGCTGTTGATGCCATGAAAAAGGGCGCAAGGGACTATATTGTAAAGCCTTTCCTGAACGAGGAGATACGCCTTACCATAAAGAGGGTACTCGAAGAGAAGAGGCTTATCTCAGAGAATGTGGCACTGAAAAGAGAGATAAGCCAGTATAGGAGCAGATGTAAGGAGGTCGTGTTCATCTCTGATGTTATGATGTCTGTATTTGACCTTATTGAAAAGGTAAGCCCTACAAAAAGCAATATCCTTATTCTTGGTGAAAGCGGCACAGGAAAGGGCCTTATAGCCGAGATTATACACTGTAACAGCCCCCGGAGGGATAGGCCATTCATCTCCATAAACTGTTCTGCCATTCCAGAAGGCCTTCTTGAATCAGAACTCTTCGGCTATAGAAAAGGGGCATTTACAGGTGCGGTATCCGATAAGCAGGGCCTTATTACCATGGCACATCAGGGGACTCTTTTCCTTGATGAGATTGGTGATATGCCATTATCTCTTCAGGCAAAGCTTTTAAAGGCATTGGAATCAGGAGAGGTTGTCCCGCTTGGAGATACAAGGCCAAGGTTTGTTGATATCAGGTTGATTACAGCAACAAATCAGGATTTAGATAAGAAGGTTAAAGACAGGGCATTCAGGGAAGACCTTTACTACAGGCTAAATGTCATAGAGATAAAGATACCTCCCCTCAGGGAAAGAAAGGAGGATATATCACCACTTATCGAGTATTTTTTAAGAAGGATTGCAGAGGAAAACAAAAGGCCGATAAAGGTGGTGGATAGCGAGGCCATGGCAGTTTTAATGAATTACCCATGGCCTGGGAATGTGAGAGAGCTCAAGAATGTTATAGAGAGGGCTGTGGTCCTGGGTCAGGAGGAAAGGATTACGCCTGAATGTCTGCCTGAAAAGATCACCGGGGCTGTTAGAGGACAAATGGTTTTCCCCTCACTTAAACACTCGATACAGGAATACGAAAAGGCTGTAATAAAAAAGACATATGAAACCTATAAAAGGGATAAGGAGAAAACAGCAAAGGCCCTCGGAATAGACCTGGTTACGCTCTATAGGAAATTTAAAAGACTCGGGATAGAGGAATAGGATGTCATCAATCAGTTTAAAGAGGGTTGTCATCATCGGCATAATTATTGGTGGAGTCTTCGGGATTGCAGTTGCCCTTGGTATGGATGCACTTCTCGGTGGAACCCTCGGCGGCTGGAGGGAGGCAGTTGCCCATGACCTCTCAGCCTTCGGGAAGAT
>JAJYJJ010000036.1 GCA_021789595.1 Nitrospirota bacterium | reverse complement strand
ATTAGGACATTATCATGTTGGCGTTACATTGCCGAAATACGCCTGACACCATTTTTGTAGTATAATAAGCAGAACCGGAGACATGGGATTTTTTAGTGACATAAGGAGGGATTTTAAGGCGGTCTTCGAGCGTGACCCCGCTGCAAGGAACGGCATCGAGGTTATCCTCTCATACCCCGGGTTTCATGCTATTTTTCTTCACAGGATAAATCATATCCTCTGGAGACTTGGTATACCTGTATTGCCGAGATTTCTCTCGCATATTGCACGGTTTCTAACAGGTATAGAGATTCACCCTGCGGCAAGGATAGGTCCTGGATTTTTTATAGACCACGGCATGGGTGTTGTCATAGGTGAGACAACGGAGATAGGAGACAATGTCACCCTCTATCAGGGCGTTACCCTCGGCGGAACAGGAAAGGAAAAGGGGAAGCGGCACCCGACACTGGGCAATAATATAGTGGTTGGCACAGGCGCCAAGATCCTTGGCGGCATTACAATAGGCAGCTATGTGAAGATTGGTGCCAACTCTGTTGTCCTCAGTTCTGTGCCTGACCACAGTATCGTAGTCGGTGTACCTGGAAGGGTAATAAAGAAGAGGGTTATAAGGATGTTGGATGAAGGGGTTGTAGAGAGTCTTGACCATGTCCATCTCCCTGACCCAGTAGAGGAACACTTTAATAAGGTTGAAGATTATATATCAGGGCTTGAAAGGAGGATAGCGAGGCTTGAAGGGAAAGGGGGATTGATGAAGGTCTTTAATACGCTTACAGGTAAGAAAGAGGATTTTGTGCCGCTAAGCCCTAAGAAGGTCGGCATATATGCCTGCGGTGTTACGGTCTATGATTACTGCCATCTCGGCCATGCAAGAAGTGCTGTCGTCTTTGATGTGATAAAGCATTACCTCAGGTATAAGGGTTTTGATGTCAAATATGTAAGAAATTTTACTGATATAGATGACAAGATTATTACAAGGGCAAAGACAGAAGGGATCAGCGCATCTGATGTTGCCAGAAAGTATACAGCGGAATACTACAGGGATATGGACAGGCTTGGCATTGCAAGGGCAGATGTTGAGCCAAAGGCGACAGAGCACATCGAAGAGATAATAGACATTGTGAAAGGCCTTATCGATAAAGGCTATGCCTATGAGGTAGATGGTGATGTTTATTTCGAGGTGGATAGATTCCCTGACTATGGGAAGCTCTCAAAAAGGGATATGACGGAGATGTTAGCAGGTGCGCGTGTTGAGGTGGATAAGAGGAAAAGGAATCCTGTGGATTTTGCCCTGTGGAAGGCATCAAAGGAAGGTGAGCCATGGTGGGAAAGCCCGTGGGGGAAGGGAAGGCCTGGATGGCATATAGAGTGCACGGCCATGTCTATGAAGCATATAGGTGAGAGCATTGATATACACGGAGGCGGCGCTGACCTGATATTCCCACACCATGAAAATGAGATTGCACAGAGTGAGGCATTCACAGGCAAGCCCTTTGTGAGATACTGGATGCACAATGGCTTTATTACCATTGATAAGGAGAAGATGTCCAAGTCCCTCGGTAATTTCTTTACCATAAGGGACATCCTTGAAAGGTATGATCCTGAGGTTGTAAGGTTTTTTCTGCTGTCTACCCACTACCGCAGTCCGATAGAGTTTTCTGAGGAGCAGATGAAGGAGGCAGAGACATCCCTTGACAGGTTTTATACAACATTAATGAGGATGAATGATTTTATCCCCGCTACTGAGCCCCGTTCTGCTATTGCAATGGATAAGACCCTTGAGGACGCCATATCAAGCTTTAAGACCAGGTTTGAATCTGCAATGGATGATGATTTCAACACGGCTCAGGCGATCGGCCATGTATTTGAGCTTATAAAGGATATTAACAGATTCCTTGACAGTAATCCCCAGGGTAGACATACAAAGGCTCTTATGACAAGGGCAGGAGAGATGTTATCAGAGGTAGGTGCTGTCCTTAATATCTTTACAAAGACGCCATATGAATGGTATCAATCCCTGCTTAAGGCGAAGAAGATACCAATAACTGTTGATGGGATACTCAAGATGATTGAGGATCGAAAACAGGCAAGGCTTACAAGGGATTGGCAAAGGGCCGATGCCATAAGGAAAGAGCTTGAAGGTTTAGGTATACTCCTTGAAGATAAAAAGGACAGGACCGACTGGAAGGTGAGGATTGGCTGAAGAATGGGTCTATGGCCTCAATCCTGTCCTGGAGGCAATAAGGTCAGGCAGAAATATTAAGGCTGTTTTTATATCTTCGGGCAGGCACGATAAGGTTCTTGAAATAAAGAGAGAGGCTGAAAACAGGCATATACCTCTGAGAACCGCAGATATAAGTTTTTTCGACGGCACCTTTCCAAAAGGACATCAGGGTGTAGCCGCAAGGGTTCAGGAGTGGAGATATGTAGAAATGGATAGACTCCTTGAGATTGCAGATAAGAAAGGGGAAGCCCCTTTCTTTATCCTGCTCGATGAGGTGGTTGACCCGAGAAATCTCGGCGCAATCCTGAGGGTTGCTGATGCAGGCGGCGTTCATGGTATAATTATAGAAGCCCACAGGTCAGCAGGTCTTGGCTCCACTGTGGCAAAGACCTCTGCTGGTGCCATAGAGCATGTGCCTGTCTCAAGGGTTCCTAATCTCAAGAATGCCATAAAGATATTTTCCGAGGAAGGGATATCTGTTGTTGGCGCTGAGGCCCAGGCTGAAAAGACTATATGGGATGTTGACCTTAATCGCCCAATTGCCCTAATCTTAGGCTCAGAAGGCAAGGGGATTAGAAGGACGCTGAGGCAGAGATGCGATGAACTTATATCTATTCCCATTGTAGGCTCTGTTAATTCCCTTAATGTATCTGTTGCAGCAGGTATTATTGTATATGAGGTTTTGAGGCAAAGACAGAGGAAATAGATTGCGGAATAAATATATGCGGAATAAATATATATTGAAAAAAATATAAAATATTAAAATATATTGAAAAAAAGTATTGACATTTATTAGAATTACCATTGACCTTTTTTGGTTTATTCTATTAAAATATCAAATTCATTGAAGGTATCGCCACCGTAGCTCAGCTGGTAGAGCAGCTGATTTGTAATCAGCGGGTCGGGGGTTCGAATCCCTTCGGTGGCTCCAGCGTGGTTAGTAGTTTGGAGTTTGGAGAGGTACCCGAGCGGCCAAAGGGAGCAGACTGTAAATCTGCCGGCGCTGCCTTCGGAGGTTCGAATCCTCCCCTCTCCACCAGCGAATTTTGCAGAGCAAAATTCGCAGTTAATAGTTGTTAGTTGTCAGTTTTTAGTCAATAAAACTAATAACTAATCACTAATAACTGTAGTTAGTGCGGGAGTAGCTCAGTGGTAGAGCGTCAGCCTTCCAAGCTGAGGGTCGCGGGTTCGAATCCCGTTTCCCGCTCCATACATTGAATTTGAAATTTCAAATTTGAGATTTGAAATTTTTAGTTGCCCATGTAGCTCAGTTGGCAGAGCACATCCTTGGTAAGGATGAGGTCACCGGTTCAATCCCGGTCATGGGCTCCAAAGCGGAATTGGATAGTTAATTAAATTGAACGGATTGGTGGGTAGTTTTAAGACAAAATACCAACAACATAGCAATAAGGAGGCGAGATGGCAAAGGCGAAATTTGAGAGGGTAAAGCCGCATGCTAATGTAGGGACGATAGGGCATGTAGACCATGGCAAGACGACATTAACGGCAGCGATAACGAAGGTATTGGCGATGAAG
>JAJYJJ010000009.1 GCA_021789595.1 Nitrospirota bacterium | reverse complement strand
ATCGGGACGGATACACTTATTGCCCCTCTTATATCGCCAATCTTATAGCCCTGTTTTAGATGGCATTCAAGACACGCCTTTTCAACATATAAGGGGGCAATGTATCTGAAATAATAAGAGTCTCCAATTTTTTCAATCTCTGATGATTCCTTCAGCCTTTTTGACTCAAAATCATGGAGTGCCCTCCTTTCAAAATCATCTGGTGCATTCTCAGGGTTCAGGAGTTTCAGGCTTGTTATGTGAAAAAAATAAAGACCCTCTTTCTGTGCATACATTGAGAGCTGTTTTGTTACCATTGCTGGATTCTCCTTCACATATCGTTTGCCGTTTTCATCTTTGATGAGGGAATCTGGAAGGTAGGGGTTGGGTTTAACCCACGGCAGTTTTTCAACAAAGACCCCGCCATGCTCAGCAATCCACCTTCTTGTAATTACTATCTGCTGGAATAGTGCCTTTGCCTGCATCTCTGTCTGGGCTATGATGAGTTGTTCATGCCTTTTAGAAATGATGCTCAATGTTATTCCCATCACGGAGAGAAGCACTATGGTTGTGAAGATGATATATTTTAGAGTAAGATTCATCCGCATAATACTAACCCAGTATGGAAATATCATATTGCAGCCCGTAAAAAAATACAACAGCTCCCTAATTACTCCACATGACAGGCGAGTGATTCATCCCAATTTTATAGTGGTTTGTCCAAAGAAAGGAATGCACGAGAGTCTACTTTTTTCTGATAGTTAACTTGATTGGTCGGGGCGACCCGATTTGAACGGGCGACCACTCGCACCCCAAGCGAGTGCGCTACCAGGCTGCGCCACGCCCCGACATTGATTATGGTATTGCTACTGAAGGATGTTCAGGATTGCCTTGAGTTTTTTCCTTATATTTTCAATAACTTCTTTGCTCTGAGATTGAGTAATGCTTGAAGAAGGAGTTGTCTTTATTGATTCGCCTCCAAGCTTCTTTCTTACCCCTGCTATTGTGTATTTTTCCTGATATAGTAACCTCTTTATCTGAAGGACCATTTCCATGTCCTTTTTTATATATACCCTCTGTCCGGCTTTGTTCTTCCTCGGCCTTAAGAAGGGAAATTCTGTTTCCCAGTATCTCAGGACATACGGTTCAACCCCGGCTATTCTGCTTATCTCACTAATCTTATAAAATAGCTTATCAGGAATAGGTTTTTTCTCAGATAATTCCATCAACTATCAGCCTTCTCTGCCACTGTCCTGAACTGCATTGAGGGCTTGAATGTAACCACTTTCCTCGGCGTTATCTGGATCTCAGCCCCACTTTTAGGGTTCCTACCCTTCCTTATTCCTTTTTTCCTTACATGGAATGTGCCAAACCCTGATATCTTCAGGGATTCGCCCTCGGCAAGGGTATTTTTTATGCATTCAAAAAGGGCCTCAACTATTTCGGTAGCCTCCTTTTTTGAAAGACCAACCCTTTCATATATCACTGTTACAAGATCTGCCTTTGTCATTTTGTTAAATTATAAAGGGACTTAGAATCATTGTCAAGGTTTTTTCATTGCTCCGCAGATGCTTATCGCTTATATGCCATTATGGATACGATAAAAGGTGGGACTTTAATATCCCCCCTTTTGCCTTTCAGCACGATGGATACCTTTATCGCCTTTGGGAGGCGGTCCTTTTTGGGGTCCCATTCAGAGACCCACGAACCTGTTTTATCCTTATTATCCATATCAAAATACTCAAACGATATACTGTCAACATCAGGGTCCAGGACATAGAGCCTGCCGCCCTTGTCCTCAAAGACATCCTTGTCGTAAAAGATCTTCTCCCTCAGCTTGAGTCCATCATCAACAAATAGACTGACCCACTTTAGTCCTGGCTCCTCAATTGGCGATGTGGAATCAGGGTCGACATCGGATGTTACAATGCCCAATCTATCCTTATCTCCGAGGAAGTAGAGAACCCTCTTATTGTCTATGGTTCCAAAGAATGGATATGCGCCGTGGATTATATCCGTTATCCTGGCCACGGCGATCCTTATCCTCTGTGATGTATCCTCTCTCTCTTGTCCCCTGTCTACAGACCTGTAACCAAGGCCCATGGCGCTGTAGAGTATGACGGCTATAACTGCTGTAAGGGAAAGTGCTATGATTATCTCAATGAGTGTGAAACCCCTGTCTTTCATCTCTCATGCTCTACTGTCTTAAGGCTCTTGAGCCTTACAACCCCGCCATTACCCCAGAAGACCTCTACATCTACCTCATAGACATCAGTCTTTTCCCTGGATTCCTTTAGCTTAGCAGAACGCTGATAGGAAAAACCGTCATTAAAATCACCGCTGTCTGAGATCCTGGCAAGGTCGTCCATTGTCATGGCATCATCCATCAGAGAGCGGGCATGGATTAATGCCCTTGTATATTCATCAGTCTTTCTTGCAGAGTCGAGCCCTGTTGAAAAAAGCTGCATAATGGCAACAATGCCCAGGCCGAGAAGGGCAATTGCGACTATGACCTCAAGGAGGCTAAACCCCTTTTCATTAGATAACTGCTGCCTTTCCAAGCACAGGGTCAACACCTATATCAATCCTCCTGTCTTTTTCATCCGATACCTCAACCTTTCCACCGCTCGAATTACCCATCGGGAAAAAACTTATCTGGTCTCCGTTTATCTTTATGCCCTTTGGCACAGTATATTGCCTGTAACTGGATTTTTCGCTATCCCTTGATATCCAGTAGGTACCGCTGTCAGGGTCAATGGAAAAGGTGTAGTTTGCCTTTTCCATTATGGATTTTTCTCTGGCAAAGCCCAGTGTTATTATTATTCGTCTTGCAGTATCCTTTAGCGTTGCCTTTTCTTTGGCCTTACCAATGGAGATAAGGGCTAATGATGATGCCATGGCAATGATGAAAAGGACTATGATGAGTTCAATCAGGGTGAATCCAGTATCTTTTTTGCTTAGTCCCAACTTGTGATATCCTTATTAACTCCCTCTCCACCAGGCTGGCCATCTGCCCCATAGGAAAAGAGGTCATAATCACCATGATTTCCAGGAGATTGATAGTGGTAGGGCCTGTTCCAGGGGTCCTTGGGAACGATCCCCTTTTTAAGGTATGAGCCATCCCATCCCTCAACCCCTGGATTTGTAACAAGGGCATTAAGGCCCTCGGATGTGGTGGGGTATCTGCCCACATCCATCTTGAACTGGTCAAGGGCATTCTCTAATTCGCTTATCTGTGTCTGTGCAATCTTATGCTTTCCCTTTTCAAGCTGGTGCATATATCTGATGACAAATGTCCCTGCCAGAAGCCCGAGTATAACAAGCACAACCAGAAGCTCTACAAGTGTAAAACCCCTTTCATCCTGTAATTCTTTAACAACCGCCGATCTCATACATCCTCCAATCCATCGCATCTTTCTGCATTCTTTCATCTGTTACATTGGTATCTCATTTATACTGAAGATGGCCAAAAGCATTGATACAACTATAAATCCAACAACTATACCCATAAATAATATCATTGCAGGCTCAAGAAGGCTTATCACCCGTTTCAGGGAGTTGCGGCTTTCGCTCTCATATCTGTCTGCGATTAGAAATAGAGTATCCTCGAGTTTTCCTGCTTCCTCGCCAACAGCAACCATATGTGCGACGAGTGCTGGAAGGGCATTGCTTTCCTTCATGGGTCCTGATACCCCCCTGCCTTTCCTGATCCCTTCTTCAACTGTCCTGAGCCTTTCAGCAATTATCTCATTGCCTACAATCTCCCTCGATATGGTAATGGCCTGGAGTATTGGAACACCGCTCTGAATAAGCGTGCCGAGTGTTCTGCAGAACCTTGCCACCATGATCCGCTGATAAAGACCTTTGACCAATGGTATCTTCAGCTTGAGGCCGTCTATGAAAAGCCTGCCTTCCCTTGTGCCTGTATAAAACCTTATGCCGAACATAGTAAGGACAATCCCCATGAGAGCCAACCACCAGTAATCCGAGATGGCCTTGCTCATACTGAGAAGTATCTTTGTTGCCGTTGGTATTGTCTGGCCCATCTCGCTGAAGATGGTTGAAAACCTTGGCACCACATATATTAAAAGGGTGGTTATAGCAGAGCCTCCAACAACTGTGAGCAGTGCAGGATATATAAGTGCAGAGATTACCTCATCTCTGAATGTTGATGTAGTTTCAAGGAATGATGCAAGCCTCATTATAACTGTATTAAGCACTCCCCCTGTTTCTCCAGCCCGGATCATATTTGCATAGAGTTTTGGAAAGACCCTGTGTTTGCTAATAGCCTGCGAAAGGGACTGGCCTGCCTCAAGGTCTGATAAGACCTCTCTGAGCACCTTTTTCATGGCCTCTTTTTCTGTAAGCTCTGTAAGGATACTGAGCGCACGGTCAACAGGAACCCCGGCCTCAAGCAGACCGCCAAGCGCCTGAGTAAAGGTAAGAATATCCTTTGCAGTGGCCCTCGAGAATGGATTAAAGGTAGTCCTGCCTTTTGATAGAGAGATGCTTAGTGGGAGAAGTCCTTTTACCCGCAGCTCTTCCTTGAGCTTACCCTCATTTACAGCATCAATATTTCCGCTAACCCGCTTTCCAGAAGGATCAACTGCCTCATAGTCATAAGTCGGCATATCAAATGCTAACACAAAAAATATGGGCTTGACAAGCATAGAGAAAAACTTTTGGGCTGGAAAATCGAGTGGAAGAAAAGGGCAGGGCTGCTGCCGATGACGGCAGCAGCCCTGAGATTACTATCCCTTTACTGTCCAGGGAAGAATGTATAACTCACCCACACAAGTAGTCCAAGGAGGACAACTCCGAGTATCAAACTGTAACCGATGAGTTTTTTCTCCACAGGAAGAAGGGGTTCGTACTCCATCTTTTTTAACTCTTCTGCGATCTTAGGTCCTTCAGGCATAAATACCTCCTTACTGCCCTACGAAAATCATACGATTTTCTGGGGATTTTTTTAAATTCATTTTATCCTGCCAATGGTGGTTTCACACCGTGGAAGAATATCCACGAGATGAACAGTCCTATCCAGATGATAAACCCAAAGAGACACAACAAATAAACGGCTGCTAATTTGCCAATGCCTTCTTCCCAGAGCTTCTTAAAATTAGACACAACACCGATGGTGAAAAAGGTCATAACGAAGAATATTCCCCTGAAGACATTACCTTCACCCATTGCTGCCTTTGTTTTGCCCATCAATTCAGGTGATGTCACACCGATAAACAGAATAATGAGGAATGTAATCACATAGCCGATAACAAACTTTGGAAACCTCTCCCATATCTGGCCTGGTCTGATCCTTTCACCTGGTTTGCACTCTATAACTGAACACCAGATTATAGCGAGGATGAATGCCCACACACCGATAAAGATATCAATAAATACCTTTACGGTTGTAGCTGCTCCCATCATCCAGCCTTCCTTATACTTCACCCCCTCCATTGTCACTGCCTTTGCCCTTATGAGAGAGTCAACGACAGCGCCGCTTGCAACAGCAGCACCGTCTGTCTTAACCGCAAGCCCCATCCATGCACCTGCGACCATCGGCTCTTTCCAGAGGAAGTTTTCAGCAATAAACGGGAGTATCAACAGCTCGACAACTGCAAAGATAACAACCAGCGAGGATACCATTATCGGGATCATTGGCCTTGCCTTTATAGCTCCACCTGTTGCTATGGCTGCTGACACACCGCATATTGATATGCCTGATGCAAGGGGTGCTGCCCATTCCCTGCTGAACTTGAAGTATTTCCTTGCGACGAAATAGACCAATGCCCAGTAAATCAGATATGCCTCTACAATAGCACACAGGCCTCTGAACATTACCGCAGTTGCCAGTCCTAACTTCTCAGCCGCTGTAATACCCAAGAATCCACCCAGGATAACAATAGCGGTCTTGATATACCATTCAGGCCTTACAGCCTCCTTTATTGCTTCGGCAAAACCCGGAAAGAAATTACCAACTATCAGGCCAGCAACCAGGGCAACGATAAATCCTCCTTCAGGTGTAAGTTTCAATGACCATGCGATTCCAAATTTCTTCATATCAGGAGGTGTTGTTACAGCTACATGCGCCCAGCTACCTATGATCCAGCAGATATAGCTTATCAGGAATACGGCTGTAAAGCCTATGATAAACCTCTTAATATCGGCCTTCAACGCTGCTGCGCCTATTGTCATGATAACCAGTAGAAATAGATATGTCGCAATTAGGGATCCTATCCCTCCCAGGCCTGCATAGGCTTTAGATATAGGGTTTAATGCCTTTGAGAAGTTTGTCCATATTGCAGTTGTTATTCCAAATCCCAGGATGTCAGCTCCAACATACACGCCAAGGGACAGAACAAATATAAACAGACCAATCCATACAGACAACCAGTCTTCGCTTACTCCCTGTTTTTTTTCTTCCATTTTATCCCCCCATTTTGGAATGTTAAGGAAATTACTTACCAGAAAGACATCATTTTACGAGCGCGCTCCACTTTATAGGCATCACCTCCTCCGTTAACAGGGTCTCAGGTAATAAGGCGGTTTAGATACCCCTTTTTACTGAATAAGGTAAGCAATAGAAATGCCATCTTACAGTTAAATAATTTTTTCTTGTGAATTGAAGACTTATGAAGTTTAGGCGTGCTGATAACGTTCCTATGAAGGAACATTATCTATTCTATGTTTCCGATTGGTAACTATTTATGTTATATTCCTTGAGCTTCTTCCAAAGAACCTTCCTGCTTATCCCAAGTTTCTTTGCTGCCTCTATCTTCTTGCCTCCGGTATCATTCAGCGCCATGATTATCTTCTGTTTTTCAAGATTCATTATGCTTGCCTGAAGCGTCATGTCATCTCCAGGAAAGATGCCTTCGGTCTTGGTAGCTGAAAATTCATTGGGAAGATTTCTGATGTCAATCAATCCATCCTTTGAAAGTATAATTGCCTGTTCTATGGCATGCTTTAGCTCACGCACATTTCCTGGATAATGATATGTCATGAGTGCTGCGTATACAGTGGGTGGCACCTTCAGTTCAGTTTTTGAGTATTTTTCACCGAAATGCTTCAAGAAATGCTCTATAAGATAAGGGATATCATCTTTTCTTTCCCTCAACGGTGGGATTACTATTGGTACTACATTTATCCTGTAAAAAAGGTCTTCCCTGAATCCTCCTGTCTCGATTATTTTCTTAAGATTCTTGCTTGTGGCATATATGTCCCTGACATCTACTTTTATAGGTTCGTAGCCGCCAAGTCGTGTGACAGTTTGGTCTTCAATAACCCTGAGCAGTTTTGCCTGAAGCCCCAATGGCATGTCACCTATCTCATCGAAGAATATACTGCCACTGTTGGCTATTTCGAATTTCCCTTTTCTTGTCTCGGTTGCCCCTGTGAAGGCACCCTTTTCATATCCAAAAAGTTCTGATTCAAAGAGATTTTCAGGTATAGCAGCGCAGTTTATTTTTACATAGGGCTTATTCTTCCTCGGGCTTAGATTATGGATTGCATTTGCCACAAGTTCTTTTCCTGTTCCGCTTTCTCCCTGAATCAATACAGGCACATCGGTCCTGGCTATGGATTCAATACGGTCAAAGACATCCTTCATGGAAGGGCTTACTCCTATCAGGTTCTCAAAACCTGTCTTCTCCCTCACAGAGTCCCTTAAACGATTCAATTCCAGTTCAAGATTTCGAAATTTCAGGAAGCGCTCAATAGTTATCAGCAGCTCTTCATTGGAGAATGGCTTTGCAATATAGTCAAAGGCACCGTCTTTAATAGCCTGCACAGCGGTCTTGACATCAGCATATGCAGTCATGATTATTACACCTGTATCAGGAGAAATAGCCTTTAGATGTTTAAGTAAAGTAAGTCCATCATAATAGGGAAGTTTAAGGTCTGTAATAACGAGGTCAAAACTCTCATTTTCTATAGTAGATAATCCAGTTGCTCCATCTTCGCATGTCTTAACCAAATAGCCCGATGATGAGAGGAAATGGCTCATCCCAAGGCTCACGGATGGTTCATCTTCTATGACGAGGATCCTGTTTTTCATTTTACTGTCTCTATTATATAGGTAATTTTACCGTAAATCTTGTCCCCTTTTCAGATGTCTTAACGGTTATCTCTCCATTGTGCTGTTCGACTATAGACTTGCTCACCGATAAGCCCAGTCCTGTCCCCTCACCCACGGGCTTTGTGGTGAAAAATGGGTCGAATATAAATGGCAAAACCCTATCAGGTATCCCAGAGCCTGAATCGGCAAAAGAAGCCACACAGTATCCGTCAGCCGTTGATGTCTCTATAGTCAGTGTCCCTGATCTTCTATCCATCGCCTGAATGGCATTAAGTATGATATTCAAAAAGGCCTGCTCCATCTTGTTCTGGTCAACCATTATATCAGGGATATCTGCTGAAAGGTTTTTGATAATCTTTATTCCTTTTTTTGCAGTGAGATAGTCGGTCAGCTTTAGCACATTCTCTATCAGTGCATTTATAGATGCAGGAGAAACGATTAAGGAAGATTTCTTTGAGAAGTCAAGAAGCTGTCTTATTATGTCCTGGATCCTCGCAAGACCTGAATTTATTACATCTATATGCATCCTCCTTGCCTTCTCATCCATCTCTGTGGTCATGAGATTATTAAAGCAGAGTCTTATTCCACCCAGCGGATTGTTTATCTCGTGGGCAACCCCTGCTGAAAGCTGTCCCACCGCAGCCAGTTTCTCCGCCATTCTCATTTGTTCTTCCACATGTTTTTTATCGGTTATGTCCTTAACATAGTGAACCGCCTTAATAACCTTTCCAGTATCATCAAATATCGGATAGAGATGAACATAGTAGTATCGCCCATTGTCACCTTCCCAGTATTCTGAAACAGCCCTCTTTTCCCTTTTTACCTTTTCGAGAAAACAGACAGGACATAATGTATCTGCATCGCAGTTTTCTGAATGGCATTCCTTTGTAAAGACCGCATTTATTCCCTTTGTCACCCATTCACGATATGCATCGTTAGTTATCTCAAGGGAGCAGTCAGGATTAACAAGGGCAAGGGGGTCGCTGATGCCCTCGAAGATGGAGCGTAGCGTCTCGGCATTCTTTTTTAAATCCTCCTGGGCATTATACATGTATTTGGCCATCTGATTAAATGAGCTTGTCAACTCTCCGATCTCATCGTTGGTTGTAATTGGAAGGTCCTGGCTGAGCGGTTCGGTTCCTTTAACTATACCATCAAAAATAGTTGTCAACCTGTTTAATGGTCTACCGACAAGGCTCCAGAAGGCGCCCTGAAGTGATGCAAAGAGGAACAGGAGGGTAGTAAAGCCAAAAATAAAGGTGGAGATAGCAATACCCTTAATCTGTCCCAGTGTAATATCAAGTGGAATGCTGACCGATTCAACGCCAATGACATCTCCTTCCTTCCAACCAAAACCGCTTTTTGTCCCGTACTGTTTAATGAGCCCCCTGGGTGCTGAAGAAGGCTCACCGTGACATCTAAGGCATCCCTTTTCTACGATTATTGCCTTTGCCCTCATGATGAATTCTTGATGATTAATCTTAATTATACTATTCCACGATTTCTGATCCCTGTGCTGCTGAAAATATGCGATTAACCTTGAGTGCAGAGAATCTGCCTTATTCTTTGGATTGAGGGGATTGTTTGAGACCCTTTTATAGACATAATCCTTTAAGTCATTATTAAAACGTCTCATAACCTCCTGTGTTACCTTGGTAGCAGACATGGCTTCCACAATAAATTCATCCTTATCAGTCATGTACGGGAGGACATCAAACATCTTCGGTCTAAGGGAATTTTTGATATAATCACCAACTGCCCCTATCTGGGTCATGATAATCAAGGTCTTTTCATTTGCATCTTCTATTACCCTGTTTTTGAGGTGCAGGTAAAGGAGGACCGAAAAGGTGATACAGAAGATGAGGAGGATGAGACCAATGACCACGGTAAATTTAGTGCTTAGCTTGAGGTTGTTCAATCTCATTATGCCCTCTCTAAGTCTGACTTTTCACTTGCCTTTCAGTTGAAGGGTCTGTCAGTCCTTAATTACTATTATAATAAAAAAGGGGGGAATTTATCAGTTCAAGACAGTTGACTGTAAAAATACTATTTTCATTAAGAACTTCTCAAATTGTGGATATAATTTGCCTAACACATTTAATTTTATTCAAAATTCACTTGACAAAAATAGTTTCTTAGTTTACATTGTTAGAAACTCAGCATCTTTGGAGGTGATAAAACTATGGAAGAGAAGAAGAAAAAAAGGATGGCGATTATA
This sequence comes from Nitrospirota bacterium, assembly GCA_021789595.1. Taxonomy (GTDB): domain Bacteria; phylum Nitrospirota; class Thermodesulfovibrionia; order UBA6902; family JAJYJJ01; genus JAJYJJ01. Next base: position 70,943 of record JAJYJJ010000009.1, on the reverse strand, counting down.
GCATCAAAGGGGACACTTGATATGGCTTATCCCCCTTTGATCCTTGCATCAACGGCAGCGGCAATGGATGTCGAGGTAGGGATATTCTTTACGCTATATGGTGTGGATATAGTGAATAAGAAAAAAAACCACTCACTTAAGGTTGCCCCGATCGCAAACCCTGCAATGCCATCTCCTGTTCCATTCCCGAACATCCTTGGGGTTCTGCCAGGGATGACCCCTATGGCTACCATGATGATGAAAGGCATGATTAAAAAAATCAACTGGCCAACGATTCCAGAACTCCTCAACACCTGCTTAGAGGCGGGAGTCAGGATGATAGCATGCGCTCCGTCACTCGAGATGACAGGCGTTAAAAAAGAGGACCTTGTTGAAGGTGTTGAGGTAGCAGGTGCAGGGGAATTTCTGGACTTTGCCCTTGATGCTAATATAAACCTGTTTATTTGAGGTATCCGAACCTTGGAAGGTCAGAGATCCATAGAAAATTAAATTAACTTGGGAGGGGTGAAGCATGAGGCGCAAAACTTTTCTATTTATTTTCTTGACACTTTTTATGTTTGCATCAGTGAGCTTTGCCGCTGAATACGGTGTTTATGTCAAGGTTATTGAAAAGGCACATGGAAGTTTCGATGAGGTAAGCAGCAAGGTTGAATCTGCATTAAAGAATGCAGGATGGGAGATTCTTGCAACCTATAACTCTGGAGTCCCTGATGGTTGCAGGTTTCGTTGCAGAGTTATAGTATTCAGTTCGCCAGCCTATGCAAAATCCATCATGTCAAACGGTGTAAAAGCCGCATTCGCATTACCTCTGAGGGCGGGGATCTACGAGGATGAGACAGGAATAAATGTGGCGGTTCTCAATCCTGCCTCCATAAACAGGACGATAATCCATGAGACAAAGCTAAACGACCTTTCCCTCTCTACAATAAATTCTATTGTTGATGGAATTGCAAAGGCGGCTCCCGGCAATATTGCAAAGAAACAGATAGGGGAGATTAGGAGCAAAGGAAAGGTGGGAGGCATGGGTGGAGGGGACTTCCTCGGTAAGATAGCAGAAGTTTATACAGCCTCTGACAATTCTGATGCTACATTAAAAAGAGTTGCAGAAAATGTTAAAAAAGGGATCCTCGAAAACAAGAAAAACTGGAAACTAATTTACACCTACGACCTTTCTCCCTATGGCGACATAATCCTCGGAGTTACAGAATCTAAGACGGAGGGAAGGGCATTCAGTATTGCAGGTGAAAAGCGTTCATCTGATTCTTATAGATTCCCAGGGATAGACCATAACGCAGCTTTTCCAATCGAGATAATTGTTTATAAGGATAAGGGTAGGGTAAAGGTCGTTACCCTCAACGAGATGTACAGGATGAAGCTGTATTTTGAAGATGCAGGCATGTGGGCATTCATGAAAAATATGAGGATGCCAGGCCAAATACAGGATGAAATTATCGAGATGGTAAAAGCGAATCTCAAATAAAAAAGGAGGTGGTGAGAAGAATAAATGGCAGTATGGGAAGAATCGAACTTAGATGGGCTTTTTAAGCCAATGAGATTAATCGTAAACGAGGTGGAGGCTTAGCATAAAAACAAAAGGAGGGATTAAGATGAAGAGGTTTGTTTTTATATTTGCAGTCTTGTTGTTAACTCTGGGGTTAACTGGCATGGCTGGTGCAACCAATGGCGATAACCTTATAGGCGTCGGGCCGACATCAAGGGCAATGGGAGGGGTAGGCATAGCAGCCCCTCAGGATGCCATCTCGGCGATCTTTAACAACCCAGCAGCACTGGGCACAATCAACGGATCAGAGTTTGACTTTGCAGGGACATTGTTTATCCCAACTGTTACGGCAAATGTATTGTCGCCTGCTCCGCCAAATGGCGTTGGCAACTGGTCGGGGAAAAGCCAGGACAGGCCTTTTGCAATACCTGCAATAGGGTTCAAGGCGCCTATAACAGACACCTTGAGCTTTGGCATCGCAGCCTTTGGCGTTTCAGGGATGGGTGTGGATTACAGGAACATCGACCCAATGGGTATGAACTCAAAACTGTCTGTCATGAAATTCACCCCTGCTATTGCCTATAAGAATGGAGCCTTTTCTGCAGGCCTTGGTGTGGATATAGATTACCAGGCAGTTGATTTTGGAGAGGGCCTTTCTCATAACTACGCCATTGGCGCAAGGCTTGGTGCCCTATATGACCTCGGCATGTTATCGCTTGGAGCGACCTATGTAACACCACAGAGCGTCACCCATAAACGTGTGTACGACTTTGACGGTAATGGCACCTATGACGACCTGAAGCTTCAAATGCCCCAGCAGATCGGTTTTGGGGTTGCTGTTAAGCCCATTTCCAACTTCCTTGTAGAGGCTGATGCAAGGTGGGTAGACTGGGGTGGCGCAAAAGGCTATAAGGACTTTGACTGGAGGAGCCAGTGGGTTTATGCCATTGGGGCACAGTACAAAGTAATGCCAAACCTTACCTTGAGGGCAGGGTATAATTACGGGAGAAATCCTGTTAAGACCCATGATGGTTTCAATCCTGCCGGACTTACTTCTTTGCAGGGGATAGATATGTCGACCTTTGGCTATGAATACTTCAGGATAATAGGGTTCCCAGCTATTGTAGAGCAGCATATCAGCTTTGGCCTCGGCTATGACTTCTCGCCGAAGTTTGGGGTGAATCTCGGATATACACATGCAATAAACAAGACCATCAGTGAGACCTCTGCCATGAGTGCAGTTACACTGGAATCCTCACTTAAAGAGGATGCCTTTGATTTCGGATTGACTTACAGGTTCTAAATACTTAGTTGTTACGGAAAGAGGAGGGGCCGAAAGGCCCTCCTCACCAGCCACCTTGCCCAAATCGCCCATGATGTCCTCTTAGTAACCCCAATAAGGGCATAAAGATTTCTCTATGCAACAGGATTAGATGTCGGTTATAATCTCTGAAAAGGATAAATATCGTGGATTTAGATTTTATAAGGTCAATCGGTAAGAGGCTTTTAGTGGAGGTTCCACCTCTTGTGTGGGAATTTTATGGAAGGTCTGCTATCGGCAAGGGTGCAGGCGGGGATAAGACCTATCCAATAGACAAAAGGGCAGAGGATATAGTTATTGAGGAGATAGAAAATCTTAACGAACCCGCAACCATAGTCTCAGAGGAATATGGCTGGAAGGACATCAGGGGCGGAGGCAAAAGGATACTCCTCGACCCAATTGATGGAAGCAAGAATGCCCTGTCAGGTATTCCACTGTTTTCAACATCCATTGCAGTCGTTGATGGTAATACTGTTGGCGATACAATCATGGGTTATGTAGTGAACCTTATAAGTGGTGATGAGTTCTGGGCAATCAGGGGGAATGGAAGTTTTTTAAATGGAAGCAGGATAAAGACACAGCAAGGGGATGACATACTTGTTGTAGCATACGAGGCTCAGACCCCCAAGATAGATATACCGAGGGTTCTACCACTGCTTTGTGTTTCGAGGAGAACAAGGTGCCTTGGCTCAACAGCCCTTGACCTCTGTCATCTTGCACAAGGGGCATTGAGTATCTTTGTCACCCCGGCAGCATCAAGAAGCTTTGATTTTGCTGCGGGCTGGTTGATTGTTGAAGAGGCCGGAGGGATAGTTACTGACCTGGATGGAAATCCCCTTAAAACTATCCATATTGGGATAGAAAAGTCATCCCCAATCATTGCCTCGTGCAATGAGTCTACGCATAAGAAGGCCCTTGAGCTGTTGACAATGAAATGAAAGGTATTTGTCTCTGGATTACAGGTCTTCCCGGAAGCGGCAAAAGCACCATTGCTGATGCTGTTAAAGAGAGGTTCCCTGAATTTGTCATACTGAGGATGGATGAATTGAGAAGGCTTGTAACCCCGGAACCAACCTATTCCGAAGAGGAAAGGGAGATTGTATACAGGACATTTGTGTATGTGGCAAAGACTTTGACTGGTCTTGGCCACAGCGTAATAATGGATGCAACAGGAAACAGACGCTCATGGCGGGAGCTTGCAAGAAAAGAGATTAAGGGTTTTATTGAGATATATCTCAAATGCCCATTAAATATGTGTATGGCAAGGGAGAAGGAAAGGTTAGAGACCCATGGCGCGCCAAAGGAGATATATGACAAGGGAAGGGCTGGATGGCCTGTACCAGGGATTGCGGCGCCGTATGAGGAGCCCCTTAATCCAGAGCTTATTATAGATACAGATGTAACAGGGATCAAAGAGGCGGTTGATTTGATTGACGCATTGATAAGCAGGAGATAGACAAGAGATAGGGGATCCTGTCCTCCACCCCATCAATTCAAAGCACGAGGACATTGAACTCAGGAAGAGGTATTGAATTGCAGTGGTGATGATTTAATAGAATTTTATCGGTAATTTTTATGGCCCGATCAAAGAAGGAAAGCAAGAATAAGAAATCCAATGGTGGAAACCTTGGTTTTGGAGAGAAACTCTGGCAGGCCGCGGACAAGATGCGCGGGCATATGGACTCTGCCGAGTACAAGCATGTCGTCCTCGGCCTTATCTTTCTAAAATATATCTCAGATGCCTTTGAAGAAAGGCATAAGCAACTTGAAACTCAGGTAGCTGAAACGACAAGTGAATACTATGTAAAAGAAGAACAGGCACGTTACGGCCTCATAGAAGACAGGGACGAATATACGGCTGAGAATATCTTCTGGGTGTCTAAAGAAGCCCGTTGGACATATCTGCAAAATAATGCCAAACAGCCAACCATAGGCAAGCTTGTTGATGATGCGATGGTTGCTATAGAAAAAGAAAATCCAAAACTTAAAGGCGTTCTTCCGAAAGATTATGCAAGGCCAACGCTTGATAAACATACATTGGGTGAACTCATAGATTTAAGCGGAACTATCGGTCTTGGTGATGCAGAAAGCCGCTCAAAAGACATTCTTGCTAATCCACCATTTAATGTAAGCGACTGGAAAGGAGAGCTTCTCCGTGAAGATGTCAGATGGAGATATGGTGTGTCCCGCCTGCTGGAAATGCCAATTTTGCATGGGTTCAGCATATGATACATCATCTTGCACCGCATGGTATCGCTGGATTTGTTCTTGCCAATGGTTCTATGTCTTCAAATACTTCTGGCGAAGGAGAGATCAGAAAAAATATCATAGAAGCAGACCTCGTTGACTGCATGATCGCTTTGCCCGGACAGCTTTTCTATACAACTCCGATTCCTGCCTGTCTTTGGTTTATTTCAAGAAGTAAAAAGAACAATAAGTTTAGGGATCGCAGAGGCCAGACATTATTCATAGATGCCAGAAAGATGGGATATTTAATTGACCGGACACACAGGGAATTTTCTGATGATGAGATAACAAGAATCACACAGACATATCACGCATGGCGTTCCGCATCCCCTCTTCCCTCTGTTGGAGAGGGCATCTCAAAATCTTCCTCTCCCCTTGCAGGAGATGGTATCTCAAAGTTCCCCTCTCCCCTTGCGGGAGAGGGCAAGGGTGAGGGGGTGGTTTATAGAGACATCCCCGGTTTTTGTAAGAGTGCTTCCATAGAAGAAATCCGCGCACACGGCTATGTTCTCACTCCAGGCCGTTATGTCGGTGCCGAGGATGTCGAAGACGATGACGAACCTTTTGATGAGAAAATGAAAAGATTATCGGTAAAGCTGGAAGAGCAGTTTGCAGAAAGCACAGAGCTTGAGAAGGCAATAAAGGCTAATCGTAGATATTTCTTTGAAAAATAGAGATTTTATGACAAGTGGAATGGGCATAAAATATTTTGTGTAAAGCGAATCCGCATTTTGCTTTACACAAAAAGGAGGGCGGATGAAAGAAATTATTCCTGTTGAAGTGATCGAACGAAAAATCTATTTGATTCGTGGTCATAAAGTCATGCTGGATAAAGACCTGCAGGTCTTTATAGTGTAAAACCGATACGATTGAGAGAGCAAGTCAAACGAAACATGAGACGTTTCCCTGAAGACTTTATGTTCCAATTAAATGAACAGGAGATTGACATTATGGTATCGCAAAATGCGATACCTTCACGCAAACATCTTGGAGGGTATCAGCCCTATGTTTTTACCGAACAAGGGGTTGCTATGCTTTCAACTGTGCTAAATAGCGAGAGAGCGATAGAAGTAAACATTCACATAATGCGTGCGTTCGTAAAGCTCAGGGAAATGATAGCCTCTCATAAAGACCTTGCAAAAAGGCTTGATGAGCTTGAAAAGAAATACGATGCCCAATTCAGGGTTGTTTTTGACGCCATTCGTCAGCTCATGGCACAACCTGAACCAAAGGAAAAGAAAATCGGATTCAGAGTGAGGGAAAAAGGCGCAAGGTACAAAATATCAAGCCGCAGGAAGCAAGAACATGATGTATAATTGCAGGATTAATAATTCATTACAACATTATCATGTAGGGGCGAGGCCTCGCCCTCTTTGGGCGACCCAACAGGTCGCCCCTGCAAAACAGGCATTGGAAATTTGAAGGGGTTGGGGAATGGGGGATAAGTGGAAGGAAATGATATTTGAAGACGCAGTAGATATAAACCCTCCACGAAAAATTTTACGAGGAGAACTCGCACCTCATGTTTCTATGGATATTGTGTAGCCTTTTACCCGTACGATTAATCATTTTGAAATGAAAGAATTTAAAGGTTCTGGTTCACGATTTCAAAATGGTGATACTTTGTTGGCAAGAATTACACCTTGTCTTGAAAATGGTAAAACAGTATTCTTAAGTTGCTTACCTGATGATGTCGTAGGACATGGTTCAACCGAATTTATAGTGCTTTCAGGTAAAGATGGCATATCTGACAACCTTTTTGTTTACTACCTGGTAGGAGACCCTGAGTTCAGAAATTATGCTATTCAGCACATGGAAGGTTCAACAGGACGGCAACGAGTGCCAGCAAGTGCAATTGCAAGATTGACGCTTAATCTCCCTCCTCTCCCCGAACAAAAAGCCATTGCATCAATCTTAGGTGCGCTGGATGATAAGATTGAACTGAACAGGAAAATGAATGAGACACTTGAGGCTATGGCAAGGGCGATTTTTAAATCATGGTTTGTGGACTTCGACCATATCTCCGGCCTTGGCCCTCATAAAGAATGGCAAGATTCGCCGCTCGGCAAGATTCCGAAGGGGTGGGGGGTGGGAAGCCTTGGTGAAATAGCTGATTATCTGAACGGATTAGCTTTGCAGAAGTATCCACCAGAAAATGATTATGATTTCCTGCCAGTAATAAAAATTGCACAATTAAGGAAAGACAGCACCGAAGGAAGCGATAAGGCAAGTGTTAATATTAACCCTGCCTATATTGTCAGCGATGGAGATATATTATTTTCTTGGTCTGGTAGTCTTGAGGTAGTTATATGGTGCGGTGGTCGTGGTGCGTTGAATCAGCATTTGTTTAAGGTAACATCAAAAAACTATCCCAAATGGTTTTATTATTTGTGGACAAAACATTATTTATCAGATTTTCAAGCGATTGCAGCTACTAAAGCTACCACGATGGGGCATATCCAGCGCCATCATCTGGCGGAAGCCAAAGTTCTTATTCCTTCGCCTGATTAATTAGATTTATTGGATACAATTATAAGTCCTTTAATAGAGAAACGAATTAATAATGCGATACAATCCCGCACCCTCGCCTCTATCCGTGACACCTTGCTGCCAAAGCTGTTGTCGGAGGAAATCATAGTGAGGATGCGGAGAGGTTTGTGGAGAAGATATGAAAAAATCCGGTCGTTATGACACATCAGCTTTACCCGAAGCCCAATTTGAGACCGACTCTCGCGGCCGTGTCCTAAAAAACAAGCTTGGCATAAAGTTGAAAAGAGAAATGGATGAGGCAGAGTCCGTGGCTCTTGCATCAGCGATTGATAAGCTTTTCCGCAGGTATGATGCAAGCCATTGTTTTACAGCAGAAGACATTAAAACAAGCATAAAATATGGCTCAAACGAAAAGAGTATTTTGCCGCAATCAACAGCGGCTTAAGCAGGGATTATAAACCGATGGAAAGGCTTTTAAAAAAAATCATTGAGCGGTCTATTAAATCTAAGTCCGTTTAGATTTAAGGTTCTTTTTGAGGAGTTGAGAGGGTCTTATGCGGATGCCTTCAACCGCAGAGGATGTTACAAGATTTATAGCCAATGAAGCTTCGTATTTTTTTGGGTCTTTTAAATAAGGATTGGTTTCTTTGAGGGATTTCTTTTTCATGGGACTATTATACTACATAGTCAGATGGAATCACAGAAAAAAATAATGAGTAAAAAATCCCCCTTAATCCCCCTTTGCTAAAGGGGGATTAAGGGGGATTTAGGAAACTGAAAAATGAAGAGAAATATTATTACAGAATCAGAAATAGAACAAGCAGCCCTTGACTGGTTCAAGGGGTTGGGGTATTCCGTTCTCAATGAACCAGATATTGCTTCTGGTGAATTATTTGCTGAACGGGCATCTTACAGCGATGTGATTCTTGAGAATAGGGTTCGTTCTGCTTTAACGAAAATCAATCCTGCTATTCCAGATGAGGCAATTGAGGATGCCTTCCGTAAATTAACAAGGATTATTCACGAATCGCCCCTTCTTGCAGCAAACAATCATCGGTTTCATAAAATGCTTACTGAAGGTATAGAGGTTGAATATAAAGACGCAGAAGGCCGGATTGTTGGTGACAGTGTCGGGATTATAGATTTCGACAATCTTGATAACGACAACTGGCTGGCAGTTAATCAGTTCACAGTTGTTGAAGGACAAAGTAACAGACGGCCTGACATAGTTGTTTTCGTGAATGGCATACCATTAGGTGTAATTGAACTTAAGAATCCCTCTGACGAAAATGCAACAGTTAAGGATGCATTTAATCAATTGCAGACATACAAAAAAGAAATCCCCTCTCTTTTCCTTTATAACGGAATCCTCCTTGTCTCTGACGGTATAGAGGCAAGGGCAGGGACTCTGACTGCAGACTGGGAATGGTTTCTGCCGTGGAGAACAATAACAGGAGATGATTTAGCTCCGAAGGGTCTTCCTGAACTTGAGGTAATGATTAAGGGAATCTTTGAAAGGCAGAGATTTCTTGATTTACTAAGATACTTCCTTGTCTTTGAGATTGACGGCTCTGAAATTGTAAAGAAGATGGCAGGATATCATCAATTCCATGCAGTAAATAAGGCTGTTGAATGTACGATTCAGGCGGTATCTCCAAAGGGTGACAAACGGGTTGGTGTTGTCTGGCATACACAGGGGAGTGGCAAAAGCCTGACAATGGTATTTTATGCTGGGAAGATAATACAGCATCCTGAAATGCAGAATCCAACGATCGTTCTTCTTACAGACCGCAATGACCTTGATGACCAGTTGTTCGGGACATTTTCACGGTGCAGAGACCTGCTCAGGCAGACACCCGTGCAGGCGGGAAGCAGGGAAGATATTAGAAAGCTTCTCAATGTCGCATCAGGCGGTGTTGTGTTTACAACCATACAGAAGTTTTTGCCTGAAAAAGGAGGGGATTATCCCAAGCTCTCTGACAGAAGGAATATAATTGTTATTGCTGATGAGGCGCACAGGAGCCAGTATGACTTCATAGATGGCTTTGCCAGACATATGAGAGATGCCCTTCCGAACGCCTCGTTTATCGGATTCACAGGTACGCCTATAGAGGGGAAGAAGAAAGGCCAAGGATTGACCCTGAATTTGAAGAAGTGACAGAGGGAGAAGAGATAAATGTAAAGGAAAAGCTAAAGCGGAAATGGGCACAGCTTGAGGCAATGGTCGGGACAGAAAAACGTATCGGCCTCGTGGCGAAAGACATTATTGATCACTTTGCGAAAAGGCTTGAGGCTATGGACGGGAAAGGCATGATCGTCTGCATGAGCAGGCGTATATGTGTTGATCTCTATAATGCATTAATCAAACTCAGGCCTGAATGGCATCATAAAGATAATGATAAGGGATTCTTGAAGGTAGTTATGACCGGTTCTGCATCTGATCCTGTAGAATGGCAGCAGCATATCAGGAACAAAGCAAAGAGAGAGAAACTTGCAAAAACCTTTTCAAAAAAAACTGAGCATCCATTTAAACTTGTCATTGTGCGTGATATGTGGCTCACAGGCTTTGATGCTCCCTGTCTTCATACCATGTATATAGACAAGCCAATGCGCGGACACGGGCTTATGCAGGCAATAGCCAGAGTCAACAGGGTATTTAAGGATAAACCAGGTGGTCTGGTGGTTGATTACCTTGGCATTGCAGATGAACTGAAGAAGGCACTTTCCGATTACATAGAAAGAGACCGTGACATGACAGGCATTCCTCAGGAAGAGGCAGTCGCTATAATGCTTGAGAAATATGAGATTGTTTCATCAATGTTTCATGGATTTGACTATTCAAGATTCTTATCCGGCAGTCCTGCCGAAAGGTTGACTGTTATAAAAGAGGCAATGGAGTGTATCCTCCTGCAGGATGATGGAAAGAAAAGGTTTATGCAGGCCGTGGCGGAACTATCAAAGGCATTTGCACTTTCAGTGCCCCATGAAAAAACACTTGAAACAAGAGATCGTGGCACTGACTGATTGACAATTAGCTTATGCATGGGTTACTATTTTCATAGATTTATCCATAATAAAGGAGGGATATAGATGCAGGTAATTCTTAGAGAAGATGTTAAAGATCTCGGCAGGATGGGTGACATCTTGAATGTGGCTGATGGGTATGGAAGGAATTTTCTGATCCCTAAGAAACTTGCCATTGAGGCAGATCCAAAGAATATAAAGGAGTTTGAGCATTATAAAAAGATAGTTGCAGAGAAGGCCAGGAAAGAGAAAAAGGCTGCAGATGACATTGCCGCCAGGATCTCTTCAACTACAATAACCATCCCTGCCAGGGCAGGGGAGGAGGATAGGCTTTTTGGCTCTGTGACTGCTATGGATATAGCCGAGGCATTGCTGAAGGAAGGTGTTGAGATAGATAAGAGAAGGATAATCCTTGAAGAGCCCATAAAACGCCTCGGGACATATACTGTAACAGTAAAGATCCATCCAGAGACCAATGCCTCCTTGAATGTTATAGTAGTAAGGGAATGAAAGAATTAGATGTTGTCCTTGACAGACTGCCACCTCAGAACCTTGAGGCAGAGCAGTCTGTGCTTGGGGCAATCCTCCTTGAGAATGAAGCCATCCACAGGGCAATAGAGATAATCTCGCCTGATGATTTTTATAAGGAATCCCATAGAAAGATATTTAAGGCCATGCTCGAGCTTTTTGATAAGAATGAGGCCATAGACCTTATAACCCTCACCGACTACATGAAGAGGGAAGATGCTATTGAGGCCGTGGGCGGCATATCATACCTCAGCTCCCTTGCCACAGTAGTTCCAACAGCAGCTAACATCAGATACCACGCAAGGATAGTAAGGGAGAGGTCTGCTATCAGGAATCTCATAAAGACTGCAACAGAGCTCATAACCCTCGGCTATGAAAACAGCCTTGAGGTAGATGAGCTGATGGATTATGCAGAGAAAAAGGTGTTTGAACTTTCAGAGAGAAGGATAAGGCCTTCATTTGTGGGGATAAAGGAGGTCATTAAGGACAGCTTTGAGATGATAGAGCAGATGTATGAGAAGAAGGAACTCATCACAGGGCTTCCCACTGGTTTTTCAGACCTCGACCATAAAACATCAGGACTCCAACAATGTGATCTGATAGTCATAGGCGGCAGGCCTTCTATGGGAAAGACCGCCCTTGCCTTGAATATGGCACAGCATGTTGCGATTGAAAAAAGAGAGCCGGTTGCCATATTCAGCCTCGAGATGTCAAAGGAGCAACTTGTCCTGAGGATGCTCTGCTCTGAGGCAGAGGTTGACAGTAAGGCAGTCCGTTCAGGATTCCTCGGGAAGGACGACTGGCGAAAGCTCACCAATGCCGCTGGAAGATTAACAGAGGCGCCGATCTTTATAGACGATGGAACAGATACGAATGTCTTTGAGATGAGGGCAAAGGCAAGGCGGTTAAAGGCAGAGCACGGTCTGAGCTTAATCATAGTCGACTACCTGCAGCTAATGAAGGGAAGGGGTAGTTTTGAGCGAAGGGAGCAGGAGGTATCTGATATCTCCCGTTCTTTAAAGTCGCTTGCAAAGGAGTTAAAGATTCCTGTTGTTGCACTAAGCCAGTTAAACAGGTCTGTTGAACAAAGGAATGATAAGAGACCAAACCTTGCTGATATCAGGGAATCAGGTGCAATAGAGCAGGATGCCGATGTTATAATCTTTCTTTACAGGGATGAGGTCTATAACCCTGACGGCCCAAACAAGGGCAAGGCAGAGCTGATCATTTCAAAGCAAAGAAACGGCCCTATAGGAACGGTGAATCTCACCTTCAGGGACAAATACACGAGGTTTGAAAGCTATACAGACCATCAGGTGTTCTGACCTCTGAGGGGAAGGGTTCAAACCAATTGAACTGTTCGATAGGAGGGCAGTATGAAGAGAAGACCTGCTGTTTCAGGACAGTTTTATTATGCCAATCTATCAAAACTAAGGGCACAGGTAGAGGCATGTATTGCGACAGGATTACCAGAGGGGCGCAGATTTTCCGGGGAAGCAGGTAAAGAAAAGGTGATTGGGGTGCTTTCCCCTCATGCAGGTCTTATGTATTCAGGGGCTGTGGCAGGCGCAGTATATTCGAGGATAAAATTCCCCCATACATTTATACTCATAGGCCCAAACCACACTGGATTTGGCACCAAGGTCGCTCTTATGTCCTATGGAGAATGGGAGATTCCACTTGGCACGGTAAAGATAGATGAAGAGCTCTCAGGCAAGATACTTACAGAGGGGGCAATTATAGAAGAGGACGCACAGGCCCATCTTTTCGAACATTCACTCGAGGTTCAACTTCCGTTTATCCTTTATTTTTCTCAGAATGTAATGATAGTTCCGATTACGATGATGTCGCATTCCCTTGAGGACTGTATGGCAGTCGGAGAGGCCATAGCCAAGGCAGTAGAGCAGACATCACACTCCGTGGTAATCGTTGCAAGCTCTGACATGAGCCATTATGAACCTGATGACATAGCAAGACAAAAGGATAAGAAGGCCATAGAAAGGATCCTTGATCTCGACCCAGAGGGTCTTCATAGAACCGTTATGGAGGAGAGGATATCCATGTGCGGATTTGCCCCGGCAACAGCAATGTTGTCCGCATCAAAGGCCCTTGGCGCAAGAGAAGCAGAACTCATTAAATACATGACATCAGGAGAAGTAAGCGGGGATTTTGAACATGTGGTTGGCTATGCAGGGGTAATCGTGAGATAGGATTTGCTGTAAATTTAAATTTAAAATAAGGAGGAAGACCATGGCTTACACCGCAAAGGATTACTCAAGACTTATCGGTATGGAGGGATTCAGTGAGACACTCTTAAAGAATCACTTTACCCTCTATCAGGGCTATGTGACAAATACAAACAAGGCCATTGAGACGCTTGGGCATATGTTAAAGGACGGAAGGACAGGAATCCCCGAATTTGCTGAGTTGAAAAGGAGACTGGGATGGGAATTTAACGGAATGAGGCTTCACGAGTACTATTTTGAGAATCTTGGCGGAAAAGGTGGAATTGACAAGGATGGGAGGCTTGCCAGCAAACTGACCGAAGATTTTGGAAGCTATGAGCTGTGGGAAAAGGACTTCAAGGCAACAGGAACAATGAGAGGTATTGGTTGGGCAGTGCTTTATCAGGATATGACAGACGGGAAACTTATCAATTTCTGGATAAATGAGCATGATGTCTCGCATCCGGCAGGGTGCAACCCTCTATTGATAATGGATGTATTTGAGCATGCCTTTATGCTTGATTATGGACTCAAGAGGGCAGATTATATAGATTCGTTCTTCAAGAACATAGACTGGAAGGCGGTTGAAGCAAGGATGAGATAATATCCCGCGGTTTAAGGAGGTAAGGACGTGGGTTATACGGTTGTTGCATTAAAAGAGAAGATTATGGAGATGTATCCTGAAATCTCAAAACATGGCATTTCTGTAGGACTTGAATTTAACGAAGAAAACAATGCATATATTGTCAGGTTTAAAAGGGATGGCAATGAGCTTACAACGCATCTTGAAAAAAGGGATGCCGATGAGTGCATGGATGGCTTCAAATGCGTTTACCTCGGTGTCCAGATAGGGCAGTTCATTAAGAATTTCGAAGAAAGGGAATAGAAGTTCAAGAAGGTTCCTTGGACTACTCAATCAAGATAGGCGGTGAGGCAGGACAGGGTATACAGACTATTGGAGACACCCTTGCGAGGGTATTTTCAAGGGCAGGTTATCATGTATTTACCCATCAGGATTATGAGTCACGCATAAGGGGCGGTCACAATTTTTTCCAGATAAGGTTTTCTGACAAGCCTGTAACAGCATGCAGAGACATTATTGATATCCTGGTTGCCCTCGATAAAGAAAGCATACTGCTTCATGAAAAAGAGCTTTCAGAATACGGTCAGATAATCTATGACTCAAAAAGTCATAACTCTAAACTCTCAACTCAAAACTCTGTGGACATCCCCTTCGTCAATTTAGCGGTAGAACATGGCGGAAATAAGATAATGGCAAACACCGTTGCCACTGGAGCAGTGTTAGGCATGCTTGGCATGGAATTGAACATCCTCCTTGAAATTATAAAGGATATATTCAAAAAGAAGGGTGAAGATATTATAAAGGCGAATATCAATACTGCTATGGCTGGCCATGATTATGCTGCGAAGGAATGTTTGCGATGTTCATTCTCTGTAGGGGCGAACGGCAGTTCGCCCCTACTTTTAATTGCAGGAAATGAGGCTGTAGGACTTGGCGCTATTGCATCGGGTTGTAAATTCTATTCAGCGTATCCAATGACACCCTCGACTGGGATTATGCTCTATATCGCGAGCAAGGCAAAGGAATACGGAATTATCGTTGAACAGGCAGAGGACGAGATTGCAGCCATTAACATGGCATTGGGCGCTTCATTTGCAGGCGTCAGGGCTATGACAGGGAGCTCAGGAGGAGGTTTTGCATTAATGGTAGAGGGCCTTTCCTTGGCTGCCATGACAGAGACCCCGATAGTCATTGCCCTTGCGCAGAGGCCGGGGCCTGCTACAGGATTCCCCACGAGAACAGAACAGGCTGAACTGCAATTTGCCCTGTATACAGCACACGGGGAATTTCCAAGAGTAATATTTGCCCCGGGCACACCTGAGCAGGCATTCTATCTCACAAACAAGGCATTTGATATAGCAGAGAAATACCAGATACCTGTGTTTATCCTTACCGACCAATACCTTGCTGATTCCCAGTGGACATTTGAAGGGTTTGATCTAAGCAGGGTTAAATATACAGATTACAGATTAAGGGGCGAGGCATTTAGAGATCTCAGGGAATATAAAAGACATGCCTTTACTGAAAGCGGGGTGTCATTGTTAGGTGTCCCTGGAGATGCAAAACACCTTGTTGTAACAGACAGCGACGAACATGATGAAGAAGGGCATATTGTTGAGGATGCAGAGACAAGGATAAAAATGGTACAAAAGAGACTGTTTAAGAAATCGCCCTTTATCAGAAAAGAGATAGATGCCCCATTTCTTTATGGTGATTCTGATCCAGAGATAGTAGTTACAGGGTGGGGGTCAACCTATGGAGTGATGAAGGAGGTGGTTGATGAGCTGTCAAAGAATTATAGTATAGCCATGCTGCACTTCAGTGAGATCTATCCACTTCCGTCCACAGCTAAATTCAATTACATTAAGGTACTGAAGAGTGCAGGATTAACCTTATGCATTGAAAATAATGCAACAGGACAGTTCGCCCGCCTTATGAAGACAGAAACAGGATACACTTTCAATAGATTGATTAATAAATACGATGGAAGACCGTTTTCGCTGGAAGGGTTATTGAAGGAATTAAATGTCATCCTTAGATGATTATAAAGGGCAGAACCCTGCATGGTGTCCTGGATGCGGTAATTTCGGCATATTAAAGTCATTTAAAGATGCCATGATGGAGCTTGCCATAGAGCCTTATCAGTTTACCATTGTCTCCGGAATAGGTCAGGCAGGGAAATTCCCCCATTATCTGAAATGTAATACCTTCAACGGCCTTCACGGAAGGACGCTCCCTGTTGCATCAGGGATAAGGCTTGCCGATCATGAGATGCTTGTAATCGCCGTTGCTGGAGATGGGGACTGTTATGGCGAGGGCGGAAACCACTTAATACATGCCATGAGAAGGAACATCAATGTAAAACTCTTTGTGCATGACAACCAGATATACGGACTCACAAAGGGTCAGGCATCTCCTACAAGTATGGAGGGCATGACAACAAAGAATCAGCCCTTTGGAGTCCTTTCTGAGCAGCTCAATCCCATGGCACTGGCAGTAGCCCTTGACTGCAGCTTTGTGGCAAGAGGATTTGCAGGCGATAATGTGCATTTAAAAGGCCTGATAAAAGAGGCGGTAAACCACAGGGGATTTTCTCTGGTTGATATCCTTCAGCCCTGTGTAACATTCAATAAAGTCAATACCTATGAATGGTATAGGCAGAGGGTCTATCACATAGAGCCAGAATACAACCCTGAAGACAGGACAGAGGCGTTTAAAAAGGCCCTTGAATGGGGACAGCGCATACCTATTGGTGTAATCTATCGCAATAACCGTCCAATATTTGAGGAGAGAATACCAGTAATCAAGGATAAACCCCTTGTAAGGCAATCCTTCGACCTGTCAGGATTAGCTGCTACTGTGAAGGAGTTTTATTAAACCCATTGACAAAAGGTAAAATCCTATGTTAAGAATTGACTCACCTGAAGATTGAATTTTTAAAATTTTTAAAGGAGGGGATATAATGAATCCAAAGGACTTGAAGTATCACAAGGAGCACACATGGGTAAGGGTTTCAGGCAAGAAGGCAACGATTGGCATTACAGACTATGCTCAGAAGGAGTTAGGAGATATAGTCTACATAGACCTTCCTGAGGTTGATAGCGCTGTGGAGGCAAATTCAGAGCTCACGGAGATAGAATCCACAAAGGCTACATCATCGGTAATAAGTCCTGTAGGCGGGACGATTATCGAGGTTAATGAGGAGCTTTCCGATTCGCCTGAAATAATAAACGAGGAGCCATATGGGAAAGGCTGGATAGCAGTAATCGAGATGGATGATCCTTCTGAACTGAGCGATCTGATGGATGCCTCTGAGTATGAAAAGCATGTTGAAGAGGAGAGCAGATGAGGCTTGCAATTATTGGTGCAGGCCCAGGAGGTTATGTTGCTGCTATCAGGGCTGCACAGCTCGGCGCTCAGGTAACTGTCATAGAGGACACAGAGGTAGGGGGGACATGCCTTAACCGAGGCTGTATCCCGACAAAGGCCCTTGTTGCCTCTGCAGAGGCAATTGACAGGGCAGGAAGGCTTGATGAATTTGGTCTTGAACTTACAGGCAATGTAAGGCCTGATATCGCCAGGATAATGGAGCGAAAGGAAAAGGTAGTTGCCATCCAGGTAAAGGGAATCAAGGGTCTTTTTAAGAGCTGGGGTGTCAGGCTTGTGCAGGGCAGAGGTGTTATTGCCTCTCCGAGGAAGATAAGAGTTGATGTAAATAATAGCCCTGCTGAAGAGATAGATGCAGACAGGATAATTATCGCCACAGGCTCAAGGCCAGCTCAGATTCCGACCTTTCCCTTTGACGGTGAAAAGATCCTTTCGAGCACCGATGCACTCAACCTCAAAGATATACCAAAGAGCATCCTCATAGTCGGCGCTGGTGTTGTAGGCTGCGAATTTGCTTTTATCTTCAGGGGACTTGGCTCTGATGTGACTATGGTTGAGATGCTTCCTCGGGCAGTATCTACAGAAGATGAAGAGATTTCAGCTATCCTTGAGAGGGAGCTAAAGAAAAAGAAGATAAAGCTCCTTACAGATACAAAGGTCAATGCCGTTGAATTGAAGGATGACGAAATCCATGCCTTCCTCGGTGATGGGAAGGTGATTGTTGCAGAAAAGGTTCTTGTTTCCATTGGAAGGTCGTTCAACAGCGATGGCATGGGCATTGAGGATGTAGGGATTAAAAAAGGTCCGAGAGGAGAGATTGTAGTTGATGACAGAATGCAGACAAATGTAGACGGCGTCTATGCCATAGGCGATGTCATTGGCGGAATACTGCTTGCCCATGTAGCCTCAAAAGAGGGCCTTATTGCAGCGGCCAATGCACTTGGTAAAGACGAACGGATGGATTATTCTATTGTCCCTGCTGCAATATTTACATCACCTGAGATTGCATCTGTTGGTTTGAGGGAAAATCAGGCTATCCAGAGAGGCTACAGACTCAGGATCGGCAGATTCCAGTTCAGGGGACTTGGCAAGGCCCATGCGATGGGAGAGATTTCAGGAATAATAAAGCTCATAGCCAATGCAGAGGACGATGCCCTCCTCGGCGCCCATATCATTGGTCCACATGCATCTGACCTCATCCATGAGATTGCTATTGCCCTTAGGGCAAAGCTTAAGATCCAGGACATAGCCAACACAATACACGCCCATCCAACCCTGTCTGAGGGCTTGATGGAGGCTGCTGAGGATGCCCATAATTTAGCTATCCATGCGCCAAGGAAATGAAGAAGGAGGCATTAAAGGACAACTGGCTGAGCGCATCAGTACGTTCAAAGGCAGACCTTTTTTCAGAACTCAATGCCCTGCTTAAAGGACTTGACAGACTCTTCAATATAAAAAATCTCCCGATGCCAGAGAATGAAGACCCTATAACAAGAAATTTTCACGATGTTTTTTCTATAGTCAGGGATTCCATATTCGTAATATTAAACACCATAGAGGCAGTAATGCCAGAAAACAAAAAGAATGTCTACTGGTTTCAGAGGTTTACCGAAACTAAATTGCTTGGAGATTATGGCAGGGACAGATTCAGGGAAGAGATACTAAGACAGGATACCGTGGAAAAATGCTTTTACCTTCTTTATGATTCATTTATAAACCTGAAGGGGATTGTAAATGATATACTGAGAAACCAGGATATTTCTTACATGACATTTATGAATACAGGGCAGCTTATAAGCAAAGAGATAAGGGAGAATAAATACTTTAATCCGTTCAAGGCGGAGATAAATGAGGAGCTTGATAAGATTAGAAATCAGAAGGTGAGCAGTATAGTGATGTCCATAGATGACCGCAGAAAGAGGAAATTTATATCAGTAACCCTTCTAAATCTTTTCCGGATATTAAGGTATCTCAGATTTATAGGTGCTGAGGACACAAGCCCTATTTCCCTGAACAAGTCTATTCTTATCCTCTGCCTTATCTACTCAGAGGTATCTGCCTTCAGACAGTATGTAGAAAAGGTGATACTTCAGGAGATAAAAGACAGCGGCATAGAGTTCCTCATAAAGGCTATTTCCTATCAGATGTCCATAGAGATGAAAAGGGTCTATAAGCAGGAATTAAGGGATGTATTCAAACGCAGAAACAATGCACAGTTTCTCAGGGGAAGGATTGAAAACAGCCAGGGCATACTGAGGAATCTGTTTGAGCAGGCAGTTGTGCAGATTGTCCAGTATTTTGGCCCGAAATCTGAAGGCCCTGAGATATTTGAAAGCTTTACAACAAAAAAACAGCAGTCCTTAAAATTAAGAGACGACATATACGCTTTTAGAACACTTCTGAGGAAGTTTGAGGAGACGGCGGCTGATAAGGATCACAGGACACGGTTATTTAATTCCCTTAAACACTACATGCTTTACTTTGAAAGTTTTACATTTAAGTTGCTAAGATATGACGACTATGAAGAATTTGCAAAGTTCTTTAATGATATGGCTACCTTTGAGGAAAAAGACATATTGGATGAAAGAGGGTTTGAGAAACTGTTAAATAAAGTCAAGGCATTTAGCATCTTTCTTGATACCACATTGCGGCAGATTAACAACAGGACTGAGCTTGGTGTTGTTGAGATAGATATGAACCGTGTAAACCAGTTATTAAACCAGTATATCTAAAAAAATTTAATAAAAAGAGGAGGAAGAGGATGAGTGAGATTACAGATGTCTTTGCAAGGGAGATACTTGATTCCCGTGGTAACCCGACGATTGAGGTTGATGTAGTCCTTGAAAGCGGCATCTATGGCAGGGCCTCAGTGCCGTCAGGGGCATCTACAGGACAAAGGGAGGCAATTGAGCTCAGGGACGGAGAAAAGAGATACCTTGGTAAAGGTGTCCGGAAGGCAGTGAGGAATGTGATGGAAGTAATAGGCCCAGAGGTCAAGGGTGTAGATGCAATGGAGCAGGCATATATAGATGGATTGCTGATAGAGCTTGATGGGACAGAGAATAAAAGCAAACTTGGAGCTAACGCTATCCTCGGTGTCTCGCTTGCTGCTGCAAAGGCTGCATCCATTGAAGCAGGACTTCCGCTTTATAGGTATATCGGTGGTGCGAATGCAAGGGAACTGCCCTTGCCTATGATGAATATACTAAACGGAGGTGCGCATGCAGATAATAACCTCGACATCCAGGAGTTCCTTATAATGCCGACAGGTGTGGATTCATTTTCTGAGGCTATTCGGGTTGGCTCAGAGGTATTTCATACCTTGAAGGGTATTTTAAAGAAAAAGGGGCTTAACACTGCTGTTGGGGATGAGGGAGGTTTTGCCCCAAATCTTTCATCCAATGAAGAGGCCGTCAAACTTATAATAGAAGCTATAAAAAAGGCAGGTTATAGGCCAGGGAAGGATGTTTTTATTGCCCTTGATACTGCAGCCTCGGAATTATATGATAATGGGAGATATACCTTTGAGGGGAGGAAGATTTCCTCAAAAGAGATGATAGATTACTATGAGGGCCTTATAGAGAAGTATCCTATACCATCGATTGAGGATGGCCTTTCTGAAAAGGACTGGGATGGCTGGATAGAAATGACCGAGAGGCTGGGGAAGAAGGTTCAGCTTGTCGCAGATGACATCTTTGTCACCAATACAAGGATTATAGAAAAAGGCATAAAAGAGGGTGTTGCAAACTCTGTCCTTATAAAACTAAACCAGATAGGTACCCTTACAGAGACGCTTGATGCAGTTGAGATGACAAAGAGGGCAGGTTATACCGCTGTTATATCACACAGGTCAGGAGAGACAGAGGATACAAGCATCGCTGATCTGTCTGTGGCCTGTAATACAGGCTTTATAAAGACCGGCTCCATGTCAAGGGGCGAAAGGGTCATGAAGTATAACAGGCTTTTAAGGATAGAGGAGGAGTTAGGCGGTATTGCTGTATTCAGGGGAATGGGTGTATTCTATAATCTATGAGGGGAAATAGGATAAAACAGCAGGCAGAGGCGGAGAGAAGGAGAAGGAGGATTATCTTTTTTACCGTCGCCCTGCTTTCGTTTTTCTACCTTATCTTCAATATATTCTTTGGTGATATGGGCCTGGTAAGGTATGAGAGGCTTAAATCAAACAGGGCAATGCTTGAGCAGGAGATATTACAGGCAAAGAAAGACAATGATGCCCTGAAGAAGCAGATAGATGATCTTAAAAAAGACCCTGCCTATATAGAAAAACTTGCAAGGGAAAATCTTGGGCTTGCGCGCAGAGACGAGATAATCTTTCAATACGAGGGAAATGGCAGATAACCAGCTTTACATAGCCTTTCTCTGGCATATGCATCAGCCTTACTACAAAGACCCCTTAACAGGTGTATATCGCCTTCCATGGGTAAGACTGCATGGAATAAAAGACTATTACGATATGGTTGCTATTCTTAAGGATTTCCCAGGAATATACCAGACATTCAATATTGTCCCCTCACTCTTAGAGCAGATCATGGATTATGCAGATGGAAATGTAAAGGACAATTATTTAGAGATGGCCTTATATCCTGCAAAGGATCTAAACATAGAACAAAAGGTATTTATCCTTGAGAACTTCTTTTATGCCAACTGGGACAATATGATAAGACCGTTCCCCCGTTACTGGGAGTTGCTGATAAAAAGGGGAATGAATGTATCCCATACCGAGCTTGAGAGGGTAAGCAGATATTTTACACCTGCTGATTTTCTTGACCTTCAGGTCATATTCAACCTTGCATGGTTTGACCCGATGTTCAGGACCGAAGACGGCTTTCTTAAAGAACTTATTAAAAAGGGAAGGGGGTTTACAGAAGAGGAAAAGGCTATTCTTATAAATAAACAAATGGAGTTGATGAGGATGATTATCCCTGAATATAGAAGGATGATGGAAAGAGGCCAGGTGGAACTGACAACATCGCCTTTTTATCATCCAATCCTTCCATTGCTCTATGATACAAATTCCGCGCGGATGGCACTCCCGGAAATAAAACTCCCGCAAAATAGATTCTCTCACCCTGAAGATGCAGTAAGACAGATAGCAATGGCTGTGGAGTATCATGAGAGGGCATTTGGAAAGAGGCCAGAGGGGATGTGGCCATCTGAGGGCTCTGTAAGCTATGAGGTTATAGATGCATTTATAGAAAACGGAATAAAATGGATAGCAACAGATGAAGGGATACTCGAAAGATCAATCGGTATACCACTGAGGGATGTGAGAGGAAGGCTCAACGACCCAAAAAATCTCTACCAGCCTTATTCTATAAAGGATAGGCTTTCAATCATCTTCAGAGACCATGAGCTGTCCGATCTTATAGGGTTTATCTATTCAAAGTGGGATTCAAGGGAGGCTGCAAATGACCTTATTAAGAGATTAAAAACAATAAGGGCAGTCCTTCCTAAGGATAGAAATTTCATTGTTCCTATAATCCTTGATGGAGAGAATGCATGGGAGCATTATAAAAACGATGGCAGGGATTTCTTACTCTATCTCTATGACGGACTAAGCAAGGAAGGCGGTATTAAGGCAGCGACTGTCTCGGAATACCTTAAGGAAAATCAGCCTAAGAAGACCCTCTCAAGGCTCTTTTCAGGCTCTTGGATTGCTTCGAATTTCAGCATATGGATAGGACATGAGGAGGACAACCTTGCATGGGATATGCTTGGAGAGACAAGGGAAGACCTTGCCAAATTTTCTGCCCTTCATCCTGATACGGATTACACCAGGGCATGGAAATCCATATATATTGCAGAAGGCAGTGATTGGTGGTGGTGGTATGGGGATGAGCATGTGACGGAGACTCAGGAAGAATTTGATGAGCTTTTCAGGCTGAACCTCATGAATGTCTATAAAGAGATGGGTAAGGACATACCATCAAAACTCCTTCTCTCAATACTCAAGGAGGATAGGGCAATTAAGCCGACAATTGAACCGAGGGGCTTTATAACGCCGAGGATAGATGGTGAGATAACAAACTATTATGAATGGTTTAATGCCGCATATTTAGAGGTCATGAGATCAGGCGGAACCATGCACAAGAGCGAGAGCTTTATCACCTACATATACTATGGGTTTGACCTTGACAATCTCTATCTGAGGCTTGATGCAAAGTCACCGCTCAAGGATATACTAAATGACATGGGTATATCGTTTTTCTTTATAAAGCCCTTGGCACTGAGGATAGATGTCTTTATCGAAGAGGCAAAGGTTACAGGGAAGCTCTATCGTAAAGGCAATGGCGATTGGAGTATCTATAAAACCATCAAGGATGTGGCTTGTTTGGATATTCTTGAGATGGCTGTCCCGTTTAAGGACATTGATGCAGCTCAGAAGGATGAGGTAAGTTTCTTTGTCTCGCTTCAGAAGGGTGGTGAAGAGGTTGAGAGATGGCCGTGGAGGGGTTATATATCGCTGACTGTGCCATCGCCTGAATTTGAGGCTACAATGTGGACATAGGAGGATAGTTTATGTATGAACTTATGATAGAAACAAATTTTTCAGCAGCCCATCAATTAAGGGGCTATATGGGAAAGTGTGAGAGGCTTCACGGGCATAACTGGAAGGTTCAGGTGTTTGTTACAGCAGAGCACCTTGATGAGATAGGCCTTGCTATAGACTTCCACAAACTGAAGAAGATGACAGACGAGATATTATTGCCAATTGAGCATGCCTGCTTAAATGAGGTTTTTCCATTTACAGAGCTAAATCCATCCTCTGAAAATATTGCAAGGTGGATATACGATTCCCTGAGTAAAAAGATCGAGGACGGCGATATAGAGGTATCTGCAGTAATGGTATGGGAATCGGCAACTGCTGGAGCAACCTACTATAAATAACTACAGCGCTCTGCTGTGGGAAGAGTGCTGCTTTATTACGGCCGTGGCAGGTCTTTGTTTTCTGTTAATTTACTCCAGTGAGAACCTCTGCCTCGCTCTCAACAAATACTGGTGAATTGCCCTCCAGGATGACCCGTATCTTTTTTGTGCCCTTGAAGTTTCCTCTGAGGAGCTCTTCTGAAAGCGGGTCTTCTATACATTTCTGGATAGCCCTTCTCATAGGTCTTGCGCCGTAATTTGGCTGATAATAGTGTTCCAGTATCCATTCCTTTACCTCGTCGCTTACCTCTATGGCAAGGTCTTGCTCTATTAATTGCTTGTTTACCTCATTTATCAAGAGGTCAATAATCTTTATAAGATGCTCTTTCCCGAGCTGATGGAATACCACAGTCTCATCAACACGGTTCAGGAATTCGGGATTGAATGTCTTTTTGAGCTCATCAAGTATGCTGTCCTTTATCTTTTTGTATGCATCCTCGGCAGTTCCCTTCTGAAAGCCGAGGGGTGTCGCCTTTTCTATATATCTTGCGCCAAGATTGGATGTCATTATTATCACAGTGTTCCTGAAGTCTACCTTTCTGCCAAAACTGTCTGTCAGAACCCCTTCGTCAAGAACCTGTAGCAGGATGTTAAAGACATCCGGATGTGCCTTTTCTATCTCATCAAATAGTATCACAACATACGGCTTTCTCCTTACCCTTTCGGTTAACTGTCCTCCCTCTTCATACCCTACATAGCCGGGCGGGGCGCCTGTAAGCCTCGATACATTAAACCGTTCCATATATTCAGACATATCTATCTTTATGAGCGATGATTCGTCATTGAATAGAAACTCCGCAAGTGCCTTTGCGAGTTCTGTCTTTCCAACCCCTGTTGGACCAAGGAAAAAGAACGAACCTATAGGCCTCTTTCTTGTTTTAATCCCTGCCCTTGAACGCCTGATGGCATTTGATACAGCCTTTATAGCCTCTTCCTGGGCGATTATCCTCTTATGAAGTTCAGCCTCCATGCGGACAAGCTTCTCTGTTTCCTTTTCTTCGAGCTTGAAAAGAGGTATGCCTGTTATCTTTGAGACAGTATAGGCCACATCCTCCTCCTGAAGAATTGGCATTTCTTTTTGCTGATTTTCCTTCCATTTCTGGTATCGCTCGTTGTAAAGCCTCTTTATCCGTTCTTCTTCGCTTCTGATGGAAGCTGCCTTTTCAAAATCATGTAGTTTTATGTAGAGGGCTTTTTCCTTAGCCAGGCGTTTTGTATCCTTTTCAAGTTCCTTAAGGTCCTGGGGAACGGTATATTTTCTGAGTTTTATTCTTGCACCTGTCTCGTCAATGACATCAATGGCCTTATCAGGAAGAAACCTCTCAGATATGTAGCGGTCTGATAATTTGACAGCCGCAGCAATTGCTTCATCCGTAATCTTGACCCTGTGATGCATCTCGTAGCGGCTTTTAAGCCCCTTCAGTATCTTTATTGTCTCATCAACCGATGGCGGCTGGAGGAATATCGGCTGGAATCTCCGCTCAAGTGCACCGTCTTTTTCTATGTATTTTCTGAACTCATCTGGAGTGGTTGCGCCAATACATTGTATCTCACCCCTTGAGAGAGCAGGTTTTAACATGCTGGATGCATCTATTGACCCCTCTGCAGCGCCTGCGCCAACAAGTGTGTGAAACTCATCCACAAACAGTATTATATTGTCTGACTGCATGATCTCCTTCATGACAAATTTGAGTCTTTCCTCAAACTGGCCACGGTATTTTGTCCCTGCAATAAGCGCGCCGAGGTCAAGGGCCACAATCCTCTTGTTCAGAAGGTTTTCTGGTACATCCCCTGCCACAATCCTCTGGGCAAGGCCCTCAACAATAGCTGTCTTCCCAACACCAGACTCTCCTATTATTGCAGGGTTGTTCTTTATCCTTCTTGAAAGTATCTGCAATACCCTTTCTATCTCATCCTCTCTGCCGATAACCGGGTCGAGTTTTCCCTGTCGTGCAAGGTTTGTGAGATCCCTGCCGAATTCATCAAGGGCAGGTGTCTGGCTCTTTCGTTCCTTTGTTTGCGGCTGTCCGCGCAGGGCAAAGTTTATGGCAAGCTGTCTTGCACCGAGGAGATTAGCGCCAAGGCTCCTCAGGATTTTTCCAGCTATACCTTCATCTTCTCTTATAATCCCGAGCAGAAGGTGTTCGCTGCCTATATAGTTGTGGCCGAGGAGTCTGGCCTCTTCTACGGCAAGTTCAAGAACCTTTTTTGCCCTTGGTGTAAATGGTATGTCGCCAAAGGTAAGTAGATTTGTCCCCGATGGTAGATTCCGCTCTACTTCTATCCTGATCTCATCTATTGAGAGCCCCATCTTTTTCAGGATCAATGCTGGTAGGCTGTCGTCTTCTCTCAGGATTGCAAGGAGCAGGTGTTCTGTTCCTAAGTAGTCGTTCTGTCTTTTCTCGGCCTCTTCCCTTGCATAGATTATCACCTTGCGTCCTCGCTCAGTGAATTTCTCAAACATATTAGCTCCTTTTTGTTCGTAGACCTCTGTGTCCTAGTTAAAATATACTGCTTTCACATTAAATGTGTCAAGTGGGCAGGGCAGACTGTCAAATTTTCAACTTTCAAATGAACTTTATAAATTTCGAGTGATTGACAAAGAGAGATTATAGCTAATAAAATATTCGAAATCCTGTGCTATTATCTTTGATTGTTGTAAACTTTAAACCGATGTACGCCGGCGTAGCTCAGAGGTAGAGCAGCTGATTCGTAATCAGCAGGTCGGGAGTTCGATCCTCCCCGCCGGCTCCATTAGATTATGTGGTGTTTGTCCTATGGCTTGCAGACTGATAGGCATGAAGTTATATTTTGATAACCAGATTATTTAGAGAGGAGGCGATCAATGCTCTTTACACTATTGCTGATTATCCATGTCATATCAGTAGTTTTATGGATTGGCGGCGTTGCGTTTGTGACCATGGTGATGTTTCCGATAATCATGCGGACAGCGGGCTCTATTGAAAAGGCCATTATGTTTCAGGGGGTTGAACACAGGTTTGCACGGCTTGCAAAGATATATTCCATAACTGCAGGAATAACAGGACTGTTTCTCCTTTACAGGATGGGCATGTCTTTCCTGCTTACTGGTAGAGGCATAGGGATATGGGTAATGATTGTTGCATGGACTACATATGTCCTCATACTCTTTATCTTTGAGCCGATAATCTTTAAAACCCTCTTTTCAAAGGATATGGATGCATCCCGGGTATTCTTCAGGCTCCAGGTATTTCACTGGTTTCTTTTAATCCTTAGCCTTATTGCGGTTGGTGCTGGTATATGGACAGGGCACGGGCCCTAATCTTATTATTGAGTTATTATCACAGGCGTGCCAATCCTTGCAACTGAGAATATCTCCTCTATATCCCTGTCTGAAAGTGCAATACAGCCCTTTGTCCAGTTTATCTTGAAGGGCAGATCCCTTAATATCTTTTCCCTTTTCTTCCCCATTCCATGGATTCCTATAAACCCTCCGAGTCTTGTATTCCATGGCGGTTGTTTTTTATCGTTTATAGCCTGGAAAATCCGCCAGTAATCATACTCTGTAATCAGGTTATGTCTGAGGCCGTATTCTGCCCTTTTCAGGTCAGGGTAGCTGAGTCCGAGAAATCTGTAAAATCTTTTGCTCTTTTTCCGCATGCATATATAAAACTCGCCCTCAGGTGTATTTCTATCACCGCGGACCTCCTTGTCGTTATTCTCATCGCTTCCAAGGTAGATAGAATAGGTCTTTAATTCCCTGCTGCCGTCAAAGAGGATGAGCTCATATGTTAATTTTTTTATGACGATCCTCGGCTCATCTATGCGGTATATCCCTTTTTCCTTCAATATTGCCTTGAGCGGTTTGTTATCAATGGCTGTTGCGATAGGCGGAGTCATAAGCCAGATGCCAATAATCAGGAGCCAGAAAGACGCTGCAACCCGCCTGATATAGGACTGTTTAAACAGCTTAAGGCATTGTCTCAGCATATCTTCCCGGGGTTCATTATACCATTTGGGTCAAAGATATTCCTGATTGCCCTCATAAGCCGAATGCCTTCTTCACCAATCTCTTTTTTGAGAAACCTTGCCTTGCTCACCCCAATGCCGTGCTCACCTGTAAGGGTTCCACCGAGGGAAAGGGCAATCTCAAATATCTCCTCTATAACCTTATCCACCTTTTCCATCTCGTCCTTATCATGGACATCTGTAAGTATGGTTGGATGCAGGTTGCCGTCACCTGCATGGCCAAAAATACCAATTGGAATATCATATTTTATAGAAAGGCCCTGTATTGCCCTTACCATTATTGGAACCTGATGCCTTGGCACAGTGGCATCCTCTAAGATTGTGCTTGGCCTTATCCTTGAAAGGGCAGGGAGGGCCATCCTGCGCGCATTCCACATATCTTCCATTTCCGTTTTATCCTTTGCGGAATGTATGCCCCTTGCACCCGAACCATGAAGGACATCCATAAGAAGCGCTGCCTGCCTTTTTACCTCTGATTCAAAGCCATCTACCTCTATAAGGAGTGCTGCATCTGCATCCTCTGGCAGTTCTATGGACTTATACTGGATTATCGCCTTTATTGTTGTGCCGTCCATGAATTCAAGGCTTGTTGGAAGGATGCCTTTTTTGATTATTCCAACCACCGCATCCGCTGCGAGAGAGATGCTGTCAAAAAATGCCATGAATGTCATGGAGGCCTCTGGTTTCGGTATAAGTCTAAGCAGTGCCTTTGTAATAACTCCCAATGTCCCTTCTGAGCCTGTCATGAGCCTTGTCAGGTCATAACCTGAGACACTCTTAACAGTCCTTGCACCTGTGTTTATTATCTTACCCTGGGGAAGGACAACCTCAAGCCCCATTACATAATTTCTTGTTATACCGTATTTGAGTCCTCTTGGCCCGCCTGCTGAGTGGCCGAGATTACCGCCTATTGTGCATACCCTGAGGCTTGATGGGTCAGGCGGATAAAATAATCCCCTCTGCTCCACCTCTGAGTGTAGTGATGCTGTTATCACACCTGGTTCGACAACAGCATAGAGATTTGATTCATCTATGTCTATGATGCGATTTAACCTCGTTGTAGCAAGGACGATACCTCCTCTGACTGGCAATGCCCCACCAGAAAGCCCTGTGCCTGCACCCCTTGGAGTAACAGGTATCCTCTCGCTGTTTGCAAACCTCAGGACTTGTATTATCTCCCTCTTTTCCTCAGGGATGACCACTACATCAGGCATGGCATTATGGTATGTTGCATCAGATGAATAGCATATGAGGTCTTCCTTGCAGGAAAGGATATGTTCCTTTTCGATGAATCGAGCAATGGCCTCCAAGATACCTTTTACAGCCATGGCGTATTCAGTATATCACACTTCCGAAGTGTTCAATAGCCCTTGCGAGCTCTCTTTTTTCCTTTGCATAATCCTCTAATCGGATCCCTTTTAAAACAGCATCCCATGCCTGCCTTACGCTTCTTGCACCTGCCTCTGCACCATCAGGATGTGCATAGATGCCTCCGCCAGAAAGGTGCAGGAAGTCATAGTGTCCTATCTTTCTTGCATTCACAGGTGACTTGCCTGCCCACTGGCCCCCAGAGCTAACAGGCATTGCATCCTTTATACCTCCAAATTCAAGGGTGCATGCCCTCATATTCGTAACGACTTCCTCGTCTGTCTCGTATAGTTTGCCCTGTATTGCGCCGCAGTGTATCTGGTCTGCACCGCACAGCCTGAAGAGTTTTGTTAGGGCTGGAAATGAGATCCCAAGATAGGGACTCCTTGCCCACATTGGTGCAAAGTCCCTGTGGCAGTGTATGGGGACCTCTGTGTATTCAGCAAGCTCCCTCATTGCCTCAAGCCCGATGGTTGCAGCATTAAGCATCACACAGTTGCCGCCATTTTCTACAACAATATCATGGAGCTCCTTAACCCTGTCCAGCCTGTCTGTGATATTAAAGGCATACATGGTCTTTTCGCCCTTTTCCTCATCTGCCCTCTTTAAGGCTGCCATCACATGTTTTACCCTGTCTTTTATCGAGTTATATGTTGTATCAGCAAGGAGTTCATCGTCCTTGATAAAGTCAAGACCTCCTTTTGCTCCCTGGTATGCAAGCTCTGCAAGCCTTTCTGCACTCAGACCTACACATGGTTTAATAATGGCCCCTATCAGTGGTCTGCCATAAACACCGAGGATGTCTCTGCAGACCTTTACCCCGAATCTTGGTCCTGTAAAATCCTTGAGGTAGGAATCTGGGAACTCTATATCAATGAGCTTTATGGCTGTAAATGAACCCATCTCATAGAGATTCCCTGCCACTGCTGTAAGGAGGTTTGGAATCTTAGGGCCAAAGTTTATGTGCGGGAAGGCCAATCTTAAGACTGACGCCCTAATGCATCTATTGCCAGCACCAAACTCCTTCATGGTCGTGCCGCTTGGAAGATTCTGAGGACATTCGCCAGGGATGGGATAGATGCCGATGACCTTTGCGCCGTGTTTTTCTCTCAGGTCATCAGTTTCATAGCCAACCCTCTGCCATGTTCCTGTTGACTGTTCTGCTGCAAAGGCATTGGCTGCCTTTTCAATATCCATTGCTGTTTCAAGATAATAGGTAACGATTACATAATCCTCATCATCAATGGCCTCTGGAAATCTTATGAGGTCTCTTTCAAATCTGCCCATATTCATATCCCCTCCTGAATGTCTTTACCAGATGAGCCTGAGTGCATCAGGAACAACCTCTATGTTTACAGGTAGTCTTCCGAAATAATCCCCGTCTATCTGGATGTGGGAATTCCCAATAACCTCAATCCCCTTGACCTTCTCATAATGCACATCCCTGAACCTCAAATGGCGTCCATTAGCAAATATACCAATTACATATCTTAGCATATCACGCCTCTTGTTTCCCATAAGAAGGCATAGGTCTAACAAAGGCTCAAGCATATCTGCCTTGGGAGTGATATTAAAATTACCTCCATAACATCTTGCATTTCCGATGATTGCGCTATAGCCCCTGAGTACCCTGTCATCAATCCTCAGCTCTATCTCCTCTGGCCTGTAATTCAAAAGGACATTAAGGCCTGACAGGATGTAGCCAATCCTTCCAAGGCGTTTTAATCCATGACCAACCCTGTAAACCGCGTTGCCATCAAAGCCAATACCTGCCATCAGGGAAAAGAACCTTCCATCAATCCTGCCAAGGGAGACATGGTGGATGTTGCCTTCAAAGGCAGTCTTTAATGCAGCCTCTACATCCTCTGGTATATTGAGCTCCTTTGCAAGGACATTGGTTGTCCCGAGTGCAACAATGGCCATTGGAACATCTGTAAGTGCAAGGCCGTTTATTACCTCGTTATATGTCCCATCTCCCCCTGCAGCAATGACAAGCCCTGCACCTTCATCCACAGCCCTTTTTGCAAAGTATTCAGCATCTCCTCTTTTTCTTGTTATAAAGGACTTAAACTCAATACCTTTTGCCTTAAGCAGTGCTTCTGCCTTTGCAATCTTTTTTAATGAACCCTTTCCTGCTACAGGGTTTCCTATCAAGGATATCACTGAACTCCTCCATGGTTATGGTTGCCCTGCATTCAGAAACCTCACCAACCATTGCAGGTGTTTCTTCGAGATATTCTACCAGTTTTTTGATATTCGTTCCTTTTTTTATAAAGAATGCCCGTCCTCCTTTTTTAAGGCCGTAGCGCTTTATATTGGGCAGTCTTATGTATCCATAATCCCCTGTTGCAACATAGCCTGTTGTATATGTAGGGTCATCAGATACGCAGAGCTCTCCAAGGATACAGAGGTGAGAGGCCACCTTTGAGGCAAGTATTAAGGCATCCCTGACTGTCACATTGTTGATTCCGAGTCTTGAGAGCCTTTTTGATAATATCCGGTATGCCTCATCTTTAATGCCGAGCATGGATGCCCTTACACCTCTTTGTCTGTCAGGCTCCAGTCGTATGGCATCTTCTGCATCAACAATCATAGCCCCCCGCATGACATGACCCTTAAAAATACCATTTATTGCAAGGTCTATTGCATCCTTTGATATCCCTTTAAGGCTCAGGATGCTGGATGCAGTTCTTATGGCATCGGCTGGATTTTTTGTTTCGACAGTGATCAGGGGAAGGGTTTTTATTATGATTGGCCGGGATTTCAAGGCCGTGGCGGTTATATGTATCTCAGAGGGTTTACCCCTTTCATGATGTATAGCACGGAGATAGAAGTCTTTCATTCTTCTTGGGATTGCATCTTCTGTGAATATGCCCTCTGCGCCTGAGATATGAAGGCCGCCCTTTGATGCCCTCATTCGAAGGCTGTATAAATTATCTCTCAAGGTTCAGGTCATCAAGGAGTTTCAGGTCAGCCTTTGGCTCCCTGCCTGTGGTTGTGAGGTAATTGCCGATGAGAAATCCATTTGCGCCTGCCATGAATATAAAAGAATTTAATTCTCTTAATACCACATTCCTTCCACCACAGACCCTTATTTCCTTTGATGGAAGGATGAGTCGGTAGAGGCTTATGATCCTCAGCGCCTCGATTGGTGAAAGCATTTCCATATCGCCAAGGAGGGTTCCCTTTATTGGGGTAAGAAAGTTTATTGGAATCGAATCAGCACCTATTTCCCTCAGTTCAAAGGCCATTTCTATCCTGTCCTTCCATGACTCTCCCATGCCAAAGATCCCGCCTGAACAGAGCGAAAGGCCTGTATCCTTCACAGCCTCTATTGTCATGAGTTTATCCTCATATCTGTGGGTTCTGCATATCCTCGGGAAGAAATCCCTTGAGGTCTCAATATTGTGGTGAAACCTTTCAAGGCCGGCATCCTTTAACTCCATAAGCTCGTCTCTATTTAAAAGACCAAGTGTAGCGCATGGAAGCAGCCCAAGCTCCCTTATCTGTGTAACAACCCTGCATATCCTCTTAAGATCATCATTGTTGACCTTTTTACCACTTGTAACGATGCAGAACCTCTTTGCACCATTTTCCATTGCAGCCCTTGCCGCTTCAGTAATTATCTCATCCGGTAAGAGGGGGTAGACCTTTACCCCTGCGTTGCTTTTTGCAGACTGTGCACAATAGTGGCAGTCTTCGGTGCATGCACCTGACTTTGCATTAACAATAGAGCAGATATCAATCCTATTGCCCCTGAAGCCCTGCCTCAACCTGTTTGATAGATCCATAAGACGGTATATGTCCTCATTGACAAGTGTAATGGCCGTCTCTACACTTGTCAGCCCATCAAATGTGGATTCTTCAAGGATGGTTTCGAGAAGATCTATCATCAGGTATATATTTTACTAAAGAAGATAGGATTGTCAACTCATAATATTAGAATGGTTTACAATTATCCAGTTCTATCATGAAGCCTGTTCAGCATCTCATCTTTTGTTATAATGCCTTTTTCCACAAGAAGGCTAATCAGAGCCTCGATAACCATTTTTTGTGTAATCTCTCTTTTTGGCTCTTCCTGCCTAAGAGTCTCCTGTTCCTGTTTGAATTCGGTTGGTTTGATCTCAACTTCCTGAACAGATTTTCTATCAATTCTTTGTTTTGGTCTTTCAACCCCCTCATAGTGATAGGCAATAGCCCTTTTTATGTCTGACTCAAGGGCAAGTACAGGCTTTATCCTATAGCCAAGCATGAATTGCAGTTCATCAATGACATTCAGTTCTGCGGGGTTGGTCATGGCAAGGGTAAGTGTTTTATCTTCTAACATCAGCGGGAATGCCATATACTTCTTTGCGATATCTACCTTCATGGCCTCAATTGCTGCCTCAGACACATCGAAGTCATCTATATTGATGCATCTTATTCCGAGCTGCCTTTCAAGCGCTGCAGCTATATCCTTTTCATCAACAAAACCCATCTCAACAAATATGGAACCTAAATGTCCACCCCACTGTCGCTGATGCCCTAATGCAGAATTAAGCTGCAGGTTGTCAATAAGACCTTCCTCTACAAGCATCTCGCCGAGTTTTTTCTTGATAGTGACCATAATCCCTCCTTGTAACGGGACATCGGCTAAGCACCGAATTCCCGTAGAGTGCGCAAATAGCTGATAATATCCTCCCGGCTGAGCATACCCTGAATTTGCCCATCCACCATTACGGGAAGTTGATTGACCCCATCGCGGTCCATCTCTTCCAGAGCTGTCCACAGCTCCTCATCTGGCCGCACCCGTTTCGTTTGCTCTATCGGGATCATGGCTTGAGCGGTGGTCATCACTGGCCATTCAGACCGCGGGACATCTTTTATGTGATGTAAGGTCAACAAGCCAATAACATCATCACCCCGCTTGACCACGAAACTCCGGCGGCCGCTGCCCAAAATGTGATCGTCCACCAGGTGTTGCAAGGTAGTGTCGGCAGGGATGGCTGCGTATTGCCGATTCATTGCCTGTGACACTTTACGGCCTGCCAGCATATCGTGAAGCGCCAGTTGCTGAACCTGCCCCCTGGCGGCACTCTCAAGAAACCAGCCGATGAAGGCGATCCACATGCCGTTGATGAAGTTGCCACCAAATATTTGCCACACACCGAAGAAGATGAAGAGGTAGGCGATGAATCGCCCAACATTGGCGGCGATGAGGGTGGCCCGGCGCATGTTGTGGTTGATACTCCAGACAATGGCCCGAAGGACACCGCCACCGTCCAGGGGAAAGCCCGGAATAAGATTGAACAAGCCTATCGCGACGTTGATATAGACCAGATATTTGAACAGGGCCAGTAGTGGGGCGACACCTGCGAAGAAAGGCTGCGTCAGACTGAGGAGGACTGCCAAAACGAAACTGACAACAGGGCCAGCGATGGCGATCCAGAATCCAGCAGCAGCGTTTGGTGGTTCGGCGCCAATGAGGGAGATGCCGCCAAAGATAAAGAGCGTGATGCTCCGCACCGGAATTTTGTAGTGCATCGCCACCACCGAATGTCCCAACTCATGCAGCAGTACGCTCACAAACAGCATGATGGCAGTCGCCGCGCCCACGACCCAATATTGGGTCGTGGGCCAGTTCTTAAATTCAGCCGGGTAGTAGCCAACGGCCATCGTCCAGGTGAGCAGTATAAAAATCAAAAACCAGGAATAATCCAGTCCAATAGGGATACCCAGAATGCGTCCCAATGGAATCGTATGTCGGTCCATTTGTAGCCTCCTTTGATCTATGAGCCTGGCAGTAGCATTCAACAGCCCTATGCAAGGTTTCTAAGCTGATTTCAATGCGCTCTGATAAAATTTCTGAACATACTCCTTTACCATTCTTCTGGCACTGAATAATGGTGCGTTGCTCTTAATCGCCTCCTTCATAATCTTCACCCATTCGCGGGGAATGCCATAGTCATCCAGTTTGTAATACAGGGGAATCACATTATTTTCAAGAATATCATAAATCGCCTCAGCATCTTTACCATCGTCACCACTTCCCTCAAATGCCCATCCATTCTTGCCATTGAAACCCTCAATCCACCATCCATCAAGAATGCTCAGGTGAGGAACACCATTCAGGGATGCCTTCATCCCGCTGGTCCCGCTGGCCTCTAATGGGGGCAAGGGATTGTTGAGCCATACATCCACTCCGTGGACCATGTATTGTGCCAGTTGTTCCCCATAGTCCTCCACAAAGGCAATTCTTCCTCTCAGATCAGGGTCATGGGCAAAATTAAATATCCGCTGAAGGATTCGTTTCCCTGGGTCATCCGCAGGATGGGCCTTACCGGCAAATATGATCTGCAGAGGCCGCCACCGGTCATTAAGGAGTCTTTTCAACCGTTCCATATCCTGAAAGATTAAATCCGCCCTTTTATAGGTAGCAAAGCGGCGGGCAAAACCTATAGTTAAAGCCGATGGATCCAGCAATGTCCCCCCAGCCACAACATTGGTGGGGGAAATCTTGTCCTCAACCCATCTCCGGCGTGCCTGCTCCCGGATGACATTAATCAGTTTCATCTTCAGCCAGTAGTGGACCTGCCATAATTCCTTATCAGGAATATCGTCTATCAATTCCCAGATTACAGGGTTGTCGTGATCCTCCAGCCAGTTTGGGCCGAGGTATCTGTTAAGAAGAAGCTCCATTTTTGGTTCTATCCATGTGGGGACATGGACTCCGTTGGTTATAAAATCAATGGGGATATTTTCTTCTTGCCTTTCAGGCCAGAGTGCTTGCCACATACGGCGAGCAACCGCTCCATGTTTTTTGCTGACACCATTACGATAAGCTGACATCCTGAGGGCGAAAGCGGTCATGTTAAAACCGGCTGCGGGATTCTCTGGATGAGTTCCAATCTGAAGAAAAGCATCTCTATTGAGACCGAGAAGGGGATAATAATGGCTGAAATATTTATCCATCAGATGAAAAGGGAAGACATCATGCCCTGCAGGCACAGGCGTGTGGGTGGTAAAAACCGTAGTCGCCCTGACCTGTTCCATTGCTTTATCAAAACCCATTCCTCCTTGTACCCTTTCCCTTATCCGTTCCAAAATGGCAAAGGCCGGATGTCCTTCATTCAGATGGAGTACAGAGTGTTTGATTCCGAGGGTGTTCAAGACCTCACTTCCGCCGATACCCAGAACAATCTCCTGACGCAGGCGCTGTTCGATATCTCCGATATAGAGGTGGGCAGATATCCCCCTGTTCCATGGATCATTTATTTCTATATCAGTATCTATTAAATAGAGAGGCACACGGCCTACCATCACTTTCCATACAGCCACATAAACAGGAGGATCGATAAAAGGTACCTTGACCACAAGCTGTTCTCCTTTGTCATTGAGAACCCTTGTGATCGGAGCAGCGTCCCTGTCCAGGACTTCATCCACGCTCTCCTGCCAGCCGTCTGCACGAATTTTCTGGCGCAAATATCCTTCAGGATACATAAAGCCCACAGCCACTAAAGGCGCTCCAAGATCGCTGTATTCCTTTATATGGTCGCCTGCCAGGAAGCCCAATCCACCTGCATAAAAGGGGAGGGAATGGTGCAGCCCGTACTCGGCCGAGAAATAGGCAATGGGTAAATATTCAGGATCAGCAATATTTTCAGAAAACCAGCCCCCTTTTGAAGACATCTCTTTCCGAAACCTGGAGAGCACCGCATCATAGTGGTGTAAATACTCCGGGTCATTTGCAACTGATTCCACAATGTCTTTGGGGAGTTCTCTTAACATCTTTACTGGATTATGGACACTCTCTTTCCATGCCGGACGGTTTAACATCTTAAAGAGCATCCTCACTGAAGGTTGCCAGCTCCACCAGAGATTGTAGGCTAATTCACCAAGACCCGATATTCTATCCGGGAGATAGGGGAATCTGTCTTTCATGTTATCCACAAAACTTCCCTTCTTATAAATAGTTGCTATTTATTAAGGGTCTCATAATTAATGATTACATAAAATATGAAAATCCCTCCTAACCTCCCTTTGCCAAAGGTAGGATTTCCCCTCTTTGGCAAAGAGGGGCGAGGGGAGATTTTATAATTAGTGTCAATTCTATTTTTGAGGCCATTAATAAATCCATAGACATACTGATTATACCATTTATACCATTCGAAATACTTGCCTCCACAAAACCAAGTTTCCTCCAGAATGAAAGTGCAATGTGGTTATCTGCCTTAATCTTTATGAGTATTTTTTCCACTACTGAATGCCTCTGCAGGCTTTTCGCAAAAAGCTTAAACGCCCTGGTCCCATAACCCTGTCTCCTTAAGGTTTTGTCGAATATCACCAGACTTATTTCGGCAGATTTACCGAGTCTCACGTTGTATAGACCTATAAATCCTATGGGCATTGAATTCAATTCAATGCAGAAAGGGCAAATATAGGTCTTTCTAAACCACCACCAGATAAAAAACCATGATGGAGATACAGGCTTATTTAACCCCTTTGCCTTCAAAATGTCTTCGTCTCTTAATCCATTACTCAAGAATGGGCCATCGCTGAGCCGAAGAGGTCGCAGCATGATACGGCCATCTTCTATAAGTCTCGGAATCTTAGTGCAGAACATTCATCACCTTCTTACCACAAGAACAGGGATTTTTGTGTCTTTATGAATAACTCCAAATGTAACACTACCAAGAACTGCGGCTGCTAAAGCACTTCTACCATGGGAACCCATAATAATAAGATTTGCCTTCGACCTCTCAGCCTCTTTCACAATATCCTCAACAGGATATCCTGTCGTTATGATAGTCTTTGACTGGACACCATTTTTATCACACAGTTTTTTTACCTCTCCAGCATACCTCTGGGCGGCCTCACGCAGATAATCCTCAATAGGCTCTATTATATGCATTGAAGTTGCCTCTGCAGGAACTGTCTGCTCTATAAGTGAACGTTTATCGATAACGCTCATGATAATTACTGAGGCATTCAACTGTTTTGCAAGGTCAATTGCATACCTGGCTGCCTTTTGAGATGTCTCTGAACCGTCTGTTGGCACAAAAATCTTTGAAATCATACGTCCTCCTTTAATAATTTTTTGTATCTTTCTTCGTGATGTTCTTCTGCTCTGGCGATTGCTCTTAAGCGTCTGGCAATTTCGGGAAATCCCTCTTTTTCAGCAACATCGGCGAAGACCCTTTTTTCTCTTCAAATGCGACGGGATTCTTAATTCAGAATGCCACAGGCTCAGGCTCCTTCTTCACCATGAGAATCGAACATGGCATCTTCCGGATAATTTCTTCATTGCTGTGCCCAAAAAGAAAGTGTTCCAAATGGCCTTCCTCATGGGCAAGCATGATGACGATATCTATATTCTCTTCTTTGACGGCTTTTAAAATTTCTCCGGTAGGCTCTCCTTCTCTAATCAATTCTTTTACAGACATGCCTTTTCCTTTCTCCAGATTTATAATTATATCCAGCTGCTTTTTCTCTTCCAGGAGAATTCTCTTGTATTCTTCTTCCAGAGAAGGTATCGGCAGGTTCCATCCCTCAAGTCCGAAAGGGTTATGAATCACATGGATGACAAAAAGTTCTGCTCCATATTTTTTAGATAGAGAAACGCCATAATGAACAGCCTTCCGGCAGTATTTGGTCATCCTGCTTACGACAAGTATACGTTTGATATCTTCCATAAATCGCTCCTTAATTACAAGTTTGTTTTACAGCTTTTTGAGCCGTTATTCTTTTCTTGCTTGTCAGCCATTCTCTGAACCTTCAATAAACGATATATCATCACCTCCAATTGTAAAATATACTCATTTTACCATATGCGCACGTTTGATAAGCTGCTGCAGAATCTCATTGGTCAGGCGAGGTCCATTTGACGTGCGGAATATAGCCTGTGCATGGGCAGAACCCTTAAAAACAAGCGCTTCATTCTGTTTCCCCTCTGCCTCCTTTGCCATGCGCCGTACTAAAGGCTATTTTGATGATCTTTTCTAAAATTGAATCAAGCTTCTTTCCAATATCCATCAAAACAGGATCATCGTAAGGTTTGAAGATGGAAGACGGCTTTCGATAGACAACAAAGGTTTTATTTCCGTCTTCGTAGATATAAATCCGTAGAGGCGGCTCAATCCCGGCCTGGAGATTTCGATCAAAAATACGTTTAGCATAATCGGGTCTGAAAATTTCAAAAATCTGGTTTCCTCTGATTTTGATTCCTGCTCTCGCCAAATTAGCCTGTGCGTTAATCTTTGCCGTAATCCCCATATTATTAGGTCGGATTGCCTGTTCAATAGCCTTGACGGTCTTATCGAAGGGATAAGGTGATTCCAAAACAATTAAATTGGTTTCGGCAAAACCGGCCGTGGAAAATAAACACACTCCCATAACTAAAATATATATTGCTAAAATCTTTTTCATTTACTCTCCTCTGTTTTAATTTCCTGTGCCGCAGTTTGCGGCAAGGTAGTTTATTATCTTCTTTGCATCATCCTCATTCTCCTCCTTCCTTCATCTCCTTTTGATATGTCGAAGGCTCTTTTATACCGCCACAAATGTGCCTCTGAGTTCTGCATGAAGGGGGCGATGCACCACCAGATATTTTCGCAGCGCATCTATGGTTCGTTCCGACCGGTTTTCGCGATTGCGGCCGTATTTCTGAGGGACCCCTTGCGGCGTGACGAATGCCGCTGTGTAGTGCCGGCCGGGCTGTACCTCTTCATTGCCTGCAAATAGTTTTTGAATACGGTGTCCTGGAGGGTTCTCTATCTTAAAGTATACATTAAGACCGATACAGCGCTTGACATACCCTCCCATCTGCTGGTACGGATCGCATGAAAACGTCCTTTCGAGGTTCTCCTCCAACATTACCTTGATTTCCTCTCCTGCCAACTCTACTGTTGAGACAGGTGGATTCATGGGAATAATGTTGTAAAGGTCATTCAAGGTTATCTTCCCGGGAACTATCGGTGCGCCGTAGCGCCAGCCATTCGAAAATGCTAATTGCGCACCGGTGCTTTCGAGTAAAGCCTGAAGGAGAAAATTGTCCATTGTGGCCTCCAGGGTTGTTCCTCGGTTGAGTGCTGTGGCAGTTTCACCGACAACCTCTGAGAGGTCATTCTTATAGGGTGCGAGCGCCTGTCTTACCAGGTCATCTACTGCGGGGTCAGGTTGTATTGCTGCTTCAACCTCAATCAACCGGTGCCGGTAAACGACGATTTGTCTATCCTCCACCTCCAGGTCAAGGCGACCCAAAAAAGAACCATGGCAGCCTGACTGTATAACAATAGTTTTCCCATTGAGAACCGCCTTGTACAGGCGGTTATGCGTATGGCCGCTGAGACAGATATCTATGCCGTGCACCTCGGACAAAAGCTTCATCTCCTGAGGGAACCCGAGGTGCGAGACCAAAACGATTAAGTCTGCCTTTTCCTGAGTGCGTAACGTATCGACAATTGGCGGAAGTTCGTCCCTGCCCAGGGTAAAGAATATGCCTTCGCTGTAAGAAGGCGGCATGGTCTTGTCCACAATGTTTGAGGCTATCCCCACAAGGCCGATCCGTAATCCGCCAATCTCTTTTACGGCATACGACCGATAGACCGGCTTCTTTGTCTCTTTATCATAGACATTGTTTGCCAGCATCGGATAATTCAGTTCAGCAACCCGCTGGTTAAATACCTTTGGACCGTAAGCAAATTCCCAGTGAGCTGTCATGGCATCAAGCCCCAATGAATTCAAAACAGGGACCAAAGCCTGTCCCTGTGTGTCCAGGGCAGGATAGGTGCCATGGAGGGTATCGCCGCAGTCGCAAAAGAGAATGCGTCCCTGGCTCTCAGCCCGAATCTGTTTTACAATCGTGGCGATGCGCGCGTAACCTCCGGCGGGACGGTATACCGCGTGGTCGCCCTGCCAGAACATCTCCTGGTGTAAATCAAAATAGGCATGGCTGTCGTTCATTTGAACGATTGAAAGTATCTTTCTGCTCTTCATTTTCTTATCTTTCCCCTTCCTGTCAGTTCAGGGATTCTTTTGTCATTAATAATTTTTACCAGGCTCCATCGGACCTCTTCCGGCAGGTTGCTAAATGATGGCATCGCAGTCCCTGGATAACCTTTTGTTATGACATCAAAGGCCCTCTTAGGCGATAAGCTGTAAACGGTAAAGTCCGGAGGCTGGGGCTGAAAACCTTTTGAAAGCGCTGAACCTCTGCCATCCATTCCATGACACCCGGAGCAGGTTTCATTATAAATTTTCTGGGCCTGTTGCAATGCTGTATCAGAGATTTTAACAGGAAGAGGTTCAGGTAAACTTAGAACATGATATTTTTTATCCAGATAATCGATCAAGCTGTCTATTTTATACCTATCAAAAAAAGTAAAGTAAGGCATGGCAGAGCCCGAAACGCCTTCGACTAGTATCTTATGAAGATGCGTTCTTGTGGTTCTTATAGCCGATATGTCTTCCGGAGGGATTGTAAGGTTTTTTGCTTCTGGTCCGATACCATCCGCCTTTTCTCCGTGACAGAAGGCACAGCTCTTTGAATATATGGTCTCGCCATTGTCATAGACCACTTTTAAATCGTCTTTATATTTATTAAGGGCTTCCTGGGAATAGGGCTGCAATTCTTTTTGGTAAGCTTGAGCGTTTGCCTGTAACTGTTTTTCAAGGGGCAGAAACTTCTTATACTGAATAAATTGTCTTGCTAAAAGCATTGGTATAAGTATGAGCATTAAGAGAGGTAGTACTGTTCTGATATCTAAAGTGCTCTTTTTACCCACATTGAGATAAATTATCCACAATAATAATGCGACACCGACGACGCCAATAAATAATGAAGCATTGGTGATGTAATCAGGTTTTTCTAATAAAGAACTGTAGAGCGTTGTGCCGAGGATGATCTGAAGCAATATCCCGGCAATGATCCATTTAAGCAGTGACCTCTTTTCGGTTTCATCTTTTGCTGAGAAGAAATAATGAAATGCTGCACCGAATACAACCGCAGCCCCGAGGACATGCAGGTATCTGAAAAGCCAGTGTAAGGCTAAGGAACCCCTTAGCTTATAGCCACTACTGATTATTGTTAACCACTTTTCCGGATTTTCTGCCACCACCAGAATCCCGACGAATACTGCAGGAACTGCAAGGAGAAGGAGGAGGGCAATGATGCCAAAAACCAGATGTAAATAAGGGTGCACATACATTTTGTGCCCCAGGGCATCAAAGGACAAAAATGCCACTACCAGAAATACAATGACTAACATCCATAAAGGCGCAAGTAGATTAACCCCGGTAAAGAAGGGGACGGTAAAGCCGATCTGGATCAGAAGCAATGGTGCAACTCCCAGCACCACTGCCAGGCTCTTGTGGGCCATGAAGGTCTTTAATATCCTCTTATCCATACGCAACTCTTCCGGTTTACCGGTCCATCGGGCATCAATAAAATAGTAAACAGAAAGGATGGCAGTCCCTAAAGTTAAGAGAACAAATACCATATGAAGGGTGAAGGAGGCAAAAAGGAGACCACGGAGCCACGCATCCGGAAGCGGTTTTGAGAGCATTATGTCGAAGAGGCTATTCATTCCCACCTCCCTGGTGTAAAACGGGAAGGTGCACCCATTTTGAGCCTTCCCGTTGATAGCTTATAGAGAAAGCTTGCCATTACCCTCCGCTCCTGCTCTGTCCCTGAAAAAGGAGGCATGAAGGGAACCATATCATGGGTATGGCCGAGGATGACAAAGATTCCATCCTCTGTCCTTCCCTGCACCCTCTTTGCAATGTCATTAATTCCTCCGATGGTATGGCATGCTGAACAGTTCTGTGCAAAGAGGTATGCGCCCTGATTCACTACATCAGGTCTCTTTGTGATTGAATTATACCAGTATGCATTCTTCAATAACCCCTCTTTGTCCAATACGGGGGTCTCCTTCAACAATACCTGATTAGCATACATGTAACCCGGCATGAGGTAAGGACCTCTGATGAACTCCCTTATACGTTCAAATTCACTTACAAAACCCATGGATATCAAAATTGCAGGGAGAATGAGAATTTTAACCAGAAGGGTGGAACCTCTCATGGCAGACAGGGCTAACACGAACAACAGGAAAGCAGCGGTAATATTCGCAATCCAGAAAATTTCAGGTTGCTGGGAAAAGTGGGAAGTCAGGGCAGCAAATTTAGCGTGGGTTTTGAACGATGAAGGGACGACGCTGAAATACCACCAGGTGAATATAACCGTTGCCGATAATGAAAGCAGGGCAACCTTTCCGAAAAAGTTCAGGGCTTCTTTGCGGAAGCCACTTTCCCTTCTGGTAAAAAGAAGAAATGCCACAGAGAATACGGTACCAAGCGCTAAAGCAATACCTATCCTCAATAGCAGTTGAGGTAGGTAACTTGGATTAAAAAAAGCAGATAAGATACTTTTATCCCAGGGCCAGCCATCAGAAGTAAGCATAAAACCCAGTATACCTGTAATCAGAAAGGCAGAGGAAAGAGCGAAAATGGTATAGCCGGCTCCCAGATAAATATGCTGCTTCTTCCTCTCACTTGTCCATTTATCCCAGGTAAAGTAGTAGAGGAGAAGAAAAATCACCTCACTGGTGAATATCATCCATTCAATAAACCATGGCCAGAAAAAGACACGAAGCATAGAGCCTATGCCAAGGGGTGAAAGGGCGCTGGTAATAAGCCATATGCCGACTCCCGTTACCGCTCCGACACCTGTGGTGATTATAATGGTGAATTTCAGAAAGTCCTTTGCAAAATTTTCCCAGTCCTGGGAAGACTTCTTAAATCCCATGTATTCACTTATTACGATGAGCGTTATTGCGCCGATAGCCAGTCCGTGGCTTATGATCACATGCAGCACTGCATCCAGTGCGATTGTCATGCCGTTGCCTAAATGCGGTACCTGAAAGATGGGAAACTGCATAAATCCTCCTATCCCTTTCTGGGCACAAAATGAGGTCTTGGCTGGGTTGTAACAAACGCTGCTACATCCAGGGCATCTTCAGGGGTAAGGTCAGGATTTCCCCTTGGCATATTTTTATAGGCAAAGGCTGCAAGGTTTTCCAGCTTATGCATACCCGCGCCATCGTTAAAGGAATCCTTTCCCCACAGAGGCGGCGCCGCCGGGGTTCCCTGGCCGTTATTGCCGTGGCACATGGCGCATTTGTCTGCAAAGACCTGCTTCCCCTTTACCTCATCCGGCTTATGACCACTCTTGAGGTGTTTCACCCCCAACCAGGGGATATCGGCATATATGGGCAGTCCTTTTGATATCCACTGATAA
The DNA here is from genome assembly GCA_021789595.1 of Nitrospirota bacterium. Taxonomy (GTDB): domain Bacteria; phylum Nitrospirota; class Thermodesulfovibrionia; order UBA6902; family JAJYJJ01; genus JAJYJJ01. The sequence goes on along the minus strand of JAJYJJ010000009.1, from coordinate 26,039 downwards.
TATGTGACTATAGCTATCATTTCCCGGCTGTCAGCGGGCAAGGGTTTGCCGTTCATGCTCCTTTCAAAACAGTCATTTGTTCGTGTCACGAGGTCCACGGAATAGTTCTGTCTCTTCTTGTACTGGGGATAGGTTGCACCCACTCCCACAAGCGAGAGGCCTCCGTTTTTCCCGCCTTGGGTCATGCCCCCCTTGAAATGACAGTTTGAACAGTCGAGCTTGTTCCCAACGTATTGACCCGCATATTTCCGGGTATCCGTCAGGATGTTGTGACCGAGCATGACCGCGTCCTTTATGTTTGCCGGCGCATCCTGGACAGAGGGCGGGTTAAAGGCGATTGCGCCGCCTGCATCTGTGATTGCCATACCCGTCTGTACGGCTACATCGGTTTTTTCCGAGGCCGCAACAACGCTGGAGATGTTGCTGAAGCTGACAAATCTGCCGAATACGATGGAGATGCCGGCGCCTACAATGGCAAAAATGATAATTATCCCAAGGGCAAATATAACCTTATTTTTTTCCATAATGTTCTCCTCATAGATTGTGTCATTGCGAAAATTGCTCCTCGCAATGACACAACAGGGTTTTTAAACAGCCTGTTCGTATTTCAATACCTCCGTTTTTAAGCGTGATGAATTGCTGTCTCAACTGCATTAGTCGTCTCTAAAATCTTTTTTGCCTTTTCCGCTTCTTCCCCCGTCCCGTGCGCAACCAACAGGAACTTGTTCGCCTTCAGAGAAGTCTCATATTTGAGGACGCTGTCTTTTGGAATGCCGATACCGTATAACGCTGCTCCAACGGCGCTCATTCCACCCACAATAGCGGCACCTTCAAGCGCGCCAATGATCCACGACACCAACGGACCGCCTACAACGATGGGGCCAATCCCGGGAATGAAAAAGAACGCGGAACCGAAAAGGAATCCCCATAATCCACCCCAGAAGGCCCCCAACTTTCCCCAGTATTTGACACGGTCACCCGTATTGTAATAGCCTACCACATGCTCTTCAGAATGATAGTCCTTGCCTACGATGGACAGCTTCTTCATATCGAAGCCGGATTTCTGGAGTTCCTTGACAGCATCCTCAGCCTCAGTGTGGGTGTTGAAAATAGCTACAGCCAAATTTTTCTCTGACATAGTGTACCTCCTTTTTTTGTGATTTTACTGCTATTATTTATGGCGTGACTATATGTCGATTGACTACGTCGTCGTTGACCACCTCCTTCTTTCTTGTTATCAATTAAGGATTAAAATGTTGCGTTAATGATTCGACCGCCGGAGAGTTGACACTCGCCTTGGCCGCCATCAGCCATACCGCTTGTCGGATTGGCAAGATGGAAGCGGCAGCGCATGCGCTGGCCGCCGTTGGTTTCAAGATTGGCAACCACTTTGCCGCTGTAGTACGTAATGAACTGCGTCGCATCGTACGTGGCCGGATAAGGCTGGCTCCAGTACGGCCAGTCGTACCATCCTGCGTTCCAGCCGTTCCACAGCGGAGCAAGGGTTTCGCGCTGCGTCTGACGGGTAATCTGAAAGAACTTACCTGTGTAGGTCGCGTCGGGCAGTGTGGCCACCATCGAGCCGGACAGCCCCCCGTCCGTGCTTTTCCAACTGAACAGAACGGGCTCGGTGGGTTTTCCTTTGTCGGTCATTTCTCCGCGCCCCATGCCGGTGGTGGTGCAACCGGCCAGGACCATAAGTGCCAGCGCGCTGGCCGCAATCAGTTGATATGGTTTCATAGGGTGTGCTCCTTTTTTTCTTTACATTGAGAGTTTAGAAGATTTTCTTGACTTCCGCCTTGAGTTTCTGCCAGAAGGACGCTTTTGGCTCTTTCTTGCATTCATCAACGATTATAGGCGTGATCTTTTCTGTTCTTTCGATGTCGATCACGGCGCCTTCCGGCTTGCCGCCGCGTGCGTATGCGACCCCATAATAAACGACTTTGGGCCTGATCGTCTCATCAAGCATGAGAAAATCTTCGCATTTCATCTTCGAAAGATGATGTTGGGTCTTCTTGTCACTCTTGGCGATCTTGTTACTCTTGTCCGCAGCAAACGCTGCACCGCTAACCATGAGCACGGCAATTCCAACTACTACGATTTTCTTGAACATAGCTTCCTCCTTGGGTTGAATTAACATCTGAGACACCTGCTGCTTACTCTATTTTTCGACGAGGACTGCCATCACCTCCTTTCGCCTCTGAGCCAGACGCACACGGCATTTTCGGCCTCACCGTGAGTATTGAATATAGCAACAGCTACATTTTTCCCTTTGACATGGTGCATCTCCTGCTTTTTAATGGTTAACTTTTTTGTCAGGCCCAATGAGCCGTTTGGGAAACCTATTTAAAGCATACCTGTTTTTCTCGATCACTTCTACTACTTAAGTTACATACCTTATCCTTTCTCATTGTTTCTATCTCTATCTTTATTAAAATGCAGGTGTTCTTCTATTTTTCTTATCAGGGCATGCAGGTCTTTGATCTCTAAATAACCCCTGCTCGACTGTTTGAGCGGGCTCCATAACAACCTGTTTTTTCTCCCATTCTTGATGCCTGAAAATCAGAAACATTTCCTTGAGGACATCCTCATCGAGTCTTGAGAATAAAGCTGATTTTTTAAGCACTTCAAAACTCCGTAAATAAAACGGTGAATCGGGTCTCATCCATATCCTCCTGACGATTTGAATGCGCCCTCATACAATTTCCCTCGCATAACAGGCTTTGCAAGTAGTAATTGAAAATTTAATTCGCGCTGCTAAAGCCGTAGCCGGCATATATATCCTGAGCCTGCCTGCTCCTCATGAAGTCAAGAAATGCCTCTGCCGCGACCCTGTGCTGCACGGTCTTCTCTACGATGGCGATGAAATATGTGCCGCTCTGATTCTGTCCTTCCGGGATGGGCACATAGTCCAGAGGGCTTCCTATCCTCTTTTGATAAAGCGCTTCGCTGATCCATACCGGCCCGGCATCTGCCGTTCCATCCATGAGAAGAAGGAGAGTCTGGCGATGGTGGATATGGGTAAGGAAGGTCTCTCCATCGGTCAACTTTTCCCCCATAACGGTCTCCACAAGTTCACGTCCTTCTGCTTTTTCCATGGCCTTGAGTGCCAGACGACCGACACCTTCCGTTACCGGATTGGGCATAACCACCCGGATTCCCGGACGCCCTAAATCGCGCCAGCCCGTGATCTCCTTCGGGTTCCCTTCGGGCACCATGATAGCCAGATGGTTTTTCGCGTAAGGAACATACTCTTTGATAAAGCCATCGTTTAACAGAGAGTCCATCTCCTCTCTGCCTGCTGTATAGATATCAGGCGGCACACTGATAACCAGCTCCCCAACCTTCAGGGCGCCGTGACGAATCTGCTTTAAGAGTATTCCAGGCGGGATAGTCTCATAAAAGATATTCTTGATTTCTGGATGTTCCTGCTGAAAAGCGGCAAGCAACTCTTTCATTATCATCCACTGGTTGCCGTTAAGGAAAATAACTATGTCAGGATTATTTAAGTCACCGTGAAAGTCTTCCATGTTGTCATGGGGAGGAATGGTAAAATCCTCAGGCTTTAAATCAAGGTTCAACATAACCATAAGATCATCTCCTCAGTGTAATATACAAGATAGGTTATCACTCGTACCCTTTTAGGGTTATGCGGCTAATAACCGTAATAATATATGCCAGGTGGCGGCACTGGTGGCGGCGCATAATAGTAATAGTAACCAGGAGGTGGGGGAGGGGGGACATAGTAGTAAGGCGCAGGGTAATAGTCATAATAATGAGGGGCACTGGCACATCCAAGGACATAGCCTGCTGTCCCTGCAGCTATAATATCGCCAGTTCTGTCAGCAAAAAGAAAGCCGACAGGAAATATAAAGAGCAGAAACACAAGCAGTATAAAGATTATAAGTTTCAGCCTGAACATGCCTTACTAACCTCTTACCACTTTATATCACTCATGCCGATACAATGTCAAGCCCCCACATTTCCTTTTTCTATAGGGAAATGCACTGCAAATGTGGTACCTTTATCTATTGTGCTTTCTACCTGAATCCATCCCATGTGTTCAAGTATATACTGATTAGAAATAAACAGGCCGAGCCCTGTACCTTTAAAAAGAGGACTTTTATGTTTTGTCGTGAAATAAGGGTCGAATATCCTCTCTATGTTTTCCGCAGGTATTCCAATACCTGTATCTTTTACATCAACCCTCAGGACCGAATGGTTATTGTTAGAATCTATGAGCCTTGTAACCACCGCTATCTGTCCGCCTTCCCTGTTAAATTCAATAGCATTGTAAAATAGGTTGAGGAATACCTGTTTGATTTTTTCAACATCTAGCATTACATTTGGAATACTCGTGTCGTATTTTTTGATGATACTGATCCCCTTTTCTTTTGCCTTTGGGGATGCAAGCAGGAGCATCTTCTCAATAATCCTGTGTATATTTTCAGACTGAAACCTTGACACCTTATTTTTGGTGAGGTCGAGCATTTCGGTTATGAGGTCGTTAATCCTGTTAACCTCCTCAAGCGCTATGTTATAGAAATTCTCCCTGAACTCAGGATCGCTGTATTTATATGGCAACATCTGGATGAATGTCCCGATGGCTACAAGCGGATTTCTTATCTCATGCGCTATTCTTACTGCAAGATTTCCTATAAGGGATAGTTGTTCTGAACGGCGCAGGAGGTCCTTTGAACGGTCAAGCTCCTTAATAAGCCTTGCATTGTCAATGGCAACGGCTGCCTGATTGGAAAGGGCGGATAGGATATTTAATTCCTCATAGGAATAAAACCCACCGTTGTTTTTTTCTCCGAGGGTAAGAAATCCTATAGCCTTTCCCTTGCACCTCAGCGGTATGAAGACTTCCGCATTAATCATGCCCATTAACCTTTTTATGTTGGCTTCTTTCCATGTGAGCTCTTCCTTCAACCATATCCTTCCCATGTCTTCTAAATCCCCTACAATGGCTGGCTCATCCCTTTTGGCGCTTGAATGGGCAAGACCATAGGTGTCTTTCCCCTCCTTTATCAAGAATACTGACAGCTCGCTTGTGTCAAGCGACTTTGTCAGCACAGCATCAAGACTCTTTAAAAGTTCATCAAGGTCGAGGATAGAGATAATATCCTTGCTGAAACTCATTATGGTTTCATGATAGCGATATTTCTTCGAGAATATCCTCTTTTCAACAGCCCGTTCAGTCTTCAACCGCATGGCATAAAAGGCAAAGGCTCCGCTTATAAGTCCAAGGAGAATAAGAATGGAAAATGGGTAATTTATTTGGCCAAAGAAGATGTCCTCGGCGAGCAGGATGATGGCAAAACCCGGAAGCAGTGTCAGGGTTATCAGTGTTGTATAAGTGATACCTTTTTTGAAGACTATATCGATGTCCATGAGACGATATTTGACGATTGCATAATAGATGATTAGAACAAAAAGAATGATCAGGAAATCATGGGGAAATGGCTCATATTTAAAATATATATTTGCGAGATGCATCAATCCGCCAATATAAGCAATCCCAAACCCTATAAATACATATTCCAACTGGTTTCTTAATATTCCATATGAGACCTTATATGCACTCAGAAAGTTATAAAATGTGTAGAGGCAGACAGACACAAAGAAAAGCATATAGAGATGGTACAAAGGCCCTACCGTAATGGACGCAAGATTCCCCGACCTAACGATATCTTTTATAAATAATGGGCTAAAACCAAATACTGACAGTATCAATGATATAAGTAAAGATAACATTATAATGGGCCTCCTCTTGTTCTCAATGCCAACAAGGGCAAAGGAAAAATAAAGAAAGGCTGTCGGGTCGAATATGGCGGCTAAATAAACAGCCCTCACCAGAAGGATTTGCTTTACAGGGATAAGATTGTTAAGTATCAGAAATGGGAAAAGAGACCATATACCTGTCAGCTGAGTAACTATGATAAATCCATTGTGTACATTGCTTCTCCTACCTCTAAAAAATACAAAGGCAGACAGCGATGTGCACACTAAGAAGGCTATAAGTGATGCTATCGAATGGATATTCATCGGTTAGATTCTACCACATATTGCCTTTGCTCTTGAATAATATTTAAAGCTTTCCATCCTCTCTTCCGATACTGCAACGCCAAAGCTCTTTAGCTCTGCAAGTCTGAATCCGTGCTTTGAGGCAAGCCTGGTTATCTCCTCGACTTTTTCTATAGTTATATTACCACCTATAGAGTAAGATTCATATCGCTCTTCCAGGGCAAGAATCATGGTCTCTGCCATACAGGCATATGCATGACTGTGTGGAAGGCCAAAATAGAAATTGAATTCTACATCCCCAGGAAGCTTGACGATGCCGCCATCTATCACAAGGATGTCTTTCCTTGCTGCGGCATTTTCTTCAGAGATATTCTTTGGTATCGAAATATCACAAACCACAGATCCTGATTTCAAGGTATTGATATCTATAATGGCAGAAGGATCATTTGTCACACAAACAACTATATCGCTTTCTGAGATTGAATTTATATCTGTAGAGATAATTATCTTTGCCGTTTCATTTTTCCCCTTAATTCTCTTGGATAGATTTTCTAACCTCGGTAGATTCCGCGCAACAAGGTTTATCGCTCGAATTTTTTTTGAAATAAGTTGAGAACATATACTCCCTATTGTCCCGGTTGCTCCCACAACTGAGGCTCTAATTTCATCGAGACTCATCCCTGTATCTACAGCTGCCTTTAAGGTTGCCTCCACAGCAGTTGCAGCCGTATAACTGCTGCCTGTTGTAACTGGCATGTCGAGTGCCTTTGCTACCTGTAGTCCTTTTCTTCCAACAAAGGCTGTATATGCACCAAGCCCAAGAATCTTTGCTCCAAGGTCTATAGCCAATCTGCCGGCCTCCACAATCCGATTAAGCAAAAAATCAGGTTCCATTGTCAGAAATTGCTCGGGTGTCAGTGTGCAGAAGATTAGATCTCCTTCGCTCGTTTTGCCAGTTCTCGATCTAAGTCCTTCTATATGGGCACATTTAAATGGAGGGAACCATGAGAAGGCCTTCTCAACAAGACTCCTGTTCTTTTTAATAATCCCTGGTTCATCGAACGCAATACTCATCAGTTTTAAGTCGGTTGCATGGATCACAAAGGCGAACTCACTCAACATTCCCTACCTCCTTCTTTATTGCTAAGAGCATTGTCCTCATAGCATATCTTGCCTTTCTCCTCAGTATGTGTCCCATCAGGACCTCGATGTTGGGCATCCCCCAATCAAACTTTGCCTTTAGGGTTATAAGGGTTTTGTTATTTCCCATCTCAGATAGATTCCATTCCCCACAATAACCATCAAAGTCACCGTTGAGCATGTTAAAGCTGATTTTTTCCCTGCTGTCATCATATATTTCTTCTTGTTTCCATGCTAAATATGCATCCTCGAAATCAACAAGCCATTCACTTATTGCCCTGTGGTTTTCCCTCTCATGGATAATAATGGCCTTGACCCATTTCATAAATTTTGGGAATCCTTCAACATCTTTTATGATCTGATAGACATCGTCTATCCCCCTATTGACTACGGTCGAAGTAAAGATTACTCTTCTGTCTGTCAGAAGGCCATCTTGCATGTTCAACCGTGGTGTTATAATCCTCTTGTTTTTAACAAGCGATTTAGAATTATGGAGTAAGTCAAAGAGCCGTTTATCAGGCGTAATAACACCTCTAATCGTCTTATCGGGTGATATGGCATTGTTTTCCAACATTTCTGTAGCCTCCTTTTCTGATTAGACCTCAGAGATTGCTGTCTTTTCTCCTTGCAAGCAAGATTCCAGATTCATAACTCATTGAAATATAGTGGTTTTGTTATAATTCTGGATGCTTTTAAAAGGCCTCATTGCATATTTTTTTGTGCAATAATCTCTTTGATATCAGGGTATGGCTAAGAGATGTTTTCCAATAGCCACAATCTCAGTGCACATAAATTTGTGCATTAAGACCTGCTATTCCAATAATAGATGTTGAAAAATCTCTCCGTCACAAATCCTTATCCCTGTACGAAGGAGCCGAAGTAGGGGTCAAGCCCAAGGTGTTGGGGTGGAAATAATATTTTTTTTATGTTATAACTTTTAAATCTAAAGCCTCATTATGGGAGATCTCACTTATAAAAAGGCAGGGGTTGATATCGATGCCGGCAACAGGTTTGTGGGTATCATATCGCCATTTGTAAAGGCCACCTTCAGAAAAGAGGTGGTCACTGATATAGGCGGCTTTGGTGCACTGTTTAAGCCTGATATAGAGCGATACAAAAACCCTATACTTGTCAGCGGCACAGACGGCGTTGGGACGAAATTAAAGATTGCATTTATGATGGATAGACATGACACGGTTGGCATTGATCTTGTTGCTATGTGCGTAAATGATATACTGACATCTGGCGCAGAGCCCCTTTTTTTCCTTGATTATTTTGCCATAGGAAGGCTCAGACCAGAAAAGGCCGCTGAGGTTGTCAGGGGCATATGCAATGGGTGCAGTGAGGCAGGATGTTCCCTCATAGGAGGCGAGACAGCGGAGATGCCTGATTTCTATGGGGAAGGGGAATACGACCTTTCTGGCTTTGCAGTTGGTATTGTTGATGAGGATAGGGTAATAGATGGTTCGGGTATAAAGGCAGGCGATGTCCTGGTCGGCCTTGCATCCTCAGGTCTTCACAGTAATGGATTTTCCCTTGTAAGGAGATTGTTCTTTGATGAAAAGGGATACAGCATAGACAGATTTATGCCTGAGTTAGGCACTACGCTTGGAGAGGAGCTTATAAGGCCAACGCGGATATATGTAAAAAGCGTCCTTGAGATGTCTAAGGATTTTAAGATAAAGGGCATGGCCCATATTACTGGCGGAGGGATTACGGAGAATCTGCCGAGGATACTGCCGTCGGGTTTGAAGGCAGTTATAAAAAAGGATTCATGGCAGATTCAGCCTGTTTTTTCGGTTATACAGGAACTTGGGAATGTATCTCCTTCTGAGATGTTCAGGGTTTTTAACATGGGTATTGGCTTTATCCTGGTATTTTCAGAGGAGGATGTGGAGAGAGCCATCTTCAGGCTGAAAGAGCTTGGAGAGAGGCCATATATAATCGGTTTCATAGATAAAGGGGAGGGGGGATGTGTATATGTTTGATATGTTTAAGAAGATTGGGAAGGTGCTGAAAAAGGCATTTACTCCTATAACCATTATTCTGATTCCTCACAGCAGCAATCGAACCATAAGGCTACATCTGCCGTCCATAGGCATCATTGCCATAATTGCAATCTGGCTTGTCTTTAGCATATCTGCGTTATCTGCTGCGGTTGATAGGGCCAGGTACCAGGGCATGAAGGCAAGATTGAACTACTACGCAGGCCAGATCAAAGACATCAAAGGCACTGTCAATACCCTTAAGGCAGCAGAGGCAGAGCTTGTTAATCTTTTATCCTCTAAATCCAGGGATAAGGTCCTTGAAAAGGTGAGCAATGAGCCAGAGGATATGGGCTCTGTAGATATGGATGCCATAAGAAAAGAGGTTCAGGAGAGGCTTAAGAGTGTGTCAGAGTTTAAGGATTATCTGCGGCAGCAAAAGGACATCTATGTCTCTACACCAAAGGGCTGGCCCATTGATGGCCGCATCACATCACCCTTTGGATACAGGACAAACCCGATAAATGGAGGCCCTGAGTTTCATTCAGGTGTTGATATTGCAAATTTAAAGGGAACCCCTATAAGGGCCACTGCCGACGGCATAGTGAGCTACGAGGGCTGGAAAGGCGGTGATGGGAGGCTGGTTGTGCTTGAAGATGGCTATGGCTATTCAACCGTCTATGCCCATACCTCACAGAACCTCGTGCATACCGGGCAGAAGATAAAGAGGGGGGACATTATTGCATATGTTGGTTCGACAGGCAATGCCACAGGCCCGCATGTCCACTATGAGGTGTGGAAGGATGGGAAACCGACAAACCCATTACCATTTATAGAGGCAAGGTAGATGTTTAAAAGACATGAGAGGATTGAGTCATTTCTTGGCAAAGGGACATTTGTTAATGGCAATATAAAAAATCATGGGACATTGAGGATAGATGGCAGTGTAGAGGGCAATATAGAGGCAGATTGGGTTATTGTTGGAGACAGCGGCAGTGTTAAGGGCGATGTATCTGCCAAGGGTATCATCATAGGAGGAAGTATTGAAGGGAACCTTGGCGCAAAGGAGATTGTGGAGATAAAGACCAAAGGTAGCGTTACCGGCGAGATAAAGACCCCTAAACTCTCCATTGCAGAGGGCGGCTCTTTTGAGGGAAGGTCCATCATGCCCAGAGAGGAATCAAAGGTTATAGAACTCCCTCGGGTTGAAACGGGGTCCCCAAAAGATCCTTGATCTTTTGGGGTGCAAAGGAGATAATGGCCAGGATAAAACTCGGTGTGCTTGCCTCTGGAAGGGGTTCAAATTTTCAGGCCATAATAGATGCCATAGAGGCAGGCAGGCTTGATGCAGGAATATCCATACTTATAACTGACAGAAAGGATGCCTTTGCCATTGAAAGGGCCAAAAGGCACGGTATAGATTACCTCCATATAGATCCGAAGGAATTCAAGGACAGGGATACCTACTTTTCCCATATTGCAGATGAGCTCAGAAGGCGAGGTGTTGAGCTTGTCATTCTTGCGGGCTTTATGAGGGTTGTCGGAAAGAGCCTGATCGAGCCTTTCAGAAACAGGATAATGAATATACATCCTGCACTGCTTCCATCCTTTCCAGGGCTACATGCTCAGAAACAGGCAGTGGACTATGGGGCGAGGATCTCAGGCTGCACAGTGCATTTTGTTGATGAAGGCATGGATACAGGCCCTATAATAATCCAGGCCGCTGTCCCTGTTTTTGATGGTGATACAGAGGAAAGCCTTTCCGACAGGATCCTGAAACAGGAACATAAGATATTTCCGATGGCAATACAGCTCTTTGCCGAGGGCAGGTTAGAGGTCGTTGGAAGGAAGGTAAAGATAAAGGATTATAGTGTTATAGATGATGCCCTGATAAATGGATAGCGAGCGTATTGCCCGCAGCTTGCTGCAGGGAATTTTCAATCCAGCACTCTAACTATTTTATCTCCGCTATCTCGGCCTCCATCTTATCCAGATCCACTACTGCCACGGTTGCCCTGCCTTTTAGCAGACCGCTGGCCTTACCAGGATTGACAATCAAGGTATTTTTGACCGTCCTTACATCAGGCCTGTGGGTGTGGCCATAGATGACAAGGTCAAAGTGTCCGCTGTCAGCAAGGGCATTAACGACATCTGGCTCGTGCAGCAGTGCTATCTTCCTTCCATGAAGCGTCATGATGTGCGGCTGGTTATGGATGCGGCCTTCTGATTTGTCTTTTAACAGCAGCTTATCTCCATCATTGTTTCCGAAAATCCCTGTAAACCTGCAGTCTAATCCCTTAAAAACCTCTATTGTAAACGGCGATATTAGATCACCTGCGTGGATTACATGCCCGACATTCTTTCTATTGAAAAACTTCACTGCCTTTCTTACGACAGGCAGATCATCATGTGTATCCGAGATGATCCCGATGAACATTTTCCTTCTCCTTTTGTGTTTATAAGATATTATAAACACTTTTCAGATAAACGATGCGTAGTAATTTCTCAATGTGTTATGAGCCTCTGATGATATTTGCTATCCCGAGGCGTATCATCATTACCGCTATTGATGCAAGCAGCAAAGCCATGATCTTTGAGATTGCGATGATGCCTCCTCTGCCAAAGATTCTGATAATCCTCTGCGCATTAATAAAAGAAAGCCATACAATGATGAGATTCAGGATGAGAGATATAACTGCTGGCACGATACCATAATGGTCCACAATCACAATCAGGGTAGTAAGGACAGCAGGACCAACAATAAGCGGGACACCTATAGGGACTACTCCGAGTTTTCCCGTGGGCTGCCTTCTTTCCTCGCCTGGTATAATGAGTTCAATAACCGAGAAAACAAGGAGCACAAGGCCGCCGGCAACCTTAAAATCATCAGTGGTAATGCCAAGTACCCTGAATATGGCCTCCCCAACTGCTATAAACGCAAGACTTACAAATAGCGCAGTGAGGATCGAGTCCCTGACCACTGTCTGTCTGTGTTCCTTGGCCATCCCATCCGTCATCGAGATAAATATAGGCAGCACTGCAAAGACATCTATAGCGACAAACAATGGGATGAATGTGCTTGGCAATATTTTCAATAGATTTTCCATGAATCAATTATACCTGCTATCGTCGAAGGCGTCAAAATGGAAGTTACTTTACTTCCTGAATCTCGACCCTGTCATCGAGTATAAATATCAGATAGCCATATGCTTTTTTGCCTGTAGCATCAGATACAAGCCTGCAGTAATTTCTTATCTGGTTTTTATATTTATTTAGCGAGGCCTTATCATAATTTGTCTTAAAATCAATAACCTGTGCAGTATTATCCTTTAATGCTATAAGGTCTATCCTGTAGTCTTTGAGGGACTTAAGGAATGTTGTTTCGCGTATAAGCTCTGCCCCGTTAACAATATCTCTGAACACTGCATTACCTATCAGCATAGACAGTCTTGCCTTTAGATCCTCCAACCCCACATTCAGCAAGGGAGAATGATGAGGGATTGATGTTAGTCCCCCGAATCTCTGTTTCACAAGTTTGACTGCATCCTCTACATTACCCTGTTCAAACCCCTTTATTACCTGAACTGCATAATGAAAGGCCTCGCCAAAAAGCCTGTGCTGATAATCTTCAAAGGATGTTATCTCTTCATCTTTCTTTTCCTCTTCCTCAATAATGGGCTTGGCGTCCTTTAAGCTCCATATTGATCTTAAGGACTGCAGTAAAGGCGTTTCAGCCTTATCTTCTCTGCCTTGTTTTGTTAGCCTGGGAATCTCGCCGTAGACAAGGTGTTCTTCTTTGAAGATATTTAAAAGCACATCAGAAAGCAGTTTTCCGGAGTTTCCATCGCTGTGCCCTGCGATTATAAAAAGCCCATGCTTTGCCCTTGTCATTGCAACATAGAGCCTATTGAGGCTGTCACGAACAATTAACTCCTGCTCTAACCTGTAAGCCTCTTTAAGCTGTGGATTTATCTCCAGGATATCCCTTCTCTCGTTTATGTAGATGTTTTTTACAAACAGGTTGTCATCGTATTCAAATATGATCGGTGTTAATCTGGCATCCAGAGACATCGTTACTTCCATCTCGGGGATTATCACATATGGAAATTCAAGACCCTTTGATTTATGGATAGTCATGATCGAGACAGCACCCTTATGAATCCCTCCCTTATTAAAGTGCGGATAGGCGGGATTAATTCTTAATGACTTTACAGCCCTGAGATTGGTCTCTGCGAAGCTGAGAAATTCGTTTATCGAAACAGGGTCTTCGAGTTCATTGCTTGTTGAACACTCAATCAGGAGCTGCAGGTTCGGGTCAAAGGAAAACCGCCTTAGCAAGTCAAACTCCTCGACAATTATCGCAAGCAATTTGCTTACAGGAACAAGATTAGCATAGTTAGAAATCCTCTGGATCTTTTCCTCGATGTCCGTCGTTTCTACATATTCAGTTAAGGACATAAAACTTAGGAAATAAACCTTCTGCCCTGTATCAGCAAGGTATCGTAACAGATTCACCATTGCCCTTACTGGCGTGGCATTGAGGAATGTATCAGCGCTCTCTGTAACAGCATTTATCCCATTTTTAATAAGATATGATGCATAACTATCGCACTCATCATTTTTATTACAGAGGATAGTTATATCTTTAGCCTCTATCCCGCAGTCGATCAGTCTCTGGATATGTTCCACTACCAGTTTCTTCTTAAACTCAACATCCTTAAACCTCTTTCTATCAAAAAACATAACCTCAACATATCCATCAACACCATCTATCATTGCATCCTGTGCTTCATAGGTAAAATCATATTGCATGCCTATTCTGGTAAATACTTCATTAATAAACCTGACTATATTCTTTGCACTTCGGTAGTTGTCATTTAAAGACCTTGAAAGTATCCTTCCCTTATACTGTCTGACAATGCTGTCAAACAGCCTGCTTTCTCCTCCCCTGAAGCGGTATATTGACTGCTTGGGGTCTCCGACATAAAAAAACGAACCCTGCCTGTCCTTCTGACCAATGCCTGAGATGAGCTCATCAACAATGGGTTTGAGTATCTGCCACTGGGTAAAATTTGTGTCCTGAAACTCGTCAATTAAAAGATGTTCAATCCTGCTATCGAGTCTGAAATAAAAATAGTCAGGGGAATCCTTTATTAGGTTGTTTGAGACAAGGAGCTTATAACACCTGTTTGTTACATCTGAGAATGTAAGACCATTAAGCTCTCGCTTTGCATCATCAAGATAGCCTAAAAACCTGTAGAAGAGATATAACAGCGAATCCTGAAAAATCCTGTTTTTCCTTATAAGAAAATCAGATGTCTTTGCCTTGAGGTCATCGAAGACTGCCTGAATCTCTTCGTTACGCTCATCGGGAAAATATCTGTAATCTTTGTGTTCCTTCTTTGAAAAACTTGTAAGCCCTGTGATCTCCTTTATCGGATATGTCTCATATTTTATTAATTCATTAACCGCATTTTTTCCAAGGCCAGGATATCTTGCCTGCATTATCGATGAAAACTGCCTCGCGGTATTCTTTGCCGCAGACTCAAGCATTCTCACCTCATCTAAATCATCCCAGATCTCCGATGACCTGCATGACCCCTGGATATGGTCAATCTCTGTACGCATGGAAAGGAGCCTTTTAAAATAATCGTTGAGGAAATCCGAAGGGGAGTTTAAGGCGGAACCGCTGAGTATAATAATATCCTGTATGAGTTTTTTTGTTTTGTCATCGGATGACAGGGCTTCTATAAAGATGTCAAATGCCTGGGCGTAAAGATTATCATCCATCTCTTCTGTGATTAACCTGAAGTCAGGCATCAACCCTGCCTCAAATGGAAAGAGCCTAAGGATGCTGTTTAGAAAACTGTCAATTGTTGATACCTTAAGTCTTGAGATGTTTCTTATGACATTTCTATTGATCTCATTTGCCCTCTGTCTCAATCCTTCGACAGCATCAGGGTTGCCGATTTCACTGCCGAGGAGGCATTCTGCCTCTGCCCTTATATTTGATGGATTCAATTCAAGGGATAGATACCTGAGCATCTCCATAATCCGCTCATACATCTCATTTGCTGCCTTGTTTGTAAAGGTTATACAGAGGATCTTATCAGGCTCTGCCCCTTTTAAAAGCAGGTTAACGACCCTTAAACTGAGGTTAAAGGTCTTTCCGCTTCCAGCAGATGCCCTTAGGGCGATACTCTTTTCAGGCTCTATAATATCTCGTTCAAACATAATAACAGGATTCTAATTCCTTCTGCACATATCTATAAATCCGCAGTGCCTGCATACCTTGATGTTTTCTGTCTTTGAGAAACAGACAGCCCTGTCCTTCATCTCTGCTATTACCCCTTGCATGAATTCCATGAAATCTGCAATATCCATTTTTTCAAATGCCGTTATGAGCGAGAATGTCCTTTTCATATCATAATAGGCAATCCCCTCGACCTCTATCTCAGGCACAGCCTTTTGAAACATTGCCATATATAGAGGAAGCTGGACATCAGTAAAATCTGTGTCGAATTTCACTTTTTTCCATGGTCTTACATCTGAGAGTTTATAGTCTATTATCATGGCCTTACCCTGCCTTATATCCACACGATCTATCATACCCTTGAACTCATGGCCAAAGATAGGGACGGATAAGGTTTTTTCTATATACTCTGGGTGCCAGCCTCCAGAGAATCTCTCAATCTCCTTATCCACAAAAGCCCTGAGCTTTTCAACAAACACATCGAGTTCAAACCTTGCATGGTGACTCAGCCGGAATATATCATAATTTTCCACCGCCTCTTTTCTGACAGCATTAACAATGACTTCATACAGTGCTGCATGGTCTCTAAAGGACTTATTTTTCCTGTAGACCTTCTTTATTGCCTCATGAAATATATTGCCGAGGTCAAAAGGCCTGAGCTCCTCTTTTACCTCTACTGGCTCTTTAAAAGCCTTTATATATTTGAGGAGAAACCTGTATCTGCATTCAAGGTAGGTCTTAATACTTGTAGGGCTTAATGGCATCCTGTTTATCAGCCTCATTGTATATGCGTCCTTTTTTATCATATCAGGGAAGGTTAGGCTATAAGGGGTATCAGCCGTGTCATTAGAGAATATATATTGTCTCAGACCTTTTCTATGTTCTATGCCTGTATCTGTAAGAATCTCCTCAATAAATCTACTTCTCGGCCTTCTATTATCTGTCTTGACATAGCTCAGGTATACGGCATCTGCATTTTTTATCAGGCTTAAGAAATAGTATCTGCCCAGGTTTTCTCTGTCTGTATAAGTGGGTATCCCTATGGATTTCCTGATGGCGGTATTCAGGAACAATTCTTTTTCGCTTCTCTTTGGTATTATCTCCTCATTCATATCAGGGATAATAACGGCCTTGAATCTCAGGTCTCTTGTCTCAAGAACCCCCATAACAGTGATTGCTCCACCTGCTACATCAGGATAATTAACTCCGGAGATCTGTTGATTTAGGTATTTAAGGTGGTTAAATGCGTTGTTCCCGGTGTTGATGTTATAGTAGGGCTTTGATGCATGCTCAAAGAGATATTCAAATATGACCTTCCTTGATTCCTTGAACGCAGGACTCTTCTCAAGCCTATCAATGAACTCTTTGTCCAGATGGGCAAGCACATGCCTGAGGAGGTCAGATGTTCTGAGTAAAAAGCTGTTATAGTCTATCTTTGATGTCAGGAGATACTCTGTTTTATTAAGGAAATCCCTCAGCTTCGGGCTTCTGAATAACTCAGGTCTTGCTATTAAAAGTCTATTCTTCTCTTTAATGTCCTCAATCAACTGTGTGGAGAAGGCCTTGTCTTTAGACTTTTTTGGTTGCCCTGATAGCGAGTCAGCGTAACCTGCAGGTAAAAGATTCTTTACAAACGGATGCTCTATAAATGGTATAAGGCTCAGGGTTCTGAACGAGTCAGGGGCATCAGCGTGAAACAGCCTTTCAATCCCTTTTAAAAATGAATAGAAGAGCGTCTCTTTCATATCAAGCCCCATTGCGAAGTTGAATATCCTCTCTCTGTCAAGGCTGAACATTATCCTCTTGAAATTTTCATCAGGCAGCACCACAACAATCTCCTCTGACGGTATGCCCATATTCAGGGACCTTTCTACAGAGGAGAGTATAAAGCCAAACTGTGATGTGGCCTCCTCGAATTCATGTATCTCCAGTGTGGAGGGAAGCGTTTCCTCAGTTGTGTTTTCTGGTTTAAGGTCAAAAAAACTATAGATCTTCCTGGTCTGCCCATCAGGCTGGCCTTCAAATCTGAGTATCAACTCGATGTCTTTAACATCCGAAATAGCCTTGATAAGTTCGAGCTCAAAGTTACTGAGATAACCACCTGTGAGAAAATATATCTTCTTGAAGCCCTCTAATAGCTCAAGATTAATCCTTGCATCCATCTTAAGGAATATTGGATCGGTAAGTCCATCCCCAGAAAGCAGCCCTTTATATTGAGTTAATATCTGTTCAAGAAGGGCTATGTGTTTTTCATAATCAGTGTATAGGGTGCTGGTTTTTAATGTTTGAAATGAAACCCTTTCTGTGGCAATCTCGTCATAAAACCTGAGTAGCCGCTGGCCTGTTGATATAAAACTCAGATAATCACCGGCAAACCTCTCGTATCCTTCCTTGAAAAGTTCGGACAGCCGATGCCCATCAATGCTCCCGATGGCCTTATGAAGATAGAAAATCCTTAAGGCATCATCAATCAAGGCAGTTCCATTGGCGTTCAGACAGAGTTTTAGAAATTCGCTGATATCATAGCAGTATGGCGCATGAATAGTTTCCAGAGGGTTATGGCATGATATAGCCCTGTAGAAATATCTGATACCCCTTGCAGTTGGAAAGACAACGGCAATATCAGATGGTTTATATCCAACGCTATATACCTTTTTGGAAATATATTCAATCGGGTCTTCTTTTAGATTCAGGGTCTTAAGAGTAATCATCTTTTATATTATAACACCGTTATCAGGCAGGCACAGGGGTCTTCGACCGTAGAACCATCAAAGCAAACTGCGGCACAAGTTGATACCTATTTTCCAAATGGGCATACAGGGTATCTGCACTCCTTGCAATTAAGGCATAATCCGCCATGTCCAAGTTCTGCAAGCTCATATCTCCCGATTTTCTCTCCTGCAAGCACCCTTAGAAGGATTAAATCAAATATTGTAGTTTTATGATACATCCCACAGGCAGGGATGCCCAAGATAGTCACCAGTTCTGAGTCTGGAGTTTGGAGTCCGGAGTCCACCTCCTGTCCTCCCTTAGTAATGGGAGGATTAAGGGGTTTATCTGACTTCTGACTTTTAACTTTTAACTTATTAAAATACGCGACCAGAAACATCGCACCTGGAAGCACTGCTGAGCCATATGTGATATCAGTTGCACCAAGTGTTCTTATGGCAAACCTTGTTACATCATCAGGGTCAACAGACATGCCTCCTGTTGTAATTAGCAAATCAGCTCCAGCCTCTATTAGTTCCCTCAATCTCGCCTCTATGAAAACCTCATCATCAGGCGCATAGTAGATCCCTACAATTTCCCCTTTAAATGTCTCGATCTTTTTTGTGATAATCGGTGCAAAGGCGTCCTTTATCCTTCCATAATAGACCTCATTGCCTGTAATAATGATGCCTGCCTTTGGCCTTCTCATTTTTTTAACTGCAATTATTCCAGTAAATTTATAATCCTCCTGATTCCCCTCAAATCCCCATCCCCCCTTTACTAAAGGGGGGTAAGGGGGGATTTTTACCCTAACTTTTTCTGCAATTGCCATTGCCTCTTCAATTATTCTTCTTTTTACCACCAGCGGTATTGCCCTCGTGCCTGCAACAACCTGGCCACTTTTTACCACGGTATTATCATGAAGGCTTGCACACATAACATCTCCGAGCATATTGAATTGTAAAAGGGCATCCTTATTGATCTTCAAAAGCCCGTCTCTATTAGCAACAATATTTATCTTGCCCTCCTTTGGTTCGCCTTCCATTGTAACGCCTTCGCCCATCAAGGCATTGGCCAGGGCATACGCTGCATCGTCTTCATGCATCTCGTCTTCAGCAATGTTTAGAACAAATAGATGTTCCTTGCCGAGCCTTTGAAGGTGGCTTATATCCTCATGTCTGACAATATGTCCTTTTTTAAATGCCCTGCCTTTAAATTCATCCTGCCTTATCTCTGTGATATCGTGTGCCAGCACCATTCCCACTGCCTCTGTTACAGGGACTGTTTTACCTTTCCAGATGTTTCTTGTCTCATCACATTGAACATCACACATAGCAAATCCTTTCTTTAGAGGCAGAATTCAGAGGCCAAGGTCAGGATTAAACTGTTTTATTGACTTCTGTATCCTGGCCACTGAATCCTATTTATTCGCCAAATATCTCTTTAAACCTCGCATCCACAATCTCCCTTATGCCTTCCTCCATCATCTCATACTTCTTTAAAAACTCCCGTGCCTCCTTTGTGAGAGTGGCGCCGCCGCCATTTTTGCCGCCTGCCTGTCTTTCGACAAGTCTGATACCGAGCCTCTTTTCCATTGCGTTTATGTAACCCCATGCCTTTCTGTAGGAGATGTTTATCTCCTTAGCTGCCTGGTTTATTGAGCCATACTTATCTATTGCCTGAAGCAAAAACCTCCTGCCCCTGCCGAAGACAGGTTCTCCCTCTACCTCTATCCAGAGCTTTGATTTAATCTCCATACCGCTTATATTCCAGAAAATCTATAATTCTAATATTACCACCGTTATGACTTTTTTGCATAACGCAGGGTAACAAAAAATAAAAAATCAGTCAAATAGAATGACCTCAACCTCTTCACCTTCATCCAAGCCAAGTTTTCTTAATGGTATTACAATTGTCCCATCAGCCTTTACAAGGGTAGTGATGAGACCTGATTTTCCAAGGATTGGTCTTGCCCACAATTTGCCATCCCTCTCCTCAATGGCAACCCTGATATGCTCCTCCCTGCCGCTGCTTGAGGCAAGGTTTTTTGTGAGCCTTGCCTTTACTGTATTGTTTCCGTGACGATAGTGCTTCTTTTTTTCACCTGTAAGGAGTTCAAGCACAGGTCGTATGAAAAGCTCAAAGCATACAGTCACAGCAGCAGGATGTCCTGGAAGGCCGAATACGGCCTTACCATCAACAATGCCGCCGATCATCGGTTTGCCAGGCTTTACAGATACGCCATGAAACAGGACGCCTGGGCTGCCGAGGTCATTGATTATCTTTGCGGTCAGATCCCTTGCGCCAACAGAGCTTCCGCCTGTAATAGTAACAATATCAGCTTCTTTAAGAGACTGCTTCAGTACTGCCTTTATGACATCGTATCTGTCAGGCAATATCCCTTTTCTAATCGGTACACCGCCTCTTTTGGTAATGAGTCCTGCGAGATTATAGGAGTTTATATCCCTTACCTCTCCTGTCTTGATTGGACTTGAGGCAGGCACCACCTCATCCCCTGTAGATATTATGACAACCCTTGGTTTTTCATATACCGGTATGCTTGTAATGCCAAGCCCTGCAAGTGCTCCGATATCCTGCGGTCTTATCCTGTGTCCCTTACTGAGTATTAAATCCCCTTTCTTTGCATCCTCTCCTGCCTGGATTACATTGTCACCAGGGGCAACAGGTCTTAATACCTCTATGATCTTTTCATTAATAGCTTGGGTGTGCTCAAGCATGACAACAGCATCCGAGCCTATTGGCAGCATACCACCTGTAGCGATCCTCGCAACCTCTCCTTTCCTTAGCTCAAATACAGGCTCTTTACCCATGATAACCTCAGCGGCTATATTGAGATAGGCAGGGATAGCCTCTGTTGCGCCAAATGTATCCGATGCAGCAACAGCAAACCCGTCAACTGTTGAACGGGAAAAATTGGGCAGGTCTTCAGGGGAAAGGACATCTATCGCAGTAACCCTGCCAAGGCAGTCATCTATTGGCATCTCTATCTTTGGTGGCGGGACAGGATTAAACTGTGACAGCAGCATTCCTCTTGCTTCATCCACAGTGACAACCTCTGGCCTTCCAAGCATATCCATTGTTTTTATGTTAACAACAGGCGAAGTATCTTTTGTCATATCCTGAGACAATCCTTTTCATAATCCATGATGACCTTATCTGTCCTGATAGGATACTGCATGTCCTCCTGAATAATACCTATAGCAAGCAGTGTATTATCTCCTGCCTTTATCCTTACCCTATCACCGATCTTGATACCATCACTAAAATATTCCACATCCGCTGCCTTGAGAGGAGCGCCATTTTTTACCTTTACAATTGCCTCATCCCTTATCATTATCTCCTTCATCCAGGACAGGGCATCGTCAATGCTGTAAATACCTCTGTCTCTATTTAGAAGTTCATCAAGGCCGACTGCATCCTTTATTGTGAATGGGCCAACCTTTGTCCTTATAAGCGAAAACAGATGGGCACCGACTCCAAGGGCTATTCCTATATCATTACACAGGGTGCGTATATAAGTGCCTTTGGAGCATCTTACCCTGAAAGTAACAAGGGGCATGTTTAGCCCTTCAACAGCAAGCTCATGAATAAAAACCTCCCTTGGACTTCTATGAATCTCTATACCCTTTCTTGCCAGTTTGTAAAGCGGCATTCCTTCGTGTTTTATAGCAGAGTACATGGGTGGTATCTGGCTGATGCTGCCTACAAACGACTTTAAGACGGCCTCGATATCACCTCTGTTAATCTCAAAGGATTCGACCTTTGAGATTATCTTTCCCTCCACATCTTGGGTATCTGTGGCCTCGCCGAGTTTCATTGTAGCAAGGTATTCCTTATCAAAATTAAGGAATATCTCTGACAGCCTTGTTGCCTTATCAAGAAGCACGATAAGGACGCCTGATGCCATCGGGTCAAGCGTTCCGCTGTGTCCAGCCTTTTTTGCACCAAGGGTATCCCTGACCTTAACTATTGCCTCCTGTGATGTTATGCCTGACGGCTTATTGAGATTTACTATTAGACTCATGGATAGCCCTCTTCACAGAATTGATAACCAGATCCCTGACATAATGGAGGTCTCCCTTTACATTGCAGCCTGCAGCGTTTTTGTGGCCTCCGCCCCCGAACTCCTCTGCAATGGATGCCACATCGAGCCTTCTCTTTGAGCGAAGGCTTATCTTCCATAAATCAGGATCAAGCTGTCTGAAAAGGACAGATACGGCAATCCCTCTTATTATCAGCGGGTAGTTCACAAAGTTTTCCGTATCCGCCGCAGATGTCCCTGTCTCTTCATACATTTGATTGGTGACTGTAAGCCATGCTGTTTTTCCATCCATCTGAATTGTACTCAATACCCTTGATAGGAGTTTAAATTTGTTAAGGGAAAAACTCTCAGATACTGCCTCATTCACCTCTGATGGATCAACCCCAAGGTCGATTAATTCTCCACAGGTCATCATGGCATCAGGTGTTGTATTTGCATACCTGAAGAAACCCGTATCTGTTACAATGGCTGTATAGAGATTAACGGCAATATCTCTGGTGATCTTGATCCCAAGGCTGTTCAGCAGGCTGTAAATCATCTCGCCTGTTGCCGATGCATGCGGCGTTACCCATCTGATATCTCCAAATGGCCTTTCTGTAATATGGTGGTCAATCACTGCCCTGTGTCTTGACTCAGGCGCTTTTGAACCGATCCTCTCAATATCTCCACAATCAACAATTATCATTACATCAAATGTTGAGGCCGGGATTATATTTGTAAATCCCTCAGAGTGGGGAAGGAACCTGTATACCTCAGGTACAGGGTCCCTGTCAAAGAGATAGATATCCTTGCCAATTGACTCTAAGGCAATTGCAAGTGCTGCAGCAGACCCGATGGCATCGCCTTCAGGGTTGATATGGGTTGCGATAAAAAAGCTCTTGGCTGATGTTATGAGCGATAGAAGTTCAGGAGGAACTTTCACCTTTTTCTTTTAACTCCTTTAGTATCCTGTCTATCTTTGCACCGTATTCGATTGATGTATCGAGCTTAAACATAATATCAGGAAGGAATTTTATCCTTATCCGCCTTGAGAGCTCTCCTTTTACGAAACCTGTAGAAGATGCCAACACCTTCATTGTCTCATCGCGCTTTTCTGCCTCAAGCACACTCACATAGACCCTGGCATGTTTCAGGTCATCGCTTACATCAACCCCTGTAACTGTAATAAAACCAAGCCTGGGGTCCTTGAGCTTACGCATTATAATATCTGCAATCTCCTCACGCATCAAATCCCCAACCCTTTGAGAACGCTTAAAAGGTAGCATAAATCACCTCCACGATTATTATAGCCTATCTGAGAAGAAGAGGGAAGGGAATCCGTGATATAATCTGCTATGCTGAAAAAGAGGCTCCTGGAGGAGCTTGAAAAGACAAACAAAAAATTCGTTGTTATCGACAGGAATGCAGATGCCCTTTCTAAGCTCTCGGATACAATACTCTATGTCCATGGCGATGCCACAACTGATGTGATACTGCTTCAGGCAGGGATAAGGCGCGCAAAGGGTATTTTCTGCACCCTTCCCACAGATGCTGAAAACTTACTCTTGACACTTACAGCCAAGGGGCTAAATCCGGATGTGCGGGTTATAACCAAGGCGGTTGAAGAAGAGAGCGAGGAGAAAC
The DNA here is from genome assembly GCA_021789595.1 of Nitrospirota bacterium. Taxonomy (GTDB): domain Bacteria; phylum Nitrospirota; class Thermodesulfovibrionia; order UBA6902; family JAJYJJ01; genus JAJYJJ01. The sequence goes on along the minus strand of JAJYJJ010000009.1, from coordinate 2,239 downwards.
TCAGAAGGGCAGGGGCAGATGGGGTCGTGATTCCAGATTTTATTGGCGGCCTCAGGATGGCCTCCGAGATGATAAGACCATCTGTTGTATCTTTTCTCGATGAGATGCTACGGGAAAAGACAAGAACCATCAGGGTTGAGGATATACCTATAACAGAAAGCTCGCCTTACCTGAATAAGACCATAAAGGAGAGCGGCCTTCTTGAAAGGGATAACCTTACTGTTGTTGCCATAAAGGATGGGAAGGATTATATATTTACTCCTCAGAATGACTTTGTCTTGAGACAGGGCAATGGCGTAATCGTTATAGGGGATGTGACTGCCATAATGGGTGCAAAGGACATGGGATAGTTCCGGGTGCATTCGATACTGGTGTTTTTTATCCCATTTCTGTCCTCGTTTTCGTCGCTTCTTTTTTTCGCCGCCGCAATTTTTCGTGCCAACTAAGTTGGCGCGCCGCATTAAGGATTTTCAACTCTACAGAAGAATAAAATGCTTTCGCTCTATCATTTCTCTTCCGCAAACACCGGCTTGTCTGTTAAGGTTAAGGTGATTTTTTCACATATTCGCCGGTTTGCATCTTTTTATTTTATAAATATAAACCTCTACGTTTCCTTTACCTAACGCTCCGGAGTCATGGCCGACAAAAATCGTGTCGCCTCTCAATTCCAAAGAGGGTCGAAGACCAGGCTCTCCTGACTGTTTAGTTCTTACTTTTTCATTCACGACCAAATTAAAATTTTTATCGTAAATCTTAAGCGGCGCGGCAAAGCCTCCATTGTCAATATTTGGAACATCTATCTGAATATAAGTCAGGTAAAAATTACTGCTGTCCGCCCTAAAGCCTGCAATGTAAGTTTCGGCATCTGTCTGGCTTGATTTGTCAGTTGAGATATTTTTTGTCTCCTTTACATTCCAGGGAACTCGAAGAATTCTATAGTCCGCTTATACAGCAGTATCAACTATATCCTGCCCCTTTGTTTTTTGAACATAACTCTGGTGACTGCTCCACTGATACTCATAAAATGTTCGAGTTATTTTTACCCTGACAGGATTATTATGGATATATTTCACCAAGGCAAGTAAATACTCATCCCGATCACAGAGGATAGCCTTATACCTCCCCTGAAAAAGATGGCCCACCGTCTCGTATTTCCTATTGAAATACATGGTATAGCTCTGGTTTATCCCCTGAAGTATCTTTGATAAAGGAGTTTTTTGTGTCTCCATCAGTAGATGCACATGATTGCTCATCAGCACATACGCATAAAGGAAGAAATCATATCTCTCCTTGTATGAGGATAATACCTCCAAATATCTCTGAAAGTCTCATTGCTCTTTAAATATCTTTTGTCTCTGATTACCCCTAGTGATGATGTGGTAGAATGCGCCTTCAAACTCTATCCTTGCTTTTCGTGCCATAAAATAGAATAGTTGGAGACTATTTAAATGTCAATAGTTAAGTCTGACCCTGATGATTTACTGACGATTTAAGTATTTCATTTTATCTCTAATGCGGCAGTTGAGCAGTGCCCGAAGGGCATCTGTCTCGAACTCCTGGTTCTCCCCGCAGCGTAGCGGAGGGGAGGTTCAGGAGTTCGCTGCTCAACTGCCGCATTCCCCCCGGAGCGAAGCGGAGGGGGGAACGACAAAGCTCACCTGCCGCTATGGAGCGAAGCGGAATAGCGGTCAGGTGTAGCGCCCTGTTAGGCGCCGACCTACCTGCGGAAGGCGGCAGTAACAAGCGAAGAGCTCGGAGTTTGTCACTCGCCATTCCGCTCATCGTTCTTTCTGGGGCCACAGAAGTCTGCCTCGCACAGCGACATTCCGGAATCTGTCCGGCTCGTAGTGTTCATAGAGCTGATAGGCAGGAAAACCGCTGCCTTTTCCCTTTGCGCCCAACTCCTCGAACACAATGCCCATCTCGCCACAACTTGCGCATGGAAGGACATGCAGACGACTGAGGCGATAAGTGATGGTGTGCCGACGCACCTTGGCGATCTCACTGCAATGGGGACAGCGCTGCTGTTCTTCAACCTCAACTATCTCGACTTCGGAGCTTTCCATGTGACCTCCTTCTGGCGCGCGTTCTTCCGCGCGGAGCGCGGGAGGGAATGCGGCAGTTAAGCCGTAGCCCCGAAGGGGCGTATCGGTCTTGAACTCCTTGTTCTCCCGAAGCGGAGCGAGGGAAACAGGAGTTCACGGCTTAACTGCCGCATTCTCCCTGAGCGAAGCGAAGG
>JAJYJJ010000028.1 GCA_021789595.1 Nitrospirota bacterium | reverse complement strand
TAATATGAATAATCGGTCTGCAGCTTGAATCTGTCGCTCAGTTCATAGCTGACACTCGCTGATGCAAGATTTGTCCTGTAGAAGTCCAGTTCTGTGCCGATGGTTACCCCCCATGGGTCATGGTTCCTGACAAACTGCTCTGATAGATTGATACTCAGGCCTCCAGGGAAGGCTGCCTTAACCTCACCCTCAACCCTGTGGTTGACTGCATTTCCAGAGGTATAGTGTGAAAATCTCTCGATATCTGAACGGTAAAGGAATTTGAAATTTATTTTGCGTTTTACCCTTGGGAAGATCAGTTGCACGCCGGGGGTTATTACGGTGGAAAGGTCATGTTTTTTGTCCGTATTTGTATTAAAGACATTGTCGTCATACATCTCTGTAACGGCTATGAATGGATGGATTTCAAAGGAACCGAGATGAAAGGCATATGCCCGTGTACTCAGAAAGCAAAGAACTATAAAAACCCCTATCCATAAAAAAAGTGGCCTGCTCACCTATCCTGCCCTATGGTATTGATGGGCTTACGCTTCCTCCACCACCACCTCCTATGGGGGTTACAAAGGCCGGGATATAAGCAGGGGTTGCGATTATCGGGGGGCTGTATCCGAGGCCTGGCTGCTGCATTATCTTTGCCACGACATCGGGGTCTGCACCTGCATCTATAGCACAGCGGGCAATAATATCAGAAGATACCCCTGCCTTAAATGCGCCCACAATAACCTGCTCCAGATTGCCTCCTGCCTCTATTGCGTCGGTTATTACAATGCACGGGGGATGTCCCATCCTTATTGCAGCCTCAACAACCTCAGCAGCGCTTCCAGCTTCTTTGATTATACCTGCAATGGCCTTGTCAAGAGGCATCCCTGCGGATAACGCATTAGAAAGGACATTATTCATTGAAAGTCTTTGCGAGAGGTCATACTTTATATCAGCACGGATTGCCTGGGGAATGAAGGCAATAACAAATACTGCAAATATGGTTAAGATAACCCTTTCCTTTATTGTAGCCATCACTTTTACACCTCCCTCCTCTTAAGGAAAGATATACAGGAAAATACATATATTGTCAAGGGGAAAAGCTCCTGCCATCTTTCCCGTCTAACCTCTATTATAGGACAATTATACTCCATTATTTAAAGAGGTTATCAAGGTGCGGCTTGAAAAATATGGAGACTTGGCTTAGACTTTAAATAAACAGGACAATGATGACAACCATAAAAATCATCTGCCATGCGTGCATCGTCTCCTGCATGGCCTTACTCCTTATGACTGCCGCTATATCGTATGCAGGGGACAACCTCATACCAAATCCTGATCTCACTGCGCCTGAAGGCCAGAACCCGTATTTCTGGCATCACGGCGCTAAGGTTATAGAAGGGGTAAAAAGCAGTGAGTTCAGCCATGGCGCTGCTGGTAATCCGCCCATTAATAGCCTGAGCATTAAGGCAGGCAATGACAGGCATGGTGAATGGTGGTGCGACATAGACGGCATAGAGCCGCAGTCAAAGTATCTGCTGCATTTTGTGGTCTACAGGGATAGATTTGTTGACGGCTTTTATCCAGAGGTTGAGGTGTTTGGCAAAAAGATCAGGCTTGACAATAACCTGACATATGGCGCATGGCAGGATTTTACATTTCTCCTGAACTCGGGCAGCTATAAAAGTACAACCCTCAGGTTCATAAACGAATATCCAACAACATTCAGCTTTTCAAGACCTGCACTGATAAAACTTCAGGATTCCGTCCTCAATGTTCAGGGCGAAGATAAAAATCTACAGACCAGGCATATGCCGATAACCCGATTTATCATCGGTATATATGGGGCTGATGCAGCAAACCTCGATAAGATAAAGGCCCTTGGTTTTAATACAGTAATAGCAGGGACGGATAAAGATGCGACTGGCAGGCTGATGGAGGGGCTTAAACGATATAACCTCATGGCAGTTATACCGCCTACAGGCAATTATGCTGTTGACAGTGCCATTATAAAGAGCCCCGAGCTACTCGGCTGGTATATAGAGGACGAACCAGAGGGAAGGTCTGTGCCTTCATATGATATAGCGAAGAAGATACAGAGGCTGAGGAACCTGGGTTCAATGCATCCTACCTTCATGGCAATGGTAAGACCCCAATGGGTCGGGGCATATGCCGGCACTGCTGATGTCATTCTTATGGATCAGTATCCAATCCCTGATAATCCCATAACATGGCTGAGTGAAAGCATGGATGCGGCAAGAGGACTATCACACGGTGCATCTATATGGGCTGTGATACAGGCATTCGGAGGGCAGGGCTGGAAGGGGAAGGGATGGGGCAGGGAGCCGTCATATAAAGAGATGAAGGCCCTGAGCTACCTCGCTATTGTTCACGGCGCAAGGGGGCTTTTCTATTATACATTTAAGGATGGCAGCTATGACATGGCTAGGGATGCAGCCCATATGCAGGATGTAAAAAGGCTTATCTCTGGACTGGACTCTATGAAGGAGGTTTTTTTATCGGATTCATCCATGGAGATCGGTTTCAGGTCGCTCTGCCTGTACAGGGCAGGGCCTGATGGAAGCGCACCTGTCCATACAAGGCTTTTCAGGCTGAAGGACGGAAGGCTCTACATAATTGCTGTAAATGTCCTTGACAAGGACATTACCGGAGAGCTCTTCAACATCCCCCAGGGGATTTCATATGTTGACGAATACTTTTCCGGCAAAAGGCTTGTCGTAAAGGATAGAGGGATTATAGATAAATTTTCCCCATACGATGTGAAGATCTATACAGCAGGTAAGAAAGATTGATTGCGGGATTTACAGACATCCACTGCCACATCCTTCCGGGCCTCGACGACGGCGCATCTGATGTAACAGAGGCCATCCGCATGATGCGCATTGCAATGGATGACGGCATAGTCTCTATAGTTGCAACGCCCCATATAATGGATGGAGAATACGAAAATACAAAGGCCGGTATTGAAGAGGCGATAACATTACTGCAGGAGTCGGTTTTGCGGAGCGGGGATGTAAATGCAGGGGATATGCCGAGGCTGTATATTGGAGGAGATGTAAGGATATCTCCTGATATTATCAAGATGATCGAGGTGGGTGATATACCAACCATAAATAATAAAGGCTATCTCCTTATCGAGCTTCCCACATTCAATATTCCACCGCATACAGGCGAACTCATCTTTAACCTGAGGCAGAAACATATAATACCCATAATCTCCCATCCTGAGAGGAATCTGTACATACTGCACAGGATGGAGCACCTTCATTCCCTTGTTGAATATGGCGCTCTGTGCCAGGTTACTGCCATGAGTATAACAGGAGATTTTGGCAGGGATATTCAGAGGGCTTCAATCAGGATGCTGAAGGAGGGACTTGTGCATTTTATCGCCTCTGATGCCCATGACTCAAGGAAAAGACCGCCGGTCCTGTCCAGGGCATATATGGAGGTTTCAAGACTCTTTGATGAGGACACGGCAAAAAGGATGCTTATCGAGAATCCTAAAAGGGTTATTGACGGCGAGTGGCTATGTGCGGCATATAAAAAATAATCAAATGACCATAATATAAACTTGGAGGAAAAATTAATGTACAAATATGAGATTATAATTTACTGGAGCAGTGGAGACGAGGCTTTTATAGCAGAAGTGCCTGAACTTCCCGGGTGTATGGCACATGGTAGTACTCCAGAAGATGCTTTAAAAAATGCTAAAGAAGCGATTCAATTGTGGATAGATACAGCAAAGGAATTCGGCGATACGATCCCCGAACCAAAAGGCAACAAACTGATATATGCATAAATATTTCTTGCCTAACATACTAATGCGGTCATAAGTAAGAAGACATTACCAGTCCTTTTCTGTCATTGCGGCTTGTCCGCAATCCTTCTGAAAAAGAAAGATTCCCGACAAGCGGGAATGACAGTCATGTTGCCATACTTATGCACTTCTTAGTAAATATGAAAATAGGGGACACATCCCATATTTCCCCGATCGTAGGGTAGCCACATCTTACCAGCTATGAAGTTATTAAAAATACGGGAAATGTCCCTGCTACTGACCCCTGCTACTGACCCCGGAGAGCAACCCTCACAATCCCCCTCCCCTTGTGGGAGGGGGCGAGGGGGAGGGCTATCTAAATTTTTCTCAATCACTTCTTTCGATAAAGGCATCCCTGAGCAATTTGCTCTGTCTTTCAAATGCCTGTCTCGGATTCCGTGGGTCCTTCATGAGGGCTATTTCCTGTGTGATAAGCCTTGCTAAATTCAATATGTGGGTGTCACCCTTGGTAGATTCTCTTTTATAGAGGGGATGGTCTCTGTTAATGTAGATTGTAGTCTCTTCTGAAAAGACCTCTGGCCCGTCCTCACCGAAACTGTCAACAACGCAGGAGACGCCGACTTCTCCGAATTTCATTCTTTTGATGATTGCATTGGGTGAGAGCTGCTTTACCTTCGGCCTCTTTTTCCTCTTCTTCTCCTTTGCCTCTGCCTTTACCTCTTCAGCAGGCTCAAATGCCTCGGCTATTAAACCCTCTTTCTTCTCCATTACCATTGCACCACCACCAATACCTTCTGTGGAATCTCCAATTGGTAATGCCCCAAAAGGTGAGAGGTCAGGATTTGCTGCCAGCGACTTATAGATTCTCTGAAGGGCCTCCTTTAAAGCCCTGCTCACCTTTTTGCCCTCTCTCTTTGCTGTAAGCCTCTGAAGTATGAGCTTTACATCTCCCATTATCTTCTGCATAAGCCTGTGGAATGCTTCATATTCAGGGGAATCCTTGATGAAGCCAGTCCTGTCGCTCGTTATGGGTAAAAAATCGGCATTTACCTCACCCCTGACCCTCGCCATCACCTTTCCCCATGTCTCCATTCCGAATAATTCCCTCTTTACTGTTACCTGCTTCACCTTTACCTCGATTCCGAGATTCTCTGTGGAGGATACTGTTTCAGGAAGGATTACTACCTCGCCTGATACAGGCCCGAATTCTGTGCCCTCAAGAAAGGGAATCCTGTGGCCTGTAAGACTCCTTGGTGTTATGGTATGGCCGTTAAGCCTTACTCTGAAGTTGGAGACCTTCAGGGGTGTGCCTTCTATTATCTTTTCCTCTATATCAGCCGGAGTAAAGCCCCTGCTTAATCCACTCAGGATCACTGTTGTCCCGTCTTCTTTTCTGAAGTCAGGAGGAGGAAGAATCTCCAGGGGCAACTGCCATAGATTTTTAACCCTCGCCCATTCCTCTTTGTCAAAGATCACCCTTCCAATAAAATCTCCCTTCTTTGTAATAACCTCAAACCTCTTACATGCGGAAAGGCTTGCGAATTTTCCTATACCGAACTGTCCGATCCTGTCTCTCTTATAGATAGGAGATTTAGGGGAATAGAGCTTTTGCTGAGAGCCGATATTAAAGTACTGTATCAATCCCTCCTTGTCCATGCCTGTGCCATTATCCCTTATCTCGATAATATCTTCTGTTACAACAATCTCGACCAGGGTAGCATCTGCATCATAGGCGTTATTCACGAGTTCCCTCACAAACTCTATGCTTTCTGTGTAGAGCCTCTCGCCTATAGTGATTATGTGGCTTTTATCGATTGTCACTGGTATGTATTCGAGGGACGTTTCCATACTCTGTAATTATCCATCAAATCAGGGATAAAACTCAAGGAGTCGGAATTCTTTAGTTATTCCGTTTTCTTGACATTTGCAGCGTATGCAGCTATTATTAGTTTAGTGCATGAACGCACTGCTTTTATAGCCAGAAGCTGGTGGCTACCAACCTACCTGATAACATCAGGCAATGGCGGTAGCTTGCCCGAAAACAGTAACGGATCATATCCGCTAACGCTAATTAGAAGAAGGATCTTCAATGGAAAGACCGGATGAAGCCTCCATCATCGGCCATGATGACGACAAAACAATATTGATGGAACTGAAGGATAGACTGAACAATTTCCTATCTGACCGTCTAATAAGATTTGTCCTCTACGGGTCAAGGGCGAGGGGAGATTATGATGCCGAATCCGATATTGATATAGCAATCATTGTCCGAGGGCTAACAAGGGAACTTAAGAATCAGATACTTGATATAGTTGCCGATATAGAACTCAAATATCTTACGCCTATTTCTACACTGATACTTTCAGAGGAGGATTTTGATCTCCTTAAAAAGAGAGAGAGGAGGATAGCGATTGACATAGAGAGGGAGGGTATATCTTTATGACAGAGGAGAATAAAAAAGAGAATATTAAGAGTGAACTGGAACGGGCATCAAAGGCAATGGATGCCGCCACTCTTCTATTCGATAATGGGTTTTTAAACGATGCAGTTTCACGGCTATACTACTTTTTACTCCACAGCATCAGGGCGCTGCTTCTGACAAAGGGGCTTGAATCTAAAAGTCATGAGGGTGCACTTAGACTTTTTGGGCTTCATTTTGTAAAAAGCGGTATCTTTGAACCAGCAGATTCTCATATCTTTTCCAGACTTATGAAGTACAGAGAAGAGGCCGACTATAATCCCTTATATATATTTACACACGAGGATTTTATACAGTTCAAAAGAGAGTCAGAGGGACTGGCTGATGAGATTAAGGCTTATCTGAAGGAAAAAGGTTATGTCTAAGACAGCAAGAAAAATCGACCTGTAACCTGCCGCTCCTTTTTATCGGCAATAAATGATGGACGAATCCCATTTTAAGACATTAAGAGAAATTGCTAATAACAATACCCTTTCCCAGCGTGACCTCTCAAAAAAGATGGGGTTAAGTCTGGGGAGGGTGAACTGCCTTGTCAATGCCCTTATAGATAAAGGATACATCAAGGCAAGGAGGTTCAAGAACTCAAAGAACAAATGGGCATATATGTATGTCCTTACACCCAAGGGCATCAGTGAAAAACTCAGGCTTACATACAGATTCCTCAAAATGAAAAGCGAGGAGCACGACAGGCTGAAGAGGGAGATAGAAGGATATGTGAGGGATATAAAGGAAAGCGGATGCAATATAAATGACCCATAGAGTGGATATCGTAGGTGTTCATACTTAAAAACATATTGGCCTTCTTCCTTTTACCGCCAGGAATATTCATCATCCTTTTGGTATTATCCTCTGTATGGTTTTTACTCAAGAAAACAGAAGGGGAGCAATAGTTAATCTTTTGTTGTCAGGTTTTATATAGATTTGCATATTAGGATATTTTCACAGGAGATGTTATGAAAAATTATTCGAGTAAAAGAGCCCTTGTCACTGGAGGTGCCGGCTTTCTTGGCTCCCATCTCTGTGAGAGGCTGCTTAGTGATGGCTATGAAGTGCTCTGTGTAGACAATTTCTACACTGGCCGGAGGTCGAATATCGCCCATCTGATGAATAACCCTTACTTCGAGGTTATGAGACACGATATCTGTTTTCCACTGTATGTGGAGGTCGATGAAATCTATAACCTCGCCTGTCCTGCATCCCCAATCCATTATCAGTTTGATCCTGTGCAGACAACAAAGACATCGGTACATGGAAGTATTAATATGCTTGGACTGGCAAAGCGTGTGAAGGCCAAGATACTTCAGGCATCTACCAGTGAGGTATATGGAGACCCCAAGGTTCATCCTCAGCCTGAAACATACTGGGGGAATGTAAATCCTATTGGGTTAAGGTCTTGTTACGATGAGGGAAAAAGATGTGCTGAAACCTTATTCTTCGATTATCATCGCCAGCACAGATTGAGAATAAAAGTAGCAAGGATCTTTAATACTTATGGCCCAAGGATGTACCCCAATGATGGACGCGTTGTAAGTAATTTCATTATGCAAGCCCTTAAAGGCGAGGACATAACAGTCTACGGTGATGGAAAGCAAACGAGGAGTTTCTGCTTCGTCGATGATCTTATAGATGGCCTGATTAAACTTATGAACAGCCCTGATGATTTTACAGGGCCTGTAAATTTGGGCAACCCTGATGAATTCACGATCCTTGAACTTGCAGAAAAAGTTTTAGAAGGTGTTAGGTTGTTAGGTGATAGGTCATCAGGTAACCTAATCCCTAATAACCTAAAACCTAATTCCCTAATATCTAAATCTAAAATTATTTTTGCGCCGCTGCCTCCGGATGACCCTGCTCAGAGGAAACCTGATATAACACAGGCAAAAAACATTCTTAAATGGAAACCAACTATAAAGCTGGAGGAAGGGTTAATAAAAACGATTGAATACTTCAATGCCTTCCATAGTAGATAGCTGATAGCCCTGGAGCTTATTGTCTCTGAAGTTTATTTCGCAGGTTTAAACCATGTGTGGAATCGTAGGGATTTATAAAAGAAACGGTGATATAAATACAGAAGCGATAATCAGGATGCGTGACACACTTGCCCGCAGGGGGCCTGACGACAGTGGCTTTTATATCAGTCCTGATAAGCGGTTTTGTCTTGCCCATACGAGGCTTTCGATAATAGACCTATCTTCAGCAGGTCACCAGCCAATGTCTAATAGAGAAGGCACAGTATGGATATCCTTTAATGGCGAGATATATAACTACCGTCAGTTGCAGGATGAGCTAAAGGCAAAAGGCTGCGAGTTTAGATCAAACTCGGATACAGAGGTAATAGTCCATGGTTATAAGGAATGGGGGATAGACGGCCTCCTGCCCCGCTTAAGAGGAATGTTCGCATTTGCTATTTACGATTCCCGATTCCTGGTTTCAGGTTTCAGAGTTATCCTTGCTCGTGATCGTTTTGGTATAAAGCCGCTTTATTACTATCAGGATAAAGAACTACTGATATTCTCCTCTGAGATTAAGCCTATCGTGAAAAGCGGACTCATCCCTGTGCAGCGGAATAGAGATGCTGATACAGCCTTCCTTGTCTTTGGCAATGTCCCTGAGCCTTTGACAACGATAAAAGATGTCTTTTCCCTGCCTTCAGGCAGTTATATGTCCATTGATGACACAGGTAAGAGACTTGTGAAATACTACGACCTTAGAGACAGCTTTACAACACCTAAGGTGAAAGATACCGAGGATGTATATAATACCCTCCGCTCTATCCTTTCTGAGGCTATAGATATCCATCTAATAAGCGATGCGCCCCTCGGTGTGTTTTTAAGTGGAGGCATAGACTCAGCTGCCCTTGTTGCACTTGCCAGTGAGAAAAGGGACATGCCCCTTACAACGCTTTCCCTCTATTTTGATGAAGAGTTGTATTCCGAGCTTCCATACCAGAGGATGATTGCTGAAAAATACAGAACAGACCACAGGGAGGTAAAGGTAACGGAAAGGGACTTTTATGCAGAGATAGACAATATCTTTGAGGCAATGGACCAGCCAACTGTTGACGGCGTAAATACCTATTTCGTATCGAGGGCTGCCAAACAGGCAGGGCTAAAGGCAGTGCTCTCAGGTACGGGAGGGGATGAGGTCTTTTGCGGCTATGGCTCATTTAAGAGGATAGGGCTTCTCGATGCGATACATGGTCTTCCTGGATTATTAAAAACCCCATTTGTCATAACAGGGAGCCTGAATGACAGATGGCGCAAGCTCGGTTATCTCCAAAACAATGACCCATTGAGTCTTTATCTAACAATGAGAGCACTTTTTGTTCCTAAGGATGTTGCAAGGATTTTGGGAATCACAGAAAATGAAGTTAATAATGTATTGGAGAATTTAAAACTCCAAACTCCAAACTTAGAACCAATAGACTGGCTCTCATATATGGAGATAATTTTTTATCTCAAAAACCAGCTTCTCAAGGATACAGATTTTATGAGCATGTATCACTCTGTTGAAACAAGGGTTCCATATCTCGACCATGCCCTTGTGGAATATGTAGCCTCTGCAAATCCGCGTCTTAAGATTGATAAGAATATGCCAAAACCTCTTCTTGTAAAATCCCTCAAGGGCATGCTTCCCGATGAGATTGTCTTCAGAAAAAAACAGGGCTTTACCTTTCCCTTTGATTTGTGGATAAGAAAGATGGGAAAGGGAATTTTTGAGGATGCAATATCAAAAAATAATATTGATAAAAACCATGCAGAAGGTCTCTGGAGCAGGTTTGAATCTGGAAAACTACACTGGTCAAGGGTATGGGCACTGGTTGTAATTGGAAGGCAAGAATGAAGATTCTTTTTTTAGTCCCGGAACTTTTTACGAATACGGGTGGGATTCAGCAATTTAACAACCACCTATTAAACGCATTGCTTGAACTCGGCCACACCTTGAGCATAGTTTCAATGAACGACACTTCTCAACTTCCCAACCTCTCAACCGCTCATCTTCTTAACTTCCCAACTTCTCAACTTCTTAACTTCAGTCCTTGTGCCAGGCACAGACCTATTAGAAAACCGCTATTCATAATGGAAACGCTTAAGCAGGTTCTCTCTTTCAAGCCTGACCTCATCCTCTGCGGTCATGTAAATTTCTCCCCATTGTGTATGGTGTTAAGCAAGAGTTTTAAAATACCTTATTTTACGCTCACCTATGGTGTTGATGTATGGAATCTGAATGGATTGAAGCCCTCAGGCCTCAAGCATTCGCAAGGTGTTATAACTATTAGTAATTACACAAAATGGGTCATGCTTGAGCAGTTAAAGAATTATCCAAACGATAAAATTTCACTGCTTTACCCGACTTTTGACTCTGAAAGATTCAAACCCGGACCCAAACCAAAATACCTGATGGAAAAATGGGAGATAAAGGAGAGCGATAAAGTCATTCTCACCATAGCCCGTCTTTCAAAATCAGAAAAATACAAGGGCTACGACAAGGTCATCCTCGCCCTTTCTAAACTTCTCAACCTCTCATCTTCTCTTCTTCTTAACTTCCCATCCTCTCAACCTCTATGCTTCAAATACATCCTCGGTGGTTCAGGTGATGATATTGACAGGATTAAAGGTCTGATAAGGGAAAACCGCCTGGAAGACAAAGTGATTTTAACTGGTTTTATACCAGACGAAGAGATTGCAGATTATTACAACCTTTGTGATGTATTTGTTATGCCAAGCAAAGGTGAAGGATTTGGCATTGTATTTCTTGAAGCCCTTGCATGTGGCAAGCCTGTAATTGCAGGGAATAAGGATGGTTCAGTGGATGCAGTGTTAAACGGTGAGGTCGGCATTCTAATAGACCCCGACTATATCGAAAATATTAAAAAAGCAATTATGGATGTGTGTAAGGGGGATGTGGATAAAAAATACCTCGACGGCAGTTATTTGAGAAGCAGAGTTATTGAAGAGTATGGTTTCAACAAATTCAAACAAAAATTGGAAAGTATTTTAGGCTCATGACGAAATGTTGAACGAGTAGCGACATATTGAAACCTGTGAAATAAAGCGTCATTGCGAGCCCCTTCGCTTATGTCATTGCGAGTGAAGCGAAGCAATCTCTATGGATAAACAATACTACTAATTATCCAGGGATAATCAAAGAGTTAGGGATTGAATCTACTATCAGACCACGAGGAAGGCCAAGAAAAAATGAGAATGGTTAAAAAGTAACCTGTCCCCCTTTTCTTTTCCCCAGCTATGGTAAAATATCAAAAAGGAGCGGGGTGTTAAACGATGTTGACAGAATATGTTGAAGAAGCATTGCGAAGGGCAAGATACGAGATTATCGAAGACGAAGAACCATTTTACGGTGAGATAGAAGATCTTAAGGGTGTCTGGGCTACAGGTAAAACCCTTGAAGAATGTCGGAGTAATCTAAAGGATGTTGTCGAGGGCTGGATATTATTAAGCATTAAAAAAAGTCTTCCCGTTCCGAAGCTCGGAGATTATGAGATAAAAGAGATACAGGAAGCTATTGCATAAATGTCTAAACTGAGCCCTGTTTCTCATAATGAGCTTGTAAAGAGACTCAGGATCTTCGGTTTTGAGGGTCCATTTAGTGGAGGAAAACACCTGTACATGGTGAAAGGCAATCTAAGGCTGTTATGAGACCCTGAAACAAGTTCAGGGTGACATTCTTAGAGTTTTTAGACAAGCTCTGCGTCCCTGATTTTACTTTAGTGGTATAATTATAACAGTGTTGTAATTAAAAGGGGGTGTTGATAATGTTAAAAACAATTTCAGATGCAGGCGTGGATAAAATTAAAAAAGCCGTTAAGGACTTACCGTTAGAAAGGAAAATAGAGGTGTTGACTATGCTGGAAGAAGAACTTTTTACTACGAGGTTTAAGAGTCTTCTAACGGAACTCAGGGAGTCTGCAAAAAAATATCCTATAACGATAGAGGAGATTACTAAAGAGGTAGAGGCTGTCAGGCAAAAAAGATATGAAAGTCGTAATTGATACCAATATATGGGTCAGTTACTTGCTTGGAAGCCTTTTACAGGATTTAGATGAAGAGATACTTTCAAAGGAGATAAAAGTTGTCGTGTCAGAAGAGATGCTTAAAGAACTTAGCGAAGTATCCAGCCGTCCAAAATTTTAAAATATTTTTACTACTAAAAGGATTAAAGAACTCTTTTCACTTCTTGACAATTATGCGATAGTAGTTTCTCCAAGTGGTTGCTGTCCCTGTTTTCTGTTCTATTTTCTGTTTTCAAAGTCACATTTGAAAAGGATAGGATAGGGCAGAAATGTGTTATCATAATTTTGGAGAGGATGGTGTATAAATGAAGAATATTACCATTGAAACTATTTACAAAAAAGTCGTTGATTTACAACGTGATGTAGCTCAAATCAAGAAAAGTCTTCTCGAAGAACCTGAGTTGCGCGAAGATTTTATTTTACGGATGAGAGACATTGACCTCGAGAAGTCAATCATAGTTGAAGACTTTGGAAGAAGATACGGTTAAACTTGATGAAGGCTTTACGGTACTATATTTGCCGACTTGCCAGTTTACAGGTCTTGCGATATGTTACTATATGCTTAAGAAGGCAATAAGAGAAAGGAGGCGTGCATGTCAACCGCAAACCTGAGAAAAAAAATATTGTCAGACATAGAAGACCTGCCGGAGAAAAAAGTTAAGGAAGTAATAGATTTCATCAGTTATCTCAAATTCAGGGAAGATGAATGGTTTATTCGGTTTGTAAACAAGAGGGGAGCAAGGGCTAAAGCAGAGAGGGAAGCAGGCAGGAAGTTCCCCAAATTGAAGGATTTGCAGAAAGAATATCGATAGACCCCGTGCTTGGATACGATCTTGAGCTTTCGCCTGCAGCACATAGAGACTTAAAGTCATTGCCCTTGGGAATCCAGAAAGAAATAGTCTTGAGTCATCTTCCTGCTATCCAGAAAAATCCTTATATAGCTGGAAAACCGTTGGCTGGTGCTCTTCATAAGGAGCGTTCCTATCATTTCGGAAGAAAACCCGAGTACAGAATCATTTATTTCATCGAAGGGGAAATTATTACTGTTACCGTGATAGGCACACGGGAAGGTATATATAAAAAGGCCAGGAAAAGGCGGTAATGTAATGGAAAACAAATCTAAATAGGGGGGTCTTTTGTTTTGATATATGAGGTCAACGAAAAAGAAAAGATAGTAACACTGCTTGATTTCGACCACCATGACAATATTTATAAAGCTTGATAGCTTGCAGGAAGAGAGGTGATAAATAGAACCGTCCCCTTTTCTCTCTGTCTAGAAAAAACAGTATGAGGAAATTATGAAATTATTCACAGTTGAGCAGAGAAAGAAGCTGTTGGAAGAGGAGCTGAGGCGTATTGTGGAAGTCCTCAAGAGAGACTATGAGCCGGAGAAGGTAATTCTTTTTGGTTCGTTGGCAGAGGGAGATATGCACGAATGGAGCGATATTGATCTGCTCATAATAAAAAAGACTACAAAACGGCCTATAGACAGGATATTGGAAGCATCTCGTTTAATCAAGCCGACAATTGGAATAGACCTGTTTGTATATACCCCTGAGGAATTCAATACACTTGTACAAGAGAAATTTTCCTTTTTGACCACTATAGCCCGAAAGGGGAAGGTACTGTATGAAAAAAGAGACTGAAGAGTGGATTAGAATCGCCGATGAGGATTTCCAGGCGTCAAAGTATCTTTTAGAAAGCTCTCTGTTCAGAATGGTGTGCTATCATGCCCAGCAGTGCGTGGAAAAAATTTTGAAAGCAATCCTGACAGAAAAAGAAATAGAGTTTTCACGAACTCACAATATTCTTGATCTTGCTAATGCGGTCAGAGGAATTGGGTATGAATTGCCTCTTGATATGGAAGATGCAGTATTTTTGAATAGCGTTTATAGGGCAAGGTATCCTGCAGCAATGGGATTACTACCAACAGGAGAACCCTCAAAGGAAGATGCGGATAGGGCGTTGAATATTTCAGAGAGAATGTGGGAATGGTTTAAAGATGTTTTGGCTTAATAAAGACAAGGGGAAAAGTGGCAATAGAAGGGAATGTCAAGATTCAAGACCTGACCCCACCCCATGCACCATTTGGGATCTCTAACAATATCTTTTTACAAAAATTTTACAAAAATTATAACAGAATAGAAAATGACTACTGGTAAAGGAAGCTTACTCGTAAAAAATATAGGGTTAAACTTTTTTACCCAGATATGGCTTCTTTTGTTGTTTATGGTTACAACTCCAATTGTTGTTCATGGATTGGGGTATGAGGCCTATGGCATTATGTCCCTGGTCTTAGTTCTTGTAGGATATTTTAGTTTCTTTGACTTGGGGATGAGCCAGGCTACGGTAAAATTTGTCTCTGAACACCTAGCAAGAGGTGAAAAGAACCAGGTTCATCAGGTGGTTTCAACATCTATCTTTACAAACTTTGTCCTGGGTATTTTAGGAGGAATTCTCATTGCCCTTCTCACACCTCTATTTGCAGAGAAAATATTTAGGGTTTCCCCATTTCTTCAAGGTGATGCTAAATTATCTTTTTACATCCTTGCAATTGGTTTCCCTGCCATTTTGATACAGGGAACTTGATTACCACACCGGTTGTTGTTCATGAGCTTCGAGATGCCTACGGTATCTAATGAGGGATTGGTAGGACGATGATGAAAAGAATCTTTATCTACAACTTTCTTAATGCTTTCCAGATATTCCTGGGGTTTATATTTCAGATGCTGTTTGCAAGGTACTTTGGCGCCTCGCTGTTTACGGATGCATATTTTGTATCTATGACAATTCTTGGTTTTGTATCAACAGTAGGTCAATTTTTCACAGAGATGTTTATGCAGTATTATAACGATATAAGAGTAGAAGCCCACAGTGAAGCAAAAAAGTTTTATCAATCTGTATTTAACTTTTCTTTGTTGATAAGCATAGTAAGCTTTATCATAGCAGTGGCTTTTATGAGTCCCTTACTCAAAATTTTTGTGTCTGGCTTTGATGCAGAAAGGATAAGGGCTTTAAGGTCATTTTTCAGCATTCTTGCATTTAACCTGATATGGGCAAGGCTTATAGCCTTGAACAATTCCCTGATAAATGCAGAAATGAGATTTATGGTTCCTTATTTAATTGGGTTATTGACGCCAGCATTTAATATCATCTTTCTCCTGCTTTTTGCTAAGGATTATGGAATAAATGCTATCGCTGTTTCGATACTACTTTCTGGTATCGCAGGCCTTGCCCTTCAGCAGTTTTATATCTCAAGGCTCCTTGATATAGGCTTTGGAACCAAATTCTGGCATAGCAAGTTTAAGGACTTGATAAAAAAGAGTTTTTCAATGAGGCTAGGTCATCAGATATGGACTTTAAAAGACCCGATAACAACAAATATCTTATCTCATTTCCCAACTGGCACAGTGAGCCTTTATTTTTATGCATTCAGGATTATTTCTGTTCTATTCGCGATAACAAACTCTCCAATCCTCCAGATATTCTCTTCAAAGGTTTCGCGCCTAGTATCTGAAGTAGATTTTTCTGGAATCAAAAAACTTTTAAAAAGGACATGTGCTATGAATACAGGCTTGTTCCTGATAGTTCTTATCCCATTTGCAATTGCTCTACCAGAAGTTCTGAGATTCTTCTTTGGCAATAAATTCTCTCCTGAAGATGTTAAAACGATTCATTATGTCTTTCTTGCGTTAATTCCATTTCATTTGATATTGAGCATTGAATTGCCATTTGTAAATATAACTATTGCGTTGAAACAAAGCCTTCAGGTAATAAGGGTTGCAATTGTATTTATTGTAATTTTTGGAGCCTCAGTTTTTATATTACAGAACTTTCTGGATGTTTATACAATTCCAATTGCCTTAATGATTGCACAGACACAGAATTTGGTTGTATATGTTTTAAATGTCCAGAAAGTTTTTAAGGAAAATCTATGGAATGTCCAGCCTGCGGTTATTCGCTGAAAGAAAAATTTCCTCTTTGTAACGAACATTCTGTCACTTATAAAAGGAAAACACATATCTTTTCCATATACCAGTGTCCAGAATGCCATTCAGAGTTTGCTGATCCTATGAAATCTGCTCCACCAGATTGGTATTCATATATGGGCGAATACTATGGCTGGCGGTGGGAGTTTGCTGAGTTTCTCAAAGATATTAAAACGTTGCTACACACGGGGAAAGTGCTTGAAGTAGGGTGCGGAGAAGGTATAGTGCTCAATAAGCTTAAAAGGTATGATACAATTGGATTAGATTTCAACAATAATGCGATTGAGAAAGCAAAGGCAAAGGGACTGAAGGTATATCCTATGACTGTTGAAGAATTTTCTCGCCAATTTCCCCTAATTAGATTTAAAGCGGTAGCATTCTTCCATGTTTTGGAGCATATAGAATCTCCTCAAGATTTCCTTCGTAATATAAAGGGGTTTTTAGATAAAGATGGTTTAATATTTTTATCGGTTCCAAACCCAAACAGAATTAGACTTGTTCTATCAAGAGAAGATTGGGATTATCCACCCCACCATTTATTAAGGTTTTCTGTTAATGGCTTATTGAAACTTCTTGATAGAGGCGGATTTAAAATACTGAAGATAAAGGAGCAGCCTAAGGATCTGCCACTTTTGCATATCACCTCTACAGTAGAACTTGATAAGTTTATAAACAGAACCATGCATATTGATGTTATGAGATTTGGTAGACTTTCAAGGAATGTATTAAGGTTGCCATTTTTTATCCCGTTTAATTTAGTTAATTTCTTCACAGTCATGAAAACAATTATAAGACATATGGGAAAAAGTGGCACTGCTTTATATCTGGTCGCTCAAAAAGAGGGATGAAGGATGGAAATAATAACAGATAAAAAGCCCCTTGTCTCTGTCATAATTGATACCTACAATTATGGCCATTTCATAGAGGAAGCTATAGACAGTGTTCTAAATCAAACTTTTCCACAGAAGGATATGGAGATAATCGTAGTTGATGATGGCTCAACCGATGATACTCCTGAAAGGGTAAAGAAATATAAGGATAGAATAAAATATATTTATAAAGAAAATGAGGGGCAAGCATCGGCATTTAATGTAGGTTTCGAGAATACAAGAGGGGAATTTATAATTTTGTGTGATTCTGATGATTACTGTTTACCCAATAGAGTAGAAAGGGTTGTAGATGAGTTTGAGAAATACAAGAAAGTTGTTTTAGTTTTGAACCCTCGACAAATAATCAGTGATTATGCTAAAATATTTGAGGAAAAGAGCGAATATCATGATTTAGAATTAAATTGGAATAATGTAAAAAAAATTATTGAAAGCAGCTATGGAACAAGCAGGACTTCTTTAAGAAAATCAGCTTTAAGATATATACTTCCAGTTCCATCTGGATTAAGAATCGAAGCTGATTTATTCCTCCTATCTCTTATTTGGTTTGGTAATTTATCTTGTCTTAAAGACCAACTGACAGTTTATCGGGTTCATACAAATAACTTATTTCACACATCTGATAGGAACAAAATACCATTGAAAATTGAGTGCATAAGATACGCTTTAACATCCATTATAGAAAAAGTCTCAAAAAATCCAAATTTTGATAAGAAATTAGCTCAAGATATTTTATTCCCTTATGAGGTCGAGCTAAAAGAATTGGAGGTTATTCATAATGCTTATCAAGGCAGAGCAAAAAGAAATGATTTGTTTCGAGTTGAACTAAAAAAGATGCAACTACATTGGTATGAATGGGGCAAATTGTATAAATTATATAAAATAATAAGATTACCAGTATTTTTAGCCTTCTCGCCATCTTTTGTTTTGAAACTTTCTGAGTTCTACTCAAAAAAAGGCATATATAGATTTAGGGATGTATTTTTCCCGAACAAGGTATAGCGTTATAAATTAAGGAGGAGATATGAATATAATTGGAATTAGTTATTCGGGTAGCCATGACGCAGGTGTTTCCTTTGTCCAAGATGGAAAGCTTTTATTCGCAATTTCTGAGGAAAGATTAACAAGGAAATGTCATGATACAGCTTTCCCAATAAACTCTATCAAGGAAGGATTTAAGTTTCTGAATCTAAGTCCTGAGAATATTGATTATGTGGTAATTTCATGGTCTCCACCATACAGATATTTATGGAAAGATAACAAAATCATTGGAAACAACTTTTCATTGAGACTTTTATCTTCTTATCTCTATGCAAAATTGTACAACATCTGGATAAAAGGTGGCTTTAGAAAATATGAACAATATTTTGGAAAATCAAGGTTTTTATTTTGCGACCACCATCTTGCCCATGCAATTAGCGCTTATGCTTATTCTTTACTCAATGAGGCAACTGTTGTTGTTATAGATGGACAAGGCGCTTTTGAAGCGACCTCTATCTGGTATGCTAAAGATGGTAAAATAGAGCCAGTAGAGATAATAAATTTTCCAAATTCTTTGGGACTCTTCTATGCTAAATTTACAAAGTATTTAGGTTTTAAACCCTTAAGCGATGAATGGAAGGTTATGGGACTTGCTGCCTATGGAAAAGATGGTGTAGATCTTAAAGATTTTATTGATTTATCAGTAAACCTGTACTACATTAATTGGAAGCGAATTTTTGGGGAAGCATTAGTTGATGTCTCTGGAATAGAAGCTATTCTTGGTATGCGAAGACAAGAAGAAGAGGAGATTCAAGAGAAACATAAAGACATTGCTTTTGCAGTACAAAGAGAAACAGAAAAAGCAATGTTAAAAATTGTAAGATATGCAATTGAAAAAACAGGGTGTAAAAAGCTCTGTCTTGCTGGCGGAGTTGCTCTCAATTGTAAGGCAAATGGCTTAATTACAACTTCTGGGATGATTGATGATATTTTTATTCAGCCAGCAGCTTCGGATGAAGGTAGTGCCCTTGGAGCAGCAATGTATCCATATTTGTTTCTTGAAAAACGGTTGCCAAAATTCCCAATGGATCATGTATATTGGGGGCCTTCTTTTGAATCAGGAGAAATTGAGAAAACTCTGCGAACTTACAAATTACCTTATGAAAAATTGAATTTTCCTTCAAAGGTGATTGCAGAAATGCTTATTGATGGTAAGATTATAGGTGTTTTTAGAGAGAGGATGGAATTTGGCCCAAGGGCTTTGGGAAACCGTTCAATATTAGCGGACCCGCGAATCCCAGAGATGAAGGACAAAGTAAATAACTCTGTTAAATATAGGGAATGGTGGCGTCCTTTTGCACCTTCAATACTTGAAGAAAAGTATTATGAATTTTTTAATACAAGATTTTTGTCTCCTTTTATGATATTAAGCTTTCCAGTCAAAGAAGAACAGAAAAACAAAATACCAGCAGCCACGCATGTTGATGATACAGCAAGACCTCAATCCGTAAGTAAAAAAATAAATCCTTTCTACTGGGGAATAATTCATGAATTTTATAAAAGGACAGGTGTTCCTGGACTTTTAAATACCTCGTTTAATTTAAAGGGAGAGCCGATAGTATGTTCGCCTTTTGATGCAATAAGGACATTCTATACATCCGGCTTAGATGCGTTAGTAATTGAGGACTTTTTAATCAAAAAGGATATCAAATAAAGCAATGGAAAAATTTTATAGCTTCTCGCTACTTCTTAGATATCTTCAGTCAAATATTTTACATGATACCTATACAAAAGATTTAAGGAGACTATGTAGTGAAAGTCTTGTTTTTACATAGTAATACCCCAGATTACTTAGCAGAGAGTCTATTCCATGGTTTACGCACATTATTAGGGGGAAATTGTGTCGATGTTCCACGGTATGATAGTATGTATGCGCCATTAACTGATCGCTTCCGATCAAAGTTAAGAGGATATGGCTTTACCTTATATGGTCTTTTAGAAGATATACCAGAACTGGCAGAAGATCGATATTTTTGGCAGGAAGAGATAGACTCATACGATATTATCGTGATAGCAAATATATGGAGACAAGAGGAACAACTCTGGAAATTGCAATCTTTTGTTAGATCCGAAAAGATTGTAATTCTTGATGGTGAAGACACGCCAAGTTTATTCCCATGGGCGAACAATAAATGGAGATTAAGGAAAAAGTATTGGAGCTATCTATTGGATATTTATAATTGTAAGTGTTTTAAGCGAGAGCTTATTGGCAAGGGATATTCCTATAGATTGAATGGTTTTCTCCATCGCCTCCTACGGAAGTCGGTGCCATTTCGTCAAAATTTATATCCAATCAGTTTCTCAATTCCTGAGGACAAGATCTGTGAGGGAGATGTAAATTATAAAACGAAAGATTTCCCCGCACACATTGTAGATCCAGAAGTGGCAGTTCATGTCTTAGGAAGCTCAAAGCAATATGTTTTTAGTTCTGAAGCGGAATATTATGAAGACTTAAGAAGGTCGCGATTTGGTATAACCACAAAGCGCGGAGGATGGGATTGCTTGCGGCATTATGAATTGGCAGCGAGCGGATGTATCCTATGTTTTAAGGACTACGACTTAAAACCAACGACTTGTGCTCCTCACGGTCTGGATGAATCCAATTGTATTATATATCATCACTTTAAAGAACTTCATGAGAAAATTTTTTCCATAACAGAAGACGAATATGAAAAACTTCAGAAAAATACATATAAGTGGATAAAGAGCAACACTACTATTACACGTGCAAAGTGGTTTCTTCGAGCTTGTGGTCTTTATTAAATGACCATTAAAGTTAGAGATTTATAAATAAGGGAAAAGTGAAAAATTTATACACTCTAAAAGCAGAAGGCTATTATAGTAATGTCCGTGAAGATATAATTGTGTTAATTCCAAATGAGCACGATAACAAGATATTGGAAATTGGCTGTGGCAAAGGGTATACATTAAAAAAAATTAAGGAATTGGGAAAAGCTAATTATATTGCAGGAATTGAAATAGATATAAAGGTAGCAGATGAGGCAA
>JAJYJJ010000027.1 GCA_021789595.1 Nitrospirota bacterium | reverse complement strand
CCAAGCGGGTCTGTCTCTTTTGTGAGTCTTCCGAGTTGGTCATATTGATATGTGGTTACATTTCCATTGGCATTGGTTATGCTTGTGAGTTTGTCTCCTCCGCCTCCGCATGTTGTACATCCTGTGCTTCCATAGGTGTATGTGGTGATGTTACCCACGGCATCCCTTACCTTGATTAGCTGGCCTTTGTAGTTGTATTCGTAGTAGTATGTGGTGTTTCCATTGGCATCGGTTGAGGATGTGCGGTTGCCTGATGTTTTTGAGAGAAATTCAAAATATCTTAAAATAAGAAGGTAAGCATACAATCGCCGCATAAAAAGAAATGCCTGAATTTTATTGATGTGTCCTTGTTGTAGCATCGGATTTCTCATTTAATGGAACCGCCTCATTTTCTCCATTTTCTCGTCCCTCGAACCTTTTCTCCTAAATACCCTCCAATAGGACCAAATATTATAGCGAATACATTTGGATATAACAATTCTAATTTTGGTAAGAATATGGAACCACCACTCGCTTGATAAGCTATCCAAATCAACGAAAATATCAAAAATAAAAATGACCCACCAGAAACTATTGTGCCATATAGTAATCCATGTTTTCGTGTGATTAATCCAGCAGCAAAACCACCTATAAAATTAGCAATAAATGGTAGTATTGTCTGAGAAGTAACGATAGAAACACCAACAAGATTTAACAGCAGTATCCCGATTATAATAGCTACTAATTTTTTTATCATTGCTTATTTTGTTAATTTAATACCGTCATAGGGGCATTCGCTACTTGATAGGCATCCTGCATGATTTATTGAACATTCATATAAACAAAGTTCCCATTGATCTTCTTGTGTCACGGGATCATATCTGGCGCAGCCGGCTCTACACGGGCTACCAAATTTGCTCTCACAATAACCAGCCCTAGCAGTTTTACATGCATACCACTCAGCACACCATTTTATAATATCTTCAATCAGTCCGCCATTTCCCGTAAGACCCCGTGGATCTTTTTTATTTACTGGATTATTCCCCACATAAATAAATGGGTTAAGTTCTTGAGGATTTTGCAGTTGTTGATGTAAAAGGCATGGAATATTAAGACTACCTAATGTTAAAGATGGATCAGGTGTTATAAATCTTCCAATTTCTGGATCGTAGTATCTGGCTCGATAGTAATAGAGCTTTGTCTCTGAATCATATTCTCTTCCTGTGAATGTGTATGGCTGTTTGACCCTTTCTTTCTGGTCTTTGAGATTGCCAAAGGAATCATATTCATATGTCTGCACTACTCTGCCTCTTTCATCAGTAAGTGCGACTATCGAGCCTAAGCCATCAGCATGGTAGTAATAAGTCCCCTTGCTGTTACTTATGGCCAATGGCTCATCTATGCCATGGCCGTGAACATATCTCGTGACTTCTGTCTTGGTTCCTTCATCATCTGTCTTGGTCAGATATTCAAGGATTATATCTTCGTTGTCATAGACGTAGTTGTAAATCTTTATTTCTGTTTTGCCATCTTCTTGTTCTTGAACTTGTTTCCATACCCTCCTTCTTGCAAATGGGTCATAGCCAAAGGATACAGTTTTGGTTTCATCTCCACCCTGTTCAACTGCCTGAGTCAATCTGTTCTCATAATCATAAGAGTATGTCCATGTGGTGGTCTTCCCATCATCGTCTGTCTCTGTCTTGTTTATGAGATTTCCGTTTTTATCATACTCGTATTGGTGCTTTCTGTCATTTGTTAGTTGGTTGCCTGAATTGTAGTTGTAGGTATCTTTTCTTTCTGGCCCTGTTTGCCTGTTGCCTACAGGATCATAGGTGAAAGATTCTGCTTTGTTGTCTTGTTCTTTGTCTTTGCCCTGTAGTTTTGTGGGGATAGATTGCATGAGCCGATAAATGGCATCATAGGAGTAAGCGTATTTCACATCGGTCTCTGTCTTCGTTAATCTGTTCCCTACTTTGTCATGCGTGTATGCAAAGCTGGCAATGACTGAGCCACCTGATGTATTGTGAGTAAGGTTGGTTAATCTACCTGAAGAATCATAGCTATAATTAGCCATTGCTCCATTCGGGTAAGCGAGCCTTATCCTTCTTCCCACTGAATCATAGGTAAAGTTAAATATCCCCACATCAGAGCTTATCTGTGATATTCTGTTAGCTGAGTCATGGCTGTAGGTTATGGTGTTTCCCTCTGGCGTTGTCATGCTGATTCTATTGCCCATTGTATCATACTGGTAGCTTGTTGTCAGCCCATTGGAGTCTGTAACCTTTGTTATCCTTCCATTGGCATCGTAGCTGAAGGTGTAGGAGATGTTCTGGTTTGCGGCTGTGAGGATGTTGCCCTTCGGGTTGTATGTGAATGTCACTGTAGTTCTATCAGGATATGTCTTCTTTGTGAGATGCCTTAGAGCGTCATAGCTGTAATAGACGGTATTGCCGTTTGCATCTGTTTTTGATGTGAGATTGCCTTTTGAGTCATAGCTGTAGGTTATGGTGTTTCCAAGCGGGTCTGTCTCTTTTGTGAGTCTTCCGAGTTGGTCATATTGATATGTGGTTACATTTCCATTGGCATTGGTTATGCTTGTGAGTTTGTCTCCTCCGCCTCCGCATGTTGTACATCCTGTGCCTCTATAGGTGTATGTGGTTACATTTCCGAGGGCATCGGTGACCTTGAGCAGTTGTCCTTTGTAGTTATACTCATATCTCGTTACATTTCCATTGGCATCTGTTTGTGAGGTTCTATTTCCATTTGCATCATAGGTGTATTGTGTTACATTGCCCATGGGGTCTGTTACCTTGATAAGCTGGTTGAGGCTATTGTATTGAAATCCTGTGGTATTGCCCTGCGCATCTGTCTGGCTTGTCATGTTGCCTGATGCGTCATAGGTGAAGCTCGTGGTTGCACCGGTCGGGTCGGTAATGGATGTGAGGTTGTTGTATTGGTCATATGTGAGTGTGGTTGTATGGTTGTCTGGATTGGTTATTGAGATGATGTTGCCCTTTGTGTCATATTGATACTGTGTGGTTGCTCCTGTGGGCTCTGTAATGGATGTGAGGTTGCCTTTTGAGTTATAGGTGTATTTGGTTGTATTGCCCTGGGGGTCTGTGATGCCCGTTACCTGGCTGTATTCGTTATATGTGTAGGTTGTTAGATTGCCTTGAGGGTCTGTCACTGATGTGATGTTCCCATAGCCGTCGTATGTGTAGGTTGTGGTATTGCCTTTTGGGTCTGTCTCTGTCAGGAGGTTCCTGTTACTGTCATATGTGTATTTGGTTGTGCCTCCCTCAGGGTCTGTATTTTCTGTTAATACACCAAGATTCGTGTCGTATTTGTATGTCCAGATGCCTCCGTCTGTTTCTGTGACTGTGGTCGTCTTTGTGGTATCGGTGCTTGCAGATGGATATGTAATGGCCTTTGTCTTTCCTTCAGGGTCTGTAGAGGTTAGCACCCGATGGCTGCTGTCATAGGTATAGGTGGTTGTGTATCCCATGGGGTCTGTCTTTGTGAGCATGAAGGCGTTTGCATCGTATGTGTAGGACCAGCTTCGGGTCAGATTGTCAGGGCTCTGTGTCGAGACGCCTGTGAGGGTGTTGCTGGCGTAGGTGAAGCTGTGGGTATTGCCCATGGGGTCTGTTATTGTGGTAATCCTTCCATCTGCATCATAGCTCAGTTGTATGACCCTTGCCGATAGGTCGGTTATCTTTGTGAGGCTGCCGTTTGCATCATAGTTGAGTGTTGTTGTATTTCCGTTTCTGTCCTCTATGTCTGTCAGCTTTCCTTCAGGGCTGAATATGTAGCTTAAGCCGCTTTTGTAATACAGACGGTATGTGCCGTCAGGGTTTATTGATAATGCAGGATACGGGGATGTCTGTGGTGTGTAGTAGTTGCCGTTTTTGGAAAGGACTACTCTCGTCCCATCGCCTTGCATGACTGTGTATGTGCCGTCGCTGTTTGGCCTGAGGGTTACATTGTATGTGTGTGTCCAGCCTGTGCCTAATACTCCATTATAGGGATCAAGGCTGTTGTATGAGAGGGTAAAGTCATTCAGGAGTTTTGAGTTGGGGATTGTGAATAGGCTCTGTGAGTGATGGAGGTTTCCGCTTGCTACATTGGCAGTGGAGCCAACGGTTACTTCAAGCATACAGGTTTTGGGGTTTCTTGTGACTGTGATTTGAATCGTTTTTGAGTCGCTGCACTGGCCATCTGTCGTTTTGGCTGTAAGTGTGGCAGGATAGGTTCCTGGCTCTACTACCTTGCCATTTGAGTCCTTTCCATCCCATGTTGCTAATACAGAAGAACCGCTGCCGCTGAATGTCCTTCCTGCTACGGTCAATGCCCAGTTTACAGGCTTGGATGATGTTATTGAGCCTGTGATATTTACGCTTCCGCCTGTGGTAGGGTCAATGGCAGTTGTGATGGGGGTGTCTGGAAATTTGGTTATCTTAAGGTCACAGCAATCTCCTGTTTGACTGACAACAAAGCTAACAGCGTCTTCAGCAAAAATGCCTCCACTTGCATGAACCTCGAAGCCAGCAGCGCAGTATCCACCATATCTATCTTCCAGAAAAACCCTTACCGAATGCGACCCAGGTTGTAAGTTGCTGAGGGTGATGCTGAATGGTTGAAGAACTCCGAGATGATCAAAACCCAAACCTGTACAAACACAGGCAACTTTAATAGGGCCAGAATTATCCAACTCATAATACAAATTTGCACGGATATTCGGTTGAGGATAATCATCTTCAATAGGGGTTAAATTCAGCGCCCATCCCGGGCAGACATTATATGGCGCACCCGGGGGAACGCTTTGTCCTTTAGAGTCCGGTACACTATCATCTGTCATTATAAAGGTCCCCTCAATCTTGACTGTGCCAGTCATGCAGAGGTTGTCCGCCGCCGGATTTGTAATGGTAACTTCACCATTTGCCCCCCATGCTTTGAAGGACATCGCCATCAGGGCTATAAGAATAAGAAGGCTGAGTTTTCTTTTCATTGTATTACGCACCACCCTATCAGACTTCCTGAACCCTGTCAAATTAGTTTTGATTATTGGTTTATAAATTATTTTAATAAATAATGCCCCTGAATCAATTCTCTCAAGACAACCCATACTAAGTATCACCCTCTCGTTTAGATTTTTAAAATGAGGCAACGATTCTCTTCCATTTAGTTTCTTGATGAGGCAATTGGTAAAGTTGCATTTTAATATGATTTTTGATACCTTTAAAAAGGCTGATGCGAAGCAGCCCAACCCCTTCGAAAGGAGTAATAACAGAAATGCAGAAATCCCTGAAAGACCTTATTTCTTTTAGTAATGGAGGACTGATAGTAAATGACATGGCTGGACTAAGGTCCTCCATGGATTCCATCATCTATGATGCAGTCTTTTCAGAGGATGAGCCTACAAAAAGGGCGATCCAGTCTCTTATAATCGAGGCAGCAAAACAGTTCGGTGCTGTGCCATCACCCATAAAATCCCTGTATGAGGCCATAGGCGAAGGAAGATATTCAGGTTTTACCGTCCCTGCGATAAATATAAGGGGGCTTACATATGATGTGGCAAGGGCAATATTCAGGAAGGCAAAGGAGAAATCCGTAGGTGCCTTCATATTTGAGATCGCCCGTTCCGAGATAGGCTACACATACCAGAGGCCGATGGAGTATTCCGCCTGTGTCCTTGCCGCTGCAATAAAGGAGGATTTTAAATGCCCGATATTTCTCCAGGGCGATCACTTTCAGGTAGTCAGGCGGCAGTACATGGCAGAGCCTGAAAAGGAGATGGAAAAACTGAAAGGACTTATAAAAGAGGCGATAGAGGCAGAGTTTTATAACATAGACATAGATTCATCAACCCTTGTCTCACTTGAGATGCCTACCATTAAAGAACAGCAGAGGCCGAACTTTGAGATGACCGCACATCTTGCAGGTTATATTGACAGCATCAGGCCAGAGGGTGTAGAGATCTCTATTGGCGGTGAGATTGGTGAGATTGGCGGCAAGAACAGCACACCTGATGAGCTCAGGGCATTTCTCGATGGCTTCAGGGAGACATTTAAAAAACAAAAGGCACTGACAAAGATAAGCATCCAGACAGGGACAACGCACGGTGGCGTTGTGCTCCCGGATGGAAGCATAGCCAGGGTCAATATAGATTTTGATACCATCATGACCCTATCAAGAATTGCAAGACAGGAATACGGCCTTGGCGGCGTTGTTCAGCACGGCGCATCGACCCTGCCGGAAGAGGCATTTGGCAAATTCCCTGAGGTAGAGACCATTGAGATACACCTTGCCACTGGTTTTCAGAATATCATATACGACAGCAAACACCTCCCACAGGAATTCAGGCAGGATGTGTACGATTTTATAAGGCGTGAATTTACAAAGGACAGAAAAGAGGGCCAGTCAGAAGAACAGTTCATCTACAGCACAAGGAAAAAAGGGTTTGGCCCTTTAAAAAAGACCTGGTGGGATCTTCCATCAGATATTAAGAATGCCATTGCAGCAGAGATAGAGGATAAGGTTGGATTCCTGTTTGAGAAACTAAAGGTTGTGGACACAAAAGGCATTGTTGAGGATGCCGTCAGAAAAGAGGCTGTAAGAAAAGATATCTCGGAGTCATTAAGAAGGATACTCGCATAAATCGTCCCACAGGAAAAATGGCAGCGATTCTTATCGTGGATGGCTATGAATTAGATGCCCCGCAAGGAAATCCTTGCGGGGCATCTGTGTAGATTCTATTTGAATCTTACCCCTTTGTTACATTGGCTGCCTTTGGTCCCTTTGGGCCGTCTACGACATCAAAACTCACTGCCTGACCTTCAGACAGGGATTTGAACCCATCATCTTGGATAGCTGAATAATGAACAAAGACATCGCTGCCGTCTTCTCTGGCAATGAAACCAAAACCCTTGGACTCATTAAACCACTTCACTGTACCCTTCTCCATACACTGCACCTCCTTTACTAAAAACATTAAGCATCTGGAGTTCACGGTCATAAAAAACCGCAAAGCCATAAGTCTTTGCGGTCTCTTTACAACACAAAAACTTCCATACTTCGGTATTAGTATACACACTTACACATAAATGGTCAAGCATTATTTTGTCCGAAAAATAGACATGGGAATTTCTCTAAATCTTCTTCCGAAAATACCGATTATCATACTCTACTGGCTTGAGGATGACGAGTTCCCTCCAGTTATAAAGATGCTCTTTGATTCAACTGCCGATAGATTTCTTGATGTAGAATCATTAATATTTCTTGTGGAGGGACTTGTTAAAAATATAGAGAGCAATCTTATATCTGTCTAAGACCCATCCATAATACTATCCTGAATACTATCCTGCAATCACAGTTTTATGGATTTATAAGATTTTTTTATTTGACTTATATCCCCCTTGTTTGTTAGCATGTTTCTATCAATGTAAGGCGATGGGGTTCGCCTTTAACCGCAGTTAATGCTAATGACTCCTAACTGGATAAATCCGGTCAGGAGTTTTTATTTGTCCTGCCGGTGACTTCCACACAATAAATCTTTGGAGGTTGGTTATGTACAACACCTGGCTTCAGGCAGCCCTCTGGATTGCCCTCGCACTTGCTGCAACCATTCTGTCTCTGCGGGTTGCCATATCCATTGCCCTGCTCGAGATAATAGTTGGTGTAATTGGAGGGAATTTCCTTCCAATGCAAAGGACAGAGTGGGTGAATTTCCTTGCAGGCTTTGGAAGCATTGTCCTGACCTTTCTTGCAGGCGCAGAGGTTGACCCTGATGTATTGAAAAAGAAATTCAAAGAGAGCATGAGCATAGGCATCCTTGCCTTTTTTGCCCCATTTCTGGGTGCCATGGCCTATGCCTATTATGTTGCAGGATGGTCAGGCCATGCAAGCGCTATTGCAGGCATCTCTCTTTCCACCACTTCTGTTGCTGTTGTCTATGCGGTCATGATAGAGACAGGCTATAATGAGACAGAGCTTGGGAAACTCATCCTTGCAGCCTGTTTTATAAACGACCTCGGCACTGTCCTTGCGCTTGGAATCCTGTTTGCAAACTATAACTGGTATCTTGTGCTTTTCGCAGTTATAACAGCAATAACACTATGGCTTATCCCAAGGTTCACCCCGTGGTTTTTCAGAAAGGTCGGCAACCGTGTAAGCGAGCCAGAGACTAAATATATATTCCTTCTCCTGCTCGGCCTCGGTGGCATTGCATCCATGGCAAAGAGCGAGGCAGTGCTTCCTGCATATCTTGTGGGAATGGTGCTTGCCCCGTACTTTCTTGCCAATAAGATACTCTCGCAGAGGATGAGGGTCATAGCCTTCAGCATGCTTACGCCTTTTTATTTTCTCAAGGCAGGCTCCCTTGTTAAGCTATCAGATGTAATGGCGAGTGCAATCTTAATAGTGATACTTCTTCTTGTCAAAATGGCAGCCAAATTCATATCTGTCTGGCCTTTGACAAAAGTATTTAGGTTTGGTAAAAGGGGAGGCATGTATACCACAATGCTCATGTCTACAGGCCTTACCTTTGGAACAATATCCGCGCTATTTGGGCTTACGAATAAGATTATTAATCAGGAACAATACACTATCCTTGTGACTGTAGTAATATTGAGTGCAGTTGTGCCAACCATGATTGCACAACGGTGGTTTCAGCCCGAGACGGAACTAAATGAGAAGGAGGGAGACAATGTTTAAAAAGATATTGACTGCAAATGATGGTTCTGCAGGTGCAAAGCTGGCATTAAGAGTCGCCATTGACCTTGCAAAGAGATGCGGTGCAGAGCTCCACAGCATCTCTGTGGCAGAGGACCTGCCGCATTATGCGGCCACTGTCGGAGAGGTTATCGAGAGAAAGGGTGAGCTAAACGGCTATTTTGCAAAGGTTAATGAAGAGGCTGTTGCAATGGCAAGAAAAGAAGGTGTTGAGCTTCATACAAAGGTCATTGCAGGGCATGAGGTAGAGGCCATTGTCAATTATGCAAGGGACGGCGAGTTTGACCTTCTGGTAATAGGTTTCATGGGGCATTCAAAGATATTCGGAAGGATATGGGGTTCGACTTCCCAGAATATAACAAGGCTCGCCCCATGCACAGTTGTTGTGGTAAAATAGGATAAAGTATAAATGTTACTCTGAACTTGTTTCAGGGTCTGATAAGATGCTGAAATAAATTCAGCATGACAGTTTAAAAAATGGCGATGGAGTTCGCCTCAAAGTCCGTTAAGGACTGATAACTCCTGTTGTGTTAGTTGTTAGCTATTAGCAGTTAGTGTTTTACTAACCGCCAATTACTAACAGTCAATCTACTAACAAAACAGGAGTTTTTATTTGGAGACGGATACATTTATTGGAAGTCAGAAACAAGGGGTAAACGATGAAAATATTAAGCAGGCTTAAAGACATTCATTTTTTAAAAAAGCAGATAAAGAGACTTGAGATGTCCCTGAAGAGCAGAGATGAACTCATTAAGAGGCTTGAAGAAGAGAACTCATCACTTAATACGAGACTAACAGAGATGGTTTTGAAATATAAGGATATAGACAGCAGATTTGCAGGTATTAATTCCAGGCTTTATATGCTGAACCGTGAGAATCAAATCCTGAAAATGAACATTATTGGTGCAAGGGCACAGAGGGATGGGATGCAGAGATGGATTGAGAAGATCAAGGAACAGGGATATGACAGCAATAAATAAAAAGTATGCACTCTATCTTTTACACCTCCTTATTGGGGTGATAACCGAAGAAATGAATGAACTTATAAGATACGGTATCCCTCCGATAGGCGTTGGTTATGTCATGCCATTAAAAAAGGATTTGTAGGAGAAAATACTTCCCCTTTTTATAAAAATAGATGAAGTTGTGAAAGAGGCTGCTTTGAAGATAATAGAGGATAGTGTAGTGTTAAAAGAAGATAAAGATAAAACAGGTGAATGGATAAAGGCAATGCTTGAGGAACTCAGAACAAGAGCGTCCTCACTTGGTGGCACATATGAAGCTGAGATGGAAAATGTAAACAGTCTGATACACAAAATCGAGAGGATTTTAAATGCGTAGCACAAGGGAGGTTAAATGGCCTCAGCTATAAACAGATTTGAATTGTTACCTTCTCAGAAGAAACAGATAAAGACAATAATAACTCATATCAAAAGTAGGAAGAATCTTCATATTTATGGCTCTGAGGGAATAGGTAAAAGTGTACTACTTGACTATGTTTATGATAACTGGAAGGAGATTGACAATTCGCTTATACCCATTTATTGCAGAAACAGCAAAACTCTGAGACAGATGTTTCTGTATATTTCAGAATTTTTGCTGGACCATTTTAAGAACCTGAAAAGCATTGATAAATTCAAGCAAGTTAAAGAACTTAAACATCCTTCAGACATTAAGAAACTGAATATCAGGACTCTCAGGGATATTGTCTTTTCTTATATATCGCAGGACAATTTTTGTGTAATCCTCGATCACCTCGAATATGTGACACCAAAGATAAATGCGTTTTTGAGTTCCCTATATGAAAAGTCTGTGGTAATTTCTGCAAGCAAACAGAGCTGGGAGATAACGGATTATAATTTTAGAGGTAAACTTGATTATTGCCTCTATCTTATTCCAAAGCTCAGAATCGAAAATTTACCAAAAAAAGAATCGCTAACCCTTATAAGGCATTTATATGAAAAGCAAAATATTGATGTCACCGCTGAGCTACAAGTGTTTGAGGATATCTTCTATGCAACTAAAGGCACTCCGAAGATGATTATAAAAATATTTGAAAAGGCTCAGAGGCCCGAATACTTCAAAGGTAATACGCTGAATCTGAACCTTATTCTTATAGATTGCCAGATGAGGAACTTATAAGAAATGAACTGGCAAAGGAAGTTTTCTTTGGTGAAGATTTTAATATCTAAAAAAAAGAAAATTGCGGATTAACAAATGGTTTTCTTTTGTCCCATATGCTGGAAGGAAATAAAGGGTGAAGATAAAAAGTGCCCCTACTGTGGTGCCGATATAACAGAGTATGATAGAAAGGGCTTTGAAGAAAAATTGATAAATGCCCTTGGACATCAAGAAAGGGAAACAGTTCAGAGGGCGGTATGGATACTGGGCAGGCTGAGGAGCATTAAGGCAGTTGAACCCCTCATAAGCCTTTTTGAGCAGAACGATAACCCCTTTCTAAAGGTAGAAATCCTTAATGCCCTTGGCGAGATAGAAATACCAGAGGCTATGGATTTTATTATCAAAGAGCTTGATTCTGAGATAAGCATGGTGAGGAGAAAGGCGAAAGAACTTATAGAAAGAATAGAATATGAGCGAAAAAGAAATTAAGAATCATAAGGAATTAGAAGTTTGGCAGAAGGCATATCAGCTTTGTGTGGAGGTGCATAAGATTACAGAAAGTTTCCCGGAAGATGGGTATGTAACATCTGAGATAAGAGAGGCTGCTGCATCAGTTCCATCTAAGATAGCAGCGGGATATGGAAGGAGGACAGCAGGGGAATGTATTGAAGATTTATATAGGGCATATTCCTATCTCTTAGATCTGGAGACTCAAATCTTGCTGTCAGAAAAATTAGGCTACATTAATTCTGGAGATTTACAGAGGCTCAAAAGGGAGATAGGAGGTGTTGGAAGAATGCTAAAGGGACTTATTAGATCTTTATTAGAAGAAAGGATCCAAGGGATCACAGGGATGGGAAACATAAATGGGAAAGAATAACTGGCTCACCAGAAGCATAGGTGGAATACTTCTTTTTATGATAAGAAATAAGGCATGAGATAAAATGGACAAAGAATTAAGGGCAGAGGATATTGTATATGGGCTGAGCGACCCAATAAGGTGCAATAGCATCCAGTTAGAGCTTATTTCTCTTGGCAGCGTAGCAGTCAAACCTTTAATTTCCTTTCTCCTTTCTTGGCCATCAAACGACCACCAGCCGCGCTGTCTTGCAGCCGAGACACTGGGAATAATAGGTGGCGATGATGCCCTTAACGGACTTGTCACCACTTTACTTGCGCCCATTAATGTCCCTGACCCTGTCAAGGCACTTGCAGAGGAGGCAGTAAAGGACTGTATATGTCATGCACTGCAAAGTATTAGAGATAAGAGGGCCGTAGAACCATTACTTATCGCCCTTGAAAGATACCATCTTGTCGGTGCTGCCGAGGCATTGGCCGAGTTTAAAGAAAAAAGGGCGATACCCATTCTTGTAAGGCTTCTTGAAGATAGTTTTAAGAGAATACGGGTGTCTGGGGCCATAGTAAAATTCGGGGCAGATGCTGTAGAGGAGCTTATCAGAACCACCGAGTTAAAAAGATTAAGAGAAGATGTTGAAATATTACCGAGTATTGAAAGGAGGGCAGAGGCTGTGAAACTCCTTGGGATCATTAGTAAAAAAAATGTCATACCATGGCTTCTCAGCTTACTTGATGATGAGCAGGCACTGGTAAGGCTTGAGGCGTCTCTTTCACTGTTAAACCTGATGGGAAAGGATGTGCCGAGTAAGGCTATCGAAATAATCAAATCATCCATCAACAATCTGAATCTCGAAAAAAGACTAAGAATTGAGGAAGCGTTATGCTTAATGAATACCAGAGGAGAGGACTCTCAATAACCCTCCGCATTGTAGAAGAAAGCCTGACGGATATCGAACATATCCTGAACAGCGGCAATATCACTGGTGTCCTCTACGAGGTGCGATATAATATTCCATCAGCGGTTAAGGATGAGGTCTTAAGAAAGGCATCCCTGATAAGGGATAGGCTAAAGATAATGGCAGAAAGATTCGACCTCGAAAAAGAATATACCGATGCAAGCAGGGAGGCATTGGGCAAACTGCCTTATTGCTGGGAGATCCTCGAGGATGCAAAGGCGATGCGATTGAAGAGATATGGCGAGGTCGCAGAGGGGCTCGGTGATGTCCTTGACCCTCAGCTTAATATAATCATCGATCTTATTCTGGAGATGGAACACCTTTTGCGGGGTATTTTGAGATAGGGCTGTGATTTAATTTCGCGATACTTCACGGAAAAGGAGGATTAAGATGGAGATGATTGATTTTGGTGTTGGATTTTGGTTGACAACATGGAAGTATTTTGATAAATTAAATAAGGCGATGGAGTTCGCTGATTGCCATTATATAAAGGCTGATAACTCCTGTCAAGTAAAGAATTGGCAGGAGTTTTTTTATTTAGGGAGGAGTTATGCATGACGGTTATGAGGTAACACTGGAAAATAATACCTCAGAAGGGGCAACAAGGTATACCCGTCTTAAAAATGGGCTCCTGGGCTGTATCAATGACATGCTCGCTATAGAGAACATCCGCGGCTGTCCCTGCGAGGACCTGAGGGAAAAGATCGAGACTAACATATTCAACCTTGTTGTAGTCGGGCAGTTCAAAAGGGGGAAAACGAGCCTCATCAATGCCCTTCTGGGGGCAGATATACTGCCTGTTGCTGTTGTGCCGCTTACATCGATTGCTACAATTATGACATATGGCGAGGCGCTGAGGATTAAGGTGTTCTTCACCAACGGCAGGATTGCTGAGATCAGGCCTGAAAGCCTTACAGAATATGTCACGGAAAAGGGCAACCCTAAAAACATAAAGGAGGTCTCAGAGGTCGTTGTCACCTTCCCTTCACCATACCTGAAAGATGGAGTGAGATTGATAGATACGCCTGGTGTCGGTTCTGTGTATCAGCATAATACAGATGTGGCCTATCAATATCTGCCTAAGTCCGATGCTGCCCTGTTCTTACTGTCCGTTGACCAGCCGATGAGCAGGGCAGAGCTTGATTTCCTTAAGGATGTGAAGGAGTATTCGAACAAGATATTCTTTTTGATTAACAAGGCTGACTATCTCTCAGAAAGTGATCTAAAGGAATCCATCGATTTTTCTAAGAATGTGCTTAAAGAGGCTATGGGCGCCGAGGTAAAGATATTCCCTATATCTGCTAAACTTGCTCTGGAGGGTCAGATAAAAGGCTCCGATGAACTCCTTGAAAGGAGCAACCTTCCTGCCTTCTCTGCAATATTGAACAAGTTTCTGATGGAGGAAAAGGGCAATGTCCTCATACTTTCCGTGGCAAACAACCTATTGAGGATCCTCTCGCAGGCAAGATTAGAACTGGAGCTTGAACTCAAATCCCTTGTAACGCCCCTCGATGAACTCAAGAAAAAGATAGATGCCTTTGAGAACAAAAAGAGAGAGGTCATGACTGAAAAGCAGGATTTTGACATCCTGCTTGATGGCGAGGTGAACAGACTTGTCAGGAGTGGTCTTGACGAGGACCTGGCAGGCTTCAAGAAAGGGCTCATTCCCCAGATAGAGGCAGGGCTTAATGCCTTTTATAATAGCAATAAGCATCTTTCATTGAAAGAGCTTAATAATGCCCTTGATGCCTATGTCATAAATGAGGTAAGGCAATCTTATAATGTATGGCGTGCAATCGAGGATGATAGGCTTGCAAAGGCATTCGAGGCCATATGCAAAAGGTTCATGCTGAGGATAAACGAGACGGTTGATGCACTTCTTAAATTCTCATCAGAGTTATTTGCCATACCCTTTGAGACCATAAAGGCAGAGGCATTATGGACAGTGAAATCGGGCTTTTACTACAAATTTAAGGATGAACCCGTTGCCCTTGAGATGCTAACATCATCCCTCACGCTGGCACTTCCAAAATTTATAGGCAACCGGATCATATTTAAAAAGATAAAGGAATATATGCTCCAGGTGATTGACATACAGGGTGGAAGGTTGAGATATGATTTTGCAGAAAGGCTGGATAAAAGCAAGCTTGAATTCAGATGGGAGATGCTGCAGAAGATAGAGGCAACCATTGAGGGTATCGGGACAGCCATAGAAAAGGGCATGAACCAAAGGGCTAAAGGCGAACAAGAGGTTAATGAAAGGACACAGACACTCTCAAAGGTAGCAGGGAAGTTAGATGAACTGAGGGATAGACTTACAGGCATCAGGGAATGTGTTGACGGCCGCTAAGAATCGTTTAAAGTTGCCACTTGATTTTTTTATTTATTAACATATAGCATACCGTATGCAACTAAATCCTTTCAGAGTCACTTCTGTAATAGTTTTAATTGCAGTAGTTATGATGTTTACAGGCCTATCAGCACCTGTTTCTGCCGCACCGCTTGAGAAACCCCAGAAGTCCTGCTGCGATGAATGTAATAAAGGTGAAGGCCAGAGCCCTGATCATTGCTCTACCCCAGACTGTCCTATGTTCTTCTGCCTTTCAATGAATATGGTTTCACCATCTACGCCATCAATTCAGACGGAAAGTGTTTTTGTCACTCAACCCGCCAGGGAATTCCATTTAAGCATTTCAACAAAGCCAATCTTCCATCCTCCGATAGTCGCCTAACCTAATTTCTTAAAATTCGTGTGCCGAATACAGGGATGTTTTTGTCTCTGTATTTACAATCATATTCTTTTAAGCGCCGGAGGCAACGACATTGTTTTCTTGCTCATGGGAAACCAGGGAATATATCTATGGAGGAATATATCCGTGAAAAATATCGGCAAAGGATTTTGCCTTTGGCTGGTTGCCCTTATTCTGTGGCAGATACCTGTGAGGGCCAACGCGGCGGGGATTCAGCTTTCAGGTGGAATTGACGCCCGGTATACGCTGCCCAAAGACAGGTTTAACCTTGAAGGTATCTTTCTCAATCTGAGAAAGACATGGTCTGACGAAATGGGCGACAGGTGGATAGCCGTAATCCAATCGGACTTTGATGACAATCTCCGCCGGGTGAAGCCATATCAAGTTTACTTACAGTACAAAGGGCCGCTTGGTAAATGGAATATCAGGGGCGGCCATTACCTCCTGCCCTTTGGCCTGCTTGCCACTTATGACACCGAGCGCCTGCTCCTGCAGGGGCTTGAGAAGACAAGCCTCAGAATTCGCAAGGATACGGGGGTTGAGGTACTAGGACGCTTTGGAATGTGGGACTACGCGGTCTCTATAACAGACGGCCTTGGCGATCGGAAGTTCATCGACTCAATGGCCAATCCTGTCTTTACGGGGCGGCTGGCATATGTAGAGGATGATTGGCAACTTGGAATATCCACTTTGGTAGGGCGGGTTCTCATGAATCCGGAGTTCGAAACAGATGATGGGGCCGTAAGAGAGAGGCGCCTTGCGG
This sequence comes from Nitrospirota bacterium, assembly GCA_021789595.1. GTDB lineage: Bacteria > Nitrospirota > Thermodesulfovibrionia > UBA6902 > JAJYJJ01 > JAJYJJ01. Next base: position 5,054 of record JAJYJJ010000027.1, on the reverse strand, counting down.
TGGATTTCACGAGAACTCAAGGTCCCCTTGTAATCCGCGCAGAAGCGGTCGGGGGGACGAACAATGGCCATCTTGTCTATGGGGCCGTCGCCCTTGCCGATTACGCCCTTACTCCAGAGGTGGAACTTAATAGCCGGATTGCCTCATGGCACGGCGACTCCGACAGCCAATCCGTCGGGCTTGGGATCACTTTTCAAATAAGGCAAGGACTCTACATTCGATTAGCCGATATCTATGACTTTAGGAGGAAAAGCAAAAATGAGATCGAAGCTCAGATTTATTATGAATTCAGCAAGATGTTTTAGGACGGGATTACTGCTCGTTATCACGGTTTTGCTGGTTGCATCAATGGCCCATGCCGATGTATGCGTGTGGCGGGACCCGGAACGCACGATGCAGAAGATTTTTCCACAGGCGAGGGACTACGAAACGATTGAACGGAAAATATCCGGTGAAAAAGCGAGGGTTATCGAAAACCGCCTGGGCAAACCCTTGGACCCCGGCGAGCGGCAAGATTGGATATTTTACAGGATCATGGGGAATAAAGGAGAGGCCCTCGGCTACGTGCTTACCGATGCTGAAAAAGGCGAGTACGGAGCCATCGAAATTGTGATGGGAATTACCCCCGAAGGCAAAGTGGCAGGGGTCTATATTCAGCGGGCGCGCGAGCGTGACAAGGAATTCAAATCAAAAGATTTTCTGGCTCAATTTATCGGCAAGACGAAAGAGAGCCCGTTACATATCGGCAAGGACATCAAAGCGGAAGGTTCTTTGCCGGCGGAGCAGGTTTCATTTGCCGCCAGAAAAATGCTCATCATGTATGACGAATTAAGAAAGGAGAAATAAAATAATGAAGTACTTCGCTATTACAATCTTAACGATGTTGCTGGTTGCAGGCTGCTCGAAGGGGCAATCCAATGCTGCGCCTTCGGAGAAAAAACAGACTCAACAGACGCAAAACAAAGCAGAGACGCCTGCTGTAAAGACGGTGACGATAGCAGAACTGCTCAAGGCGCCGAAAGCCTACGACGGACAAGAAGTGGTTGTTCAAGGGGTCTTCACCAGCTTCTGCCCCGATGGCGATTTTGTCATAAAGGACGGCTTTGACTCGCTCGAATTCTATATCACCGAGCAAGTCCCCATGCCGCCGAAATCAAAACTCGGCTCGAAAATAAGAATTCGTGGAATGGTCAAGGTCAGACGGAATGAAGTAAGCATTATCGCAAAGGAGGTGAAGTTCGAATGACGATAGTATCATTAGCAATCAAAAACCTGAAGCGCCACCGCATTCGGACTCTCCTCACTATTTTGGGAGTGGCCATTGCCGCGGCCACCCTCTTTTCGATCCTCTCCTTTGATGTCGGTTACCGCAAGGCTCTCCACGAGGAAGTGGCGAACACGGGCATCAACCTTTTTGTTTCAACCGAAGGATGCCCGTTAGAAGCTGCTTCGCTCATTATCCACGGCGGAGAGATTCCAAAGTTTCTTTCGATGGAGCGGCTGAAGGAGGTAAAATCTGTAGAAGGCGTGAAGCAGGCGGGCGGTTTTCTCATCTTTTCCCTACCGACCCCCGACGGCTCAAAGGTTGACTTGTTCTACGGCATCTCCGATGACGTCCCCAAGCTGAAACCCAACTGGAAGATTCGCGGAAGCTGGTTCAAGGACGAAAATTCCATTATCCTCGGTTCCGAAGTTGCGCGGGTTGAAAAGCGGGATGTAGGAGACAAGATTTATATAGAAAGTCTGAACAAGGAATTTAATGTTGTCGGCATCCTGGAGCGCACCTACGGGCAGGATGACGGTTTTTACTATCTCCCTTTGGCAACGGCGCAGAAGTACTTCCGCAAGGAAGGAAAACTGACCGCAATCGGCGTTCAACTCTTCGATGTTACACAACTTGAGTCAGTGAAGAACAAGCTCGAAACCCTGCCCGATGTGTACGTGGTACCGGCTAAGGATATGAGCAAGCAGATCCTTGAGCTTATCGGCGGAACAAAGGCGCTCATGTATTCCGTGCTCCTCATCGCATTGTTTGTGAGCGGACTTGGGCTGCTCAATACGATCCTCATGGCGACTTTCGAGCGGCAGAAGGAATTCGGCTACATCCGCTGTGTGGGCGCCCAGCCCTTCGATGTCATGAAGTTGGTGATCCTTGAGACACTCGCGATCTGTCTCCTGGGAATTGTTCTGGGCATAGCCGGAGGCCTCGGTCTCTCTGTGAGCATTGAACACTGGATACGGCAATTTCTTCCCTACATCCCCGCGGGCAGATTGCTCCGCCCAGACGCGTTTGTCGTTCTCATAACCGTCGGGGCAACGCTTACCCTTGGTATTATTGCCGGTCTCTATCCCTCGTACCGGGCATCGAAAATTTCACCCATGGAGGCGATCCGAAATGAATAATATCGTAGAACTTAAAAATGTCGTTAAAATTTATCACCGAGGAGACGAGGAGCTTCACCCTATAGACGGGATCGATCTTGCCGTCGGAGAGGGCGACTTTGTCTCGATTGTCGGCCCTTCCGGTTCAGGCAAAACAACACTTCTATATCTTATCGGGTGCGTTGACACACCGACTTCCGGAGCAGTAATAATAGATGCTGTTAAAACGTCGGAATTGAAGGAGAATGACCTCGCCAGAGTGCGAAGCGGAAAGATCGGATTCGTCTTTCAGCAGTTTTTTCTCCTGCCGACCCTTACGGCGCTGGAAAATGTGGAACTACCCGCCCTCTTTTCCGAACACAAGGCGAAGGAAGAAAGGGCGAGGGAACTGCTGAACGTGGTGGGCCTTTCTGGCAGGGAGCATCACCTGCCGGCTCACCTGTCGGGTGGTGAGATGCAGCGGGTGGCGATTGCCCGTGCCTTAATTAATGACCCCAAACTGCTTCTTGCCGACGAGCCTACGGGAAATCTTGATACAGCCAATGCCGAGGCAATATTCGGGCTGTTTGAAAAACTGAGCTATCGAGGACTGACGATTATCGCGGTTACTCATAACATGGAACTTGCCGGTAGAGCACAAATTATCAGGCATTTGAAGGACGGCAGGTTTGTTGATTAGAGAGTAAGAAAGAACTTTAGGGGAGACAGCAATGGAAAAAACGAACGATATTAGCAAACTCATAGGCGAGATAGAGAAGATATCGGAAATAGAGAAGTGCAGGACATGCCAGTGCTTTTACGACACGCTCCTGGAATTCAAAGAAGTGCTGAAGAAAGAAAAGTCAGATGGAGAGCTTGCAGCAAAGATTGAAGAGATCATAAGGAAATCAGAAGTGACGCATAACTGTCTTGGCTGTGATCCCTGCTATCCTGTCCCCGTATCGAATGCCCTGTCCGAGATGTCCGGCGAACCTGCTGTCTCCTGCCTCCCTGTGTGCGAACCCGCTCCAATAAAGCTCCAGAAGCTGAAGCCTTCGTGGCCCATTGAACAGGGAGAGTATATCGTTGGTAATAAAAAATCTCTGGTTGCAGTAAGCACCCTCGGAAGCGATGAATTGACTGAAGTCATATCCAAAGAGTTGGGAATTGACAACTTTGCCATAGTGGGCAAGACACATACTGAAAATATCGGCATAGAAAAGGTTATAAAAAACACCATCACAAATCCATACATCCGATTCTTAATCATCTGCGGAAAGGATACCAGAGGCCATATGGCAGGGCAGAGCCTGCTTTCCCTGTTTAACAAAGGCATAAACCATGAAAAGAGAATTATTGGTTCAGAAGGGCAAAGGCCTGTATTAAAGAATCTTGAGTTTTCAGAAGTGGAGCATTTCAGAAAACAGGTAGAGGTTATTGACCTTAGCGGTCTGGAGGATATTAAAAGGATTGAAGGAGAGGTTAATCTTTGCAAAGAGAAAAATCCTGGCAGGTTTGAGCGAACAATGGCAATAAAGAAAGTGCCTCAACTTGAGGCACGAAGGCCAGAAAAACTTATCCTCGACCCTTCGGGATTCTTTATCATCTATCCAAAGAAAGAAGAAGGCAGAATCTATCTTGAGCATTACAAGGCAGACGGTACATTGAACGAAATCATTTATGGAGAGGACCCTGTTTTGATAACTTCTACAGCCATTGAGCGCGGGCTTGTATCAAGGCTTGACCACGCTGCATATTTAGGGAGGGAGCTTGAGAAGGCATATCTCTCTATGGTTTATGGGTTTCAATATGTTCAGGACAGAGCGCCGTGATTCTTCTTGACCCTCTATCTAAGTGGAAGGTTTATAATTTGAATATGAAAAGATTCTTTATCGGAGATATTGCCAAAAAGTTTGGACTGAATCCACGCACCGTCAGGTATTATGAAGCGATTGGAATCCTGCCAAAGCCGATAAGGTCAGAAAGCGGCTACAGGGTTTACAGTGAAGAAACCATCGAAAGGTTAGAGTTCATTCTCAAGGCTAAGACCCTCGGCCTTAAGCTCGATGAGATTAGAGAGATACTGCTCCTCCATGAAAAAGGGCAAGCGCCATGCGAATGCACAAGGGATTTTATCAGAAATAAAATCTCTGAAATAGAGGAAAAGATTATAAGCCTGACAGAATTGAAAGAAAGACTCGCCAGACTTCTAAAAATCAAAAAATATAAAGTTGCCATTAAGTCTATCTGCCCCATAATAACAGAATCAGAAAAAACCTCTTGACTCTCCATCCGACTGGATAGTTTAAGCTGTAATTATGTCCCTCACCCTAACCCTCTCCCGCAAGGGGAGAGGGAATTGTTGGGAATTCCTCAAATAATCTCCCCTCCCTTAACGGGAGGGGACTGAGGGGAGGGTTAAGGGAGGTGATGGAGAATGTCAGGGAAAAGAAAGGTAGAGGTTTTCACAGGCGGCTGCCCGCTTTGTGATGAGACTGTGAAGCTTGTGAAAGAGCTTTCATGTCCGAGCTGTGATGTAACGGTCTACAACCTGAAAGAGAAAGGGATGGATAAGGCGAAGCAATACGGCGTCAATTCCGTGCCAACAGTTGTTGTGGATGGGAAGATCCTTAATTGCTGTGCCATGAGAGGACCGACACGGGCCGACCTTAAGACGGCGGGTATTGGGACTC
>JAJYJJ010000026.1 GCA_021789595.1 Nitrospirota bacterium | reverse complement strand
AACCGGCTGGTATCCCTCTTTCAAGAGAGAGATGGCTTGAAAACGTCGTTCTTGCAATTCCTGTGGGCTTCCATGAGGTCTCATATTTCACCTCCCACCCACAGTATAGGACATTATTTATGCGTGTATCAATAATATCCCTGCTACGCCGCTGAACAGAGTAATCATCGTGGATTCGTAGGTTATCAGTTTAAATATATCTGCCTTGGTTGCACCTATGGCCCTCATTATTCCTATTTCCCTCTTTCTTTCATTGACAACAGCAGAAAATATGGCATTAATCATCAAGACATTGGATAAAACTAAGGCCAATATCAGGACTATAACGCCTGAGAAAACAGCAACTATTGTCTGACGGGCAGAAGTCTCAATATTACCTGTAGTCGCAACCTTCAAATCTGGGTTATCCTTCAAAATAGAAAATGTGACAAACGGTATCTTGGCACCCACAGATAGTTGAACCAAGACAGCCGATATCTTGCCCCTTATAGATTTAAGTGGCGCGACTGATGGGTCTGACAAAGATTTTTCAGACATCTCATAAGCCTTTTCTATATGAAAGAATATGGCATTGTCGTATAGTCCTATACCTGTCCTCTCCAGTTTTCCCCATACTTTCAAGGGAACCCCATAAAATCTTATGCTGTCTCCTAAATGAAAAAATGTCATTCCTCCTACTATTGCACCATCTTCAGGAAAGGGTTCATTCAACTTTTTATTCACCCATGGCAAAACTGTAAAATCGTTAGATGGGTCAAAGCCGATTAAAAAGGAATTCCCTAAAACACAGCATTCTCCTGTAGCACTGGTGAGAAAGACCTGCTTGGATGCCCTCTTTACACCTTTCAGAACCCTTATTTTATCCAACACAGATTTATCCATATAAAAGGCAGATGGTTCTCCTGTCAGTAAGGCAGCCTTTAGATTGACCATGGATTCCTTGGGAATTACAAGGAGGTCTGCACCGAGCTTTGATAACCCTCTGTCCAGGCTATAGGATATTCCAGTTATAAGTATAAAACTTGTAAATAAAACCCCTATTACTACACTTACACCTATAAGAATAATATAGAACCTCAATTTCTTTATCTGGATATTCTGATAAGCGAGCTTGCGCAGTGATATAACCATCCTCCCCCTCGCTTTCCCCATGGTTCGTTAAAAAGGGCCCTTGATGGAGGGGACCTCACCCCATCAAGGGGAAAAATCTGACTATTCTATGTGGTAGCAGACCTCGAAATGGCAAGGTCATTTAAGGTTGTCGGCACAATCACAGAATCGTGGTGTCCATAAGGACTGGGTAGATAGCCGTAGAATTTGTCATCCTTTACACGGACTACGAATGTACCAGTCTTCGTTTTCTGAAAGCCGCTGAAAACACCAAAGAGCCACTTTCCATCATATGTACAGGCCATTGTATGCTGGTCAGGTCCCACCGTGATCGTCTTTATCATCTTCCAGTTGCTCGTATCAAACACCCCTATACCATTAGGGGTTGGCGATGGCCACCACAGGGTAACATAGAACTTCTCACCATCAGGGGTGAATGCCATATGGAACGGATTGGGATAAGTGCCCCTCCAGTTTGGGTCTCCAACCCCTGCGATTCTTGTCCATCTTGAGGTATCAGAACTGGAGGAATCAAATACTGCCATTATATTCTCTTTAGCATTGTTCATAAGCACGACCCTATCTCCTGTAGGATTAAATCCTGCCTGGTGTGCCGGTGTTGGCACAAAGGGGAACTTTACAATCCATTCATCAGAGCTTACTCTGTGGAGTGGTAGCTGAAAGTCATTCTTTCTAAACTTCTCAGACCCTACAATACAGGCCTTGGGCTCCCATGTCCTTGTATCAAATATAACCCCACAACCTAAAAGCCTGAGAGCAGCTATGGCCAAAGGTCTTTTAGGATTCCAGCACACTGAGTCAAGGGCACAAAGATGTTTGAGACGTAACCCCGGAATCTTGCCCTGTTCTGCAAAGAGTTCTCCACCTGGCACAAGCTCCCACTCAATCTTGGTACCCTTTAGCCCTTTGTAGTCATAAGGGGGATGCAATTTCCTGATTCTAAGTGTCCCTCCATCGCTCCAGACACTTGAAAGCTCGGCTTTATTATACTCCCAATCAAACAATATGGCTGTTTCTACAGATGAATGGTTAGTGCCTTCTCCCTTTCTAAATACTGCTGCAATATCCTTCTGCCCATCACAAACGGCAAACCGCTTATTGTCAGGAGCAACTGTAACATGGACTCCTAGGCCAAGTCCTGTAGTTTCAGCAACATCTTCAAGTATCTCCATCTTGGTTCCATCGTACTTACATCTCCAGATATTAAATCCCGGAGCTGGGTCCTTCACTGGCGTTGTGACACCATAGATGTAAAGGTTTTTACCGCCCTGAGAATCTACAACAAACTCAAATTCCTTATAGGGGTCTGGAGATGCAAATGCAGCAAGGTGGTGGACAATAGGGGTCTTGTTTCCAGCCCATATAGCCATATTCATCCATGCCAGGCACTGACCAGTAGACATATCAATTGCCGCAACACCGCCTGCAAATTTACCGGGGACCAGATGTATATAGCGTCCTATCTGCTTATAGACATCCTGAAATGTAGGTGCACCGAATATAGAAGCTTCAGCCTCCTTTGCTCCAAGCAGAGGGCTTCTCCATAAGCCGAGTCTGGAGCCCAGACCTGCCAGTGCTGTCCCGATGACCCCAGATTTTAATAAAGTGCGCCTTGATACTTTCATAAGTCACCTCCTTTTAATTATTTAAAATATGTAAAACACAATGCAAAACAAATGCCAAAGACATGAAACTCATATTTTTAATATTTCTAATCAGTTATTCTGTCAATTAACTTCAAAACACATAAAATTTATTTTCACAATGAAACATACTCGTGTTTCATTGTGAAAATAAATGCCACAAGTAGCTTCTTATTATTCCTAAAAAGTCGCAGACTTTTTAGGTAACGACAGGGATGAGTGATGGAATTTCTGGCAAAAATGCTAAAACCTAAAACAAGGATAGTTAAGATGTGAACTTTACATGGCTTATAATTCTATCCTGCATCCGGCAGTCCCATACTCAAATTCATCAGGCATTTCTATAGATATCCTCTTTATTGCTTCAAAACCGGTACAGTGAATGGGGACGATCTTCTGCACATGCAAACGTTTAAGCTCTTCTATAGTCCTGTCGATCTTGCCTTCACCGGGCCCGATCAGATGGAATCCGCCAATAACACCGTACACATCCTTTATCCCGGATATCTCGATGGCCTGCTCAATGGTATTAATAATTCCTGCATGACTGCAACCTGCTATAACAATAATGCCCTTTAAAGAACTTATCACAACACCTTGGTCATCCAGGATATCATCAGACTCGATTTTGCCGTTCCTTTCTATCCTGAACGAATTCAATAATTCCCAGGGATGCCTTCTCTTAACCTCACCTGTAGTCCAGACACCCCTTGCGAGTTGAACAGAGCCTCTGTGAAATTCAACCCTATCCATAAACACCTCTGAACTGGGACAGGTTAGGTCAAATTTTAAACCCACAGAAGTGAATAAGTATCTCCTGAAAAAAGCATCCGGGTGTGCGATGATCCTCGCGGGAAAGCTCGATAGTCCACCGGTGTGGTCATTATGTCCGTGAGAAAGGACTATAATATCAATATCTTCTGGTTTTATACCGAGAAGGTTTAAATTGTGAGTTACAGCTATTCCTGTTGCCCCTGTATCCAAAAGAATTTTCTTTCCTTCAGCCTCGATCAAGGCTGAAAACCCATGCTCGCAAATAAAACTGTTTTTCGGCTTGGATAATCTGGTAACAAACTGACTATCTGGTATCAGCTCCATAATTGTATTGTCCACCAGGATTGTAATTCTGGCACTGATGGGATCCCATCCAGGTCTCATAAAAACTCCTCCTTATCTATTTATATATAGAACTCCACAAATTCTTTATAGCCGAAAAACAGACATAGACCGATTAAGGCTATAATTTACCTCTCATTGCGAGAACCAGAAGGGTTCGAAGCAATCTCATTGGAAACTGCGAGATTGCTTCGCTTTGCTCGCAATGACAACTTTCTATGTCTATTTTCGGTTATAAATTTATTCTGGTATAGAGGTGGTCAGGACTAAAGACAGCGTAATCTAAAAACTGACCACCACATATCCATCTTTTATCAGTTTGATAAGTTCTTTGCCTACAGGGGCAAGAGGTATCCCATAGGACTCAACCTCCTTCGCAACGCCAATAGCATCAGCGTTCATCTTGCATGCCATAACAGGCACAGCAGTCTTGACCTCATCAATCACCTCCTTGAATGCCATGTCTTTGAATACCCCTACTGCCTGAGCTGATATTACCAATTTAACATCTTCGAGTTCTCCGCTCTCCTTTGCCATCTTCGCAAATTTTAACCCCGTAAAGATCTTCCTTTCATCTTTTGGGTCAGATAAAACAAGGACGACTAACTTTGCCATAGATTATACCTCCACTTAAAAGATTGTTATAAGAAATCCCAATACCCAAAATCTCATTTGATTGGTGGTGTAAAGATCGAAATTATCTCAACAGGATCATTACCTGCATTCTCCAGCCCATGGAGGATTCTGGGTGGTGCCATAAAAAGGCTACCGGATGTATAGAGTTTTTTCTCATTCTCCATAGTCCCTTCGGCTTTCCCCGAGAGGATATAATAGGTCTCGGTTTCTTTTTCATGTGTATGTGGGAGTATAGCGCCACCAACCTCAATTGTGCCTCTATGAAAGCTGAGGGCGGGGTTATCTGCACCTGTAATCATCGTCCTCACAAAGAATTTCCTGTGCTTCGGATGTTCGACTGCCTCACAATCATTTACATTTACAACCTTTGATACCACAGATATCACCTCCTCACATTAAAAAATATTGACGACTGCTGCTTCAATAGTTCCTGTAATACTATTCTCTATTTTACCTCTTTAAGCCCACCTGTATGGACATCGTATATAAACCCTCTGACGGGTATGTCCTTTGGTATAAAGGGGCAGTCTTTAATCTTTTTTACCTGTGCTCTGACATTATCCTCGAGGTTCTTAAAAGAGTGAAAGGTGATGGAGCTGGCATCAACACCCATATCCGCTTTTAACTTCTTCCTTAGCTCTTCGTCTGTGAAGGTGAGCATACCGCAATCCGTATGGTTGATAACCATAAACTCCTGTGTCCCCAGCAGTTTATAGGATATGATGAGAGACCGAATCTCATCATCTGTAACTACCCCTCCAGCATTTCGAATGATATGGGCATCTCCTGTCTTAAGCCCCAACACATCTTCCACAGTAAGCCTGGCATCCATACATGCCACGATTGCCAGCTTTTTTTGCAGGTGGCATGGCCAGCTTACTCCTGTCGAAGGTGCGGGAATATTCCCTGTTATTCTTTAAATATTCGTCAATCACAGCCATCGTTACCTCCTTTTCTCTTCCAAAACAAAGCAGCAATCGCCAAGTTTTAATTAAAACGAAATAAATGGTTACTTAAATCCGTTCAACCCCCTTTCTTATCAATCGTATATTTATCTTTTTGATACCTTTCTGATTCTGCTAAAGTAAAATCGTTAGAATCAGTCATCCCGAGTCTGCATTTCTTTTTCTCATCCTCAGCGACCAGACCTTTTGGTCTTTTAGTTAAAAACCTCTGTTTTGCCTCTTCCACATGAGTGGTGAGTACAATACCACCACTGCAACAGACAGCAGCGCACTTGCCACAGCTAACACAAGCATCGGGGTCCGATAGCCATGGTATGAAAATCCCCTCATTTCCTGTCTCATACATCTTAAGCCCCTGAACAGCGCAGGCATGAACGCAATCTGAACAACCCTCACACTGCTCAGGAACTACCCATGGTATTAATCTCCCCCCAATCTTAACAGCACCGATAGGGCATACAAGATAGCAGGCCTTGCACTTTGTGCAACAATCCCTGTCAATATAGAAACCCTCCTTCGTCTCCTTTACAGCATCAAAGACACATGCCCTTTTACACAAGCCGCAGGAGAAGCATTCTGAGCCGTCAATTCTGTAAACACCGAGACCTTTACAGACCTTTGCCCTGCAATATTTATCTTTAATATGTTCTTCATATTCATCGCGGAAGTATTTTATAGTCGAGAGTACAGGATTAGGAGCAGTCTGCCCGAGCCCGCATAGAGAACCTGACTTGACAAGATTCCCTATTTTCTCAAGCCGTTCTATGTCCCCTTCTTCACCGTTTCCAGATGTTATTTTTTCGAGTATCTCAAGCATCTGGTATGTGCCTATCCTGCAAGGAGGACACTTTCCGCAAGACTCCTTTTGCGTGAAAGAAAGGAAGAATTTCGCTATATCAACCATACAGTTGTCTTCATCCATGACTACAATACCGCCGGAACCCATCATCGAGCCGACATCTGCGAGAGACTCAAAGTCAATGGGCAAATACAGATGTTCCTCTGACAAACATCCTCCTGAGGGGCCTCCTGTCTGCACAGCCTTAAATCTTCTGTTGTTCCTGATACCTCCGCCAATATCATATATGATCTCTTTAAGTGTTATCCCCATGGGGACCTCAATAAGCCCTGTATTAACGACCTTGCCTGTGAGTGCAAAGACCTTGGTACCCGGGCTTTTCTCGGTCCCAATACTCCTATAATGGTCAGCACCTTTCAATATTATGTATGATACCTGTGCCAGCGTCTCGACATTGTTGATCACAGTGGGATTACCCCATAGACCTTCCGTTGCAGGGAAGGGTGGCCTTGGTGTTGGCATCCCACGATACCCCTCAATAGAGCGCATAAGAGCAGTCTCCTCCCCGCACACAAATGCGCCTGCACCTTGCCTTATATCGACCAAAAAACTGAACCCTGTTCCAAGGATATTTCCCCCGAGGAGACCAAGTTTTTCCGCCTGTTTGATGGCTGTTGTAAGATTTTTGACAGCTAAGGGATATTCATGGCGCACATATATAAAACCATAGCGGGCATTGATTGCATAAGCACATATAAGCATACCTTCAAGCAGGCTATGGGGGTCGCCCTCCATAAGTGACCTATCCATAAATGCACCAGGGTCTCCTTCATCACCATTGGCTACTACAAATTTTAGTTTGCCATGAGCTTTTTTAGCATATTCCCATTTTATCCCTGTGAGAAAACCTGCACCACCTCGACCTCTGAGGTTAGACCTCTTTACCTCTTCCAGTACCTGCTCAGGGGTCATGGATGAGAGCACCTTTTCCAAAGCAGCATAGCCACCCGCTGCAATATAATGATAGATATTACAGGGATCTATAAAACCGTTATTTCTTAAAACAATCCTTACCTGTTTCTTATAAAAAGGAAGTTCATCCATTTTCTCTATCGGGTCATCTGCAGCAGATTCTCTATAAAGGAGCCTCCTGACAGGAACCCCTGCAGAAAGGGTCTTGGAAATAATCTCTTTTACTCTTTCATAACTCACCTTTTGATAAAAATACCCGTAGGGTTCTACCCCCATGACAGGTCCCTTCTGGCAGAGACCCTGACATCCTGTCTTAACAACCTCAATGCCTATGCCTTTCAGGGATGACTCCTCTTCAAATGCCTGGACAATCTTATGGGAACCCTGAGCACTACACGCAGTCCCACAGCATACCCTTACCCTGTTTCTGTCAGTGTTGGATATGTTTTCCTTAAGGCGTATCCTGAGATTCTTCAGTTTTGCTATGCTGTTAATCCGTTCCATTATTATTCTTTTATGGATTTGATAAGTTTGTCAACCTTCTTTGATACAATCTCTCCGAATACAGCGTCATTGACAGTTGCAACAGGCGCAAGTCCACAGCAGCCAACACATCCGACAGTCTCAAGTGTTATGCGAAGGTCCTCGGTTGTTTCTCCCTCTTTAATATCGAACTCTTCTTTTAGGCCGCTCAAGACATTTTCAGCACCCCTTACATAACACGCCGTTCCCATACAGACCCTCACCACTTTCTTGCCCCGAGGCTTGAAGTTAAACTGTTTGTAAAAGCTTGCAACACCATATATCTCAGACAGAGGAAAACCGAGCCTTTTTGAGAGCTTGGCCAGAGAATCTCCGGGGAGATACCCCTCTTCTGACTGTATTATTTGAAGGAAATGGATCAAGACGCTTAGTTTTCCATCCTCTTCCTTTAATATTTCCCCTACAGGACCTATTTTTTCTTCAACATTGATCTCCTCTATATCCATATTATTCTCTCCAATCCCAGGATGTGATGAATCATTTTTGGATTCCATCCCTTACGAAAACTATATCCAGAAACTGCTCTAATCACCATATTCCCCATACTCATATCTTTTTAGATTAAGCTCCTCCCTTGCCCTATCTATATGTTCGAGTGCAAGACTGTGCATTTTTTCAAAATCAGGCTCAAAATGAAGCGAACCTCTAAATCTTTCGAACCATGACTCAGTCATTATCTTTGTTACCTCTTCGCTGGCTTCAACCGGAGAAGTCCCTCCAAGGATGACCGGAACACCTGAAGCAGCAAAATAGCACCCAAGGGCTATTTCCTTTTCAGCAAACCATTCCGGCGCGATAATGACAGAAGGCATTCCCCCAATCTCATCAGAAAGCCCGCCTTCCTCTGCCATCGCAGAGAATATAGTCAGTATCCTCGAGCTGTCGACGCAGGTCCCCAGATGGAGTATCGGCGGTATTCCCATGCCCTCACAGGCTTCCCTCAGTCCTTGACCTGCCTTCTCAAGTGCAGTTTCAGGATTAAGATACCCTGAGATTGCACAGGAAGCTGAACCGCTTCCTGTTGCGAAAATAAGCACATCATCTCCGATCAATTCTCCGGCAAGGTATTGGTGAATGCCGGTTGCCTGGACCCTTGGATTGTCGGACCCCACAAGCCCGGCTACACCCCGGATATTGCCTTGCAGAATAGCATCATTTAAGAGTCTAAATGTCCCTCCGGGGACACTGCTATTCATATGCTCCATATATTCCTGAGAAAAACCCGCCACTATTGAGAACTTTTCAGTTACCTTTTCACCCGTACCCGACCTGTTTGGGTAGTTATCTACTGCAAGCCTTACTATCTCTCTGGCTATCTCCCTTGCCCTGTGAACATCGTACGGCATATGTAACGCGCCGGGGAAATGCGCCTTTTGAGAGGTAGAGATTATCTTCGTGTGAAAACTGTTTGCGACTTCTACAAGGGTGGGCATAATACACTGTGCATCTACAGTTACGGCATCAATAAGTCCTGTCATTATGCAGAGTTCCTGGTTTGTAAACCCGCCTGCTGAAGGAATAGCGTCCCGTGAGCCATATATACTTCCGAGGTTTACTCCTTTAGCCCCTTTAGACATGGCATATTCAATCATATCAGGTTCTGAAGAAGCATCAGCAATAGCTTTTGCAAGGGTTGTTTCATGTCCGATAACAATCAGATTGACTTCATCTTCTCTGAATATTCCAAAGCCGGACTCTGTTTTAACTGGCTGTGGGGTGCCAAACAGAATATCCGCGATATCTGCGGATATCATGGAGCCACCCCACCCATCTCCAAGGGATACTCTAAGGGCGCTCAGGAGCAGGCTGTCTGGTTCGTGGTCGACACCGACATGAGTGCGGTATATTGCCTCTGCGATCTCTCTATCAATACCCTTTGGAATGATCCCCCACTCCTCCCATCTTTCTCTGGTCTTTTTCGGAGCCCTTTTTATATAGCTTAAAGCACCTCTCTGTCTTCCGAAATCATTGATCAAACTCTCTGCCACGTCCCTTGCAACATCATTTATAGCCCTTCCTTCAGCCTGTATTTCAAGGATTCTTGCAATCCTGTGAAGCTTTTTTATGTCGGATATGCCAAAATCTTTTATCTCGCCATTTGCGACCCCAAGAAGTGTAAAAGCCATATCTCTTGCATTGTCTGAATGTGCTGCTGCACCTGATAGAGCCATCCTGAGGAAGTTCCTTGCAGCCACAGTTGCAAGCGTAGCCCCACATACACCCTTTTCCACTCTCTCTTCGCTGCTCTGTATAAACCTACAGGGACCCATATGGCAGTGTTTACAGCACGCCCCTTTGGCACCTGTAGGACACGGTTTTAGCTTTTGAGCCCTGTCAAAACATGTCTCTATCCAGTCGCAATAGGACCTCCCCCATTGTATAACCTGCTCTGCGCCTTTGTAACCGCTCTTTGCGTTTTCAGACATATTTTCTCCTACTAAGGCTGTTCATTCATGGACTTCAACAATGTTTGACTTTACTGCCTTCTCGATCTCCTTAAGCCAGAGCAATCTTGAACCATTAATTACAGATGCATTGACTGACTCGATTATCGCCTCATAAGAGACATCAAGCCATTCCTTCTTTTCGAACGGTCTGAATTGAGGCTTTGCCTTCACCTTTGCAAGCCTTTTTATCTCGCTCTCCCTTGCCTCCTTCATCCCAACGCCCATTGCCCGTGCTATGTCCACAACTATCTCCCGGTGAGGTCTTGCCTCACCGGCAGGCTCAACTGCCTTATGTGTATGCTTCAACCGGCCGAGCTCCCCTTCCCTTAAAGTCGAGGACATTTGTTCCCTGGTGTTTGCACACCCTGACGCATTTGCCGCAGAGGATACAATAGTCAGGGTCAAGCTTAATGAATGGATTTGCATCATCGATAGTAAACCCGAATTTCTTTCTCGTGAATGTGGATTCCTTAATCTCGAACTCATAGGCATAGTCCTGAAGATTGCAGACACCTGCCTTTGTGCATGTCATACAGTCCAGAGGATGCATTGATACGATGAGGTCTATGACAAACTTCCTCACCTCCCGAACATGCTCTGTATTTGTCAGTACGCTCATACCTTCCTTGACATGCATAGTACAGGCGTTACAGGGGCTTTCATCCCCTCTATCTCCACAAGACACATACGGCAGGCGCCTATACCCTTCATGCCTTTTAGATAACAGAGATTCGGGATGTGAATCCCCACAGACTCAGCCGCATCTATGAGGTTCATGCCCTCCGGGACATTTACCTCTTTACCGTCTATCTTCATCGTTATCCGGTTTTTCATCCTGCACTTCCTTAAAATTTTTAAACCCCGACCTTAGCCTTTCTCTCTATAACCTCTACTGCATCATAGGGACATGTATCTACGCAGTTTCCACATTTTATACATATGTTCTGTTTTATCTCGAATGGGGGGAAACCTGACAGATAAGGCGCCTTCTTTTCTCCGATGATGGCGTTGTAGTTACATGCCTCTTTACATATTACGCACATAACACATTTCCCAGGGATTATCCTGTACTCTCTTAATGCAGCACATTCCTCATCAGGGCACCTGCCTTCAACATGCTCCTCATAAACGCCGGTTGCCACCCAATCAAGAACAAACCGTGCAGTATCCTTACCCTTTTTGCACAGAGAGCCTTCTATCATCCCATTCATTACATGCCTGAGCACAAACAGGTCAGCTTCTGTCCCCTTCCCCCAAACTATATGCCTGAGCCTTTCCCTTGCCTCGTAGCTGCCGAGGGAATAGGGCAGACACCTTCCGCACATCTGGCCATTGATAAATTCAGTCATATAATAAAGAGCCTTGTTAACAGGGCATTTTATATTCTTTTCAGCCTCTGCCCTTATCTCCTCTACCTTCAGTCCCTTTGTCTCTGTCACCCCTTCTCCAAGTAACATGCCTGTCCGCACATCCTGTTACTGTTTCAACCTGTTAATCAAATTGGCAATACATCCAGCGCCGAAGCCATTGTCGATGTTTACTACGGCAACACCAGGGGCACAGGAGTTCAACATACCGAGAAGGGCTGATATTCCGTGGAAACTCGCTCCATACCCTACACTGGTAGGAACAGCGATAACCGGCTTATCCACAAGACCTCCCACAACACTCGGGAGCGCCCCTTCCATGCCTGCAACAACTATTAATACAGTGGCGGACATCACAAGATCGATGTTGTCCAGCAGTCTGTGTACACCGGCCACTCCAACATCATACAGACGCTCTACCTTGTTTCCCATGACCTCTGCTACAACAGCAGCCTCCTCTGCAACGGGGATATCAGATGTTCCTGCAGAGATTACAAGAATCAATCCCTTGTTGACTTTATTGTTTTTCCTCCTCTGTATAACTATCATTCTGGCCTGTTCGTTGTACACAGCTTTCTTATATTTCTTTCTCACATACTCAAATACCTCTCTGTTGGTTCGTGTTACAATAGCATCATTACCCCCTTTAACCAGAACACCAATGATATGGATAATCTGTTCTTTGCTCTTTCCCTCTCCATAGATAACCTCAGGGAATCCCTGCCTCAGTGAGCGGTGGTTATCAACCCTGGCAAAGCCTATATCTTCATATGGCAGGGTCTTAAGCTTTTTCAGGGCGCTCTCTCTATCAATCTCACCTGTTTTAACCTTATTTATAAGTTCTCTAAGGTAATCATCTCTCATATGCTTCAAGCACCTCATTCATCGAGCCTGTTCTATAGCCCCTCAGGTCAACAGTAACATACCTGAATCCAAGGTTTTTCAGCGCACTATCTATTGTTAACCGTATTTCAGGGTTCTTAAGGAGCGACATCTCATCGGGCATGAATTCCAGTCTTGCTATATCATTGTGATGCCGTACCCTGAATTGAGTAAATCCCAGATCCCTGAGCATGCCCTCTGCCTCTTCCACCTGCTTCAATTTCTCTTCGGTTATTTTTTCGTTGTAAGGTATCCGTGAGGAAAGGCAGGCAAGGGAGGGCTTGTTCCATGTGCTGAGTCCGAGTTCCCTGGATAAATAACGGATCTCGTTTTTTGTAAGCTCTGCCTCACAGAGAGGGCTCCTTACTCCTAATTCCTTTGCTGCCTTTCTCCCCGGCCTGTAATCTTTTGTATCATCATAGTTGGAGCCGTCGGCAATGGTTTTTATCCCGCACTTTTCAGCCTCTGCCTTCAATTTCTGAAAAAGATCATGCTTGCAAAAATAACAACGATTTGTGGTGTTTTCAGAGAACGCGGGGATATCGAGTTCATTGGAAGATATGATTAAATGCCTTACTCCTATTTTCTGGGCTGATTCTATTGCCTCCATAAGCTCATGATGGGGATACGTTGGAGAGGTCGCTGTAACAGCAAGGACATTCTCTTTCAAGACATCCTTTGAAACCCTTAAGAGAAAAGTGCTGTCAACACCCCCTGAGTAGGCTATACAGATCGATTCCAATGAACAGAGAACCTCCTGCAACCTTAAGAGTTTTCTTTTCGCTATTTCTTCAAAATCATTTATGAGCATTGCACCTACTTAAAACTCTGTACCTCTACGGTGATTTCATAGCCGGATTCTTTCAGCTTCGATTCAATAATAGTTCTCAGCTCACTTAATGAGATAGAATAATGTAAGCTGTTATTCAGGGTTTCTTGAACGTTAACCAGGAAATCGTGTTCTATGTCCACGGATAAAGGTTCTGACGGGTCGCCCACGATTTTAACTTCACATTCAAACGATTTACTCTTTCCATTCAGCTTAATGATAAGATTCTTCCTGACAAAAGTTACAGGTTGAAATATATGCGTGGTATCGATCTTATGGTAACCAGACACCTTGAGTTCACTTGCCAGGAATTTAGCTATCTCTCCTTCATGCCCGGCATCCGTATCAATGATAATTATATTTCCCGGGCGATTCTTTTTTGTAATAGTGGGGATAAGCTGGACATTATTTGCCCCCAGCTCCATTATCCTCCCTATAGCAAACCCTGTTACCTCCCCTGATACATGGTCAACCTGAGCAAATATGAGGCATGCCTTTTTCTCCATACGTATCGAGACTCCTTATAATCTTTCAATCCTTTGCTAAACTTAGCAAACAGTCACCTTCAGAGGAAATCTCCGGCCGAACCATCAAAGGCGCAGGATTTAGATCGCTCAAAGATTACCTTAAGTGGTGAGGGGAGGAAATCCATTAACTTCATTTTCTTGTCATCGTCTATGATTTCCCTGATGGATGCAAATATCACCTCAAATGCCTTCTCTGCCGCAGCCCTATAAGGATAATTACCCATTCTCTTTGCCAACGTTATGCAATCTACATCATCAGATGTCCCGTTCAATGATGCGTTTTCCCAAAAGCTCTTCACGGGTTCCGGGAGCAATTCAAAAATGTTTTGATAGCTTTCCTTAGAAAGGACCTTTTTTAAGCAGAAAAAGACCAAAAGTGCTGTCTCTTCCCCCCGTTGAGGGGAACAATACTGGCCGAGTACCATTATCCTCTTTATATACCCTTCTCTCGTTAACATCCCTTATTTATTTTATCAGAGCCCCTTCAGAAGTCGAGACCTTTCATTATATCCGATGCCAACTGGGTCGCCTTTTTAAGCCCAGGAGAAGGCATTGATATCATTACATTTGCAACCTCTGACGCTTTCTCTGCGGCTTCTTTTGGATCCATTCCCATAGCAGCAGCCATGCAGGCACAAACCACCACATCCATAGAACATGCCCCCGCATTTAGTAATTCTGTAATGGCCATACCAACAGCGGCTAAGGCATCCATGGTCTCTTTGTCGCCTTTGAGAAGGGCTTCCGGAGCCACCTTTGCCAATAAGTTTTCCCATTCATATACCTTGCCATCTACCTTCACCTCTACATCAACATAGGCGTCAAAGGCAAAATGCCTCTGTGCAAATTTGTGGGTCCTTCTGCCAGCACCAGGCCGTACATCTTTAAACTTTATATACCCTATGTCTTTGTTCAATACTTTACTCATCGTCTTTACAACCGAAGCAGCGATCGCCTCGATATGCCTCTTCTGAACATCCTCAAGGAGTTCGGTAAGCGTCCTTCCACCCTTCATCTGTTCATAGGCATAAATTGCCCTTTTGGTGATGGCATTGGCCAGCCCTGGTTCAGTAGCCCTGATTATCGCCTCTGTGAGCGGGCCCCTTTCTATAAACTCAGCCCTGCGTGCCAGTATATTCGTTGCAACTGTAGCATCTTCTTTTTGAAAATATCCGTTCATGGTTTCTTGTACTATGGCGATAATTTCATCCTGTGTAGCACCCTTTCCTAAAAGATACAATGCCAGAGAAGGGGCTGAGACCCAATGATTAAGGGGGAGCAACAAAGGTCCTCCAGCCCTCCCGAACCCCACAGATGCACCTTCTTTGATTATGGAGAATATCTCATTGAACATTATCATTCCGACGACGGTAGGGGTTCCCGAGTCCTTTAAGATGAGGGCAACGTCTCCTACAAGACAGGCTGTTTTGATTTCTTCATTGGTTCCCCTGATATGAACCACCTCAGGCATTCCTGCCTCCTCAACCGCTGCTGTTGCAACCACTTCAGGTGTTCTCGTTACTAAAAATTGTCCGTATTCTTCACCGACATATGCGTCAGGATGTATTATTTCCAATGTTGCTGCTGTTCCCATGAGAGCTGACATCCACCGACATGTCCTCATACCAGCAGATTCATATGCCTTCATCATCGCCCGGGTACCTATCTTTGCAAGTTTCTGCCCTAACTTTGGAAAGAGATGATCCTCTCCGATTGCAGTATGCCCTACGAAAGGACTTCCCCCGATGCCCAGAGGCAACAATTTGGAGTCAAAGGGGGCAAGATGCTCTCTTTCTAATGCCTGATAAATTGCGAGCGTTGCAGCAAATCCTGAAACCTTATTATTCAGCTTTTCTGTCGGGATTGAAGAGACACGGCCGGAAGGAATCCCTGCTGCCATCCTTGTAACTGCTCCCAGCTTTCTATTCGGGCACGGGATGCCGCACTGAACATTTACACCAGCCCAATAGAGGAGAGCAGCGGTGGCCAGAGCTGCATTAGCCGGATCCGCGCCGCATTCCATCAATTTTTTTACTGCCTTTTTTGCAATCTCATCAACATCTGTATAAGCTTCATTCGTCACTTCCAATTTTAGTTTTCTGCCTTTCTGCATCTCCTTAGCGATAACATTTGCAGCAGCCCATACCCCTAAATTGAAAACGCCCCATCCCCCCAGCATGGCATCGAACTTTTCTGTTGTAAGGTAATCGGGTTTGGCAGTGGCTGCCCTGAAGGTCGCAACGATTTCTTTTTCCATGGTAAACGACTCCTTTCTAAAAATTACACATCAAAGGCATATTCGGTTCATACCCAAAATTGTTCTTCCGGTGGTTTAACAAAAGCCGCACCAATGGATTTCTGAGTTTTATAGCAGTATACTGCATAGCGACAGAACAGAAAGGCCACGGTAAAGGTCGCTACTGTGAGACGAAGAAGCATCGGCCAGGTACCAGAACCTGTGAGGATCGAAAGAACCGTCACCGCCCCTAATGCAAGGGCTGATATATCCAATATCAAAACAACATATTTTGTAACCTCAGTCCTTGTCTCTGTGCTTATTTCAGCAACCTTCGCAATAGTGAACCAGAAGAACCCTGTGGCAAAAAAGGCAGCCAGGCCTATACATAATACCGTAAGGGCAAAGGGAACGCTGGAACCAGGTTGAATAAAGAAATGGGCGATAATGCTCAATCCAGCACAGAGCACAGCCAGAGTCCCTGAAATCTGAATGCCTTTATAATGCCATCCCATATTTTTAGCTCCCTCCAGACATGCCTTCCAAAGTATTAACGCGCCAATATAAACTATTACAGGCGGGAATGCAAGAGATGGAGGGAAGATGTAATCAGTGCCAGAGATTTTATGTATGTATTGTCCTGCCCAATCTGGAATCCACATCCCTATAATAGCAGGGATAGCCCCTATTTCCAGCCATTTGACCACCCGTGGTTTCGGCCACCTCGGCTTTATAGAGCCTGATATAACCTTTTTCTTATATTCTTCCATTTTCGTTACCCCCTTCTCTAAAACATGCAGGTCAATAAATCATTCAAAGCACCCCTTTGTCCTGACTCTATTTTGGCGGGCCTGTATCCCTCCAACGGGTTGATTCAAACTTTATAATGTTTTCGTAAGGCAGTGTGTCTAACCTCAGCGCAGCTTCAGGCCCGGGTTTTGTGCAGTAAATCTCCCTCACTTCAACCTCAAGGATATTCCCCTCTAATTTTGCTATCCCCTTAAATTGATATGCTGCACGAATACAACCAAGTCCGGCAGGTCCAATTGCAACCTGGGGATTTTCAGAAATATTTTGTTTGATCTGTTCTACCTGTGCATTAGACAATTGGAACTTTACCATGTTGTCGCCCTCTACCTTGGCAGACTCCACTACGATGGTAGTTGGAAACCCTTTCTTTGTAGCAGTCCCGATATGGGCACCGAGCCCTTCAAGCCAGTTTTTCATTCTTGGTGTTAACTTAGCCATTTTATACCTCCCCGTTTACAAGATTTTTCTACCAGCTTCATCAGCCTTGTAGCTATAAATTTCATCTACCTTCATAAATATTACTCCCCGCTGTACCAACCTTGGAGGCCGTATATCAGGCGGCACTTCTGAAGGGGGTTCTTTCTCAGCCCAGTTTCCCCATTCGGCTAAAACATCCTTGGCATTGGCCCCTTGAAACTCAAAATCAGGAGGAAGCCCTTCCTGAAATATTGTTGTTGGGCCCCGGAATGCCCAGGTCCTTCCTTTGACAGGGTGCGCTATTGTTATAACGCCTATAGGATTTTCCATCAGGTTCTTTTTAGTCTTCTGCGCGAACATGTCTGCTATCAGGATATATTCGTCCTTCCAGACAGCAACAAATCGTTCACCAACAGTATTGGGTTTACCATCAGCGCTACACGTCGTTAAATGAACCACTGCCCCCCCCGCGCCAATAATCATCAGTGCATCCTTCATCTCATCTGTAAGTTTCATCTCTCTACCCTCCTTTGCTTCTGATTTTCTTTCGATTAATTGTTCACAGAACTTTTCTCCCTGAGTCTTCAGCACTAAAGCTGTAACACTCAGCAACCTTCAAGACGATTACTCCCCTCTGGGCAATTACAGCAGGCCTGACATCCTCTGGAAGGCTGGGGAAAGACTCCTTTTCTGACCAATCCCCCCACTTCTTAAGGATGTCACCTGCCTTTACACCCTGAAAGTCATAATTATCTGGGAGCCCCCATTCGATATGACCGCATGGTCCTCTCAGTGCCCAGGTCTTTCTCTCCGCAGGATGAGCAATCGTAACAACACCAACCCTGTTCTCATTGAAATTGATTTTGGTCTTTACAGCAAACAGGTCAGGCATCAGGATAAACTCATCCATATAGACATCAGTGAAAAGCTGGGGACTAATGTTACATTTCCCGTCAATACTGGATGTAGTCAGATAAACCACTATGTCATCAGGGTTTTTAATCTTCAGGGCATCGATAATCTCTTTTGTCAATTTCATCGTCAACACCTCCTTTCTTCTTTAAGCTTTACATAACAATTAATGATGTAATACCTTGTTATGACAGGTTTAAATAAAAAAAATTTAATCGTTTAAGTAGTAATTATAATTAAAGATCTTTGTTTTAAAACGATAGAGATCTCCCCGATAAACAGACGCTATCCATCCGCAAGGAGTGTCGTCCTTTTTATAAGCAACAAGGTCAACATAAAAGGCTACAGTACCAGCTGGCACCTCCAGATATTCCGCCTCCTCATGTCTGATTGTGGTTGCTTCTATACTTACGGATGCATATTCATTGCATATATGACATTTCCCAGCCAAAACATCAAAGACAGACTGATCTGTGATATTTTTAAGATCAGCTTGATTACATGAATTGAGGATTTTACAATCTTTACAGATTATGAACTTCTTCTCAAGGACATAGGGTTTATCTTCAGCAAGGAAGAGTCGTTTTATACGAAAAACATTTTCGTTTAAAGGAACCATTAGCTTTTCCGATACCAATTGGGTGGCCTTAATAGGTCTAACGTCTAAAACTTTCACATCAGGTTTTAATCCACGCACTGCCATATCCTCGTAAAAATCGGGAATCTTTATCATAATCTGATCCAGCTTGGGTTCTGCTATAAAGGTCCCTTTACCCTTAATTGTATATAACAACCCGTCACGCGTCAGTCTTCCCAGGGCTTCCCTTACTGTAGTCCTGCTTATGCCATACATCTTGCAGAGCTCTGTTTCGGAGGGCAGCATCTCATTGGGCAGTAGTTCCCTGTTCTTTATCTGACGGTAAATAATGTCGCTTAACTGGTTGTAGGCAGGAATAGGAGACCTTTTATTAATGGTAGTATGATTGTCTGACGGAATAGTTACCCTATCTTCATAAGACATCTCAAAATATCTCCTCCTAACTTATCATGACAAGACATTACCAGAAAGAAATAAAGATGTCAAGAAAAAATTTCAATCACTCGAAATGACCTCTGGCCTGTCCCTCTTATTATTCGATAACATCTTCTTACGATATTTAACACAAAATACCATGTGGTACCTAATTCTATAAATGTAATGTGCTGCATACCTTGTCTCCACGCTCGTATTTTACCATTCTTAAGTCCCTGCCTTGTTTAGAGTTTACTGTTTAAGGTTTCCCAAACGCTGCAAGCAGCGGGGTATATAAATTTAATCAATCTGGATTAGGACTTAACACAGTTTATAGAATTCGTAATAAATTTGCTCATGGTTCACATAGTTTTCCAGAGCCTGAGGAATAAAGCATGGAAAAACCTTTAGATAAAACAATCATAAAAGATTGGTATTTCTCATGATTGCAAAGAGCAGTTAAAGCGGAATCCGGTATTTTTTCAATTTCCTCCATAGCGTAGTGGCATCTAACCCGAGAAGTCTCGAGGCCTTCTTTTTATTGCCGCTTACAAGATTCAATACTTTAAGAATATGCTCTTTTTCTATGCTCTCAAGTGTCAGGTCTTTTTTTGAATCATTGGAAAGAGTGGCTATCTCTATCGGAATGTCTTCTCTCCTGATCTCATCTGCTTCAGCAATCACCACGGCCCTTTCTATGGTATTTTCAAGCTCTCTGATGTTACCGGGCCATGAGTAGTTGATAAGCATATCCATGGCTTCATTGGAAATCTTTCTTATGTTTTTTCCGATCTTCTTGTTGAATTTGTTGGTGAAGTACCTTGCCAGTAAGGGCACGTCCTCTATCCTCTCCCTGAGCGGCGGAAGCTCGATTTTTATCACATTTAATCTGTAAAAAAGGTCTTCCCTGAATTGCTTTGATTTTATCGCCTCTTCAAGATCCTGATTGGTTGCGGCAATTATCCTTACATCTACAGTAATAGGGCTTGTGCCTCCAACCTTAAAGAATGTTCTGTCCTGAAGAACCCTTAAAAGCTTAACCTGCAGACTCTTACTCATTGCCTCTACTTCATCGAGAAATATAGTACCGCCGTTTGCCGCCTCAAAAAGGCCTTTTTTATCTGCATTGGCACCTGTGAAAGCCCCTTTCGTGTACCCAAAAACCTCCGATTCCAGAAGGCTCTCAGGGATGGCGGCGCAATTGACGACAATAAAAGGGTTGTCTTTCCTGATGCTGCTAAAATGTATCGCCCTCGCAATCAATTCCTTGCCAGTACCGCTTTCGCCGTATATCAGGATGCTCGATGAAACGTCTGTCAGTTTTCTGAGCATCCTGATAACTTCCCTTACCTTTTGACTGTTAGTGATTATACCTTCGTAATCGAAGTATCTTAATTTCACTTCCACATCTTTTTTGACATTTTCAAAAAGCCGAGAGTTCTCTATGGCAAGACTGATGGGCACAGTGGCTGCTCTCAAAATTCCGATGAGTCCTTCATCCGGTATATAAGGGGTATAGGTAATGACACACAAAACCCCGACCAGCCTCCCTTTTGCTTTCAGAGGTAGTCCGGCATAAAACTCTATTCTTGCTCTCTTTTGCGATTCTCTGGTAAACCGTGGATCTCTGGATGCCTTTTCGAGGATGATAACCTCTCTCTCGCACTGTGCAATAGTGCCGCATATGCATTCTCCGATCTTAACCCTGTTTTCTGTAAGGTCTTTAATGACTTCTTCAGAAATGTTTTTAAATGATACTGGGATCATCTCCAGTGTTTCATCGTTAATTACGAATATAACTCCAGCATCCACTCCCATGAATTCAACGACCTTACCGAGGACATCGTCTAGGATTGTTTTCAGGTCAAGGGATTTACCCACTGTAAGGGCTATCTCGTAAAGGATGGACAGTTGCTTATTCTGTCTCTCTAATATCTCCGGCGTTGTAACCGTTTCGCTCATAGCTTTATTCTAACATTTCATCTACGCCGAAAAACAAGATATAGAAAACGTAAGCATCTCTTTCATGATGAGATTAGGCAACATATCCGGCAAATTCTTTTTTTTTGCGCTCCTGCAAAGTAGAACAATGACATATAAATCTTTGGATTCCACTCTCCTTTCATCATAGCTTTTGAACTATTAATTAACGCAACAGTAATGTCCTATTTAAGGCGTAAAGAAAGAGGACTATGATTAACGAAAGAACGAAGGAGATTTTGCTTGCGTTGAACGCTACGGCTGCCTCTTCTGGCATTATCGGT
>JAJYJJ010000025.1 GCA_021789595.1 Nitrospirota bacterium | reverse complement strand
GATCTTCAAGAGGTGTGGACTAAGGTTTTTTCAGGTAGAGAGCGACCCAGGGATGATGGGAGGGGCAACTGCCCATGAGTTCATGGCACCAAGCCCTGCTGCCTCCCCCATCGGTCATGTCCGGGGAAGCCGTTTCGCTTGTATCTTTCGCCAGCCAGCTCTATAACCTCTTTCTTTAGCTCGTCTTCAACATGCATCAGCCCTATCGGTATCAACTCCTGGATCAGGGCCAATCGACTGTCAAGCTCCATCGCCCCGTATTCCCGTAAATTCCTCATCTCAACTGCCTTTGCCTTCCTGACCTTGCCTTTTCCTCTCAGATGTTGTACTTTCTTCATATCGGCTCCTTTCTTGATGTCCGTTTCGTGGTGGAAACTGCATCATTTTAGGAGCCACTACTTTAAATTTCAACTAAGATTAGCATTTAATCAACGAAGGCAACAACATTGTCATAATTTACGGTCTCCTTTCCGTGAAAGGCAGGTTTTCGAATTGCACATAACTATCATATACCTGTAAAGATCGGATTTGTCAAACCTTATGTATGTCTCTTTTGAACATTTCTTGAATTCCCAGCAGTTCATTTTCAATCTCCTAAGGAATAATACCTTATAGATTTTCCGCAGTGCGGAAAATGTGAATGGCTGTCCTAAATCTTAAGGCAACTATCGTCTTTTGCAGCAACTAGTCTTCTCTGTATAAATTCTTGTATAGACGACTCGGGAATTAATACAGGTCTCCCCTTTATATGTGTCAGTTCCCTTCTTGAGAGCATATTATAGATAGTGCCAATATCCTTCCGCAAAATCTCTGCTGTTTCCTGAGCGGTATATAATTTTTCCACCATATATAATATTACTTAACAGCATTTCACTTTTGAGTGATATTCTACCGGCGTATAGATTCTCAGAGTAGTAGATAAGACAAACTTAGCACAATAGGACAATAACATATTGAAATATGAGGAAATTATTACGCTTGGGGTGCGAGTGGTCGCCCGTTCAAATCGGGTCGCCCCGACCACCTGCCTGTCAGAAAAAGTAGACTCTTCTGCATTCCTCTCTTTGGACAAACCAATATGAAATTGGGATGAATCACTCGCCTGTCATGTGGAGTAATTAGGGAGCTGTTACCTGTTGACAATGAGAATTGGCAAAGTATATTATTAAATGTATATTATGACAAGACGGGGCGTAGCGCAGTCTGGTAGCGCATACGGTTCGGGACCGTAGGGTCGAAGGTTCAAATCCTTTCGCCCCGACCAAAGCGTTTTTCAAGATTATATAAATCTTTTGTGTTTGCTTTTAGTAATCCTCTGACAATGAGAAGACTGATAGCTGTAATAGGAGGCAGACAAGCAGATAATGAACTTCTTACAATAGCAGAAGATGTAGGCAGCAGAATTGTGAGAAAGGGTGCTGTGCTTGTATGCGGTGGACTAACAGGTGTCATGGAGGCTGCATCAAGAGGAGCAAAGAAAGAAGGTGGAGTGACAATAGGCATACTGCCTGAAGGGAAAGAGGATGCAAACCCTTACATTGACATCCCTATTTCAACCGGTCTCGGCCTGGCAAGAAATGCAATTATAGCTAATTCTGCTGATGCACTCATAGCCATTGGCGGCGAGTATGGAACCCTCTCAGAGATAGCATTTGCACTACAGATAGAAAAACCCGTGATAGGTATTAAAACATGGGATATAAAGGGTGTGGTGCCTGCGGAAAGTGCTGAGGATGCAGTGGCAAAGATATTTAAGATTTTAAGTTGATTGTTGAAAAATGATACAATAAAGTTATGAAATGTACTCAATACTTTTATTACCTGCCCCCTTAGCTCAGAAGGATAGAGCACAGGTTTCCTAAACCTGGTGCCGCAGGTTCGATTCCTGCAGGGGGCACCAGTCTTCCTCTGTTTCAGGAGAGAGAAATTCTTGTGTAGATACATAAGGCTTGGAACAGAGGATTATCATGAAGACAAACATGGCAGGCAGATAGAGCTGCCTGCCTTAAAATCTATTTTACCTTTGCTCCTGGCGGCATTTCCTTGTCAGGGCTGAGGATAGATACGATCCCTGTGCCGTCACTTGCAGCAAGGAGCATACCTTCTGATTCAACACCCATGAGCTTTACAGGTTTAAGATTTGTCACAACAACAACGGTTCTTCCAACAAGCTCATCAGGGTTGTAGCTCTTTCCTATGCCAGCAACTATCTGTCTCTGTTGTCCTGTGTCAACCTGCAGCCTTATGAGCTTATTTGAGCCTGCTACCCATTCGGCCTGGATGACCTTCCCTGCCTTTAGCTCAACCTTTGCAAAATCCTCTATGCTTATCAAATTCTTTCCCTCCAGTGCCTCTGGTATATCCCTTGTCTGTTTGCTGACTACCTTATGTTGTTTGCCTTCATCCTCAATCCGTGGAAACAACTGTTCTGCTTTGTTCACCCTTATGCCTTCGATCTTCAGGTCTCCCCATTTGGGCAATGGCGGTTTAATATCGGCCTTAATACCAAGCTGCATCCATATCTTTTCTGCTGTGGAAGGCATAAATGGGAAGAGATAGAATGCAATAATGCCCAACGCCTCAGCAAGCGTATAAAGCGTATTAGAAAGTGTCCCTTGATCTTTTTCCTTCCATGGGGCTGTATGCTGTATATATTCGTTCAGAAAATTGATAATGGACCATAAATGCTCAAGTGCCTTATGAAACTCAAGCCTTTCAAAAAAAACATCAAAGGCATCGAAGACATTACCCGGAGAAACACCCACTGCAGGTTTCGCCAATAATCCCTGTATCCTCTTTTCCCACTCGTCTCTGTCTTTACTATTAATTGGCCCTGGAATTATGCCTTCTCTGTATTTTTCTATCATGGTCAATGCCCTGCTCAAAAGGTTTCCAAGGTCATTTGCAAGGTCGGTGTTTATCCTGTTTATTAAAGCCTGCTCTGAAAAATCTCCATCAAGCCCAAATGGCACCTCCCTGAAAAGAAAATATCTAAACGCATCAACCCCATAATTGTCTATCATTTTATTTGGATCAACAACATTTCCAATGGACTTGGACATCTTCCTTCCGTCAACCGTCCACCAGCCGTGAGCAAAGATGTTTCTGGGTAGATCCATTTCCAATGCCATAAGCATTGTTGACCAGTAGACAGCATGTGTTGTAAGTATATCTTTGCCAACAATGTGATGGTCTGCAGGCCACCAGCCTGTAATCTCCACCTGCGTCCCCCCTTCTAATCCCCCCTCGCCCCCCCTTTCTAAAGGGGGGATGAGGGGATTAGCAAGATATCTGGTCGCCGAATAATAATTGACAAGGGCGTCGAACCATACATATGTGACGAAATTTTCATCGAATGGTAATGGAATTCCCCATGAAAGCCTCTCCTTGGGCCTTGATATGCAGAGGTCTCCGAGGGTCTGTGTCCTAAGAAAACCAAGCACCTCATTTTTCCTCGTCTCAGGTTGGATGTAGGAAGAATTTTCCTCTATGTATTGAATAAGTTTATCTTTGTAGTTTGACATCTTAAAAAAATAGTTCTCTTCTTCTATGTACTCTACAGGCCTTCCGCAGTCAGGACAGACCCCATTTACTACATCCTTCTCTGTCCAGAATCTTTCATCAGGAGTGCAGTACCATCCTGAGTAAGACCTTTTCTCTATCTCGCCAGACTCCCATAATCTCTGAAGAATCTCCTGGACAATCCTTTTGTGTCCTTCGTCTGTTGTTCTGATAAAGGCGTCATTGCTTATATTTAATCTTTTCCACAGATTCTTAAAGTTCTCCACCATGATGTCTGCGTGCTCTTTTGGCTTGTGGCCTTTTGCAGAAGCTGCCTTCTCCACCTTCTGGCCGTGCTCATCGGTTCCTGTCAAAAAGAATACACTTTTCCCCTTTAATCTGTAATACCGTGCAAGGATATCAGCAGCAATCGTTGTATATGCATGGCCGATGTGCGGAACATCATTAACATAATATATCGGTGTTGTTACATAAAACTTATTGCTCATCTCCTCTTCCTTGAAAATCTCCTCCTCTTGTTGAATGGCTTTCCCCGTTCCTTCACCTTTTCACACGGTTTTTTCTCGCTATTCTGATATCCTGTCTGCGCCACAGATATGCCTTCTGCTTCAGGCTTAACCTCCATAACAGGCTTCTCCACTATCTTATTATCCTCATACATATTTAGAGACTCCTCAACAGCCTTTTCTTCAAATGCCTCCTCTGCTGGCTCTGCCTCCACCTCAACGCCGCCAAAACCGTATTCTTCATACTCATAACTCAGGCAGCACATAAGTCTTCCACATATGCCTGATAGCTTGGTTGGATTAGGCGAAAGCTCCTGCCTCTTTGCCATCCTTAATGATATCGGCTCAAAGACCGTAAGAAATGAACTGCAGCATGTCTCACGACCACAGACCCCAAGGCCGCCTATGAACTTCACCTCATCCCTTACTCCTATCTGTCTCATCTCTATGCGGGTCCTGAATCTTGCTGCAAGGTCCTTGACGAGTTCCCTGAAATCCACTCTCCTGTCCGCACTGAAATAGAAGATTATCCGTTTTCTATCAAGGGTCACTTCTGTGCATACAAGGTGCATCTCGATGTCCCTTGCCCTTATCCTCTCAATACAGTATGCCCTTGCCTCATCAGCCATAGTCCTGTTTGCCTTATACGCCTCCATATCCTCCTCTGTAGCTATGCGGGTGACCTGTTTTACAGGCCTCGGAGGTGTTTCCACAACATGTCTATTAATGACCCTGCCTATGCTGAGCCCCATGTCAGACTCAACAACCACCATATCGCCTATCTTTACATCAAGGCCGTCTGTGGAAAAGTTGTATATCTTTCCGCATGACCTGAATCTTACACCAACAATGTCAGGCATCTATTCCCCCAATTAGCTATCGACGCATTCTCCTGTCTTTAGAAGGAGACCTGCATAGCAAAGTGTTATGGATTTATTGAGATTAAATCTCAGTAGTCCCGTTATCCTGTCAAGCTCATTGGCAATGTCAAGAAACTGATGTAACCCGCATCTATCAGCCATTGCCTTTATATATGCTATCTTATCAAAATTTATGAGGAGTTTTTCATCGCCTGTCGCCTTATAAACAACGATATCCCTCATCAGGCAATATGCATTCTTAAACCACATATCCATTGCGTCCCTTTCCTTCCATGGTTCAAGCTCTAATCCCTCAATACCCCTGAGCTCATTAAAAAACCTCTCCCGTTCTTCCATCTGCACTCCATCAATAACCAGTCCTGGTCTTCCTTCTGACAGGAGGCTTAAAAGCCTTGCCTTCTCATTGTCAAATCTTCTCGATAGTATCTCTCTGACATCATCTGCCGGGAGCGGCGAAAAATTTACCCTGTGGCATCTTGAGACAACGGTTGCAGGAAGGATATCGGGTATAGAGGAGATAAGTATAAGCAGGCTTCCTGCCGGAGGTTCCTCAAGGGTCTTTAATAGGGCATTCGCTGACGATGGATTTAATTTCTCGGCATCATCAATAACAACAACCTTCATGCCACCTTCATATGCCTTGAAGGAAAGGAACTCCTCAATTGCCCGTACCTGCTCTAATAGGATCTGCCCTCCTTCTGGCTCAACAATAAGGGTATCGGGATGCACCCCCTTTTCTATCCTCTTGCACGATGGACATCTCCCGCATGCATCCATATCATCAGAGATATCCTGGCAGTTGAGTGCCTTCGCGAGACCCAATGCTGTGAGTCTCTTGCCTATGCCATCCTGTCCTGTAAATATATAGGCGTTCGGAAGACGCCCTTTTTTTATCGTCCCTTTCAGGATGGATATAACCCCATCATGTCCCCTTATGTCCTTAAAAGACATCTTCTTTCTATCACCTCAATTATCTGCTTATGGATCGCCTCAACCGTGTTTGCCGCATCTATAATAAATATCCTATCAGGCTGCATCCCTGCAATGTCAAGATAACCAGCCCTCACCTTCCTATGGAAATCTATATCCTCCTGCTCAAAACGGTCATCCTTGCCTACACCTATATTCCGCCTGAGCCCTGTCTCCACATCAATATCAAGGAGGATTGTTATATCGGGCATTATGCCATTGGTGGCAATTCTATCTATAGTCCTGATTATTGAATGCTCTATCCCCCTTCCATACCCTTGATATGCAAGGGTTGAATCGGAAAACCTGTCTGTGATAACAACCATGCCTCTGTCAAGGGAAGGGATGATAACATCCCTCAGGTGCTGTGCCCTTGATGCATTATAAAGCAGGAGTTCTGTCATGGAATCCATCGCCTTGTTCCTTACATCAAGAAGGACAGCCCTGATTGCCCTGCCTATCTCTGTGCCTCCTGGTTCCTCTGTTGTGACAACCTCACGGCCTTTCCCCCTGAGATATTCTCCGAGAAGCCTTGCCTGTGTGCTCTTGCCAGAGCCCTCTATGCCTTCAAAGGATACGAAGATGCCATTCATCCTATCCCTCCAGCAAGCTTATTAAGGATGGAAAATATCTTCTCTGCCTCTTCCACAGTCCTTGAGCCAGCACCGCATGATGGCGTCAGAAGACAGTGCAAGAGGAGTTTTTCTCTCTGAATCCCGGCTTCTATAAGGGTTGAAAAACCCCTTTCGAGCACCTTTTCTATGGATTCAAGATCCTCATTTGCAATTGCCTCTGTTGTCGGAACAACCCCCCATGCGAGATAGCCGCCTCTATCAAGGAATGCGTCTATTTCCCTGACATACGGTTTAATAGAATCTGCATAGTCATAGGCATCAAAGTTCATTATTACAATCCCCGATGAAATAACCAGCGACCAGTTGGTCCTGCTGCAGCAATGGATTCCAGGGATTGCCCCGGAATTCCTTATCTCATCCGAGAGCTCCTGAAGCAGCCGTTTGACATCCTCATCATTAATGCCGAGGTATGCAGCAGTTCCAAGGGCAGATAACACAGGTTCATCTATAAAGATTATTACCTCATCCGCATACAGTTTCAGGAGCCTTATCTGAAATCGGGCTTTCCTCTTCAGGAGGTGGAGAGAAAGCTCTCTCATCTCATCATCAAAATATATCGGCCTCCTTTCAATATCAGTAAGACCGAGCGTAAATGTTATCGGACCTGTAATCTGTCCTTTTAACGAGGCAAATCTCCTGTCAGTTATCTCTTTCAGAAACTCATAAAGCCCTGCTGCATAGCTATTAGAGATAGGGAAATCCCTGTCTTTTTCAATAGCATCATAGAAATCAGCAATGGCAGCCTCGTCCCTTTCAACCCATACCCTCTTTTTCACGGCATCAATCCTCAGCCCGGGAAGACCCTCGGAGAACTGCGGGACCATTAATTCCCTGAAATCCCTCGCTGGAAGCTGTGGCCAGAAGGGGATATCAACCGACTCAAAAACAAGCCTGCACCCCTCCTTTGCATCTATATGAGGAAGGCTGCCAATCCCGGTAGTTGACAAGTTTTTCAGCATGGATTAATATAAAAGATTATTAGAGATTATGCAATTATTTTATTCCTCAGACAATCCAGATATTAGATGGAAATGGCAAAAAGCCGTTATCTACATTGCATTGTTCTTTGGCTTCTGGGGCTTCTATCTTCTGTCTGTCGGTTACAGTGAGGCGAGCGGCGCATTCTCCTATTCATCTGACGATACCGTGATAGGCTTCAAGCAGATCCACACGATAAAGGATGACGATACCCTTCTTGACTTAGCAAGGCAGTATGATATTGGCTATAATTCGATAATCGCTGCAAATCCAGGTATTGACCCGTGGATACCAAAGAAGGACACCAAAATACTCATCCCTACGATGTGGGTCTTGCCAGATGCATCGCATGACGGTGTAGTCATAAACCTCGCAGAGATGCGTCTGTATTACTTCTTCAAGGTTCCGCAAACACAATCAAACTTTATGGTTAGAACCTTTCCCATCGGAGTGGGGACAGAAGGCTTTGTGACACCTTATGGCTCGTATCATGTAGCTGACAAGGAGAAAAACCCGACATGGCATGTCCCTGAATCCATAAGAAAAGAGAAGCCTTTTCTTCCTCTATCGGTCCCGCCAGGGCATGATAATCCGCTCGGAAAATTCATCCTTCACCTTTCACTGCCAGGTTATGGTATACACGGCACAAACAAACCGCTTGGGGTTGGAAGGAGGGTAAGCCACGGATGTATCCGCCTTTATCCAGAAGATATAGCGAGACTTTTTCCCATGGTTCCTGTAGGCACAAAGGTCACAGTTACTTACGAGCCTGTAAAGATAGGTGTAAGGGATGGTGATATATATATTGAAGTCCACGATGATTATCTTAAACAGGCAGGGAATTTATATAACTATGCAGTAAAGAAGCTTATAAAACTTGGATTACTAAAAGATGTTGATCTCGATAGCCTGCGCAAAGCCATTAAGGATAAATCTGGAGTTCCAACGCCTATCTCAAAAAAATATCCTGATGAAAATCTTGCAGGGGGAAGACATCTTCCCCCTGCCGAACAATTAAATTAAAATCTAAATTACTTCACCAACTGTTTCTCGAATGTCTTTTCGCATTTCTTAGCAGCAGCCTCTGCCCTGTCAGCAGCATCTTCAGCCTTCTTTGCAGCGGCCTCAGATCTGTTCGCAGCCGCATCAGCCTTGCCTACAGATGCTTCAGCATTTGTGGCAGCAGCTTCAGCTCGATTTGCAGCAGCATCAGACCTGTCAGCAGCAGCCTTGGCCTCTTTTGATGCATTCAGGGCGCTGTTAAGAAGGCCCTGATCTTCCTTGCTCAGGATGGCCTTTGTAGCACAGCCAAAGCTAACAGCAACTACAAGCAACAGAACAAGGAATAAGACCTTACCCAAAATACCCTTGATTGTCATATTATCGCCTCCTTTCTGCCATAAATGGCATCCTCTGATATTTATTACCACTATAAGGGCTTATAGTCAAGCTTTTTGTTTGCGCCTTAGATGTTATTCCTTTGGATTCTCTTTCACTTTCTCATTCTGCTCTGTCTTTTTCTTCTGCTCTTTCTTCTGCTCCGATGGTTTCACCATCTTCTCCTGTCTTTGCACTGGCGGCCTGCCTATGCCTTCCTTCTGCTGAACAGGCGCTCTGCCTGCCTCTTCCCTGTGTATCACGGTCGGCCTCTCTGTTATCCCCTTTTGCACTGGCGGCCTACCTATTCCTTCCTTCTGCCGCACTGGCGGCCTGCCTGCCTCTTCCCTGTGTATTGCAGGCGGCCTCTCTGTTATACCTCTCTGCACTGGCGGCCTGCCTATCATCTCCTGTCTCTGGATTGATCGGATCGGTTTTGGATGCTCAATCCTACTGACATGCATGGGAACAATCCGCTGGCTTGGTTTGAACACCGAAACATTCTCTCTGATAGCGATCGGCCTCTTAGCAATACCTGAAACCTTTGTGGTTTCTACTATCCTCTTTGAAGGCAAAAACCTCTGGGGCACAACCTTCATAGGCATTGGCATAGAAGTAGCTCTAACTGGCTTGATCTTGGGCCCTCCAGGAGATACCCTTATCCCTGCAATAAACGGGTTAGCAGGTGCACCTGTAACCCTTACCGGTGTTCCAGTAAGGAAGGTTCTCCTATTAACAACAGTGACCGCATTCACTATATTGGCATTTACATAGACATTCGTTACATTCACTGTGTTTATGTTAACCGTCGTCAGATTAACGCTGTAAGGTCCGAAATAGCCGTATCCGTAGTACATCTCTCCAGGAGCAAGGGGAACCCATGATACATATGTAGGGGTAGATATCCATGCTACAAAGCCAGGCGACCAGAAAATAGCATTAATTGCTGGTGGCACCCAGCACCAGCCTATTCCAACCCTGAATGCCCATCTTCCATAATGATACGGCGCCCAACCCCACGGTTCATATGATACCCACACATAATTGCCGTTCATCCACACCCATCTGCCGACCCTGTAAGGTGCCCAGTTAGAAACAACCACTGTGGGGCTCCACACATAGCCGTAATCAGGCGTATATACCCAGCGACCATTATCATCAAAATCACTGCTATATACATCAAGGGCTGGCGGGAGATACCTTATGCTTGTGCTTGTTCTTGCCCTTGCAAGGGCAGAATCCCTTGACAGATTCCATCTCTCCCAGTCATCCTCTGGTCTTGCAGGGGAAAGCTCGGCATATTTGTCAGAGCCGATTGAGACCATACTGCCAGCATCCACTTTTGTATTGCCATTCTGGCCCTCCACATAGACAACACCATTTATTACTGAAACTTCAGTATATCCATTTTCATACACATTTACCTCAAACCTTGATGGCCCATAGGCCATGGCAGAGGCTATTGGGGTATCCACCTGAAATACAGAATTTTTAATAGCGGAGCCCCTGTAATTTATATAAGTCCTTCCCTGAGGAACTGCAACCTGGATGATATTGCCTTCGCTATCCCTTTTAATGTTTGTAATATCCACATCAGTATTCATATCTGCACGCAGATATGTACCTCCAAGAAATTGTATCTCTGCCCTGCCTCTTTCAGGAACCCATAGTTTATCTCCTGGCAGTAACGGCAGGTTTATTGATGCCGCTCCCCACTCATTACCTGTATCTTTGGTCTGAACTGTAACATCCCCCTGCATAAGACTCAGCCGCGCCGTCCCAATAACCTCAGCATATGCCGGTAAGGATGTAAACAACCATAAGCCTAACATCACTCCTATTATTTTCAGCTTATTCATGAACAACCTCCTGTTAAAACTACTATGTGTTTAGGACAAATCTACTTCCTACTTCTTGGTATATTATAGCATCTATTGTGCCATTAGTGAGTTACATCAATTTAAGGATATTCCTAAATAATCTAATATAAATGATCTTCCTTTTTGGGGATTATATGGCTTTTTTGGGGAATTTTCACCAAAGGTAATAGTCTTCTGCTACAGTCTCTTTTCTGACATTGGAGCTTAAAGGCTTCAAGGCAACGATACAACTGGACGAGAAAAACCTTATAATACATAGTAAAAAATAGTCCTTTGGGGAGGCAGGCGGAAGCCCGCCCCCATTTGATTTCTAAAGCAGGCTAACGCCTGTGGCTGATGAAGTCTATTGTACTGTTATGGTTGCAGATGCTGAGGCGCCTGTAGAATCCACGGCTGTCACTGTATCCGTAGCACCTGATGTTGCAGTTGAAGGTATAGTTACAGTAAAGCCCCCACCACATAATGGGACAGAGGATGTCGATGGTGTATAGGGATTTGATGTTATTTTATAAGGGGGAGTTCCAGAGGCAACAGTGAAAAGTACTATACCACCTGGTAGTTCTCTTGTTACTGAAGGGGAAATAATTAGCGGTGCCTGGTTAGGTGAGGTACTTACTGTGAAAGTTGACTGGGCACTTCCTACACCACTTGCGTTTACCTGGATATTGTCTGAGTAGAGTTGAACTGTACCTGTGTTTGAAACTGGTACCCAATAAGCATATCCGACATAGAATGGATAGCTTCCAGAGTCATCTGTAGTAGCTGAGAATGGGTTACCGAGCTGCGTAGAGCCTAATGGATCACTATAAAACTGTATATAGCTTAATGGATACGATATACTCAGACTTGCCCGTGGGGCAGGGTTGCCATTAGAGTCTGTAACTGTCACTGTGAACTGAGTGGTATACATAGAAAAGTTTGAAAAAGAGGCAGAAGCACAATTTAAACCACCTACTGGTTGCACAATCGAAGTGCTTGTTGGGTTTATCGTTACTGTCGGCTGCACAGAGCTCTTGCCGCATGAGACAAGGAATAAACCCAATACCAATATTATTAAAATCTTCTTCATAACCTGTCCTCCTTTGAATTTTAAATATCAACTATTTGGTGTTTGCGGTTTCATTACCTCCAGTGTCCGGGAACCCATCTCCATCCTCTTGGAGTCTCTCTCCAGTGTCCTGGTATCCACACAGCTCCCGGCCATGGTCTCCTTGCCCAATAACCCGACACCCATACCCAATTCCCGTACCTGTGCTGCCAATAACCCTCTATCCAGATTGCATTCGGGTAAGGCGGTGCTGGTGCTACCTCGACCCTTGCAGGCGGTGGTGGTGTTCTAATCTCAGCCACGCAGCCTGCTATTACAGAGAACATCACGATTAAAATAATTACAGCGATAATATTTTTGCGCATCTTAGCTCCTCCAGTTTTATGGGGCATCCCAATATCTGGGATGCCCCATAGCAATTACCTCTCGGGTGGCAAAGGTCTCTCCGGACCATTTCTCCTAAGCCTTTCAGGCCCTTTTCCCCTTGCCTCTGTAATGATTCTTCTGATCTCCCTGTCGAACTCCTGCCTGAAGATGATGAACTTTGCCTGCTGCTGTATTGTCAGAACCCTTTTCAATCCTGCCCATTCCTCATCGTTTATCCTCTGCATTTCTCTATGGTTCTGCTCAAGCCTATCAAGTATATTCTTTAAACTGCCTTCACGGCCTTCCCTCAAAGATTGCCTTAACTCCCTCATACTGTCCCGCAAAGCTATCTCTATCTCAGCCTTCCTCTTGTCATACCTGTTGAGCAACGGGAAAAGTTGTGCCGATGCCTTTTCGTCAAGGTCAAGGGCCTTGGTAAGTTTCCACATCCTCAGCGTTTCTATCCTTTCCCACACCTTTTCCATCTGCTGTCTTGTAGGCGGTCTGTCAAAACCATCTGGCTGTTCAGCCCAACCATTTATGGTAACGCCAGCCACCATGAATAACAAAACCAAGAACTTAAATACAGCCTTTCTCATCCTAA
Organism: Nitrospirota bacterium; assembly: GCA_021789595.1. Taxonomy (GTDB): domain Bacteria; phylum Nitrospirota; class Thermodesulfovibrionia; order UBA6902; family JAJYJJ01; genus JAJYJJ01. The sequence continues at coordinate 11,956 of JAJYJJ010000025.1, read as the reverse complement.
CCTCCTGTTTTCTGTTCCTCTTTCAATGCCTCATAGAGGCTTCCCAATTCCCTTGAGCTCAAAGAAGCAAACTCCCTGTAATAGGAAGATGCCATAAAATTGTCAGCATATATATTGAATCCATCTGCTGTTAATCGTTCTGTAATTAAAGGCATATCTTTTTCTGTTATATCACTGTAGTCCGAAACTCCAGATGTAAATGGGTCATTGAAAAACGGGTCTAACGCTAAGGTCTCCTGTTTTCTTGTGTGTGTAAACACCAGGAGAAACAAAACCGCAATGGTTACTGCGACAGGCAATTGCCTGAAGAATAATGACCTTAATGTGAGGCTTTTAGCCTTTTCTTCCTCGATAGCTGCCCTTACCCTCTGGGGGAGGGTCTCCCAGAAAATGTCTCCTGGATCAGACACTTCAACCTTACCAAACTCTGAGATAAAGGATAATTCGGCCATGCACTCCTGGCAACACTCCTTTAAGTGGACTTCGACATCCATTCTCACCCCTTCAGAGAGTGTGCCTTTCAGATATTCAGGAAGCATCTCCTTCATCTCACAATGCCTCAACTTCATAACCCCTCTCTTTTAAGATCTCTCTTAATCTCTTCACAGCATTATGATAATGGGCCTTTACAGCACCCTCTGAACATCCCATAACCTGAGCGGTTTCATCGCAGCTCAGGCCATCATATACCCTGAGAATTATTGCGAGCTGCTGCCTTTTAGGCAGAGCATCTATGGCATTTTTGATGTGACCCTTTATCTCCTTTTCTATAATTGCTGACAATATGCCTTTCTGATTCCCCGCCATTGATTCTTCAAGTTCTACCTCTTTGTGTTTGTTTTTCTCTATGTGGTTCAGGCTCTGGTTTATAGCTATCTGATATAACCAGGTCTTAAATGATGCCTCCTTTCTAAACCCTCTAATGCCCTTTACTGCCCTAACAAATGTCTTCTGGGTCAAATCCTTTGCCTCCTCCATATCGTTTATCATCCTGTAAATCAGGGCATAAATATTTTTCTGATATTTCATCACAAGTTTCTCAATAGCCTCTCCGTCTCCAGCAATGTATCTATCAATAAGCTCTATGTCTTCTTGCATCTGCTTATTTAGACAGGGGAAAATTGAAAAGGTTTAAAGGGATTAAATATCGCATGCATGAAATGTCCCATAACTATCCTATTCGTTGGCCTTAAGTCTCTTCAGCGGACTTCTTATATATTCAACACCTCCAATCAGGTTTGCGAATGAGCTTGTAAAAAACCAAAGCAGGGAAAGGCTTATAGCATGGGCAGGCGCTATCCCTATCAGGCCGAGCAGGAATACAAATGCCCCCTCCCTTAAACCAAGGCCTGATATGGAGATGGGCAGCATTGCAACAGATATTGCCACAGGGAGAAACAGGAAAAAATATCCAAAGGATACATCAAGTTTCAGGGCTATGGACAGGAAGTAGACAGAGATTATTCCCAGAGCCTGCACAAGGAGAGAAAGAAGGAAACCGTTGATAAGAACCATCTTATCCTTCTTGTAGTCCATAACAGGTTTATATATAAATTGAACCTGTTTGAACCACTCACCCCACCTCAATCTCCAGAACAATATGCTTATTACAGAGAAGGATAAAATCATGGATGGGACAAGCCAGACAATGGGAGTCGAGCCCAGCAAGGGGATGGTTATTATGTATGCTAAAAGGCATATGACCATAAGTGCAAAGAACCCGAGGTATCTGTCCATAAATATTGATGCGAGCGATACCCCGCCCTGGCCTGTGTATTTATAGATATAGTAGCTCTTCACAGCATCTCCTCCTATAATGGATGGGGAGAAGTTATTAAAGAATGCACCGATGAAATAATAGGATAAAAGCCTTTGATAAGGTATCTTCATAGGAAGCAGGATCGACCATCTGTATGCAGAAACCACCTGTGAAAGGATGTAGAGGATTATTGATACTATAATATATTCGGCCTCCGTCTTGCTGAAGGTATTGATAATCTTTGAGGCATTGGCCTTTTTTATAAGAAGATAGAGGATAACAGCACTAATAATTACCCTAAGGGTTAGGTTTAGTATCTTTTTCACTTTTTGGTTGTTTGAGGGTATATATAGGCTTTCCCTGACTTTCATGGTAGACCCGCACAAGCATCTCGCCTAAAAGTCCCATACCAACAAGCTGTATCCCGACTATTATTAATAGGACTCCAAGCAGCAGGAGCGGCCTGTTGCCGATGGTCTTACCCAGAAAGAATTTTTCAAAACTCAGATAAGATGATATTAGAAGCCCAAGGAATACGGAGAGCAGTCCAATGGGGCCAAAGGCCTGTATGGGTTTTGTAGAGAAGCTCTGAAGAAATTTAACAGTTATCAGGTCGAGTATGACCTTTATTGTTCTTGACAGTCCGTATTTTGACCTTCCATATCGCCTCGGATGGTGTGTTGTCTCTATCTCAGCGATCCTTACGCCATACCAGTTGGCAATCGCTGGAAGGAAGCGGTGCATCTCACCGTACAGCCTTATGTTTTTTGCGACATCCGCCCTGTATGCCTTGAGGCTGCATCCATAGTCATGGAGCCGAACACCCGTAACTCTGGATATAAGCCAATTTGCGAGCATTGAAGGAAGCCTTCGTGTTATAAATCTATCCTTTCTGTTTTTCCTCCATCCGCTTACTATATCAAATTCCCTGCTCATCTCAAGGAGACTTGGTATATCCTTCGGGTCATTCTGCATATCTCCGTCCATTGTGACAATCACATCACCCCTTGCATGGTCAAAACCTGCTGCAAACGCCGCTGTCTGGCCAAAATTCCTCCTGAAATGAAGGACATTGACCTTCCTATCATTTTGTTCTATCTCATCAAGGATATCTGCCGTATCATCTGTGCTCCCGTCATCCACAAAGATAATCTCATAGTCCTCCTGGAGCGCATCCATTACCCCCTTGAGGGAGCTGTAGAGCAGCCTTATATTTTCTTCCTCGTTATAAAGTGGAACAACAATAGAGACCATCAGTATGTCTTTACCTTTACCTCCTTCATTCCTTTAAATCCATAGCATCTGAATACAGCAATGTCCCTTAATACCCTGCCCTTTTCCGTAATCTCATAAGCCTTTGCCTCACATCTATCAAAGGCATTTCTGATAGACGGTGGTAAGACCGTATCCTGCCCTATTTTAACAAAAATGGCATCTCTTCCGACAAGGTTATAAAATCCAGGCCAGAGGTCATACTGGTTCATACGCCTCCCAAGGTTTATACAATAGGTCACAGGATTGCCCCTCACATAAAACGCAAGGAGGCTTGACAGTTGATAGCTGTCTGTAAAGATAAAGGTATTACCCTTATCCATCTTATCAACGACCCCGGTTACAATCCGTCCCATCTCCCTCCATCCCTTAAGCCTTACAGATGGGTCTTTATCAGGCGGCAGTCTCAGTATATCAGGATAATGGGCAATCACGGTAACAAGAAAGGCCAATATCAGGCCAGACACAATCAATCTCTTTGTAGATGTCCTCGTGCTGTGCCATTGTTTTACAAAGAAGTACGCAGAGGCTATAAAGGCCGATATATAGCCAGGGATTGTCCAGTTACCTTCAACCTTCCCCTGGATTGATTTAAGGAGGAAAAATACAATAATAGGGATAGATGTTAAAAATAGAAAGAGATATCTCCTATCATTGTCCTTTATCCCCTGTATACCTATCTTTATGGTTCCATATATCAGGAATATCAAAAGAAGAGGCGTTATTACAATAATCTGTGAGCCCAGGAAATTAACAAGCATAGAAGGCAAAAATACCAATCCATCGGCAATGTGAACCTGGCCTGCTGTGTGCCTGAATGTTACATAGTCATGTCCTGCATTCCAGATCATTACAGGGCTGAAGATGACAAGGCTGACAATAAAAGAGATGTATGGCTCCTTCCTTTTCAGCCATAACCTGTCCTGCCTTGAGAACAATAGTAAAAGCATGGCGCATGGATAAAAAAGTGCCATGGTATATTTCATAAGAAGACCAAGGCCGATGGTTATGCCTGCTAAATACCAGTAGAGCCGGCCATCTGATATGGCCTTATAGAAGAAAAGCAGGGTCAGGCTCCAGAGGAATATAAAAGGGGCATCTATTGTCATGATAATCCCGTAGGCAGCAAAGAGGGGTGTAATCTGCGGCAATATGCCGGCTATGACTGCGGCGGCCTCGTCTTCAAAAAGCCTCATTGCAAGAATATAGATGACAATGCTTGAAAGGGCAGAGAATATAACTGCACCTATCCTTATTGCAAACTCAGTGTTGCCGAATATGAAAGTCTCGAGAGCTATCAGATAGGCAATCACAGGGCCTTTTGAGTAATAACTCAACGCAAGCCTCCTTGACCATTCCCAGTAATGCGCCTCGTCACCAGAAAGCCCGATTGGGCCGTATCCTATATAGTAAAGTCTGAAGATGGATAGAAATAATAAGAACAGAATAAAAATCGCCCTATAGCTGCCTTTTTTATATAAGACAGCTATGCGGTTATAGGCAATAATAACAACCATAAGACATGCAAAGCCCCAGATGCCGCCAAAGATGACATCGCCTGGATAGTGGACACCGACATACAGCCTTGAGATTGAGACAGCAGCAGCCAATGGGATGGAAAACCACAGAACCTTTCTGTTAAACATGCCCAGTGCAAGGCATACGGCAAATGCGTTGGTGGCATGATTGGACGGAAAAGAGAAGGAGTCTGTACAGCCTGCAAGCAGATGAACCCCCTGTATAACATGGCATGGCCTTATACGGTGGAACAGATGTTTAAGGATATTGGCTGTTGGGTCTCCAAGACCAACAGCAAGAAGCGAGACGATGACGATTACTATTGCCTTTTCCCAATCCTTTATCGCAAGGAAAAAGGCTATGACAATGGCACCCACATACCACCTCTGGCTGATGACAGGCATCAGCCAATCAAAGAAGGGGTTCTCGATGCTGCGGTTTATGAATAAGAAAAGGGCTGTATCTATGCCATTAACAAAATGCAGCACTTATGCATCACCGATGGCCGATGACACAAGCCTTCTAAGCTCTTCAAGCATAAATGGTTTTTCAAGAAAACCATCAGCCGTTATACTTGATGCCTTGCCAGTAATTACAATCACCTTTGTTTCAGGCCACCTCTGTTTTATCAGGTCAATAACCTCCCCTTCCTTAAGGCCAGGTAAAACCACATCAGCGAGGACAAGGTCGTAGCTGTTGGCCTCCAGGAGGTTTAATGCCTCATCCTTGTCAGATGCAGTATGCACATCGTATCCAACCTTTTCAAGCCCCCTTTTTATAAAGGATAGGATAAGTCTTTCGTCATCTATGGCCAATACCCTTTTACTCATGCCTCACATCCATTAGTGGGCAACCATCACAAATGGGCTTTTTCCTGCAGTATTCCTTGCCGAGTTTAACAAAGAGTGCATGGAATTCATTATACAGCCTTACATCCCTGTTGATGTTGTTGTGGAATAGTTCCTGAATATCATCATACGAAAAACCCTCATCTATAATATAATGCCTCTTTAATATCCTCCTTGTATATGCATCTACTACGAACACAGGGTAATCAAGGGCATAGAGCATAATCGAATCTGCTGTCTCAGGGCCAATACCCTTAACCTCAAGGAGCTCTCTCCTTATAACCTCCGCTTCCCTACCCTTAAGATCCTCTATCTTACCACCGTAATTAGCGAAGATAAAAGACATGAAGTTCTTTAGCCTCTTTGCCTTGATATTAAAATAACCCGACGGCCTTATCAGGAAAGACAGCCTATCGATACGGGCAGAACAAAGACCCTCAGGTGTTAAAATCCCATGCCTTCTGAGGTTGTCTATTGCCCTTTCTACATTTCTCCAGTTGGTATTCTGGGTAAGGATTGCCCCTACTGCTATCTCAAATGGTGTATCGCCAGGCCACCAACCCTGAGGACCAAATGCCCTGTAAAGCCTTCTATACATACTAAAAATGAGTTTCCTCAAGGATCCTGTTTAGCTCATCCTCTGTTAAAATACCCTCTCTTATCAGGGATTCTAAAAGTATATAGCCGCCGCATGGCGGAGATGGGATGCCTTCTCTGAAGTCGCAGCCATCAGCAAGGAAATCACATCTTCTGCAAACAGCCCTGAGGACACTATCATACAAAAGCGTAGGATTTGCCTCCGTTATATCTATTCTCTCAACCATATCCTTTATAGCCTCTAAAGCAAAGGCATTTTCAAAAAATAGGTACCCTGCACAGGCAAGTGCCTCACTACCTGGTTTATAAAAACTGCAGAACCTCTTGCACACAAACTCCATATAACCTTTTTTCTTCATGTTTAATTTTAGCACAGTTGAAAGAGCAGGGATATATCAGGCTTAGAAAAACCAGGAAACTTTTCCCCAGGAATTGTTTCCCCAAGAATTGTTTCCATGGTGTGATATTATAAATCATGATAGAAATAGATGGAAGTCTTGGAGAGGGCGGAGGCCAGATTCTCAGGACAGCCCTCAGCCTCTCATGCCTGTTTAATAAACCATTCCGTATATTTAACATCAGAAAGGGTCGGAAAAAGCCAGGACTCATGCCGCAGCACCTTACATGCCTCATGGCTGCTCAACTCATCTCTAATGCAAAAGTGACAGGTGATTATCAGGCTTCAACAGAGCTTACATTCTCACCCCAGGAAGTGAAGGGGGGCGACTTTTTCTTTGATATCGGCACTGCAGGTTCAACCTCATTGGTCATTCAGACACTCATTCCATCCCTGATATTCTTAAAGGAGAAAACCACTTTAATCCTGCAAGGAGGAACCCATGTTCCATTCAGTCCGTCCTTCCATTACATCTCAGAGGGTTTTGTCCCCATGGTAGAGAGATTGGGTATAAAAATAAGATTAACAATTGAATCCTACGGATTCTATCCAAAAGGGGGAGGAAGAATCAGGGCAGAGATATTTCCTGTAAAGGATGCAAAACCCCTGAGAATTATGGAAAGAGGAAAGATTTTGAGATTAAAAGGATATTCGGGTGTTGGAAATCTCCCATTATCAATAGCTGATAGACAGAAAAATGCAGCATTGGAAAAGATATACTCTCAGGTACCAGACCTTCAATGTGCTGTGGATATAGAACTAATAGATGTGCCAGGCCCAGGCCAGGGGACATTCGTATTCCTCCGGGCTGAATCAGAAAATTCCATAGCAGGCTTTACATCCCTCGGTGAGAGGGGAAAGAAGGCTGAGACAGTTGGACAAGAGGCTGCAGCAGAGTTTCTCAAATACTACTTCACTGATGGAGCCCTTGACCAGTATCTCTCCGACCAGATAGTTTTATACCTCCGCATGAGCAGGGAAGAATCTGTATTCACCACATCCTGTATAACTCAGCATCTTATGACAAATTTATGGGTCATAGGACTATTCCATGAATTTAAATATTCCATCGAAGGGGAAATGGGAAAACCAGGAATGGTGAAAATTTCTCTGAAATCTTAATCTGTGAATGGTTTTACTGTGCACTGATCTATGTTTCACCTATCCAGCACCTCCCTCACCTTTCTTAGAAGATCCTTTGGCGAGACAGGCTTAAGGATGAAATCCAGTCCCTCCTCAAGGATTCCCTTTTTATGGATGATATTCGCTGTATAGCCGCTCAGGAATATCGTCTTTATGTCGGGGTTAATCCTTTTGATCTCTTCATAGACCTCTTTGCCGTTCTTCTTCGGCATTATGACATCAAGGAGTATAAGCTGTATGTCCTCTTTATTGTCCATGAACTTTTCTATTGCGTCCTCCCCATCCTCTGCCGCTATGACTCTGTACCCGAATCTCTCAAGTATATCCCTTGTCAGCTTTCTTACAGCCTGATCATCCTCTGCTACAAGCACTGTCTCTGTTCCTCCCTCCGGGTAGGCGGCAGGCATTGTATTCGCTGTCTTTTCAACCTCTGATTCAATCAAGGGAAGATATATCTTAAATGTCGTGCCTTTTTGTGGTTCACTGTAGACATTTATAAAACCATCGTGCTGTTTTACTATCCCGTAGACCATCGCAAGCCCGAGACCCGTGCCCCTGCCGAGTTCTTTGGTCGTGAAGAATGGCTCGAATATCCTCTGCCTCGTCTTTTCATCCATTCCAGTGCCTGAATCTGTTACTGACAAAAGTGCATATGTCCCTAAATCTCCATAACCATGCCTCTTTATATATTCCTCATCCATATGTATGACCTCCGTCTCTATTATCAATTCCCCTCCATCAGGCATGGCATCCCTCGCATTGGTTGCAAGGTTCATCACTATCTGCTCTATCTGGCCCCTGTCTGCCAATACTGTTAACTCCCCCTTCCCCCCTCTTAGCTTAAGAGGGGGTGCCGAAGGCGGGGGCGTTAAAATTGTCTTTAGTTCTATATCCTCGCCTATAATCCTCATTAGAAACTTTTCTACATCCTTTATGATCTCATTCAGATTCACAGGCCTTAGATCGATTATCTGCTTTCTGCTGAAGGCGAGTAAGCTCTGTGTCAGATGGGTCGCCCTTTCTCCCGCCTCAAGTATCTCTTTAAGATGGACTCTATTGGGGTCGTCTTCCTGCATATTCATTTCTATAAGGTTGCCAAATCCTATTATTACATTAAGCGTGTTGTTAAAGTCGTGGGCTATGCCGCCTGCAAGCTGGCCAATCGCCTCCATCTTCTGGGCCTGGCGGAGCTGTTCTTCTAATTTTTTGCGCTCGGTGATGTCTCGTGTAATGCACACAAAGCCTGTATGCTCGTCCCTGTCATCCTTCAGTGCGGTGAGCGTCATTTCCACAGGGAATCCCCTTCCATCCTTTTTAATCCTCTCGGTTTCAGCCCTGACAGATCCTTCCATGGTCGCTTTTTTGAACCTCTCACGGCATGCCTCTTGAGCCTCCTTCGGGACTATCAAGGAGTGCGGCCTGCCGATGATCTCTTGAGCAGAGTAGCCAAATAGCATTTCCGCGCCGCGGTTCCATGAGACGATGTTAGTATCCATGTCCATGCCCTCTATTGCATCAGTGGCGTGCTCTGTGATGTTTGCGAGGAATGCCCGCACCTCTTCAGCCCGTTTACGTTCGGTGATGTCGAGCAGTGTTCCAATGACAGCGGGTTTCCCGTTGTATTCCACCCTTGCTCCGTGAACCTCGACATCAATAAGCGTCCCGTCTTTCCGCAGCCCTTTAAAGGAATAGCGGATGTCCCGAACTCCGCCTTCTATGCGCTTGCGAATATTCCCTGCTACGAGGTCACGGTCTTCAGGATATGTCAGATCCATAGGCCCGAGCCTGTTAATTATCTCTTTGACCGGATAGCCGAAAATTGAAGCTAATGCCTCATTTACATATCGAAAGACGCCATCCTGTATTAAATAAACGCCGGTTAATGCGGACTCGGATAGCAGCCGGAAGAGCCCCTCGCTCTCTTTCAGCGCTTCGGCTGACTCGTTCAGGTCCTCCAGCATATAGAGCATTGCCCTGCGGGAGTCCTCAATATCGCGCACCTGCTCTCCGGCCCTGGCAAGCTCGGCCTCCTTCTTTTCAAGTTCAATCTTGAGTTTTTCAAGTTCGGGGTCTCTGTTCATATGCCCACCTTTTAGTAGGTAGTAAGTAGTAGGTAGCACTACCTACAGAATTTTTCGGGTTGATTTATCATGCTATTAAGCATTTTATTGACCTCATTATATTTTTCAAGGAAATACAATCGTTTTTCTTTACCCATATACCCATGGGCACACGAGAAATCAACCCAAATCTCAGTTTCTCCTGCCTCACCAGCAGTATCTATAAGTTTACTGATAAAGGATTTAGGATATTTCCTTTTATACCATGCTTCAGTAATGTTTGCAGCAACAGAGCGTGAGGACCGTCTAATCTGATCTATCAGCGAATATCTCTCATCCTTCGGGAAGGTTTTAGTCACTTCAAAAATCTCCAGTGCCAGTTCATAAGAAAGTTGATATACCCTTAGATCGCGAAATCCTTTGTAATCCATCCAAATCTCCTTCCTACCTACTACCTACTTTTTCCCCTCAGCTCCTCCTCCAACTCTTTTATCCTGTCCTTCAACTCCTTCATCCTGAACTCCCGCTGTATGGTTGCCTTTCTGAATCGCTCCATATCCTCTATCCTCGCCTCAAGGGCAGCGTAAGACTCTTTCAGCCTCTCTGTCATCAGATTAAATCCCCTTGTTAGTTGCTCGAACTCATCCCCTGTTTTTGGGATCTCAAGCCGATAGTCAAGATTTCCACCCGCAAGGGCCTCCACCCCTTCGTGGAGTTTCTTTATGGGCATTGCAAAGAGCCTCGACAGGAAAAGGGAAAAGGAGATACCCAAGAAAATCAGTACCGCAATACTTGCAGCTATGATTATCAAATGATGCCTCCATGCCCTGTCAGCAGCTTCTACGGCTTCCCTGTATTCCTCCCTGTCTATCTCACGCCATCTTCCAAGCCGCTCTACGGCAGGGTAGGCCCACTTATAGTCCATCTCTTCCATGAGCCTTGCAGCAATCCTGCTGCCAACAGGGTCAGGGATTGCAAATATCCTTAGAGAAAGATCCTTTATATTCCCCCATGCCGCCTTGACACTTTTCAGTATATCTTCCTCCTCCTTTACTTCGGCAGGGTTAAGCCCCTTAAGGGTTTTGAGACGGACCAGGATTTCCTCAGCGCTCCTTATCCTGTTTTCTAAATCTGCTGATAGCAGCTCAAACTCCTTTATGTATCTCCTGTCTCCTGTGATAATGTAATCGTTACTTGGCATTAATACCCTTTGCATGGCAAGCTGGAGGTCACCAAGGGTTTGTATTTCCTCGGATATCTCCTTAACATTATGGAAACTTTCATGGATCGCCCTCTGGATTGAGTAATTGATGATAGTAAAGATCAAAAGGGGGATGAGCATGACCAGAAATGCAAGGATGAGTTTTGTCCGGATATTAAGAGACATGGGAACCCCCTCTCCCTTCCATCTCCTCAATCCTCGCCTTTAATCTCTTCATATCCTTCCTCAACTCCTCCATTTTAAGCTCCCTGCCGACCATGAGTCTGTTCATCCTCTCTACCTCGTCCAGTCTCTGCCTGAGATCCTCCTCCAATCTCTTAAGCTCTCTTTGCTCTTCAACCTCTTTTAATGCCCGCTGAACTGCAGGCACAAGCCTGTACAGCTTATCTTTAATGACATAATCCGTTGCGCCTTTTTTGAGTGTCTCAACTACCCATTCCTCACCCATCGAACCCGTGACAAAGATAAACGGCACATCAGGACGCCTTCCCTTAACGATTTCCAGCGCTGAAAGGCCGTCAAAAGCCGGGAGTTTTTGATCAGCGAGGATTAAATCAGGGACAAACTCATCAAGTCCTTTGATGAAATCCTCTCTTGTCTCCACACGCCTTGAGGAGAATGCGATTCCTGCCTTTTGAAGTTCTCGCTCAATCAGCTCAGCGTCTGTGGGAACATCTTCTAAGATTAAAATTCTAAGTTCTTTGCCCATGGCTTCTCCTTTTTAGAGATTAGGTTTTAGGTAATAGGTTTTAGGTTTTTAATTAGAGCATTTAACATTTTCATGACTTCCTCCAGTAGTTCGCTCGATTCATTGAAATCTACATTCCTACCGAAACCTAATTGCTTAGCAATCTCTATCTGCGTCTCTAAGTCTGCCCCTGAGCCATAGGCATTTAAAAGAAAATGTCGATAATCTTTCCTCGTCCCTCGCATCTTACCCTCAGCAATATTTGATGGTATTGAAACTGCAGCCCTACGCATTTGCGATGTTAATCCATATATTTCAGATTTTGGAAAATTCTCAGTTAGTTTATAGATAGCCGTCACAAGTTCCATTGCCCTCTGCCAAACAATCAAATCCTTATACGATGTAATCATTTTCTCTATCCTAACTCTCTATCACCTAATCACCTATCACCT
>JAJYJJ010000008.1 GCA_021789595.1 Nitrospirota bacterium | reverse complement strand
GAAAATTCTCAGTTAGTTTATAGATAGCCGTCACAAGTTCCATTGCCCTCTGCCAAACAATCAAATCCTTATACGATGTAATCATTTTCTCTATCCTAACTCTCTATCACCTAATCACCTATCACCTTGGTAGCGTAAAATAAAATGTTGCTCCCTTTTCCACCTTTCCTTCCGCCCACACCCTGCCTCCCGCAACTCCCGTTCAATGGCAGGGATAAGTCGCTTCAGATTGCCCTTTACAATATAATCGTTGGCGCCGGACTTCAGTGATGCCACAGCAGTGTCCTCTCCGATGGTGCCTGAGACAAAGATGAAAGGAATGTCAAGCTCTCTTTCCCTTAATAGCCTCAGGGCATCTGTGCCGCTGAAATGGGGCATGGTATAATCGGCAAGGACAATATCCAATTGCCGATTATCGAGCGTCTCAGTCATTGCTTCGGCTGTGTCAACACGTTCAAAGGTCACATCATAGCCCCCGCGCTGCAATTCACGCACTAATAGCAGCGCGTCATCTTCAGAATCCTCAACAATCAATACACGCAATGGAATACCCATTTAAATCCTCCTACTCTCAGTAAGTAGTAAGCAGCTTACTGCCTTCTGCCTACTGTCTGATTTCGGGTGGCGGCTCATTAAGGATCAGCCAGTAAAGGCCGAGCTGCCGCACTGCCTCAATGAACTGGTTAAAATCAACCGGTTTGCGGATATAGCTGTTGGCGCCGAGTTTATAACCACTCATCCGGTCTTTCTCTTCCTTTGAAGAGGTGAGGATGACCACAGGAAGGAGTTTTGTCCGTTCCTCTGAACGGATACGCTCCAGCACCTCAAGGCCGTCAATCCTGGGCAGTTTCAAATCAAGGAGGATCACAGCAGGTATAATGCCCATGTCACGGCCTGCATATGCGCCTCCTCCAAAGAGATAATCCAGCGCCTCAGCCCCATCCCGCGCCACCATAACCTCGTTAAGGATGTTATTCTTCTTCAGAGCCCTGAGGGTCAGCTCCACATCGTCAGGGTTGTCTTCTACCAATAATATAATTTTGTCTTTCATGCTGCCTCCTTTGTTTACGGTAAACTGAAATAAAACGTCGCTCCCTTTTCCACCTTTCCCTCCGCCCATACCTTTCCGCCGTGCCTGTGGATCACGCGCTGCACGGTGGCCAGCCCGATGCCGGTGCCCGGGAACTCGCGCGAGTCGTGCAGCCGCTGAAAGGCGCCGAAGAGCTTGCCGGCGTAAGCCATGTCGAAGCCCACGCCATTGTCTCGCACGAAATAGGCCGCCCCGCTGTCACGATGCGTCATGCCGAACTCGATACGCGCTCCAGAGCGCTTGCCGGTGAACTTCCATGCGTTGCCGAGCAGGTTCTCGAGTGCGATGCGCAGCAGCTTTGGATCGCCGTGCGTCCGCAGCCCGGAGGCAACGGTGAACTCCACCTCCCTGCCCGGCTGCGCCCGGCGCAGCTCGGCGGCGATTTCCTGCGCAAGCGCGGAGAGGTCCACCTCCTCCCGGCGCAGCGCGGCGCGCGTGACGCGCGAGAGCTTCAGCATGTCGTCTATGAGCTGGGCCATGCGCTGGCTTGCCGCACGGACTCGGCTGAGATAGTCCCTGCCCTGTTCGTCAAGCCTGTCAGCATAGTCCTCCAGCAATGCCTGGCTGAATCCGTCAATGCTTCTCAAGGGCGCCCTCAAGTCATGGGAGACAGAATATGAAAATGCCTCAAGCTCCTTGTTTGCAGCCTCAAGCTGGGCAGTGCGTTCAATGACTCGCTGTTCCAGTTCTTCGTTTAGTCGTCGGATTTCCTCTTCTGCCTGCTTACGTTCGATGATCTTCCAAACGGAATCCATCATGAACGTCAGTTGATTCACATCTGCATCAGTGTAATCGGTTGGCTTATTGGCAATACCGACAACTGCTACTATCCTGCCTTCGCTGAAAACGGGAATTGTAAAATATCGAAATAGGTTTGCATGCCCTTCGGGATAACCTTTCTTCAAAGGATGCGGTGCGCTGAAATCGTTTACGACAATAGCTTTACGTTGTCTGACTGCTTCGCCCCATATGCCTGTCTTCTCAAGTTGATAAATGGTCTGCGGATTCTGGATTGTGCACTCCTTCATAACATCCTTTGACCACGAATGCAGCGTGAACTCCCTCGTATCTTCATTATAGTAGTAAAGATAGCCAAATTTGCTCGCCGATAGGGCGATGGCTTCATCCAAGACCAGGTCCAATAATTCCCGCATCGAAGTAGATGTATGCTGTGAGATTTTCAACACACTTCTCAGCCGAGCTTCTTCAAGTTTGGTAATTTCCTCCGCCCGCCTGCGCTCGGAATCCGCCCGGTTGAGGGAGGTCGCGATTCTAAGGATCACCATGGTCAGCAAAACCACGCTGGCGGCAACCATGAGTCCCAGTCCGAACTCGGTGCCATAATGTCCCGCGCGCTGCCCCCACAGCCGTATCCACCCCAGCGCCACGGGAAGCAGGAAGGCGACCGGGAGGAGCCGGCGGGCCACGATGCCGCCCATGTTCGGGCTTGCAACAACGGCCATGATGCCTTTATCTGGACTGGCCGCAAGAATCCCCAGGCCGAGAACCACAAAACAGGCGGCGGTATTGACCGCCATCCCGATGAAGGGGGATATCCTATAGAGTCCTGGGGCGTTATAGGTATGGCCCAGGAAGGCCAGAAACGAGGTGAAAACTACAAAAAAGAGCATGCCCTGGGTGAGCCATCCGAGGCGCCTGCTCCTGGAGCCAGCGAGAAGTAATGCGGAGCCTGCAAAAAGGAAGTTCAGGGCAGTGTTGGGGGCTATCCGGTTGGGGATGTTCTGGTCCCCGCCGGCCGTTGCCAGCTTAGAGGCAAAAAGAAGCCGGTCCAGGCCCACATCCCAGCCGCCCGCATATCCCAAAAACCTCACAAGACCGATCAGAGCGACCGTAGCCGCACACAAGAATGCTGTGCGTCTGATTTTGGCAAGACGCGACGCATCTGAAACATCCGATCGGGAAAACCACAGGCCGACGGAGGACAGGATGAAGGCGACCGCGGTCATAGGGTTCATTGCCACCGCACCCGGGAACACCCGCTTCAAAAACTCGATGTTGAATGCCCATCCGGCAAGCACAAGCAAGCTCACCAGGACAACAGCAGCGCTTGCAGCTTTGGGCAGCTTGGTTATAGAAGATGGGACGGCAGGCTCTCCCAAAATGTTTTTAATGGTGAGCGATTTAAAGTCGGACAGGCTCTTGTTTCTCACTGTTCATCACCCTTGTCCAAAATAAATTTTTAGAAAAACTCCAATCTGGGGATTATAGATTAATCCAAAAAATAAAACCCGGACCGGAGGTGCACATGAATAAGTTTAGCAGTATTTTCAGACAAATTCTATCTTTTTTAAAGGGAAATGCTGACAGGGTTTTTTATCGCCCCTTCAAGTTCGAGGAGTTTTTTCTTTATATCTATCCCGCCTGAAAATCCGCCCAGAGACCCATTGCTCCGTATAACACGATGGCATGGAATTACTATCGGAACAGGGTTTCTGCCAATTGCCCGTCCAACTGCCCTTGCTGCCTTTGGATGACCTATGCTCTCTGCAATTGAGGCATAGCTTATTGTCTTACCATATGGGATCCGTCTTAAGGCAAGCCATACCTTCTTCTCAAAGGGACTGCCGCAGGATATATCTATACTTATATCATTGAAGAATTCCCTTCTGCCCTCAAAGTACCTTTTGAATGCCTGGATAGCCCTATCTATGCTTCGGGTTTTCTTCCTGATAAGAGAATCCCTGTAATCGAATATAACCTCCACAAGGGTATCATCTATAAAGCCTAGAGAAATCGGGCCAAATGGCGAGTCAATGCCAAACCATAGCAACTGTCTAAGGTATTGATTCATTCAAGCCCTTCACTGTATACCTCAACCCTGTTGCCGCCCTTCTGGATGGCCATAGAAAGTGCCTTTTCTGCAAACAGGATAAGCTCCTCAGGAGACTGCCCGCTAAAGGCTGCAACCCCAAAACTGGCGGTAATCCTGCCCTTTGGTTGTATCTCCTCATGAAGAAATGGATAGTCGTATATCAGGCTGTTAAACCTCTTACTGAGGCTGAGCCCTGATGATAAAAGCGTATTCGGAAGTATTACGGAGAAGGCATCGCCGCCGTAACGAACGACAACATCAGAGCCGCGAATATGTTTCCTGAGTATCTCTGCAATCTTTTTAAGCACGAGATTCCCATAGTAGTCACCCTTTGTGTCAACATAATGGCCGAAATTGTCTATGTCAAGAAGTATAAGGGTAAGGGGACTTTTATAGCGTGTAGCCCTGTTTACCTCCTGTGCAAGCCTTATCTGAAAATACCTGTGATTAAATAGCCCTGTAAGCTCATCAATAAGGCCTGCCCTTCTGGGATAAAACAGCTCAAGCTCTTTCAGATGACGGATCATGTCCTCTGCCTTAAATGAACCTTTTTTAATTATCCTCTCTATCTGTCCTGCCATGCTCACCCTGTCCTCTACTGTCAATTCCTTTGATGTGAGGATAAATATCGGTATTGTCCGGGTTGCAGGGTTTGCCTTCAGCTCCCCAACTACGCCAAAGCCTTTATCGCTAATATTCACATCTATAATTATCGCATTGGGTCTTGTTGCGACTGCCAGCTCTATACCCTCCTGGACACCCTGTGCAGAATGCATCAAAAAACCCTCGCTCTCAAGGACAGGGTAAAGATAGCTCTGGGTCTCAGCGTCATTGTCTATAAGCAGGACATTAACAGGATAGCGGTGCCTCTTGCTCATCAACGAGAGTTCTTCCAGCTTGTCTAAAAGGACCTTTTTGTCTATGGGCTTTATCAGATAATCTGCAGCGCCGAGGGCAAATGCAAGTTCCCTGTTATCTACGATAGAGTGGATTAAAATGGGTATATTCCTTGTTTCCTCTTCTGCCTTGAGGGACTGCATAACCTCCCATCCATCCTTCTTGGGAAGCATTATATCAAGGGTTATTATAAAGGGCTTTAATTCCATCGCCTTTGATATAGCATCCTCTCCATCATATGCATGTGCCACCTTATAGCCTGCCTGTGCAAGATGTATGGTGAGGATCTCTGATGTTGAAGGGTCATCCTCAACAACGAGGACGAGAGGCGCATCCTCTCTCATCCATGGATAGTCCATGGAAACAGCCTTCAGCCCCTCTTTTTCAACCACAGCATCCCGTGCAATTATAGGGATGTAAAAACTGAATGTACTTCCCTTGCCTATTGTGCTTGTTACATCTATCTGCCCTCCATGGAGTTCTACGAGTTTTTTTGTAAGTGAAAGGCCGAGGCCTGTACCCTCATAACGCCTTGACATGGATGAATCTACCTGTTCAAATTCATCGAATATCTTGTCCATGTCTTCTGGCTTTATTCCAATGCCTGTATCCCATACAGAGGTTCTGAGGAATTCCTGGCCTTCAACCGCCCACGGAAGCCCTTGAGACCTGTTGACAACCTTTTCTGTCCTTATTCCAATCCTTCCACCCTCAGGGGTAAACTTGACTGCATTTGAAAAAAGATTGTAAAGTATTTGTTTAAACTTTACCTTATCCGCTGTGATAAAACTCAGTTTCGTGTCTATATCCGTAACAAGCTCTATCATCTTCCTGTCGGTGAGGGAATGTATGACCATTATAACCTCTTTCACCGCATCTTCTACCTGGAATGTCTCATAATTCAGGTCTATCTTTCCTGCCTCTATCTTTGCAAGATCAAGGATATTATTTACAAGCTGAAGCAGGTGTTTACCAGAGGAAAATATATTGTCTGTATACCTCTCCTGCTTCTCTGTGAGCGGGCCAAATGTCTTTTCTAAGAGGATTTCTGAAAAGCCGATTATGGAATTAAGCGGTGTTCTGAGTTCATGGCTCATATTGGCAATAAATCTTGATTTGATCTGATTCGACCTTTCAAGCTCCCTGTTTATCTCTTTAAGCTTTTTTGTCCTCTCGATGACCTTTTCTTCGAGTCTCTCGGTGAGTTCTCTTAATTCACGGTTTTTCTCTTCGAGCTCTATCCTGAGCCTCTTGTCATCTGTTATATCCTTACTTACCCCTACCGTGCCTATTACCTTCCCCGAATTATCTCTGAGCTGAGATATGGTAAGGCTTATATCTACAGGAGTATTATCCTTTCTCAAAAGCCTGGTCTCATAGTTGTAGATTGCACCCTTGTCCCTCAACACCTCAAGTATCTCTGCCCTCTCCTCTTTGTCAATGTAGAAGTCTGCTGCCCTTCTGCCTATGACCTCTTCCTTGCTGTAACCGAGGATTCGCTCACCGCCCTTACTGAATTTCACTATCCTGCCTTCCATATCCGTTGTCACAATCATATCGGCAGAGTCGTCAAGAACGCACTGGAAATAGCTGTTGGACTCTTCAAGGTCATGGAGAAGCTTGAACTTTTCTATGGCCTGTGCTGCAAAAGCTGAAAAGAGCTTTATAAGTTCCTTATGCCTGTCTGTAAATTTCCTCGGTCTGAAGTCGTCTAAATAAAGGATGCCTACAACACCGCTGTCGAGGAAAAGGGGAGATGCAAGGATGGACCTTATACCCTCCGACAATATCATCGTCCCTTTGAAAATAGGCTCCTTTTGTGTATCCTGAAACTCCACCGCCTCTCTGTGGCTCAGGATATAGGATGTGAGTCCATCCTTCCTCGGCCGCCAGCGGGATTCCTTGAAGAAGTCAGGACTCAGCCCTCTCTGGGCAGCCATCACCATCTCATCGGCCTCAATAAGGGCTATGCTGCCTGCAGGGGTTTCTGTAAGTTCCATGGCAGAGCGAAGCACCTCGTTTAAAACCTCTTTCAGGCTCGTTGCCTTTGTAAGTAGTATGCCATTTTTATAAAGGACAGCCATGTCATCCTTTGCCTCCTGCTGCCTTTTCACAAGCTCCCAGAGAAACCTCGCACTTGTGCCCTCGATGATCTCTACCAGGTAAGGAGAGGAATCTTTAATGAGTTCACTTACCCCTGTCTCTCCGGTGGCATTTATCACAATATCAGGGTTCTGGCCGTAAAGGTCTTTTATATCACTTGCCACGAAGATACCCCATCCTTTTGCAAGGCTGAGGCCGCCGGCATTTTTATCCTTATCAGTTATACCAACGACCCTCACCTCTCCATTTGTGTGGAATACATCCAAAAGTGCACTGCCGCCTTTGCCTGCCCCGACAATAGCAACCTTAATCATAAAACAAGCCCCCCCATATCGAACCGTTTGTCTTCATCATCTCGATAAATCCTTTCAAGAGCTGAGGGTCCCACTGACCTAAAAACATCTCAGCCTCCATCCTTTTGATAGCATCTTCCAATGACAGATGACCCCTATAAGGCCTTTCAGACACCATGGCATCAAAGGAATCTGTTATAGCGATAATCCTCGCCATAAGCGGTATCTCCTCGCCTTTCAGTCCATCTGGAAACCCATGTCCGTCCCACCTTTCGTGATGGTGTCTGATAACAGGCAGGATTATACTGACTGACCTCAGGGGACGGCATATCTCCTCGCCAACTATCGCATGCCTCTTTACAAGATTGATCTCTTCCTGTACAAGCGGGCCCGCCTTATGAAGTATATTCTCGTCAATCCCTATTTTGCCGATGTCGTGGAGGATCCCCGCCTTTTTCAGGAGAAACTGTTCCTTCGGAGACAAATCTATGAATCGGCCAAAATGCTCTGATAGCCTGCCAACCCTTTCTGAATGACCTTTTGTATAATGGTCCTTTGCCTCAAGGGCTACGGCCAGTGTAAGGATTATATCCTCTGAGTGCTCGAGTTCTTCCTGAAGCTTCTTGAATTTTAAAAGGGATCTAACCCGTGTCAGGAGTTCAAGGGTATTAAAAGGTTTGCTTATAAAATCGTCGGCGCCTGCCTCAAGTCCCAGTATCTTGCTCCTCATGTCCTGAAGGGCAGTCACCAAAATTATAGGGAAAAACCTCGGTCCGCTCTTCTCCTTGAGTCTCCTGCACAATTCATAGCCGTTCATACCTGGCATCATAACATCGAGTATCGCCATATCAACAGGTGTATTGTCGAGTACTTCGATAGCCTGATATGCACTTAAGGCAGTCAGGGGTCTATACCCTTCTCTGAGGAGAATAGCCTCCATAAGCTCCAGATTGCTCTGGAGGTCATCCACTACAAGTACTGATTCGGTATCTATTCCCTTGACATCCATAGGGGGTGACCATCAAGAGAGATTTTATGTCCAACGGATTTTTTTGTCAAGGCACAATCTCTATAAAATTGTAGATTTTTATTGTAATAGATAGTATACTTAAAAGGTATAAAAACCATTGATTTCAATGGATAATTGGTCATCAGAAGATGAAACGAATCGAGATATATGATACAACATTAAGAGATGGGGCACAGGCAGAGGATGTCTCATTCTCTGCCGAGGATAAGTTAAGGATTGCCCGAAAACTCGATGAACTCGGTGTCCACTACATAGAAGGGGGATGGCCTGGATCAAATCCAAGGGATCTTGAGTTTTTCAAGAAGGCATCAAGGATAAGATTTGAAAATGCCAGGTTAGTAGCCTTTGGCAGTACCCACAGGCCAGGCGTAAAGATCAACAACGACTCAAACATTAAGGCCCTGATTGAGACAAAGACACCAGCCATCACAATCTTTGGGAAGACATGGGACTTTCATGTTACAGAGGCATTGAAGATTACACATGAAGAAAATCTCGAGCTGATACACAATTCTATAACTTATCTTAAAAAGCATGTGGATATAGTCTTCTTTGACGCTGAACACTTCTTCGATGGCTATAAGAGTAACCCAAAGTTTGCCATGAGATGTCTCAAGGCCGCCAAAGAGGCCGGGGCTGATTGCCTTGTACTCTGCGACACAAATGGCGGAACACTCCCACACGAACTAAGGGATATCGTCCAGGGCGTAATCAAGACTATAAATTACCCGATAGGCATCCATGCCCACAATGACTCGGAGTGTGCGGTTGCGAACTCTCTCATAGCAGTTGAGCTTGGCGCATCTCAGGTTCAGGGCACAATCAATGGGTTTGGCGAGAGGTGCGGAAATGCAAACCTCTGCTCTGTCCTGCCTGACCTGCAGATAAAACTCGGCTTCAGGTGCATCTCCGATGAGCAGATGAAACGGTTGAGGGAGGTTTCAAGGTTTGTAAATGAGATTGCAAACCTGCGGCATTTCAAGAGGCAGCCATTTATTGGAGATAGTGCCTTTGCCCATAAAGGCGGCATTCATGTGAGTGCGATAAGGAAAAGGCCAGAGACCTATGAACATATAAGGCCAGAACTTGTCGGGAATTCCCAGAGGGTCTTGATCTCAGACCTTGCAGGCAAGAGCAATATACTTAGAAAGGCAGAGGAATTCGGGATCCGTATAGAGCATGACTCACCCCAGCTCCAGGAGATAGTAACTACACTTAAGGAGCTTGAGAATCAAGGTTTTCAATTTGAGGGAGCAGAGGCATCCTTTGAGCTTTTGATGAAGAAGGCCCTTGGGCTGCACAGAAGGTTCTTTGACCTTATAGGTTTCAGGGTAATTGTTGAAAAACGGAAAGAGGCTGAAGAGCCGCTTAGCGAGGCGACAATAATGGTCAGGGTCGGAGGAAAGATAGAACACACTGCTGCAACAGGTAATGGCCCTGTTAATGCCCTTGATAATGCCCTTCGAAAGGCCCTTGATAAATTCTATCCGGAGACGAGGGACATAAAACTCCATGACTACAAGGTCAGAGTGCTTACAGCAGGTAAAGGGACATCTGCAAAGGTAAGGGTTCTCGTAGAATCTGGCGATGACAAGGAGAAATGGGGAACGGTTGGCGTTTCAGAGAATATAATCGAGGCATCATGGCAGGCCCTTGTTGACAGCATCGAATATAAACTTCTCAAAAAAGAGGGCAATGGGAGGGTGTCAAGTGGTTGAAGAAATAGGGGTTGTTGTCAGCGTAGAGGGTATGATAGCAAGGATACTTGTTCAGAAGCGGGGCGTGTGCGAGGCATGTCCTGCGGCAGGAACATGCAGGCCATCTGATGAAGGAATGGAGATGGAGGTTTTAAACCCTGTGAATGCAAGGCCAGGACAGACAGTAAAGGTGGTTATGAGACCGCAGGCATATCTGAAAGGGACAATCATTGTCTATGCCCTTCCTGCTGCAGCCCTGATAATAGGTGCAATCATAGGAAAAAATATCGGTGAGGCCTACCTGAAGGATATAAACTCGGATATAATAGCGGCAGGACTGGGTTTTACTGCCCTGATAATTACATTCATCATAATCAAGATATGGAGCAGCATGGTTGAGAAGAAAGAAGAGTACAAACCTGTGATAGAGGAGATATTGGAAAGCTGATCAGTATAAGCCTGCGAGGAAGAGTTTTTTAACAACCTGTTGAGTTTTGATAATGCTTTATCAGGATATAAAGGAGGGGTTATGGTCAATTTCGATGTTGAGAGGATCAGGGATATAGCTGTTATTGCCCATGGTGGTGCAGGCAAGACATCCCTTGTTGAAGCCATGCTATTTGATGCAAAGGCTATTGACAGGCTTGGAAGGGTCGAGGACGGCAATACCACTACAGATTATGAGACAGAGGAGATAACCAGGAAGATATCCATAACCTCTGCACCTGCCTTCTGTGACTGGAAGGGCTACAGGCTGAATATAATAGATACGCCGGGATATATAAATTTTATCGAGGATACCAAAGGCTGTCTGAGGGTTGCAGATGGGGCGGTTGTTATTGTAAGTGCCATTTCAGGTGTCAAGGCAGAGACAGAAAAGGTCTGGAAATATGCATGTGAATATGAGATACCGAGGATTATCTTTGTGAATAAGATGGACAAGGAGCTGGCAAGCCTTGAGATGGCTATAGGAGAGATTGAAAAATCCTATGAGACACCTGCCATAACCCTTAATATACCTATTGGCGCAGGCGACAGCCTTATGGGGGTTATTGATATCCTGGATATGAAGGCCATAACCCTTGAAAATGGTCAGGTAAATACAGGTGATATACCTTCTGATATGGCGGTTGTGGCAGAAGATTACAGGAAAAAGCTTATTGAAAAGATAGCCGAATCAGATGATGCACTATTAGAGAAATATCTCGAAGGTGGGGAGTTAACCCGTGATGAAATAGAAAAAGGTATACGGAGCGGCTCGCTTACCAGAAGGTTTATACCTGTTGTCTGCGGCTCTGCCACAAAGAATATCGGAATACATCAACTGCTTGATGCAATCCTTCTGTGTCTTCCGTCCCCTTTGGAAAAGGCCATGATATCACCAATAAGAGGGAAGAACCCCAAAAACAGCAATGATGTTGAGCGGAAACCAAGAGAAGACGAGCCTCTGTCAGCCATCGTGTTTAAGACTATAGCAGACCCCTATGCAGGTAAGCTCAGCCTCTTCAGGGTCTATTCAGGTGTCTTAAAGGCAGACTCAACAATATACAACCCAACGCAGGCAGTAAAGGAAAGGATTGGACAGGTTTTTTACCTTATGGGCAAAAAACAGGTTCCAGCACAGAAGGTCGGTCCTGGAGAGATAGCTGCAGTGGCTAAACTGAAGGATACGATTACAGGCGACACCATAACAGATGAGACTAACCCGATACTTTTTGACCGGATAAGATTCTCTGACCCCATTATATCCTTTGCAATTGCGCCAAAGACAAGGGGCGATGAGGAGAAGGTCAGCACAGGTCTTCACAGGATGCTTGAAGAGGATCCGACCTTGAGGTTTCACAGGGATGAAGAGACAAAGGAGATGATACTTTCTGGCATGGGCCAGGTCCATCTTGAGGTAACACTTGAGAGACTGAAGAGGAAATTTGGGGTTGAGGTCATAATGAAGACCCCAAAGATCCCATACAGGGAGACAATAAAGGCAAAGGCCAATGCCCAGGGTAAATATAAAAAACAATCTGGAGGAAGGGGACAGTATGGAGACTGCGGGATAGAGATAGAGCCTCTACCAAGAGGCGGAGGCTTTGAGTTTATAGATAAGATTGTCGGCGGCGTGATACCGAGACAGTACATCCCTGCTGTTGAAAAGGGTATTGTTGAAGCCATGCGTGAGGGTGTAATAGCTGGTTATCCGTTAGTTGACTTCAGGGTCACCCTGTACGACGGCTCCTATCACACGGTTGATTCCTCTGAGATGGCCTTTAAGATTGCTGGCTCCCTCGCTATCAAGAAGGCTGTTCAGGATGCAAGGCCTGTGCTTCTTGAGCCTATAATGAAGGTAGAGGTAATCACCCCTGATGAGTTCCTCGGTGCGGTGATAGGCGACCTTAATGCAAAGAGGGGAAAGGTTCAGGGTGTTGAGCCGCAGGCAGGGGGGAATCAAAAGATAATGGTCATCGTTCCCATGGCCGAGATGCTGACTTATGCAAATCAGCTTAATTCCCTTACAAGCGGCCGCGGCCTGTATTCCATGGAATTCTCTCATTATGATGAGGTGCCAGGCCATCTTGCACAGAAGATAATCGCTGAGAGGACAGCCTCTAAGAAGGAAAAGCAGGAGTAATGTTTGCAAAAATCCTCTCTTTATGATATAAAAATGATATACAAAATAAGAAAGGGGAATATGTGAACAGCGTCTTTCTTGGTATACTGACCCTATCTGTTGTGATTCTGGTTGTCTTTCTCATACCGACCGCTATACAGGTCAGAAAGACGGCGAAGGAAGCAGAAAAGTTTATGTCAGATACCAATACATCCCTGAAACCAGTGCTCAAAGAATTGCATGAAACCCTCGAGGGATTTAATAATATATCGAAGGGAATAGATAATGCCGTCAATGATATAGGCAGCTTTACAAAGGCAGTAAGGGATGTAGGCGATACGGCATCGGATATAAATAGAATTATAAAGGGGACAGGTGCTGATGTTGCTATCAAGGCAGCAGGTATAGGTATTGGTGTAAGAACAGCCTTGAATGTATTTTTAAAAGGTCTGCGAAAAGGAGGATGACATGAGCGAAGAAAGGGGTTTTGGTTCAGGAAGTGTTTTAATGGCCTTTTTACTCGGTGGAGTTGTGGGCGCTGGCCTTGCACTGCTTATGGCCCCACAGTCAGGAAGAGAGACAAGGGAGAAGATTAAGGAGATGGCAGAGGATGCAAAGGAGAAAGCAGCCAGATATACAGGCCAGGCAAAAGAGAAGTTCAGTTCTACTGTTGAAAAGGGGAAGGATTTTGTAGAGGAGAAGAAAAACCTCATATCAACTGCAATAGAGGCTGGAAAAGAGGCATACGAAAAGGAAAAGCAAAAACATAGTTAGTATTTGCAAGTAAGGCAAATATTCTTAAAATCCCTCCTGCTCTCCCTTTGCTAAAGGGAGGAATTCCCCTCTTTTCCAAAGAGGGGGACGGGGAGATTTTTCAATCAATGTCAATTCAATTTTGAGACCATTAATAACTGGTATAATTTAATATGACAACTATCCTCTTGGCTGAAGACGAAGAATCAATTCGTGACCTGTGCTCAACAATCCTCACGAAAGAGGGATATAATGTGATATCCTTTTCTTCCGGGAACGAGGCCATCGAGAACCTGAATGGCTCTGATTTTGATCTACTACTGACAGATCTGAGGATGCCTGGTATAGACGGGCTTTCACTCTACAGGATCTTAAAAGAGACCCACGAAGACATGGCTACAGTCGTATTCACAGGTCATGGCACTATAAATACAATCCTTGAGGCGCTTAAATTAGGCATAGAGGGTTTTATAATGAAGCCCTTTACAGCAACTGAACTCCTCTCTACGATTGAGTCAGCCATCAAGAAGAACCGGCTTCTCAGGGAGAATATCAGATTAAAGGTACTGCTTCCCCTGCTTGAGATAAACGAAAAACTCCTTGCAGAGCTTGATATCAAGGATATGTTTGATAGAACAGCATCAATAATTGCAAAAGAAACAAGGGCAGAGAGGGTATCGTTTATGCTTGTACAAGGAGACAGGATGAATACCGTATTTGCGATGGGCATTCCAGATGAGTATGCAGGTATAAAGCGAAGGGTCGGTGAAGGGATTGCAGGGTGGGTTGCGAATACAGGTAGAAGTTTACTTCTCAATGGGAGTCACAATATAGATTTTATTGATGCCGAGATGAAGAAAAACAATATTGCATCAGGCATAAGTGTTCCACTAAAGATTAAGGATAATGTGATTGGCGTGCTTAATATAAGCAGGGTAAGAGACACAGTGCCCTTTAATTACAGCGACCTTGAACTTCTCTCAATTATAGCAGGACAGCTTGCCGTAAGTATGGAAAACCTTAGACTATATACAGCACTGGGTCAAAGTTATTTTAAGACGGTTGAGGCCCTTGCTACTGCCATAGAGACCAAGGATGTTTACACAAGGGGCCATTCTGCAAGGGTTGCCCACTATGCATCCATTATAGCCATAGAGATGGGCCTTTCAAAACAGGAGGTAGAGGACATCAAGATAGCAGGCCTTCTCCATGATGTCGGCAAGATTGGCATTGCTGAGAATATACTCCTTAAAAGGGGCGAACTTTCAGAAGAGGAATACACTGCAATGAAAAACCATCCTAATTATGCTACAAAGATATTGGAACCAGTTGGTTTTTCAAAGACTGTCCTCTCTGCTGTAAGACACCACCACGAATGGTTCAATGGCACAGGCTATCCTGATGGCCTCAAAGGAAGGGCTATTCCGATAGAGGCAAGGATCCTGTGTATTGCCGATACAATAGAGGCAATGACATCTGACAGGCCATACAGAGACATGCAGGATATGAATGATGTTATTCAGGAACTTAAGAGGGGTTCCGGACGGCAGTTTGACCCTGATGTTGCAGCAGAGGTCATAAGACTATACGAAAGCGGTCATCTTCTGTCTGTCAACATCTCAACCCATGAAATAGCACCAAAGTTATCCTGATGCATGAGGCATCCATAGCTTGCAGTTTGCTTGATTTAGCAGAGCAATACTGTGTTAAAAATAATTACCACACCATAAATTCCCTTACAGTCAGGATAGGGAAGTTAAGCGGTGTTATGCCTGATGCACTTATCTTTGCATTTGATGTCGTAAAACATGACAGCATTGCAGAAGGGGCACATCTCATTGTGGAGCAAGTAAATCCATCCGGGATGTGCAATGACTGCAAGAAAGATTTTACATTTGATGCCCCCTATATTTTTGAATGTCCTTTATGTGGCAGCACAAGCTTTGTTATAACCCGGGGAAGAGAACTGGAGCTTACAGAGATGGAGGTTGATATATGAATGTTAAGGTAGTAGGCCGCATACTGCAGGCAAATGACAGGATAGCAAGCGAAAACAGGGCTATCTTCAAGGAAAATGGGATCTATGTCCTTAACCTCATGAGCGCTCCTGGTGCAGGCAAGACAAGCCTTCTTGAAAGGACCATTCAGGGCCTGAACGGGAAAAAGAAGATAGGTGTGATAGAGGGAGATATTGCCACACACAGAGATGCAGAAAGGATTGCCTCCCTCGGCATACCTGTAGTGCAGATAAATACAGGCGGTGCATGTCATCTGGATGCGAACATGGTGAGAGAGGCGCTCTCAGAACTTCCTCTAAAGGATATTGACATGCTTTTTATCGAGAATGTTGGCAACCTTGTATGCCCGGCAGAATTCAATGTCGGAGAGGATGAAAAGGTAATGATATTGAGCATTGCAGAAGGCGATGACAAACCGCTTAAATATCCGCTTATGTTCCAGGAGTCATCTGCGCTGCTTTTAAACAAGATAGACCTCCTCCCGTATGTAGATTGCAGCATCGAAAAGATCAGGGATGATGTGGCAGGGCTTAATCCGGGGATAAGGGTATTTGAGGTTTCATGCAAAACAGGGGCTGGGCTTGATGACTGGTATAACTGGTTAATGGTGAAGGGGTGCAGAGGGTAAAGATATCCATTACAGGGATTGTCCAGGGCGTTGGCTTCAGGCCGTTTGTCTATAACCTCGCAAGGTCAATGGGCATGAAGGGTTATGTCCTTAATTCATCAAATGGTGTAACAATAGATGTTGAGGGTCAACAGATAGATGCCTTTATAGAAAGGATGCTTTCCTCGCCTCCAGCACTTGCAAGGATAAAAGAGGTTGACTTTGTTGTGCTTCCATCCTGTGAATATAAGGATTTTATAATTAAAGAAAGCCTTGATGATGAAGGTATAACACTCATCTCCCCTGATGTCTGCATATGCGGTGATTGCCTCAACGAGATATTTGACAGTAGAGACAGGAGGCATCGCTATCCATTTACAAACTGCACAAACTGCGGCCCACGCTATACGATTATAAAAGATATACCCTACGACAGAGAAAAGACAACAATGGCCCCATTCATTATGTGCCCCGAATGCGAGAGAGAATACCACGATCCGAAGAACCGCAGATTCCATGCACAGCCAAATGCATGTTCAACATGTGGCCCACATGTTGAATTAAATATTAAAAATGAAGATCTAAAGGTCTATGAGAACGAAGAGCCCATCAAGGCAACAATAGAGATATTAAAGCAAGGATATATTGTTGCTATAAAGGGCATTGGTGGGTTTCATCTATGCTGCGATGCCACAAATGAGTACGCTGTGGGCAGACTAAGGCAGAGGAAGAGAAAGAGCAATAAACCCTTTGCAATCATGGCGCCTGATATCAAGAGCATAAGGGAATTCTGCATTGTCGATGAGACAGAAGAGAAAGTCCTCCTGTCTCCTGAAATGCCCATATTACTGCTTGAAAAACTGAAGGATAGCGCCATTGCGCCCTCTGTGTCGCCAAACAACAGGCGGCACGGTGTCATGCTCCCCTATACGCCACTGCACCATCTTATCTTTCATGGAGATGATGCGACAAAGGCAGATTTTAAGGCGCTTGTCATGACCAGCGGCAACCTCTCAGAGGAGCCGATAGTAATAGATAATAACATAGTCATGGAAAGGTTAAGAGACATAGCAGATGCCTTTCTTATCAATAACAGGGGCATATATATGAGGACAGACGACTCTGTGTGCACGGTAGTCGAAGGAAAACCGCGGCTTTTAAGGCGTTCAAGGGGTTATGTGCCAATGCCTATAGAGATCCCTTTTGATGCGCCTGAGATTATTGCACTGGGCGGTGAGCTGAAAAATACCTTTACCATAACAAAAGGCGGATATGCCATAATAAGCCAACACATTGGCGATATGGAAAATCAAGAGACAATGGATTTCTTTGAAGAAAGCCTGAGAAACCTCAGGAATATCTACAGGGCAGAGCCTGTAGCCGTTGCCCATGACCTTCATCCTGATTATATGACAACGAGGTGGGCCATGGACAGCGGATTAAAGACTATTCCCATACAGCATCACCACGCCCATATCGCATCATGCATGTTAGACAATGGCATAGACGGCAATGTCATAGGCGTTTCCTTTGACGGGACAGGTTATGGCACTGATGGAAGGATATGGGGTAGTGAGTTTATGATCGCTGATATGGAGGACTTCAGACGCGAGTGTCATTTCAAATATGTGCCTATGCCTGGGGGTGATACGGCTGTTAGAGAGCCCTGGAGGATGGCTGTTAGCTATATTATGGATGCATTTGGCGACAGTTATAGAGATGCCTTTGAATCATTGGGCTTCTTTGAGAGATACGGAGAGGGTAAAATAAAAAATCTGCACATAATGATAAAAAGCAATGTAAATACATATCTTACATCAAGCGCAGGAAGGCTTTTTGATGCAGTCTCAGCCATAATAGGACTTTGCGACAGGGCGACCTTTGAGACAGAGGCTGCCATATCCCTTGAGGCAATCTGCGATGAGACGGTTTTGGATTCCTATCCTGTTAACATAATTGCCTCTACCCCGATGGTGGTTGACTTTTCGCAGACCATAATCTCTATCGTGAATGATATCCGAGATGGCTTTACAAAAGAGGTCATTGCATCGAGATTTCATAATACTATTTCAGAGGTAATAGGCAGGGTAGTGGAGAGGATTTCATTGAGCTCTGCCTTAAAGAGGGTAGTCTTAAGCGGCGGAGTTTTTCAGAACAGGTTTCTCATCCAGAGGACACTGATGAATCTCAGAAAGAAGGGATTCAAGGTATTTATCCACGAAAGGGTACCGACAAACGATGGCGGCCTATCCCTTGGTCAGGCTGCCATAGCCATAAAGAGGATGGCAAGAGAACAAAATGGTTAATACAGAACTATTTAAAGACCCAGCGATCGCAAATAAATTGTCAAGACAGATAAGACACTACATCAGAGGACCATTAAGGCTGATGGAGGTCTGCGGAACGCATACAGTTGCCATATTCAGAAGCGGCATAAGAAGTCTATTGCCTGAGGAAATAACCCTGCTGAGCGGCCCTGGCTGCCCTGTGTGCGTTACAGCGGTTGAGGATATAGACAGGGCGATTGCCATTGCAGGGCATCCAGATGTAATCCTTGCAACCTTCGGCGATATGATGCGGGTTCCTGGTTCAACATCATCGCTCAATGAAGAAAAGGCAAAGGGCAGAGATATAAGAGTGGTCTATTCACCTATGGATTGCCTGAAGATCGCAAGGGAGAATACCGACAAAAAGGTTGTCTTCTTTGCCACAGGGTTTGAGACAACATCCCCTTCTGTTGCAGCAACGACCATAGAGTCCCTCGGTCTTAAGAACTTCTATATATTCTCTGTTCATAAGCTTGTCCCCCCTGCCCTAACAGCCCTTTTATCCGCTTCGGATGTTAGGGTAGACGGTCTTATCCTTCCAGGGCATGTAAGCACAATCCTCGGCATAAGACCCTATGAATTCATAGCATCCAGATACCAGATGCCTGCGGTCATATCAGGTTTTGAACCAGTAGATATACTTCAGGCAATTTATATGCTTGTCCTCCAGATAAACAGAAAGAGACCGAAGGTGGAGATTCAATACAGCAGGGTTGTATATCCTGATGGTAATCCAAAGGCAATAAGGCTCATTGATATGGTCTTTAAACCTGTTGATACAAACTGGCGCGGCATAGGCGTTATACCCGAAAGCGGTCTTAAGTTCAAGGACGAATTCTCCTCCATCGATGCCGAAAAAAATTTTGATATAGATATACCTCTGTCAAAAGAGCCGAAGGGCTGCTCATGCGGTGATGTCCTGAGGGGCGTCAAGATACCAACAGATTGTCCATTATTCGCAAAGGCATGTACCCCTGAACATCCAATCGGTGCGTGTATGGTAAGCACAGAGGGCAGTTGCGCCGCATATTATAAGTATAGTGGAACTGACATTGGATAGGATACTCCTTGGACATGGAAGCGGCGGCAGGCTGATGCATCAGTTGATAGGGGATTACCTTGCCCCTGGATTTGACATAAAGACCCTTGACGATGCTGCTGTCCTCGATAATATCAATCATAACAGGATCGCCTTCACAACAGACTCATATGTTGTTGACCCTATATTCTTCCCAGGCGGAGATATAGGCTCGCTTGCCATAAATGGGACAGTAAATGACCTGTGTATGGTTGGTGCAAGACCACTCTTTATCACTGTTGGCCTTATTATAGAAGAGGGTCTTGAGGTTAATGACCTGAAGCGGGTGTTATCCTCTATGAGGAATGCTGCAAAAAATGCAGATGTAAGGGTTGTGGCAGGAGATACCAAGGTTGTAAACAAGGGCAAGGCAGACAGAATCTTTATCAATACATCAGGCATTGGTATCTTAGAGGACGGCATTGATATTTCAGGCTCAAGGGCTGTGGTTGGCGACAGGATTATACTCAGCGGGCCTATAGGAAACCATGGGATAGCTGTTATGTCTGAAAGAGAGGGTTTCGTCTTTGAACCACCGGTATACAGTGATACAAGACCATTAAACCGCCTGTGCCTTGAGATGCTCTCCTTTACAAAGGAGATTCACGCCATGAGAGACCCCACAAGGGGCGGACTTGCAACCACACTCAAGGAGATTGCAAATGCCTCAGGAGTAGGGATAACTATCGATGAGGAATCAATACCCATAGATCCAGGGGTTAAAGGCGCATGCGATATCCTCGGTTTTGACCCCTTGTATGTTGCCAATGAGGGCATCCTTGTTGCATTTGTAAGGCCAGATATTGCCGAGGCCCTGCTGGATAAAATGAGGAATAATCCATATGCAAAAGAGGCGAGGATCATAGGAGAGGTGATAGAGAAACCAGAGGGCACAGTCCTTCTTCAGACAGCTATAGGTGGAAGGAGGATTGTTGACATGCTTTCAGGCGAACAGCTCCCAAGGATATGTTAAACAAGCATTGTCATTATTATTGTATCTAAGGTATAATTGCCATTATGGAATTTTCTGTTGAGCTACCAGAAGGTGAAAACCGTTACGATGTCATTATAGTAGGCGGCGGCCCTGCAGGACTTACAGCAGCACAGTATACTGCAAGGGCAAAACTAAAGACCATTGTCCTTGATAAATCATCCCTTTCAGGCGCCCTGGCCTATACAGGCAGGATAGAAAACTACCCCGGGGTCAAACCAATGTCCGGAGTCGAGCTTTTAAACATCTTAAATGAGCAGGCAATAGATTTTGGTGCTGAATATGTCCAGACACAGGTAGTCGGCATTGACATTACAGGAGAGCCAAAAAAGGTCTTTACAATGAAAGGCGAGTATACGGCAGGTGCGATTATAATAGCAACAGGCTCAATGGGAAGAAGACCGACGCTGAAAGGTGAGGAGGATTTCCTTGGCAAAGGCGTTAGCTACTGTGCCTCATGTGATGCAGCGTTTTTTGGCGGAAAGATAGCGGCAATAGTCGGCAGCTCTATGGAGGCATTAGAAGAGGCAGATGTAGTGGCAAAATATGCAAAGAAGGTCTATATAATAAGCCCGTATAAAAAGCTTCCCCGATCAAAACAACCTGAGCCTGTAATTGAAAATCAGAAGGTTGAGGTCCTTTATGAAACGCACATGAAGGCTATCTATGGTGACGAGGTCGTAAAGGGCATAACAGTGGCGGACAGCTCCGGCAAAGAGAACAATATTGCTGTGGATGGAGTTTTTATGTACCTTCACGGGACAAGACCGATTACAGATTTCCTTCAGGGCTCTATTGATATTACAGAGGACGGGTGTATAGAGGTTGACAGGGGGATGCAAACCTCGATAGATGGGGTCTTTGCAGCAGGGGATGTCACATGTAAGAAGGTACGACAGGCGATAATATCTGCTGCTGAGGGATGTATTGCAGCCCTGTCAGCAGAGAGGTATCTGTACCACAGAAAAGGCACGGTATCAGACTGGAGGCACGATACATCGGAAAGAATGCCTTAGATGTTATTGAAAGCTTATATCCAGGATCTCATACTCGATAGTCTTTGCAGGAGCCTTTATTACAACCGTATCGCCAATAGACTTGGTAATAAGTGCCCTTCCAACAGGAGAGTTGATAGATATCCTTCCATTTTTTGCATCTGCCTCATCCTGACCGACAAGGGTAAAGAGTCTTTCCTCAGATGTATCAAGGTCCAGAACCTTTACCTTTGCACCAAACGCAACCCTGCTGCTTGAGACCTTGGAAGGGTCTATAACATAGGCGAGTGCAAGCTTTGTCTTCAGATCCTGGATGCGGCCTTCTATAAAGGATTGCCTTTCCTTTGCTGCATGATACTCTGCATTCTCAGAGATGTCACCGTGCGCCCTTGCCTCAGCAATGGCCTGTATGTTTTTCGGCCTTTCAATCTTTAAAAGCCGCTCTAACTCCTCTTCAAGCTTTACATAACCCTCAGGCGTCATCGGTATCTTTTGCATGTGTTATTTTAAACTACCCACGCAGGCAATGTAAAGCAATGTTTCACTGCGGTGGAGCTTCTAAAGAAAAAACTTGCAAAAATGTATTTGCCATGCACAATGATACCCCTTCCGTACCTTGCTTTCCACATATATAGCTTACTACAATATAGAAACCCTGTAGCAAGACTACAGGGAATATCAAGTTCAAAAAATTTGGATTGTAGGAGGGTCCTGAAATGCCTGAAGGTTATGATGAGAGGAAGAATGTATCAAAACATATCCTGCCGACATCTGCAAACCTGCTTGGCCTCTGCTTTATATTGATCAACTTTCTGAAATTATGGAAAATGGATAAGAAACTTGATATGATTATTGACAAATTCGTTGGCGTGTCGATAGTTGTTTTTCTTATCGCCAGTGTATTGTCTTATATGTCCATGAGAGCCAGAAAGAATGCGGTATTTTATGAGAGAGTTGCGGACATTGTTTTTCTGGTCGGTTTGTTTTTTATTACGATTATTTCAGTGATGATAACCTTTGAGATAATATAGAGAGGAATGGAATGTCTGATATCTCAGGACTTATAAACCAATTCCCGTATGCAGGGCTTTTCATCCTCCTCATCCTTGGAGGTATTGGATTCCCATTCCCTGAAGATGCCACCATTATCTTAAGCGGATTTCTTGTTGCCAACAATATAGTGAAACCTGTCCCGGCCTTCTTGGTCGTCTACCCTGGACTGCTGATAACTGACTTTATTCTTTACTCCTTCGGGAGAAAATACGGCCGTATGGTTGTCACTCACAAGAGATTCCATAAAATCATCTCGCCTAAGAGTCTTTCTTTACTTGAAGATAAATTTAAGAAAAGTGGGAACCTTGTCGTCTTTTTCGGAAGACACATAATTGGTCTCAGGGCACAGATATTCCTTGTTGCAGGTATCATGCGGATGGCTCCTCTGAAATTCCTTGCTGTTGATGCTACTTCTGCAATATTCACAATCGCTTTAATGGGCGGGATAGGATATGTCGGAGGACACAGTCTCTATATCATAAGAAGAGATATCACAAAGATTGAACATATAGCGATCCTTGTGATTGTATTATTGATTACAATCTATCTGATCCTGAAGTATTTTATGTACGGAAAAGACAAAACATAGAGAAGATCACCAGATACTTGACATCCCTGCTTTTTATGGTATCCTTAATATATATATTATTGAGAAAAAACGTGCTTAAATGCCTGAAACAACCGAAGACAAAACCGCCGTAAAAATCCGCAATCGCCGCGTCCACATGGCGAATGAACGGACATTCCTTGCATGGATAAGAACCAGCATAGGAGTAATGGCATTTGGCTTTGTGGTTGAGAAGTTTGCTCTGTTTATAAAGCAAATATCATACTTTTTAGGAAGAACAGGGGCACCCGGAGACCACGCCATTCCGTCTCAAGGGTATTCGTCTATTTTTGGAATCTTCCTTGTGGCTCTTGGCGCCCTTATGGGAGTGCTCGCATTTATCAGATACAAAAGGGTTGAAAGACAAATAGATACAGATACATATCAGCCATCGTTAATACTCGATATACTCCTCACCATATCCGTCCTCGCAATCGGAATCTTTCTTGTAATTTATTTGATTCACAGCATCTGAAAAAGAATATGATAAAGACTAAACGAATATATGACCCGCCCTCAAAGGATGATGGCAAGAGAGTCCTCGTTGATAGGTTGTGGCCGAGAGGAATTAAAAGAGATGATGCCCGTATTGATGAGTGGTTAAAGGATATTGCACCAAGCGATGAACTCAGGAAGTGGTTTCCCCACGAGCCTTCTAAATGGCAGGAGTTCAGAAAGAGATATAAAGAAGAGTTACAGGGCAGACCAAATCTCATAGAAAAGTTAAGGATTGCAGCAAAGGGAGGAAGGGTTACCCTTTTATTTGCTGCAAAGGATAAGGAGCATAACAATGCTGCAGTGCTAAAGGAAGTGCTTGAACACAGGATATAGCTCTCATCCACGATACACGAATGAAAAATAAACGGTTAACCAACCCGCTTTGCAGCCATCTGCACCTATCAAGCCATCAGGGTATTGTCAAGCTTCCCACCGCCTCAAAAACAAGACTCAGCCTTCTTGCTTGGTGGAGCTGATCGGGATCGAACCGACGACCTCTTGAATGCCATTCAAGCGCTCTCCCAACTGAGCTACAGCCCCGAATTTGACAATAATAGCATCAATAAGCAGATATCGTCAAGGCTACCAGCCAAGGGTTTTATCAAGCAACCTCTTATACAGCCCTGCAGGCAGAAAGGCATGGGAATGAATCTCATCGCTGTAATACTTTGCATCTACTTCAAATGTTCTTCTCATCCTCCGTGGGTCAAGACCCATCGTCCCAACAGAGAAGCTCCACCAGTTCCCCCCATAGGTAGCGATTGGGACGGTATAGAGGTCTACTACAGGGAAAACACCCTTCATTGTCTCCTGCACATCTACAACAATATCCCTGTGAAAGTGAAGCGATTCAGAGAGTGTAACAAACATGCCATCATCTGTAAGGGCATCCCTGACAGATGTAAAAAATTCCTCTGTGAAGAGGCTCCTGGCAAAACCAATTATATCTGTTGAGTCAACAATCACAGCATCAATATCTCTCTTACAGCCCTTGATAAACTCTGCGCCATCCATGGGCATTATCTCGACCTTTGGGTTGTCTATTTCTGAAGCAACAGATGGAAAGAATTTTCTTGATGTATTTATGACATCTTCATCTATCTCAATGAAATAAACCTTTTCTATAGTCCTGTGCTTTACCACTTCACGCACAGTTCCGCCGTCCCCGCCGCCTATTACTACAACCCTCTTGGGAGCTGGATGGGCATGGAGGACTACATGGGCAAGCATCTCGTGATAGAAGAACTCATCCTTCTCGGTTATCTGCACGACATCATCCAGTATCAACATTCTGCCAAAATACGGGTTCTCTATGACCATTATATCCTGGAACTTGCTCTTTCTGTGATAGAGTATGCTGCTGACTTCATACAGATATTTTATTGGTGCATATGGATCTCTCTCAAAAAAGGATATGCTCATCTCTTCATCTCCTAAATCAGATAAGTTCTCGGAATGGAAAATCCATTGAACTCAGAGGCGTAGGATATTGTATATGCCCCGCTTGAAAGTATAAATACCTTCTCGCCGACATCAGGCTCTGAAAGCTCGACCCCCCTGTCAATGACATCGAAGCTGTCACAGCTCGGCCCGGCAATTGTCCACTGCTGTAACGGCTGTGACTGTTGCCTATCTATAAAGTAGCTGTATCTTATTCCACCTATACTTTCCATCAACCCGTTGAATACGCCCACATCTAAGTACAGCCAGTTTTCATCACCCCGCCTTGTCTTGCCAATAACGGTTGCTACAAAGATGCCAGCGTCTCCAACAATTGCCCTGCCAGGTTCAATGAAGACCTTTATATCAGATGGAAACCTCTCATAGATAAGCTTATCCACAAACACATTGATGGAATTTATATCAGGGACCTGCCTTGTATAGTATATCGGATAACCGCCCCCGATGTTTAGAACACTCAACCTGAGCCCTTTTTCTGCTGCGTGATCCCACAATACCTTGGCCTTATCGAGCGCCTTTTCCCAGTTCAGCACATTTGTGCACTGTGAACCAACATGGAAGGTGATTCCAACAGAGTTAAGCCCCATATCCTTTGCATATAGCAAAAGTCGTAAGGCATCACCAAGTTCGACTCCAAACTTCTTGCTCAACGGCCACTCGCTTCCCTCGTTTGGAACAATAAGCCTTATATACACATATGACCCTGGAGCATATCGGGACAACTTTTTAACCTCCTCGTCAGAATCAAAGGAGAAAAAGTTGACGCCGTAGGATGACGCCATTGTAAGAAATTTCATGCTCTTTACAGGATTGCTTGATATAATCCTGTCAGGACCAACACCTATGGCCTGCAGTATCTTCAATTCTCCCTCAGATGCGATCTCAAAGGAGATACCGAGATCCCTTATAAGCTTCAGTATCTCTACATCAGGATGGGCCTTTACAGCATAAAACAGTATAGCGTTCCTTATGTTACTGCCTATCTCACAGACCTTTTCTTTTACCTTATCTCTGTCCACAAGGAGATAGGGCAATTCGAGGTCATTCTTATAGACAAAGTCTTTTGCCTTATCTATAAGGGCTGAAAAATGAGAGGCAAGATGTCCTTTTATATCAACCAGTGTCTTTTGCATCCTCAAACCTCCAGATATATTCACGAAAGCCAAGGTTATTTTTAAAACATATTTTGATATTTTTTTCAATCATTTTCTGAATATCCCGAAGATTTTCTTCAAACCCCTTACAAGCCCTTCCCCTTTATCTCCGGTCTCTGTCTCCTCTGCAAGCTCATCCAGCCATTTGACTGCCCTCCTGTTCTTCGGATTCCATCTCATGGCCTCTTTGAGATACCTGATGGTCATTGCCCGTAATCCAGCTTCCTTATAAACAAGGGCAAGATTAACAAGATAATCGGAGTTATACGGGGCTAATTTTACAGCCCTCTCACACCACAGCCTCGCATCATGCAGCCTGTCCTTCTGGGTGGATAGAGAAACACCGAGCCAGCTACAATAAAGGGGATTTTCAGGGGCAAGGTTGACTGCTGTATGAAACATATTTATGGCCTTCTCATAATTCCCTGATTTATATGTCTCCCTGCCCCTTTTGTAGAATCCCACCGCCCTCTGTTTGTGCGACCCGGCCTGCTCCCATTGTTCTATAGGGCTAAACCCTGCAGAATCATATGCCCTTCTACTTTCTTCATCGCTTAATGTCTTATATGCCTTTTGTATCTGCTGGAATCTCTCTGCGGCAGTCCCTGGATTGTCTTTTCCAAAGGTACTATCAGGATGGTATTGCTTGACAAGCCTTCTGTATGCCTGTTTTATGTCGCTTATGGTAGCGTCCCTCTTTAAGCCGAGAACCTCATAAAGGTCTTCCAAAACTACATAGACCTCCTTCCAGATGTCAATCTCTTTGCTGCCGACCTTATTATCTCAGGGACATTCCTGTTCTTTTCAAGAAGCCTGAGGTCATTCGCTTTTAATGAGCTCATGTAGTTAAGGGAAATGCCAGGAGGCGTCTTGGGATTGGTCACAAGTGCAATTACAATCGAATAATTCTTCATCCATTCCCTGTTTTTTGAGATTATCCTCAGCGCATCATCTGAGATATTCCTTGACCTCGCAATCAGCTCTATCTCTGTATCTGTGAGCTTTGGATTTTCCAGGACTGAAAGCATCACCTCTCTGTTTGAATCCTTAAGGAGGATATTCCTTATCTCCTTACCGCCCCTCAAGGCAAGCTGAATCCTCTCAGCAACATTCATTCTCTGTATCCTTTGAAGAAGGGTTTCAACCCTTTCCCTCTCTTTCTTATATAACCTTTCTTCACCTGTAACCTGTT
The DNA here is from genome assembly GCA_021789595.1 of Nitrospirota bacterium. Classification (GTDB taxonomy): domain Bacteria; phylum Nitrospirota; class Thermodesulfovibrionia; order UBA6902; family JAJYJJ01; genus JAJYJJ01. The sequence goes on along the minus strand of JAJYJJ010000008.1, from coordinate 82,887 downwards.
CCTCTATGACTCCCGCTGGAACAGGCACACGAAGCATTCTGGCAATAGATTCCTTTGCTGTAGCAGGGGTGTTGTTATGTCTGAGCAGAAGCTCAAGCACTTTGGGCCTATGGATATTAGCACCAGCAAGCTCTGTAAAGAACTGTGGCTCTACAGTTGCATCCTCGATAAGGGTCTCTATTACCTCTTCTGACAGAAGTGATAGGTCAAGGGCTATAAGTTTTGTCTCTTCCATATCTCTTTGATAGATTATACTATATTTCTGAGGTAAATCAGATATTCTATATTCCCCTTTGGTCCTTTAATCGGGGACTGCATAATTCCAATCACATCAAGCCCTATCCCTCTGGCAACTATCTTTATAGCCTCCAGCACCCTTACCCTTTTCCCCTCATCCTTTACCACTCCGCCCTTTCCAACCTCGCCTTTTCCAACCTCAAACTGTGGCTTTATGAGGGCAATGACCTCTCCTTTATCCCTGATAAAATCCATAACCTTTGGCAGGACCTTTGTGAGCGATATAAAAGAGACATCTATGGTTACCATATCAACCTTCTCAGGTATTTTATCCGCTGAAAGATGCCTTATATTCGTCTTTTCCATAAGAATAATCCTCGGGTCATTTCTCAGCCTCCAGTGGAGCTGCCCATAGCCAACATCAATGGCATAAACCCTTTTTGCACCGTGCTGGATAAGACAATCAGTAAATCCTCCAGTGGATGCGCCTATATCCATCACAACCTTATCTCCTACATCTATATTGAACTCCCTGATGGCGGCCTCAAGCTTAAGCCCCCCACGACCTACATAGGGCATCTCCTGGACAATGCTTATCAGTGCCCCCTCATCCACAAGGCTGCCTGCCTTGTCTATCCTCTGACCATCTACAATGATATTGCCTGCCATGATCATTGCCCTTGCCTTTTGTCTGCTTTCTAAAAGGCCTCTATCAACAAGCAGTTTGTCTATCCGTGTCTTTACTATCGGGGTATTCCTTTTAATCGCAAGAGGGATAGGGCTGCACTTACAATCCCATCAGGGTCAAGCCCGTATCTTTTTCTTAAGATAGACTGAGGACCCTGTTCTATAAAGCTATCCGGCAGGCCTATACGCTTGATGCGGAGCCCATCGATATCAAGCTCTGAAAGGTATTCGATAATAGCACTTCCAAAACCACCCTGGAGGGAATTTTCCTCTACCGTTATAATAAGTCGTATCTTTTTAGCAAGAGACCCGATCAGTTCCTTATCAATGGGTTTTACAAACCTTGCATTTAAAACCGTTGCTGAAATGCCATTCGACTTCAATATCTCTGATGCCTTCAAGGCAGGATAGAGCATATTCCCTATGGCAACAATAAGCAGGTCATCTCCTTCCTCCATCACCTCGGAGAGCCCAATTGGAATGGTCTTTATCTCTTCATCCATTGTAATGCCAAGCACCCTTCCCCTCGGGTATCTTATAGCAGATGGGCCGTTATGCTCTATTGCTGTCCTGAGCATGTGTCTCAACTCGTTTTCATCCTTTGGCGACATGACAACCATATTCGGTATATGCCTCAGGTATGAAAGATCAAATGTCCCATTATGTGTGGGCCCATCGTCTCCGACAATACCAGCCCTGTCAATTGCAAAAACAACAGACAGGTTCTGAAGACATACATCGTGTATCAGTTCATCGTATGCCCTCTGAAGAAAGGTAGAATATATGGCAACTACAGGTCTCATCCCATGACTGGCAAGGCCTGCAGCAAATGTAACAGCATGCTGCTCTGCAATGCCCACATCATAGAACCTGTCAGGAAATGTCCTTGCAAAGGTTTCGAGACCTGTGCCATCTGTCATTGCTGCGGTTATGGCTATAATCCTTTTGTCTTCCATTGCAAGGCCTGTCAGGGTTTTGCCGAAGACCTCGCTGAATGTTGGTACATTGGAAATCCCCTTTGGTATGCCTGTCTCTATATCAAAGGGACCTATGCCGTGGAACAGGCATGGGTTTTTCTCAGCAGGGCTGTAGCCCTTGCCCTTTTTTGTTACCACATGTATAAGAACAGGACGGTCGTATGCCTTCATCCTTCTGAAGACATCAATTAGAAAATCTATCCTGTGGCCATCTATCGGGCCTATGTATTTAAATCCGAGTTCCTCAAAGAGTGCACCCGGTGTGAGAAACCCCTTGATGCTGCCCTCTGCCTTCTTTGCCATTTTTACCATTGATTCGCCAAACTTTGGAATGCCGCCGAGGATGGACTTTGTCTCCTTCCTGAACCTCGTATAGAGGTCTCCCGTCATCATCTTGTTAAGATATGCGGAGAGTGCTCCGACATTGGAGGATATGGACATATCGTTGTCGTTGAGCACAACTATTAAGTCCTTCTTCAAATGGCCTGCATGGTTCAAGCCCTCAAAGGCAAGACCTGCAGTCATTGCCCCATCGCCTATAACAGCAACCACCTTGTGGCCTTTCTCTTTATGCCTGAGTGCTGCAAGTATCCCGAGGGAAGCAGATATGGATGTAGAACTGTGTCCTGTGCCAAAGGCATCGTGTTCGCTCTCATTCATCCTCGGAAAACCAGAAATACCACCATATTTCCTGAGGGTATAAAATTCGCCATATCTGCCTGTAAGGAGCTTGTGTGCATAGCTCTGATGTCCGACATCCCATATTATCCTGTCCATAGGTGATTCAAAGGCATAATGAAGGGCAATGGTCAACTCAATAACTCCAAGGTTTGATGCCAGATGTCCTCCATTGAGAGATACCCTCTCCACAATTACATCCCTTATCTCCTGTGCAAGGGCATTTAATTGTCTTATATCAAGATGCCTTATATCCGATGGCTTTTTTACAGATTCAAGCATATTAACTCCTTCTCCTTACTATATACCGTGCAATCTCCCTGAGGGATTCTGCACTTTCACCCAGGATTCTAATAGAATCTATTGCAGAGTCTGTCAAAGAGCCTGCCTTGTTAATAGATTCCTCAAGGCCGTAGATGCCAGGGTATGTCTTTTTCCCCTTGCTAAAATCAGAGCCAACGGACTTGCCGATCTCCTCTTTGGTCCCTGTGACATTAAGGATGTCATCCACTATCTGAAAGGCAAGGCCCATTGCCTCACCGTATTTAGTAAGTGCATAGAGTTCATCATCAGATGCCCCCGCAAGTATAGCACCAACCCTTACAGATGCCTTTATCAGGGCACCTGTCTTTTTGGTATGGATGTAATACAGGATATTCTTATCTGGTCCCTTCCCCTCTGATAGGATGTCAACGGTCTGTCCTCCAACCATGCCGCATGCCCCTGATGCATCAGCGATCTCCCTGATTAATCGTATCCTTGTATCAGGGGATACACGATCAAGTCCCTCACTGACCAAAAGGTGGAATGCCTCTGTTAAAAGGGCATCACCGGCAAGGATAGCAACCGCCTCGCCAAAGACCTTATGGCTTGTTGGCCTCCCCCTTCTCAGGTCGTCATTGTCCATCGCAGGGAGGTCATCATGGATCAAGGAATAAGTGTGTATAAGTTCAAGTGCTGATGCCACAGGGAGTATGGTTGTTGATTGCCCCCCAACCGCCTCATAGGATGCAATAGCAAGGATAGGCCTGATCCTCTTACCGCCAGCAAAGATAGAGTAATTCATTGCATCCCTGAGCACACCAGGGCAATCCCCCTTCACTATATTATCCCCTCTCAGGATACTCTCAAGAAAGGCATCAACCTCCTTCCTTTTGGCTTCAAGATATGCCTCTATAACCATAAGATTAATTTTATGCCCTATATAGTATAAAAATCAACGCCTGTTTTATACCCAAATCTAAGCCCATCCAGTGGGACATAATCGAACATTGAATAATGAGGAATTGTACCAAAATGAACAATAATCCACTTTTTTGAAGTAATCTTATGGCATGTATTTTGCTCTATAAAAACCATGATGAGGCGATTATTTTTTGTATCCATATTATTTCTTGGTCTGATTTTCACTTCGGTAGCTGGTGCTGCGGATATAAAGCTTATGTATTTCTATGAAAAAGGATGCAACTGGTGTGCGCTTATGGATAATGTTCTAAATGATCCATCCATAAGAGGCATTCTTCAGCAAGACACCAATGTTCTAAAAATAGACGTCCATGGGGTGGAAAGGATAAAAGGGGAAGGCTTAACGGGTAGTGAGCTTGCAAAGAAATATGGGATCAGAGGAACCCCTACGGTTATATTTCTCAGTGCTCAAGGGAAGGAATTATTAAGGATTCCAGGTGCTGTAACAAGAGATGATTTTAATGACCTGCTTTGTAATTATGTAAGTGGAGTAAAATGTAAGAATAACGACTGCATTAGCAGGTAGGCACCCTTTAGGTGTCTTAAATAAGAAGCAGAAGGGGGAGATTATGAAATGGGGAGGTTTTCTAAAGGTTTCAATCGTATGTCTTAGCTTAGCGATTCTTCTCGTCCCATCAATGAGTAAGGCAGAGGAAAAAGAAGAAAAGGTTGTTTATCACTGTGACTTTGGAGATGACAGCAGGTTTAATGACATGCTAACCAATATCTATAACCTTGTCGATTATTACACAACACATAATGTTTCTTATGATGTAAGGGTAGTTGCTAACGGGGCGTGCGTCCAGTTCCTTTTAAAGGACCGTAAGGGGACAAAGTTCGAATCCAAAAAGATTGAAGAAAAACAGGCGAAACATACAGATGAGATGATGAAGAGCCTGGTAGACGGCTATGGTGTCAAGTTCGAGCAGTGTAATATAACATTGAATAGAATGAAGATCGAAAAGACTAAACTTGAACCTTTTGTCAGTATTATACCTTCCGGACAGGTGAGGGTTGTAGAACTCCATGATAAAGGCTTTGCCTATATAAAGGTTCAATAAATCATAAAAGGAGGAATGAAAAAGATGAAGAGAACGAGCTTAATTTTATTGATGATTGCGGTTTTCTTGATAATGTTCCCAGGTGTTAAACAGGTAGTTGCAGAGGACGGTATAAAACATCGGCTTTTAATCCAGGTAAGCGATGATAATCCAAAAACTATGAATCTCGCCCTCAATAACGCCATGAATGTCATTAAGGCTCTCGGTCAGGATAATGTTGAGGTGGAGATTGTCGCTTACGGGCCAGGCCTTCATCTACTCCTGCAGAAAAATGAGGCATTCAGAGACAGGGTATCGAGTATGCAGTTGTATGGGGTTCACTTTGTTGCCTGCGGTAACACAATGAAGACACTTAAGGTTTCGAAAGAAGACCTCGTCAAAGGTGTTTCAGTTGCCCAGGCAGGTGTTCTGGAGATCATGGAAAAACAGGAAAAGAGATGGTCGTATGTCAGGCCGTAACTGTCATTTTGGGATAGAGGATAGGAGGAAGTTTCTATGAAGGAAAATAGGAAAAATATGATTCTTTCGAGGAGACAGTTTATTAAGACAACAGGTGTTACATGTACAGCGCTTTTAATGAGCGGCTCTCTGCCGTCACTGCTTAAACCTGCCTTTGCTGCGGAACTTAAGGAGGAGAACATCAATGATGTTTTGAAAAAATACTTTGGTAACCGTCATATTGAGGTGTCGCATGTAGACCTTAGGGCTCCGATAATTGCAGAAAATGGCGCTGTTGTTCCTATAATGATTACATCTGATTTACCGATGGAGACAAACAATTATGTGAAAAAGATGTATATCTTTGTTGACGGCAACCTCAACCCATATATAGCGAGTATTGACCTGACTCCTGCTAATGGAAAAGCCGCATTTGAGTTGAGGATCAAGATGAGAAAGACATCAAATGTCCGTGCCATTGTTGAAACAAATAAAGGACAATTGTATGGGGCCATCAGATCGGTCAAGGTAACCATAGGAGGCTGCGGCGGTTAGTCAACTCAATTAAAAATCTGAAAAGAAACAATACAAAAGGAGTCAATATGGCAGAAGGAATAGGAAGAATTAAGGTAAGGATACCTCAGTCAATTTCAAAAGGGGAAGTAATTTCTATAAAAGCCCTGATCACCCATCCAATGGATACAGGACTAATAAAGGATAAGAAGACTGGTCAGATTATCCCTGCACACTATATAAACGCTGTGGATGTTTATTATGGGGGGACACATATAACACACTGTGACTGGACATATGCTGTAAGTGCAAACCCTTTTATGGCCTTCTATATAAAGGCTGACAAGGCTGCTCCCCTTAAAATAGTCTATAAGGATAATAAGGGTGGTGTTTGGGAAGAGACAGTCCAGATTAACCCAAAATAAATAGTGAGGACCTCGATGAGATGAGCATTACAAGACGGGAATTTATACAGATGCTTACCCTTGCTGCTGGAGCTGCTGCTGCATCACCAGTAGCCCTTGCAAAGAGCCTAACCCCTGAGAATCTTTTCAGATTCAATACAACTGGTAACATCACACTAATACATACAACTGATGCACATGCACAGCTTGTTCCTATCTATTACAGAGAACCTGATACCAACATCGGGGTAGGCGAAGACAAAGGACAGCCACCACATCTAACTGGCAGAGATTTCTTGAGATATTATGGATATAAGCCAGATACCATTGAGGCATATGCATATACCTATGACGACTTTTCGACCCTTGCAAAGGAATATGGAAAGATGGGTGGTTTTGCCCATATTGCCACACTGATAAAGAGGATACGGGCAGAAAGAGCTAATAAGGTACTACATATAGATGGAGGTGATACCCTTCAGGGTTCTGCCACAAGCCTCTGGACAAGGGGCGAGGACATGGTAAGGGCTATAAACAATCTTGGCTGTGATGCGATGACTGGTCACTGGGAGTTTACATATGGGGAAAAACGTATTCTTGAGTTGATAAAAAAAATGAACTTCCCGTTTATTGCCCAGAATGTTAATGATGCCACATGGGGCGACCCTCTATTTAAACCATATGTTATAAAAACTGTTAATGGGGTGACTGTTGCGGTTATAGGTCAGGCATTCCCATATACTCCGATAGCGAATCCGAGGAGATTTATACCCAACTGGTCGTTCGGGATTAAAGACGATCACCTGCAGAAAATCGTGGATGAGGTAATGTCCAAAAAGGTTGACCTTGTTATCGTTATTTCCCATAACGGTATGGATGTGGACAAAAAGATGGCAAGAAGGGTAAAGGGGATCGATGTGGTTCTGGGTGGTCATACCCATGACGGCGTGCCAAAACCGTTCATAGTGGGTAAAACCCTTGTTATTAATTCTGGCTGTTATGGAAAATTCGTCTCAAGGCTGGACCTTGAAGTAAAAGGAAGGCAGATAACGGGGTATTCATTCAGGCTCATACCTGTCATGTCCACCATGATAGATCCAGACCATGATATGGCAAAGCTTGTAGATGAGATACGGAGCCCATACAAAGAAAAACTGGATGAGGTGATAGGACATACAGAAACTATACTTTACCGTAGGGGAAACCTGGATGGCACCTTTGATGATTTGATATGCGATGCCCTGATTAACCATTATGATACAGAGATTGCCCTTTCACCAGGATTTAGATGGGGAAGGACAATACTTCCCGGCCCTATAACAGCCGATGATGTTTATTCTGAGACTGCTATTACATATCCGAATACATATAAGACCTCAGTCAAGGGCAGCGCATTAAAGGATATATTGGAGGATGTAGCAGACAATCTCCTTAACCCTGACCCATATGAACAGCAGGGTGGAGATATGGTGAGGTCAAGGGGACTTAGTTTTACTATCAAGGTAAACGAAAAAATGGGCAGCAGGATACAGGATTTAAAGGTTCGAGGTAAATCGGTTGAGCCTGACAAGGAATACACAATGGCAGGTTGGGCATCCATGGTAGAGCAGCCAGGGCCGCCTGTATATGATATTGTCATTGATTACATAAGAAAGATAAGGAACATCAATGTAAAACTCAATAGACCAAGGATGGTTCTGTAGACCCTCCTCACTTATAGTGTTCTGAATGTATTTATTTACATTCAGAACACTATTCTTTTAAAATAACGATAATGAGAAGAGGTTGTTTATATTTCTTCACTGCAAGAAAAATTATTCTTACAATAATCATTCTTCTAATCTGTAATAATACCTCTGCATTAGCAAAACAGCGGATAACAATAATGCTTATCCCCATGCAATCGCCTTCTACGATGTATAAAAATTTCTTACCATTGAAGAGATACCTTGAAGATACGCTTAATGTCACTATCGTAATAAAGGTGGCAAGGAAAACCAGCGATATAATCCAGCATCTCAAGAAGGGTGAAGCAGATATCGCTTACCTCTGTCCAACCCTTTATTGTGTTGCATACAAACAGATGCCAATTGTGCCTCTGGTCAAACTTCGTGTTAACGGCAGATCTGAATACAGAAGCGTTTTACTCGTTCGTAATGATTCTCCTATCAAGAAAACAGCAGACCTCTTCGATAGGACATTCGTATACGGCAGATATTACTGCCCGGGTTCGGGGCTACTGCCAAAGATTATGCTTCAGAGGGTAGATATTTCAGATAATGATTTTCTTGATGTTGTAAAACTGGGTTCAGATGAAAGTGCAATAATAGCTGTTATGGCAAGGATGTTTGACGCAACAGGCGTGCCGGAGATGGCTGCAAAGTCATATTTAGATAAGGGGCTCAGGGTGCTGAGTTATTCATATTCTATTCCTCAGTATCTTTTTGTTGCAAGGGCATCTCTCGGTAAAGACTTTATCCAAAGACTTAAAACAACTATGCTTTCTATAAATACCCTTACAAACAGAAAAGAGATCCTTGGCAGTATAGAAGCAGGCGCTGATGGTTTTGCAAAGGCTGAAGACAGCGATTACGATATTGTCAGGGTCTTGATGAAGAATGTCCTTAAGGAAAATTACATAGTCCCACCAAAACAGAAGAGAATAAAATTTGTGGTGGAGCCGGTTTCCTTTGAACCCGATGTTTTTAAACAGTTAAATCCTTTAATGACCTACCTTTCAAGGATGACAGGGATCAGCTTTCAGCTTGTTATTCCAGGAAATATAGAAACATTTATACAGATACTGAAAACAGGGAAGGGAGATTTTTTCCTTCAAAGTTATCACCTCTATTCTGAATTCGCCAGAGCCGCTAATGTGAAAGAAATCGCAAGCCTTAGTGCTGTCGACCATCCTGAAGATATGGGAATTATTATCACGCATTCCGAAGGTAATATAAGAACACTGCAGGGCCTCAGCAATAAAAAAATAGGCATAATATCCTTGCATTCAGATGGCAGTTATTTAGCCCAGAGGGAATTATTGAAGGAAAAGGGGATACCACTAAATCCTAAACAATTTGTAAAACTGAAAACATACGAGGATATAATCATGCAGGTGTATCGCGGCTCGATAGATGCAGGCTTTGTAAATTATTCATCGCTAAGGTCTATGCAACAGGATATCGATATGAGCCGTATTGTTATTCTTGCAAAAACTCCACCTCTTCCTGACCGCATTATAGCCGCAAGAAAGGATATGGATACCAGATCTGTCAATAAGGTAGCAGAATTTCTTGTTCAATTTTCACATGGTCAAAACTCGGAGGAACCTGGTAATTTTAAAATAAAGGCATTAAAAAACCGTAAAACAGGAGAGAATTTTCAGTAGGATGGATATATTAAAAGATCTGAACAGGCGCACCAGCATAAAAACCAAGGGCATCCTCTATATGATGCTGCTAATAACAATAATCTATCTCTCCGTAAGTATAATCGTACTTTCCTCAGCACGCAGGAATCTTGTTACTCAGCTCACCCAGTTTCACCGCGCTATTGCTGAAAAATTGGCGGTTACTGCGTCAGACTCGATTATATCAGAAGATTATGGTTCTCTTATGGAACAAATACGGCAATTAAAGTCTTCGGCTCAGATAAGAAGCGTAAAGATTATAGACAGGCGTGGGATTGTCGTATCCTCTGATAACTTGACCGATATAGGGCAGCTTGATGGGAAGTTATTAGAAAAATTGAATGATACCTCCAGAAATTGGAAGGATATAAAAAATATATCTGAAACAGAGATATTTCTGCCCGTAAAAGTAGAGGGGGATGTGCTTGGTGCCCTCAGGATCAATTTTGACTGGGACTCTGAAAGGGCAGCGCTTGATGAGGAATTCAAAAAGACAAAGATACAGCTCGTATATCTTGCACTGATTATATTTGCAGCCGGCATAGGGGGTTCTTTTATAGTATCATTGGTACTGACACGCCCTATAAGAAATCTTTCAAAAGAGATGGAGGCATTTGAAAAGGAAATAATCTCAGACAGCAGTAGTAACCTCTATGAGCCTTCAGGCAGGGATGAAACAATTCAGCTAAGACAGGCATTCCACCACATGATAGAAAATCTAAAAAGGTATCTGATGGAGTTTAAAAGGATGTCTGAAGAGAGGGAGAAACTGACCTGTATGGCAGCAATAGGTCAGATGTCTGCACAGATTGCCCATGAGATAAGAAATAGTCTCTATGCGATCCGCGGCGCTATTTCTGGAATTGAACGAACAAATGAACTCTCTGAAATACATGAGTATATGGATATCATAAAAGATGAAACACTGGAAATGACAATCATGGCTGACGAATTTCTCAGATTTTCAAGGACGCCATCACCCTCTCCTGCGCCGTGTAATATAGATGATGTAGTTAACAAGGTAATTGAGTTGCTTGAATCCGACTTAGAGGAATCCGGCGTAAAAGTTATGAAGGAAGGACACAATAAGCCGCCAGCAATAGTGGGTGATTCTGCGCTCTTAAAACAGGTATTCATGAACCTCTTCATAAATGCAATTCAGGCTATGATAGATGGCGGGGTAATAACAGTGCAATACAGGACATCTAATGGGTGGTTGGAGGTCAGTGTAAAGGACACAGGGCCCGGTATTCCTGAAGAAATAGCATCCAAGATATTTCAGCCATTCTTCACAACCAGGGCGGAGGGAAGTGGTCTTGGCCTTGCCATGGTATACAAAATAATATTGGCTCATCACGGTGATATAAAGCTGCTGAAGTCTGAAGAAGGCTCATATTTTCTTATAACCCTTCCCATGTTAGATAACAAGTATGCAGTCCATCACAGCCCTGAGTTCGACCAGAAAGTTGCTCCTTTGGGTGAGGATTAGAGGGAATGCAGAGGATATTAATAGTAGATGATGAAAGAAACATACTGCGCCTGCTAAATAAATTTTTAAAGCAGGAGGGTTTTTATGTTGAAACAGCAAGAAATTTTGAGGAGGCTGTTTCAAGGCTTGCTGATACAAATTTTGACCTTGTCCTTACAGATATGAGGCTGCCGGGTAAAACAGGGCTTGGCCTATTGAAATGGGTAAAGGAAGAAGATTCAGAACTGCCTGTCATAATTATAACAGCCTATGGAAGCATAGAGAATGCTGTAGAGGCCATGAAAATAGGGGCTGCTAATTATCTCACCAAGCCTATTGAATTAGACGATATGCTTGCAGTAATTAAGCATACACTGTTGCACAGTAAGGTAGGAGTCGAAGAAGATATAAACATCCACCTAAAGGAACAATATGGCATTATAGGTAAGACTAAGGTAATGCAGGATGTCTTGGCAACAATTCGTATTGTTGCTGATAGCCGTGCCAATATCCTCATAACAGGTGAATCAGGTACGGGCAAGGAACTTATTGCAAGGGCAATACATAATGCATCGCAGAGGAAGAATTTCCTTTTTGTAGCAATAAACTGTGCAGCAATACCTGGTGGGCTTATTGAAAATGAACTATTCGGCCATGAAGCAGGTGCATACACAGGCGCCGTTGCAAAGGAATTGGGAAAGGTTGAAATTGCAAACAGAGGGACCCTTTTCCTTGATGAAATAGGCGAGATGCCCCTTCCCATGCAGATAAAACTCCTTAGATTTTTACAGGAGAGAGAATTTTACAGGATAGGAGGGAGCGCGCCTATAAAATCTGACTCCAGGATAATAGCGGCTACAAACAGAAACATCGAGGAAGAAATCAATGCTGGAAGATTCAGAGAGGAGCTGTTTTACCGCCTCAATGTCATACCAATTCATATACCCACTCTGAGACAACGCAAAGAAGACATCCCATTGCTGGTTGAACACTTCTTAAAGAAATATGCAGAAGAAAACCAGAAATTTATAAAAGGCATTGATCGCTCAGCACTGGATGCCATCTTAAGCTATGACTGGCCGGGGAATATCAGAGAACTTGAAAATATCATAGAGAGGGCAGTGGTGCTGACCAGGTTTGAAACCATAGTCCTTGATGACCTCCCGAATAAGATATCCCGCAGGAAATCAGAGGAGATCGGGATAAAAAATCGTGGAGATCTCTCAGGTCTTACACTTTCAGAGCTTGAGCGCACCGCAGTTTTAAATGCCCTTGAAGCTGAAAACTGGAATCAGACAAAGACAGCCGCACGTCTTGGGATTACAAGAAGGCAGATCCGAACAAAGATGATAAAATATAAACTTCTGTAGTTCTAAACATCACATCTTACTGTTCATAAAGGGACAATTGAAATTTAGCCCCTTGTTCATTTTTGAACAGCAAGGCCTGTAAAAACATCTATTTTAAAAAAATACTTCTGGCATAAAAAATGCTTCCCTGCATTAAGATTCCCCGTAGTAAGCTACGGGGAATCTTAATGCAGGGAATATCAAGTTTAAATAAAAATTCAGGAGGTAAAAATGTCAAAGGGAAGGAATGCCCTGGGTATCGCATTAATAGTCGGGGGATTCATATGGGTAATCTACCTCATACTTAAGATCAAGGGGTATGCAACAGTTAATGCCGACTCGTTATCTGAAGAAAAGGTAGCCGCTATTAAAGCGTCTATACGGCATACGGTTATACTTGCAGGTCTTTTAATCGGAGGTCTGATGGGAGCCATAGTGCAGAGGTCTAAGTTCTGTATAGCTGCAGCATGCCACAGCATTGTTACAACCCGTGACATGACACAGACAAGGGCATATGCAATGGCGCTCTTTGTGGCGATACTCGGCACTCAACTACTCTATAAGCTCGGTTATGTGGATATAGGTTACAGCATATACATATCATCGCCATTCACATGGCTTAGCTATATTGTTGGAGGATTTATATTCGGAGTTGGTATTGTTTACGCAGGAGGCTGCGCAAGCAGGATTCTTGTCAGGGCAGGCGAAGGTAACCTTGGAGGGCTTGTGAGTGTTATGGCATTCATCTTGTCTTCAGGTGCAGCACTCTGGGGTATTACGGCAAAGATAAGGACTGATTATTTTAACTCGTTAACGCTGAATTTCCATAACCAGTATCTGCCAAACATTGTCAATATAGTTCCAGGCTGGGTTATAATCCTTGCTATAGAAGCTATCCTTGTTATATTCATGCTGAAGGCCCCGAAGGATTCAGAATGGCGGGGCTGGAGATGGCCATTATCAGGGGCTGCTATAGGATTGACCGTTGTATTGGCGTGGTGGATAAATGGTATGGCTTTCAAAACCATCCCGCTTGTAGATATATTCTCATTTACCGGGCCTGATGACCCAACACTTTTACAGACATGGAGACCAACAAGTTTGACCTTTGCACTTGCAGATGCACAGACCTTCAGGTATATTATCCTCTGGACGGGTGAAACAATTAACTTCGCCGTAGCAAGCGTGCTCGGTGTAGTGGCTGGTTCGGTTATAGCAGCCATATTTAGCAGGACATTCTACTGGGTTGCTCCTCCGCTGCAGCAGTTTAAATATAACCTTGTTGGTGGCCTCCTTATGGGATTTGGTGCAGTAGTTGCCATGGGGTGCAATATCGGACAGGGATTGAGTGGATTTTCAACGCTCTCCATTGGAAGTATACTAACAATGTCCTTTATCCTGTTAGGTGCAATAGCAGGCGCCAAGTATATGAGCTGGCGGTTAATGAAAGAGACATAAATGATGGTTATCCCTAAAAGAAATCCATTACTGCCATGTCTAATACGCATACTTTCCATTGTGATTATAGTGCTATTTCTAACCCTCTGGGTTCATAACGCCGCCATTGCTCAGGACACTGGGGATAAAGAACCTGTGGTCATAAAATCAGTATATGGAGATTACGATGAGGTCTGGGAAGATATCAAGACAGCACTGAATGAGCGCGGCCTTACAGTATCCAGCGTTTCACATGTAGGCGAGATGCTGGAACGGACAGCCCCCTTCCCTGCCTGATTCATTGGCCTTATTAAATCTCTGATTTCAACGCCCTGTTTGGGTCACATCAAAAAATAAGTGATAGCTGTTTCACCTCTTGCATTATCCCGATAATCTGCTAAACTTATAATAAGTAATCCCGGATCGAGGAGGTTTAGCATGGAAAAGTCAACTGACAGTGCAACACTATCTGCCATAAAAGAAGCTGAAAAAACAGGGATCAAGACTGTGTGGGACAGGTATGCGGCCCAGATCCCCCAGTGCGGCTTTGGTGAAACAGGGCTGTGCTGCCGAAACTGCATGCAGGGGCCTTGCAGGATTGACCCCTTTGGTGAAGGTCCTCAAATGGGAGTCTGTGGTGCAAATGCAGACATCATGGTTGCAAGAGGGATCTCAAGGGCAGTTGCTGCCGGCACTGCATCACACGGCGGCCATGCAAAACACATGGCCCACACACTTTTTAAGTCAGCAATAGGCGAGGCTCCTGATTATCCCATTAGGGATGAGGCAAAGCTCAAGGCCGTTGCAAACAGGATTGGCGTAAAGGTAGATAACAGGGATGTAAGGGCGATAGCGATCGATGTTGCAAAAAAGGCGTTGGAGGAGTTTTCAGAAAAGGAATCACCCCTCACATGGGCTGCTACTACAATGACAAAAGGACGCATTGACACATTCCTTAAATACAATGTTGTCCCCACAGGAATAGACAGTGTAGTTGCTGAATCAATGCACCGAACAACATACGGCGTTGATGCAGACCCTGTAAACCTCCTTCTCGGTGCTGTAAAATGTGCGCTTGCGGATTATGCTGGCTGCCACATAGCAACGGATATTGCAGACATACTATTTGGAACCCCGCATCCTACACTCACCCGTGCAAACCTCGGCGTGCTCAATAAAGATGCAGTAAACATTGCAGTACACGGGCATAACCCCCTTTTAAGCGATATTGTCGTGCAGGTTGCAGGTGAAAAAGATATGATTGATAGGGCAAAGACTGCCGGGGCATCTGAAGGGATAAACATCGTGGGTGTATGCTGCACAGGTAATGAGGTCATGATGCGGCATAAGATACCGCTTGCAACAAGCTCTGTCTCACAGGAGACAGTAATACTTACAGGTGCCCTTGATGCGATGGTGGTTGACTATCAATGCATAATGCCTGCACTTTCAAATATTGCAGAATGCTATCACACAAAAATGATAACAACCATGCCTATTGCAAAGATACCAAAGGCAGTGCATATTGAATTCTCAGAGGCAAATGCAAAGGAATCGGCAAGAAGGATTATAAGCACTGCTATAGAGGCATTCAAAAAGAGAGATCCGAATAAGATAAATATACCTGACATATCAAGTGCAGCATTTGCAGGTTTTTCAACAGAGGCAATCATTGGAGCACTCTCCCTTGTCAATAAGGAAGATTCTTTAAAGCCTTTGATAGACAATATTGTCGCAGGCAATATCTACGGCGTATGCCTCTTTGCAGGCTGTAACACCGTGAAGGTTACTCAGGATGCCAACTATACGGCAATGATAAAGGAACTTGTAAAAAACAATGTCCTTATACTTGCAACAGGCTGTGCATCAGGGGCATTTGCAAGGCATGGTTTTATGACACCAGAGGCAACTGAAAAATATGCAGGTAATGGGCTCAAGGCTGTGCTAAAGGCAGTAGGTCAGGCAGCAGGCCTTGGTGGCCCATTGCCTTTGGTGCTACACATGGGTTCGTGCGTGGATAACTCAAGGGCTGTGGATGTTACAGTTGCAGTTGCGAATAAGCTCGGCGTTGATTTGAATATGCTTCCTGTTGTCGCATCAGCACCAGAGCCTGTGACAGAGAAGGCTGTTGCAATAGGCACATGGGCTGTAGCATCAGGACTTCCAACCCATCTGGGTGTTGTGCCTCCTGTGCTTGGCAGTAAGACTGTGACACAGGTGCTTACATCAACAGTAAAGGAGCTGTTTGGAGGCTATTTTATTGTGGAACCCGACCCAGTCAAGGCAGCAGAGGCCCTTCTTTCTGTGATTGCAGAGAGGCGCAGGGGATTGGGGCTTTCGGCATGAGGAGGGAATAGAAATGAAGCAGATATTTGTTAGACCTGAAAGATGCATGGGATGCAAAAGCTGTGAGATAGGCTGTGCAGTTCAGCATTCAAAGGATAAGACGCTATATTCAGCAGTTTTACAATCGCCTGCACCAATGAAGAGGCTCTTTGTTGAGGCGGGAGAAAATATCAGGATGCCTATTATCTGCAGACACTGCGAGGATGCCCCCTGTCTTAATGCATGCATAAGCGGCTGCCTCTACAGGGATGAGAAGGGCTTTGTGAGGAGGAGAAAAGAGAGATGCATTGGCTGCTGGACATGCATAATGGTCTGCCCTTTCGGTGTAATAACAAGGGACAGGGAAAAACACATAGCTGTTAAATGTGACCGCTGCCATAAGCTTGAGGTCCCTGCGTGTGTGAATGCGTGCCCAACCCATGCATTAGTCATGGTGGATGTGGATGAGATGTCAAAAGAAAAGAGGCATATGGTAATACTTACTGAGTCCAAGGCTATAAGCCATCAGTAACCGGAGGGAAGCAAATGCACCATGTCATCATAGGTGGAAGCATTGCAGGGATATCTGCAGCAAAGGCAATAAGAAACAATAATGCCAATGCAGAAATCACACTGATCTCTGGAGAAAATGTAACGGCATACTACAGGCCTATGATACCCGTTTTGATAGATGGACAGAAGGCTGAGGTGGATATCACATACCCTGATGATCCTATAGAAAAATACAGGCTCAATGCCGTATACGAGATGGCTACAGATGTAGATGTGCAATCAAAAGATGTTCTGCTGTCTTCAGGTAAGAGGATTAAGTTTGACAGGCTTTTGATTGCAACAGGGAGCGTCCCTATAATCCCTGATATTCCTGGTATTAAAGGCCAGGGGATATTTACCCTAAGGACAATGGAGGATGCCATCAAGATCAGGGATGCCAGATCAGTTGCAGAAAATGCTGTTGTTATCGGCGGCGGACTTGTTGGGATAAAAGCAGCAGAGGCCTTAAAATCTACAGTTAATGTCACGATAATAGAAAAACTCTCCCAGATACTTTATCAAAGGCTTGACAGAAGGGGCGCTGAGATCATATCTCTTGCACTGAAAAATGAAGGTATCACGATATTAACCGAGGACAGCGTCGTGGAAATAATCCGTGATGGAGGAAATGTAAAGGCCGTCAGGCTTGCATCTGGCAGCACAATCAATGCTGATATAGTAATCATTGCTATAGGAGTAAGACCTGATATGGACATATTCAAGGATTCAGGCATAAAGATCAGCAAGGGGATTCAGGTCAACGAATTGCTTCAAACAAATATCCCTGACATCTACGCTGCAGGTGATGTGGTTGAATTCAGAGAATTGCTCACAGGCATTTCTTCTGTAAGCGCACTGTGGAGCAATGCAATGGAGATGGGCCGTATTGCTGGCATGAACATGACAGGCGCAGATAGAAGATATCCCGGATTTCTGACAGTGATGAATGCCACTGAGATTGCGGGTATACCGATGATAGCAGTCGGAATCATCGAACCTGAAGGCAGAGAATATGAGATTATCACAGAGGATAGTATTGATAGCTATAAGAGGTTTGTATTCAAGGGCGATCTGCTTGTGGGTGTGATATTCATAGGTGATATAAAAAATGCAGGTATATATACAAACCTCATCAAAAACCAGATACCAATGGGAGGACTGAAAGAAAAGGCCATAGAGGGAACCATGGGCTATGTAAATTTTATAAACTAAGCCTTGTTACACGGCCGACGGGATATTAGATCCCACATATCCTCGCTAATCTCATTGATATATTCTTTCAATTGATATATCCTGCCACATTCCATGCAGCGCAGATAAACAGAGGTTCAACCAACAAATAGTTTTATATCACCCTTACATTCCTTACACTTCATATTAATCAAATTCCTAATCCTCAGAATCTGAATACAAACAGACTTGCTATAAGCCCTATGCCTATCGCCACCAGCAGATAGGTATTAGATATAAAATACGGGAATGCCATAAGTATTATCCCAACAATCAACGGCACCAACCTCTGCTGCTTCTTGCCGTATACAAATACCCCCAGGCCTACGCTTCCGAAAAACATAGCCCACATTATCTGTGCAGTGCTTATACGCAGAAGACCTTGCATAAATTCCTTTACTATCTTCCAAAGATTATATCACAATATAAATGGTTTGTAGTAGTTAAGGGAACTGCATTTAAATACTTTCCCCTAACTACTTACTTTTTTACAACAGGGGTGAGGAATGGATAGATTACCGCATAATAAACCATTCAGCCGCAGAGGACTCTTTTCTGCCTTCAAACACAGGAACTTCAGGCTCTTCTGGACAGGGCAGATCATATCGCTGACAGGCACATGGATGCAGGCGGTTGGGCAGGGTTGGCTTGTGTTTAAACTAACAAACTCACCCTTCTATCTCGGAGTCGTTGGAACAGCAGGTTCTCTGCCTATATTATTCTTCAGCCTGTTTGGCGGCGTGGTGGCTGACAGGATTAACAAGAGGATACTTCTTATCATGACACAGGTTGCATCTATGTTTCTCGCCCTTTTCCTTGCCATCCTCACATCTCTTGGCATTGCCAATGTCTGGCATGTGATAATCCTTGCCACGTTCCTGGGCATTGTCAATGCCTTTGATGTCCCTGGAAGACAATCCTTTATCATCGAGATGGTGGGTAAAGAATATTTACTTAATGCCATAGCACTTAATTCAGCAGCCTTTAATGGAGCAAGGATTATAGGGCCAGCTATTGCAGGGGTTTTAATAGGCTATCTTGGCATTGCTGCCTGCTTTTATATAAACGCCATAAGTTTTGTGGCTGTGATTATCAGTCTTTTAAGGATGTCTATACCAGAGACGCAAGACAAGAAGATAAAGAATCTGAACATCAGACATGATCTACTTGAGGGATTCAGGTTTATAAAGTCTGAAACAAATATATACTACCTTATAGCACTTGTTGCAATAACAAGCCTCTTCGGCATCCCATATATAACCTTTATGCCCATATATGCACAGGACATACTGAAGATAGGGCCAACAGGCCTTGGAATCCTCATGGGCTTTGCTGGCGTTGGGGCATTCTCAGGGGCCATGCTTCTTGCCTTCAGGGCTGATATAGCTGAGAGGGGAAAGATTGTAGCAACGGCAGGGATAACCTTATCTGTCTGCCTTATCATCTTTTCACTTTCCAAAAACCCTGTTATATCATGCCTTGTGCTTATCTTTATCGGCATGGGCATGATAGCAGAGATGGCAACAGTAAACAGCATACTCCAGATACTTGTCCCTGATGCCCTCAGGGGAAGGGTGATGAGTGTCTATACACTCTTTTTCCTCGGGATGACACCTGTAGGAAATCTTCTAATCGGCATTCTTAGCCGCCATATAGGAACACAGGCTGCAATAGCCTCATGTGCTTCTATATGCCTGTTTGTTACGATAGCGCTTTTCTGGAGGAGAAAAGAGCTCTGGTCGTTATGATTTTGAACTTTTAAAAAATGTCATTTCGTGCTATAAAATATCTATTAAAAACATTAGGAGGAAACATGGACGATCTTTCTGAAATAGTAAGGTTCCACGGACATCTCTGCCCCGGCATTGCCTTTGGCTATAGGGCTGCAAAGACAGCACTGGGTGAGCTTGGTAAAAGGTCGGAGGATGAGGAGATAGTTGCCATAGTTGAAAATGATTCGTGTGCTGTTGATTCTATACAGGTATTGACAGGCTGCACATTTGGAAAGGGAAATCTTATCTTCAGGGATTATGGCAAGCAGGTATATACATTCTTAAAAAGGGGCACTGGGGAGGCAATAAGGATAGCAGTTGACTGGAAAGGGATTAAGGAGACAGAGAAGGAAAAGCTCCTGTGGAAAAAGTTCCAGTCAGGAGACCGTTCAGATAGGGTGATGAAAGGTATTGAGGCCATTAAAAAGAAAAAGGTTGATGCAATACTCAAGGCAAAGGAAAAAGATATACTTAAGATAAAACGCATCAAGATGGAGTCTCCTTCAGAGGCAAGGATATACCCGTCTATAAGGTGTAGCATCTGTGGAGAAAAGGTTATGGAGCCCAGGGCAAGGGTAAAGGGTGGGAAGGTTGTCTGCATCCCTTGCTCTGAAATATAGGAGGGACCATTGAAAGAACTTATTGAAAAGGCGAATATACTGATTGAGGCCCTCCCATACATCAGGACATTCTATGGCAAGACCTTTGTAATAAAGTATGGAGGGGCAGCCATGACAGAGGACAGCCTTAAAAATGCCTTTGCACAGGATATTGTCCTGCTGAGTTTTATAGGGATTCGGCCCATTATTGTCCATGGCGGTGGACAAAAGATAAGCTCTGCTATGGAAAAGATGGGTAAAAAGCCAATGTTTGTACACGGGCAGAGGATAACTGATAAGGAAACCATGAACATCGTTGAGATGGTTTTAGGCGGTTTGATAAACAAAGAGATCGTGAATCTGATAAATACAAATGGCGGCCGTGCAGTGGGTCTGAGCGGTAAGGATGCAGGCCTCATAACAGCAAAGAAAAAGACCATAAAGAAGCCCTCAGCAAAGGCAGTAGACCTTGGTCTTGTTGGAAAGGTCGAAAAGGTTGAACCCTTAATACTTGAAAACTTACAAGCAGGTAACTTTATCCCTGTTATTGCACCAATCGGCGTAAGCAGAAAAGGTGAGACCTTGAACATAAACGCCGATCTTGTGGCAAGCTCCATTGCCTCTGCCATCAGGGCAGAAAAACTCATATTTCTCACAGACACACAGGGGATAATGGATAAGAAAGGGGTTGTCATAGGCACACTCGACAAGAAGAAGATAGAAAGATTAACAAAGGATGGGGTTATATCAGGCGGCATGATGCCAAAGGTTGAGTCTTGTCTTGATGCGCTTATGGCAGGCGTATCAAAGACCCATATCATTGACGGACGCATACCCCACTCACTGCTGATTGAGATATTCACAGATAAGGGCATAGGCACTGAGATTATAAGACTATAACCTGTTCGTCAAGATAGAGCCAATGCCCTCAGGTCTAAATATTTAATAGCAGCCCTGTCAAGGCTATCCTTTGTAATCTCATTAAGATATGGGATAGTACCAAGAAGCGGGACATTGCTCATTTCCTCTATTACAGCAGGACTTGTCTTTTCTGCAATCCCCTGTTCATAGGGCTGTGAATAATTTATAACAAAGCCAAGGACAGAAAGTCCATCTTTCTTTGCATAGTTTATAGTGAGAAGGCTGTGGTTTATAGTCCCAAGAGTCGGCCTTGCCACAACTATTATGGGAAGACCAAGGTCGCTTATAAGATTGATTAAAAGATACCTCTTATATACAGGCACAAGCAGCCCGCCAACACCCTCTACCACTACTATATCGTGGCGGGCTGAGAGGACATTAAACGCCTCAATTATCCTGTCCACTTCAATGACTATGCCTTCGATGGATGCTGCAACTGAAGGTGCAAGGGGATTCTCCAATGGATATGGGGTTATGACCCTTATACTCTCCTCTACCTCTGCAATCTCCTTGAGAAAAAGACAGTCCCTTGTGAGGATAGTATGACCCTCCCTGAAGCCTCCTGTCTCTATTGGTTTCATAACCCCCACATCATAGCCTTTTAACTTCAATGCCCTTACAAGGATGGCTGTTACTATGGTCTTACCGACCCCTGTATCTGTCCCTGTTATAAAGATGCCTTTCCCCATAAAATCTCTCTTTAACCAATCCTGCTATCCATACAAAATACCTGTCCAGTTACTCCCTTTGTCGTCAGAAGATAGGCTATAAATTCAGAGACCTCTAATGTATCAGATAGTCTTCCAAGAATACTCTCAGCCATTGCCCTTTCCATTGCCCCCATGGCAGCAATGCCCATGTCTGTTGGCATATATCCTGGAAGTATTGCATTTACCCTTATATTGTATTGTCCAAACTCCTTTGCCGCTGTATATGTAAGACCAAGTATCGCTGCCTTTGATGCACTATAGGCAGTCTGCCCTGCCCTACCCTTCAAACCTGAGATAGAGGAAATATTTACAATATGCCCTTCCCCAGCGGCAATCATGATAGGAGAAACAGCCCTTATAGTATTAAAGCAACTCTTTAAATTAAAGCTTATAACATCTTGTAAATGTTCATGTTTTATCTTTAAGATAAGCCCGTCTCTTGTTATCCCTGCATTGTTTATGACTGCATCAATCCTGCCCCATTTTTTGTGAACTGCCTCTATCATCTTCTCGACCTGCCTTAAGTCACTTACATCTGTCCTTATTGTGACAGCATTATCGCCTATCTCCCTGACGACCTCAAAGGCCTGCCTTTCAGATAGGTTATAATTAACACAAACCATATATCCCTTTTTGCCGAGGGTCAAGGCAATCTGCCTCCCAAGCCCCCTTGATGCCCCGGTTACTATTGCTACTGGCAATTGTCCAGCTCCTAAAATATTAATACCGAAATAGCAGCGCCTATCAGCACAATATAAAGGATGTCTGCTGATTTAAGCAATGCCTTTATCCTCTGTCACATAAAGATATTCCCTTTTCAACATTGAGGTTTCCTATCGGAATTATATCCCTATCAGTCTTGTCTTCCCATTGATAATACCATATCGATTGTATAGAATTAAAAATGGTGTATGACTATTCAAGAGAGGATTCTTGAAATGGGTATCTTCCCTGTAAGGGCTGAAAAACAACAGGCTCTTAAACAAAAGATGGACAGCCTTGGGATTAAAGAGACTGATATAGAGGAATCTTTTGTGCGTTCAGGCGGCAAAGGAGGGCAGAATGTCAACAAGGTCTCTACCTGTGTCTATCTAAAGCACCTGCCTACCGGTTTGGCGGTCAAATGTCAGGAGCAACGCACTCAGGCGCTGAACCGTTTCAGGGCAAGGGTAATCCTTGTGGAGAAGATTGAACAAATGATTAAGGGCAAGGAAAGTGAGGAGAAAAAGCGTATAGAGAGAATCAGAAGACAAAAATATAAACGCTCCAGAAGGGCTAAGGAAAAAATGCTTAATGACAAGAGGCTGCAATCGGAAAAGAAAAGGCAGAGGACTGTCAGGAAGGACAGTGATTTAGCCGGTTAGTTCTAATGCACCATCTGATTAAGGTATAGTATAATAAGTATGATGAGGCCTACACCTATCCTTAGTATAATCTTCATTTCTATATCGGCCTTTTTTATACTCTTGCATCCCTGCCGGACATATGGCCAGGAGGTTAAAGAGCCCATAAAGATTGGTATTGCCTCGATGATAACCCCGGTTGAGGCGATCAGGTATTATCAGGATATTGCGGACTATATAGGGAAAAAACTTGGAATGTCTGTTCAGATAATCTATCGTATGACCTACACTGAAATGGACCGCCTTCTTGAAAGGGATAAAGTGCAGGTGGCCTTTATATGCTCTGCCCCATATGTCAATGACCATGATAAATTCGGGGTTGAACTCCTTGCAGCACCAATTGTGAATGGTAGATCCCTGTATAACTCTTACATAATTGTCCACAAAGACAGCCACATAAAATCCTTTGCAGACCTCAAGAGAAAGACCTTTGCCTTCACAGACCCAATGTCAAATTCAGGCTGGCTTTATGCAGCTTACAGGCTTTCAAAGATGCATTATACCCCTCAGACATTTTTTAAAAAGTATACCTATAGTTACAGCCACAATAAATCTATTGAGATGGTAGCAAAAAGGCAGGTTGATGGTGCCTCTGTCGACAGCCTTGTTTATGACTACATGCTTAAAAAGCATTCGCCATATGTTGCTCTTACGAGGATTATTGAGAAATCTCCTCCGTTTGGAACTCCGCCAGTGGTCGTTATCAGGAACATGGACCAAGGCATTAAGAAAAAAATAAAAGATACTCTTTTGGATATGCATAAAGACCCGAAAGGCAGAGCCATTCTTGGTGCAATGATGATTGATAGGTTTAGCACAGCAAATGACAGGGATTACGATTCTATTCGCATGATGGAGCGGTGGGTCAACAAAGGGGCTAAAATAGGCGTTATCCCCAGGGAAAGGAATGTTATATATTTTAGTGTTATACCGAGGGATAATCCAAGAATTGCCTATGAGAAATATCAGCCCCTTATTGATTACCTATCAGAAGCAACACCTTACAGATTTGAACTTGTCCTGAGAAAATCCTATGAAGATACAGTTACTGATATGGGAAATGGAACAATTGATATTGCCCTTCTCGGCCCCCTTACATATCTCGAGGCCCATAAAAAATATGGTGCAGTTTGCATGCTGAAGCCTAATACTGCTGATGGGGGCGCATATTACAGGAGTGTGATAATAACCCGAAAAGATAGTTCTATTCGCAGTCTCTCTGACCTGAAAGGGAAATCATTTGCATTTGCCTCTGTCAAATCCACTTCTGGCAATCTGATTCCCCGCTATCTCCTTGCGAATTCAGGAATACATCTCGGCAATCTAAAAACTTATACTAATTTTGACTATGATGAATCTGTTGTAAAGGCGGTACTCAGCGGGCAATATGATGCCGGGGCAGTTAAAGACACCGTAGCTGAGAAATATTACAGCCTTGGTCTTAAAATAATTGAAGAATCAGGGCCGATACCTGCAGGGCCTCTGGTTATAGGGCCAAAGACTCCCCCTGCTGTTACAGAGGCAGTAAAAAGGGCTCTATATGATTTAAAGCCCAGCGACAAGAACAACCAAGAGCTTCTGAAGAAGCTGGATATAGACCTCCGGTATGGCTTTGTAAAGGCCAGAGATAACGATTATGCAGGAATCCGAAGAATGATAAATTCGATACCCAGAACATGTGGGATGGGATGTCATCCAAAGATAAGGCTATGATGCGGGGTCGTTTTTTACTAAGGGGGATTTCACAAGGGGGACAACGTCCCCCTTGTGTGTGGTTGAGCCTTCAGTCTAAATTCATTGTCATCACAACAGTAGCGATTATCCTGTTGATGAGCACCATAGGATACATAGCGGTAAAAAGAGAGGAGAGTATCCTTTATAAAGAGGTAGAGAGGCAGGGGCGATTGTTTGGTGAGACGCTTGCCATACCAATAATAAATGACCTTATATATGAAAGACTTGGTCTTGTGGAAGAGGGCGGGCTTCTTGACAACTATATAATGGGAATATACAACAGACAGGATGTGGATTTACTCTATATAGCGGTTTTAGATGAAGAAGGCCGTGTAATATCTCACAACAATATCGCAGAGTATGGGAAGGTTTATTCTGACCCATTGGCATTAAAGGCATTGAAGGCAGATGGTACTGTTGTCCAGCGGTTTCACTATAATGGTCATGATGCCCTTGACTTCGGAGTTCCTCTTTCGATTGGTAAAAAAAGGTGGGGTACACTTAAATTTGCCATATCCCTGCAAAAGGTAGAACAGGAAATCACAGCAATGCTTATAAAGATCGTTATTTTCACCATGTTTTTGCTTGCTGTAGGCTTTGTGATCATACTTTTATTAAGCAGGAGATTCATAGCCCCCATAACACAGCTTGCCAGTATCATGGAAACGACCCATGGAGATTACTTAAATGTCAAGGTTGATGTAAAGGGATACGATGAGCTCGCCGTATTAGGAGAGAGATTTAACAGCATGATGGAAAGAATAAGGCAGGCAAACGAAGAACTCAGAAAGACCCAGGAAAAGATGGTACAATCAGAAAAACTTGCATCCATAGGCATCCTCGCTGCTGGGGTCGCCCATGAGATAAACAATCCCCTTGGAGCACTTTTAAACAGTCACTATCTGTTGAAACAGAGTATCGACGACCCTGCCTTGAGGGAGAAATATCTAAACTTTATTAGTGAGGGGCTTGCTAGAATAGAAGGTATAGTGAGCAAACTTCTATGGATGGCAAGGAAAGGCGAACATAAACCTGTTAATTTAAACATCAGGGATGGTATCAACGATGTTTATTCATTTGTTGAGTATAAATTCAGAAAAGGCAAGATTCAGTTTATTAATGAAATAAGCGATGATCTCAGTGTTTTTATTGACCCTCACGATTTTCAGCAGGTGATGCTTAATCTTTTCATAAATGCAATCCATGCAATGCGGGAGGGGGGAAGCTTGAAGGTCAGGAGTTACCGTGAGGATTCACAAGTTAAAATAGAGATTATGGACACAGGCAATGGTATTGCTCGGGAAAACCTCAGTAGGATATTTGACCCATTCTTCACAACAAAACCTCCAGGAGAGGGCACAGGGCTTGGATTGTGGTTGAGCTATGGAATAATCAGAAATTATAATGGAGAAATCTATGTTGAAAGTGAGGCAGGAAAGGGCAGTAGATTTACGCTTGCCTTTCCAGCAATTCAGTCCGTATGAAGGGAACTATTCTCATAATAGAAGATGAAAAACTGATGAGGGTTACCCTTGAGGATGCCCTCAAATCTGCTGGGTATGATGTCATATCCCTCAAAACAGGCAAAGAGGCATTGGATGCATTTAGGGATAATTCATTTGATGTTGTGGTTACCGATGTAAGACTACCTGATATTGATGGCATTGATATTCTCAGAGAAATCGCCCAGACAAAGGATGTGCAGGTGATTGTAATGACAGCCTTCGGCACAATTAAAGATGCCGTAGAAGCAATGAAACTCGGTGCATTTGACTATATAACAAAACCGTTTTCGCTTGACGAATTTCTTCTTCTTATAGAGAGAGCACTGGATGTTAAACGCCTGAAGGAAGAAAATATCAGACTCAAAAAAGACCTCAGCAGATGTTACTGTTTCCCTAATATAATAGGCGAGAGTCCGGAAATGAGAAATGTTTTTTCCTTAATAGAGAAGGTTTCTGAATCGGACTCAACAGTCCTTATACTTGGTGAAAGCGGTACAGGCAAGGAGCTGATAGCAACTACAATCCACTACCAGAGCAGACGGAGGGACAAACCTTTAATAAAGGTTAACTGTGCAGCATTGCCCGATGGTCTCATTGAAAGCGAGTTATTTGGACACGAAAAAGGTGCATTTACAGGAGCGATAAAGAGAAAACCAGGCAGGTTTGAACTTTCCAATGGCGGCACTATTTTCCTTGATGAGATCGGAGACCTCCCCCTTTCAACACAATCGAAAATTTTAAGGGTAATACAGGAAAGGACATTCGATAGGGTTGGCGGAACAGAGACATTGAGTGTGGATGTAAGGATAATTGCAGCAACAAATAGAAACCTTGAAGCAGAGGTCAAAAAAGGGAACTTCAGAGAAGATCTTTATTATCGCCTTAATGTCATACCAATACCACTCCCGCCTTTAAGGCAGCGGAGGGAAGATATCCCTTACCTCGTTGATTTCTTTTTAGATAAGTATAAAAACAAACTCTCGAGAAATATCCGTTTCTCAAAGGATGCTATAGATGCGCTCATTAAATATGACTACCCTGGGAATATCAGAGAACTTGAAAACATGATAGAAAGATGCGTTACACTTTCTTCCTCAGATATGATTCAGAAGGATGACCTGCCGTCTTTCATCTCTAAGAAATCAGATACCAATAGGCAGCTTTCCCTCTCAGATGTGGCAGCAGAGGCAGAAAAGGAGTATATAATCAGGATATTGAAGACTACAAAAGGCAATAGGACAAAGGCTGCCGAGATGCTCGGCATAAGCAGAAAGACCCTCTGGGAAAAGATGAATGCCTATGGGATTGAGTTATAAGTTTCTTCAATTATTCCTGATCCCTCCTGAATAAATCTATTAATTTCTGCTAAATCTCAGTGTCCACAGAGAACATC
This sequence comes from Nitrospirota bacterium, assembly GCA_021789595.1. Classification (GTDB taxonomy): domain Bacteria; phylum Nitrospirota; class Thermodesulfovibrionia; order UBA6902; family JAJYJJ01; genus JAJYJJ01. The sequence continues at coordinate 54,840 of JAJYJJ010000008.1, read as the reverse complement.
TTCATTCCTCCACAAACTTGTCTAACTTTTTACTTGCTTGACAAACATATCAAATTTTGTTTATATATAACTAAACTTATGTTTTTGGAGGTAAAATGCTGAAGGAATTTGCAGGATATCTCACATACAATATCATAAAATTAGAGCACGGCTCACGCCTTGCAGATACATCGGAATTCTTCATTTATGATGCAATAAAGATATTCCTGCTCTTTTCTGTAATAATATTTGTGGTTTCAATGATCAGGAGTTATTTCCCACCTGAAAGAACGAAAAGGATTCTATTATATAAAAAAGAATTTATAGGAAAATATACTCGCCGCACTGCTCGATATTGTAACTCCTTTTTAATGCCCGGCAGTGGTTAAAGAGTTGATAAGGGCGGAGATTTAATATATGGAGGAATTACTGAACATTTTTAAAGCCCTCTCTGATGAAACAAGACTCAGGATATTAAAGCTCCTCGAGCACGGAGAACTATGTGTGTGCGATATCGTTGCAGCACTCGATATGATTCAGCCAAAGGTCTCCTTTCATCTCAGTGTGCTGAAAGAGGCTGGATTGATTAAGGACAGAAGGCAGGGTAAATGGATTCATTACAGCATAGATAGTTCTGATATGTTCAAGAGATTCTTGATCCTCTCTGTTCTTGAGCGGATTCCTGAGGATGCTGTTAAGGAAGACCTGGCGAGGCTTGAGGAGTTTTTGAAAAACAAGGTTGTAAGGGCACGACATGCCGTGCCTAATGTAGGGGCGAAAAATCTTTCGCACCTACGCACTCAATGCTGCGGGAGGTAAAGGATGTTTAGAAAATTTCTTGAGAAGCTTCACAACTTCAGGCTGTTACCTGTGTTTGTCATTGTCAGTATGATTATCGGCATTGCCATTGGCAAGTGGTATGGAATTTCAAATTTTGAGCTTACCCCGCCGATTGATGCGATTAAATCTATCTTTCACGGGACTTATGAATTCAGCATAGGCAATACCCTTGCCCTCGGCATAGTCGTCGGGCTTTTCATGATGATGTATCCTGCAATGGCAAATATTAAGTTTGAAGACCTCGGCAAGGCGACTCGTTCGCCGAAACAGCTTCTGATAGTCATGTTTTTCAATTACGCTATAGCTCCGTTTTTCATGCTCCTGCTCGCAAAGATATTTTTAAGCAGCGAGCCCGACTTGTACACGGGGCTCGTTCTTTACGGGCTCGCCCCGTGTATTGCGATGGTGATTGTCTTTACCTACCTTTCAGCAGGAAACGGTCCCCTTGCGATCATCCTCGTTGCGCTAAACTCAATTATTCAGATGGTCCTCATCCCCGTCTATGCAAAGCTCCTTCTCGGAGAGATTAATTTTGATGTTTGGGTTGTGGGCGAAAGCGTTCTTCTTTACCTTGGCATTCCCCTTGTCGCAGGAATGCTTACGAGATTTCTCGGTGTAAAAAGGTTTGGTGAAGAATGGTTTCATAAGCTGAAATTCTATCTGGACACGATGTCAATAGTAGGGCTGCTTTTTACCCTGATAGTAATGTTTGCCTTAAAAGGCGATCTGATCCTTGAAAAGCCTATGTTTATTGTCCATTTGGCGATACCCATGACGCTGTTTTTCTGGACAATGTTTGTGGTCGTTTATCTCGTCGGATGGAAACTGGGTTTGAATTATAAGGATGCAGTAGCTGTAGGGTTTAACGCAACAGGAAGGGACTTCGAAATCGCCATCGCCATTGCGATCACGGCCTTCAACCCCACGGTGGCACTCGCCACGGTCATCGGCCCGCTCATCGAGGTGCCGGTGATGCTCGCCCTTGTGTGGTTTGCAAAGAAGACTGAATTTAAACTCTTTAAGGGGAGGGAATAACCATGTATAAAAAGATACTTTATCCGATTAAGTTTGAGGAGTTTTCCCTTGATCTGCTTTCGTGTATTTTGAATTTCAAAAAGGCAGGAACAGAGGAGATAGTCCTTCTTCATGTCATAGATGTATCAAAACTACCCATGGACAAATACGAGGGATACAGCCCTGAAGATGTGAAGAGATTCTCAGAGATTGCAGATTTAAAGATGGTAGAGGCTGTCAGTATGATTGAGAATGCAGGGGTCAGGGCAAAGAGACTTATAAAAGTTGGTGTCCCCTATAGAGAAATATTAGAGGCAGCAGATGAGGAAAAAGTATCTCTAATTGTATCGGGAAGACAGACGAAAGGAATATTTGGCGAGATATTTATAGGTTCAAATACTGATAAGGTCATACGATACGGCAATGTGCCGGTGTATATAGCGAAATATCCTGCCTCATTTGGTGGAAGCAAAGAGGCATGTGCACGGTATTGCACAACTCCATTCGGCAGGGTTCTCTACCCTACAGACTGGTCTGACTGCGCAAAAGAAGCATTGCGATATCTGAAAGGATTGAAAGATGCAGGTGTTGAAGAAGTTACCGTTGCCCATGTAATGGATGAAAAGGCGATGAAACTCCAGTCTCCTGAAAAGTTTAAGGAGTTTGAGAGGATAGATAAAGAGAAATTAGAAGATGTGAAAAAGAGACTTGAGATAGCAGGTTTTAAGGCAAAGATTCATCTGCATGTGGGAAAGCCAGGTGCTGATCTTATCCGTATTGCAAGGGAAGAGGATGTTTCACTTGTTGTGATGGGTTCTCATGGAAAGGGGTACGTAGAGGGCGTCCTCTGGGGATCGGTTTCACGGAATGTCGTTGAGTACAGCGACAGGCCGGTATTGCTCGTAAAAGGTAACAAATAAGATAAAGGAGGAATTGGTATGAAAATAGAAATCTACGACCCGGCGATGTGCTGTTCATCGGGGCTTTGCGGGCCAAGCATTGACCCTGTTCTGGTAAAGATGAACGATGCGGTGCTGGCATTAAAAAAGCAGGGGGTGGAAGTAGAGAGATATAACCTTGCCCAGCAGCCAAGGGCATTTATGGCAAACAAAACGATCGCCGAACTGCTTCATGAAAACGGTAAAAAGGTACTGCCCATTACAATGGTCAGCGGAGAGGTGATGAAGACAGGGGAATATCCATCGTATGAAGAGCTATGCAGGGCATTGGGGATAGAGCCATTGAAAAAGAAACCTATTACCTTACAGGTTGGTGGATGAAATGACGAAATACATTTTCTTTTCTGGCAAAGGCGGTGTCGGCAAGACCACAATGGCATCTGCCACTGCAATTCATTATGCACTGAGCGGCAAAAGGACACTTATTCTCACCACAGATCCAGCCTCCAATCTTGCTGATGTGTTTGAACAGGAGATAGGACATAAGATAACACCAATAAATATACCCCCTCACCCCAACCCTCTCCCGCAAGGGGAGAGGGAAAATATAAGAGAGCCTCTCCAGCGAGGTGAGGAACCTAATAATCCCCCTTCCTTGACGGGAGGGGACGAAGGGGAGGGTGAAAAGAAGGGATTCCTCTTTGCCATGGAGATAGATCCTGACGAAGCCACAAAGGAATATAAGGAACGCATCATAGGGCCGTTCAGGGAACTAATGCCGGAAGATGTTATTACATCTTTAGAGGAGAATTTGAGCGGCCCGTGCACTACGGAAATGGCATCGTTTGACCGGTTCATAGACTTCATGGAAGGTGATGAATATGAGGTCATTGTCTTTGATACAGCTCCCACCGGACACACCATTCGGCTGCTTGAGCTTCCTGTGGACTGGTCCAAACACATTGAAGAGTCTGCGAAGGGGAGCGGACAGACCTGCCTTGGACCTGTCCAGTCTATTCAGGACTCAAAGGACAAGTACGACAGGGCAACGGCACTCTTGAGAGATACTGAAAGGACGACATTCATATTTGTTATGAGACCCGAGGAACTCTCTCTCTATGAGACACTTAGGGCATCGAAAGAGCTTGAGACCATCGGAATTAAATCCGCTCAAATAATCATAAACGGCATCCTGCCTGAAGAGGTCTGTGACATTGAATTTTTCAGAAGAAAATACAATTCACAACAAAGGGTGATTAAAGAAACGGAAAGCGCCATAGAGAAGCCGAAACGGTATATGCTCTTAAGGGATAACGAGGTAAAAGGGGTGAATGCTTTAAGGGGTGTTGCGGAAGAACTATTTACTAACAATCCCCCCTCACCCTCGCCCTCTCCCTCCAGGGGAGATAACGCCCCCGCCTTTGGCACCCCCTCTTATCTTAAGAGGGGGAAGGGGGAGTTAATTTTCCCTCCCTTGATGGGAGGGGATGAAGGGGAGGGTGATTTATGCGGTTTTACTAATGACCGACTTAGCAATATCGAAAAACCTGACATAGATCATCTCTGGCTTCCTCGCGCAGGCGAGACAAAAGCCATATTTTTCACCGGCAAGGGCGGCGTGGGAAAGACGACGATCTCGTGCATCGCCGCTCTGTACAGCGCTCAAAGGGGTTTTAAGACACTACTCATCACCACAGATCCCGCGGCACACATTGGAGAGGTTCTCGGCATTCGGGTCGGAAGTGAACCTTCAAAGATTACAGATAACCTCTATGCAGTTATGATTGATCAGGAAGCAGCGTTTAAGGAATACAAAGAAAGGGTGCTGAATGATGCCAGAGGGAAATATTCCGAAGACATGCTTGCCGCCATGGAGGAGGAACTGAACTCTCCCTGCACAGAAGAGATGGCTGCCTTTGATAAGTTCATACAATTCATTGAGGGACAGGAGTATGATGTAATAGTATTCGACACTTCTCCGACAGGCCATACGCTCAGGCTTCTCGATCTGCCCTTTGATTATGCAAAACAGGTGGAAATGATGGTCGGCGGAGCAGAAAGCCAGGAAGCAAAGGAGGCAACACAGAACAGGTTCAGGGATATCATCCGGATACTGAAAGACAGGAACCGCACTATATTCAGCCTTGTCCTGTATCCGGAATCGACACCGATTATGGAGTCCTATCGGGCAATGCTCGATCTGAAAGAGGCTGGCATAGAGACGCAGCTTGTTATCGCAAATATGATACTGCCTGAGGATGTGTGTGTGAATGACTTCTTTAAAAACAGAAGACAGATGCAGATGAAATACCTGATGGAGATTAAGGAAAGATTCAATCTCCCAGTGCTCCAATTTCCACTGATGCAGGAAGAGATAAAGGAGCTTGAACGTCTGGAAAAGGCAGTAAAGAGCCTTCAGCAGAAAATAATAGGAGACAGGTAGAAGATAATGGATGAAAACATTGTTACACAATTGTAACATTTGAATATTTTCGGAGGAAAAAATGTATTTTTTGTTGAAAATAAAAGCTAAAGGGGGATTTTTATCCAAGATGTGTTTCCTTTTCGTAACACTCTTGAAAACACAAATCTTTTAAATTCAAGGAGTTACATGTGGCATGAAAGTTGATAAATAAGTCGGTAAAAGAATTTTATTTGAGGTAATGCAATAAGGAATTTTAGAGTTAATCTGATGGGAAGAAGGAGGTGGGAAAAATAAAATCTTAGATGTCTCTCTGAATGAAAATCATTTCATGAAAGGAGGAGGTTTATGAAAAGGTTTTTGGTTGTATGCTTTGTGCTTATGTTTGTTTCTGTAGCAGTTGCTGCAGAAAAGAACCTTATTTACCTGCATAAAAATGCAGGTAAACTTAGCAATAAGCAGTGTCTTGCATGCCATGCCAACATCAAAACGAGAGTAACACTGAATAAGAAGTTCAAGACATACCACAGGGTGCACCTTGAATCAAAGCTTGGAACACCAAAGAATTGTGCCGACTGTCATCAATCCGTTGATTTAAGAGAAGGCTCTGCTGCTGCATTGAGGAGGCAGGTTGACCCGCAGCTTTGTGCCGGATGCCACAGTGGTGGTGTGAAAGGCGCAAAGGTATTATACGCACAGTAAAGGAGGGATGTTGATGAGCGAAAAAAGGATTATAACGGAAGAAGAAAAAAGTGTTTTTGAAAAAGTTACAGGGAAGGAATTCACAAGAAGGTCCTTTCTTAAATGGACATCGGCCCTTGCCGGAGCAGCCATTGCCAGCGGCCTTATATGGGATGACAAACTCGGCCTTTTCAGGGAAGCCAGTGCACAAGAAAGGCTGGAAGGATCGCTATTTGCCGGGAAAGGCAAATGGATTTATACCACATGCCAGATGTGCGGAGGCACATCAGGTATAAAGGTACATGTTGTTGATGGAAGGGTTGTAAAGATCGAACCGAATGAATATAACCCTATAGGCGTAGCGAATATCTCAACAGATTATGCTGAGAAAAAGGCCCTTGGCGGAAGGATGTGTCCAAAAGGCAATTCAGGAACGAGGGCGCTCTATGATCCAGACAGGCTGAAAAAACCGATGAAGAGGGTAGGGCCGAGAGGATCGGGAAAATGGAAGGCCATCTCATGGAAAGAGGCCCTTGATGATGTGGCAAAAAATCTACTGGAAATACGGAAGAAATACGGCCCAGAGGCCCTTTTCTGGACTACTGAAGACTCATCATTTACAGACATGCAGGGAGACTTCAACCTTCTCTACGGTTCTCCAAATTACTCGCAGCATTCAAACCTCTGTGATGTGGCAAGAAAGGCATCATTCAAGCTGGTGATGGGTGATGAAAGACCATTACCTGACTTTGCAAATACAAAGTATGCCCTTGTTTTCGGATGGAACTTCCTTGGAGCCACAAAGTGGTCTCATCTGCCAGGTATATATAACTGGGGCAGGGCAAAAGGAGCAAAAATGGTAGTTGTCGACCCCTCCTATAGTCAGACCACAGCAAAGGCAGATGAATGGATACCTATCAGGCCCGGGACAGACGGCGCATTTGCGCTCGCTCTGGGGCATGAGATTGTGAGGAACAGGTGGTATGATGAGGAATTCATAAAGAATTACACAGTAGGGTTCGATAAATATGCGGAGCTTGTCAGGGATAAAACCCCTGAATGGGCTGAAAGGATTACCTCTGTGCCGGCAGAAACCACAAGAAGGATAGCAAAAGAGCTTGCCGCAACCAAGCCCGCTATTGTTGATGTATGGAGCGGTCCAGGCCATCATACCAATGCAACAGACGGCGGAAGGGCAATAGCGATGCTTCCTGCCCTGCTCGGACAATATGATAAACCCGGCACGATGATGATCAGACAGGCCATGGGCGGCAAGCGCAGGGCATTCAATGTTGATAAACCCAAGTCGCCAAGGATTGACGGACTGGGGACAAAATATCCTTTTGCCCATCCATCAGGGATATTGGTGGAGACAAGGGATGCAATGCTCTCAGGTAAGCCCTATCAGCTTCGTGCGGCGGTGCTTATGTTCCACAACTTTGTTATGGCAATCCCCAACACAAGGAAGAATATTGAAGCACTAAAGAAACTTGAATATGTGGTCGTTTTTGACACGATGATGAGCGAGACTGCCGAGCTTGCAGATATAGTGATACCAGGCAGCCATTATCTCGAGCGCTGGGAAGTGAATGTGAACTGGGTCACCTTCCCTGCCACAGCCATAAGGCAGCCTGCCGTCAAGTCAGTGATAAATGGGATGACGGAGCAGGAGTTCATCCTTGCCCTCGCTAGGAAGATGGGGCTAAAGGATAAGGATGGCAAGACCCTGCCTGACACCTATCCCGAATACATCTCAGACCAGCTCAAAAACGGCCCCATTGGAAAGACACTTGATGAGATGCTGGCGCTTCCAGGTGCCGTGTTTATCGGAGGTGAAACCCATTACGAAAAATATAAAAAGAATGGTTTTGCAACACCTTCAAAGAAGATAGAGTTCTACTCAGAACAGATGGCAAAAAAGGGTTTAAATCCTCTGCCAGATTATGTTGAGCCAATATATAAACCAACTGCTGAGTTTCCCCTTTATCTTGTCAATTTCAAGCAGTCCGAACATACCCATTCAAGGACATTTAACAACAACTGGCTTATGGAGATGAAGTCTGATAATCCTCTCATTATAAATTCTGCCACTGCGGCAAATCTCGGGCTTAAGGATGGAGACGCCATCTGGCTTGAGTCTCCTTATGCAAGGGCAAAGGCAACAGTGCAGACAACTGAAAGGATACATCCGGAAGTTGTTTCACTTCAGCATGGCTATGGCCACTGGGCATTTGGGAAGATAGCAAGAGGCTCTCTGAACAAGATCAACAGATGGTCGCCTGCAGGCACAGCAGATGGTCAATTCCTCGCTGGCGTAGCTGAAAAGACATCGGGCATGGCTGTCCATAAAGAAATCGGCATTAGAATAATTAAGGCGTAGGAGGTGATATAAATGGCAAAGAATCCAAAACAGATGGCGTGGCTTTATGATGAGGACAACTGTATTGCGTGCAGGGCATGCGAGGCCGGGTGCAAACAGGAATTTGACCTGCCTGTTGGAATTAGACGGAGAAGGGTGATTATTAAAGAGGAAGGCAAATACCCCAATCCTGTGGTGAGATATATCTCCATCTCCTGCAATCACTGCGAGGAGCCTGCATGCATGAAGGCATGTCCTGTAGGAGCATACACTAAGGAGCCGGAGTTCGGTGTTGTACTGCATGATCAGAAGAAATGCATTGGCTGCAAACGCTGTATGGCCGCCTGTCCTTATGGCGCTCCTCAGTTTGACGAGAAGAAGAAGAAAGTAGATAAGTGTAACTTCTGCATCCACAGGCTAAAGGCAGGGCTTCCTCCTGCATGTGTGAGGACCTGTATGGGCTATGCCCTTTCCAATGGAAGACTCCCTGATGTTGAAGCAGGCAATGCCTTTGCAGACCCTGTATTTAAGGGTAAGATTGTTGAAAAGCTGCCAGACCTTGCAGACCCAAAATTAACAAGACCCTCAATAAGGTTTGTGGAGGCAAGGAACATAAAGAAATAAGGATACAGAGATAAAAATTTCACTGCGTAAGATTGCAAGGGTACAACATATGTTGTGCCCTTGCATAAACGACAGATCATGAGGGGTATAAATACGATGCGGGATGCCACAATGATTATTGGTAGTGAATGGCAAAAAGCTTGCAGTCTTTTAAGCAGTATGTATTTATGCAAACCTACAAGAGAGGCCATTGAAAACTGGAAGACATTGCTTCCTCTGGATGTGTCTGATCTCTTGTCAGGCTTAAAGGATGCTATTGATGTGATAGACCTTAATTCAGGGCAGGAGCTTGAAGATTTGTTATGGGAGTACACAAGGCTTTTTATCGGACCATATAAGCTTCCCTGTCCGCCGTGGGAATCTGTATATACATCACCTAAAAGACTGATGATGCAGGATGCATATGATGAAGTCAAAAATATTTATACTAAAATTGGGTTAACAATTAATAATCCTGATATAATGTCTGACCATATTGGAGCAGAACTGAATTTTATGGCAGTCTTGTTTCAAAAAATGGATAATGAACCCGAAAAAAGGCTTTATTATATGGATATTGCTAAGAGATTTCTGGAAGAGCATCTTATAAAGTGGGTTCCACAGTTCACAATGGATATGGAAAAAGCAACGGACTCGCAATTTTATAAGGCTCTGGCACAGGTGACAAGGAATTTAGTTAACAATAAATTTACATAAGCATGGTTTATAGTATAAATGCAATGGATTTCGAATCGCTTTTAGATGAATCAGTAAAAATTCACGGACATCTCTGCCCGGGTCAGATGCTTGGAGTAAAGATGTCCATGCTTGGACTGAGAAAGATTAGTATCGAAGACCCTAAAGGCAAGGACAAAAAAAATCTGATCGTTTTTGTTGAGATGGACAGATGTGCAACGGATGCAGTCCAATCTGTTACTGGCTGCAGCCTTGGACGCAGGACAATGAAGTTTATGGACTACGGCAAAATGGCAGCCACATTTGTAAATCTAAAAACAGGTAAGGCCGTTAGGGTCATTGCAAAGGAAGAGGCAAGGGAAAAGGCAAGGGAATATTTTCCTGAGAAGGACAAATATAAGGCACAGCTTGAGGCATACAGGGTAATGACCGATGAAGAACTCTTTGAAATGATGGATGTGAATGTTCAATTAAGGCCTGAGGATATGCCGGGTAGGCCGCTGATGAGGGTTAAGTGCGATGTGTGTGGCGAGTATGTTCAGGACATGAGGGAGGTGCATAGAGATGGAAAGGTGTTGTGTAAACCCTGTGCAGAGGGAGGATATTACACAGTTGAAGACAAGTCTGCTCGTTAATGATTCTATCGTGCCGCTTAATGAATTTATCCAGAACTATATGGGCAATGTTTTGAGAGGTATTGTGTTGTCGCTGGGCTATGATTCAAGGGACATAACAGTTTATATAGACGAGGCGGAACTCCGTATTTATACAGAAAAAGGAGAGATCCCATTGCTAAAGGACTTTACGCGATTACTTGTGGAAAGTACAATTAAAGGGGTATTGTCCCCTTTAAAGGGAATCTTCTGGCTTCAGAGGATTACCATCGTGAGTAAGGATATAACCTTGTCCTCTGTTCAGTCTTAGGGAATAGAACTATCGGTGCCGACTTGCTGGAGCAATACGGTCTTAATGTGAAAGAGCCTTATGTTAAGCCAATCACAGGACATCGTAAGCCTTTTGAAATAAGGATAAAGGATAAGGCCAATATACACAGGATTTTTTATTTTGCATTCACCGGTCAGAAATTTATTCTCTCTATTTTTCCAACCATAACAATTTACATTAATCAATTGAGTTTATAAACTATCGGTATTATCACCTCTGCCCTAACAGGGGGTCTTGGAAGTGGCAACACCCTTTTTATAGTCTCCACTGCGTTGTTATCTCAGCGCAAGTAGTTTGTCATGAGGTATGTTGTCAAAATACTTCGAGATGTCGGCATCTATCACCTGATACTTTCCATACCGAATGTGATAGCTCACATCATTCATCGCTTGATGGGCGTCCCTTTTGGGGCGGAATCCATAGGAGTTCTCCTGAAAATCCGCCTCAAATGGCTTCCACTGCGTGTCGCCCCTGCTACCCCGAGAGTCCACCCGACGGTTATGACAGTTTTTGTTAGGACGGGTGTTTCAGCCTTCCCCTTCTGACCACAGGGTATGGATGTTTGATGCAGATAATCTTTCTGCATCGCTTTAAGAAAGACGAGTCAGATTCTATATGTCAAAGAGTCTTTAAGAGAGAATAATTTTGATTTACTCATCCTTTCACTATATCATCCCTTAAAAAACCCCAGAAGACCATAGATACCACAAGGGTCAATACCGAAAATACCATTAGAATAATAGCGGATATTATTATTGCAAAGGGGAAGGAAAGTTCATAGGGAGCAGAAGAAACATGGTATACCCACCCATTCTTTATGCCATTGATGAGGAATAATGCAACCCCTGCAACAAAGGCATAAAAAAGTGCGATTCCCGAAATCTGTATATACTTTACAATTCTGTCTTCCGCCAATTTTTCACTCACTATGTTATATCCTTTCAATCGCCTTTACTATATCAATCCTCGAGACTATCCCTGCAAGCCGTCCGACCTTATCCACTATGACTATCCTCTTTATCTTCTTCTCCCTGATTATCTCCATGAGTTCAGTAAGGGAAGTCTCTTCCTCTGCAGTAATAGCAGGAGAGGTCATTATCTCACCTGCGGTATTACCAGACCTCTCACCCTCCCTCCGCAGTTCTGGCAGGATAATATTACCCAGTCTTTCCACAAGAGTGAACTCATGCCTTATCTCCCTGAATATGACATCCGACTCCGAGACCACCCCTATCACCCTTTTGTCTGCATCTATCACGGGCACCCCGCTTATGCGATGGGAGGCGAGTAGCCTGCCTATCTCCTCCACAGTAGTTTCAGGTGTGACAGCAATAACCTCCTTGCTCATAATATTCTTCGCAAGTACCTCCATACCCGGCAGGTACTCCTTCACCCTTTCCCTGATCTCCTTCAATCCCGTCTCCCTCGCCTCTCTCACCTCCCATACAGAGACGATGGGGAATAGTTTTGTGAATACCATATACATCAGTGCAAATAGGGCAAAGCACCCTGCCATCAATGACCATTCAACCCATGTGGGAAAATATATACCCCTTTCATAGGGAAGCCTCGGATTTGCAAGGCTGGGTACTATGATTATAAATCTCTCAAGCCACATACCTATTGTTATCGAAATAGATGCCGCAACCATCCCTGAGATAGTTCTCGTCCTTTTATTCACCAGGAGTATGGCAGGGATAACAAAACAGGTTATAACCATGAGCCAGAACAAGTGTGCATATCTTCCAGTAAACTTTGAGTAAAACACCTTCATCTGAACAGGCTCTGCAGCATAGAAGGTGGTCAGATACTCATTGAGTGTGAAATATAGCCATAGACAGGCCATAACAAATAACAATATACCCAAATTCTTAAAATGGACTGGCCTCAAATAATCTTCAAGATGGTAAACCTTTCTGATTATTGCCATGATTATTATTATGGCAGCAATGCCAGAGAATATCGCCCCAACAACAAAGTAAGGCCCGAATATTGCACTGTGCCACATGGGTTGTATGGTCATCGCAAAAACATAGGAAACCACTGTATGGACAGAGACAGCTATAGGAATAACAAGAATGGCCATAATAGCGATGGCCCCGTTGAGTATCCTTTGTTGTTCCTCTGTCCCTTTCCAGCCAATAGAAAGAATATTATAAAACCACTTCCTCGGTTCATCTTTTACCCTATCCCTCAACAAAGCAATATCAGGGATAAGGGGGAGGTAGAGGTATATTATGCTTGCAGTTAAATAGGTTGTAATGCTGATGAGGTCCCAGACAAGAGGAGACTGGAATCTTCCATACTTTATGATATTCAGAACCCTGTCAGGCCTGCCGAGGTCCATCAATATGTTCATGACCCCGATGCCCAGAACCAGGACTGTTATGACTTCAGCAGACCTTGTTATGGACTTCCTCCATTCTGCGTTTGTTATCCTCAGAACTGCGGAGATGAGGGTTCCTGCATGGCTTATGCCTATAAAGAATACAAAATTTGTTATATAGAACCCCCAGAACACAGGCCTGTTTAGACCCGTGACACCGAGCCCGTTCCTGAGCTCTGTTATGTAGGCATAAAATGCCCAGATCACAACCATACTCATGATGCCTGCCACTATGTAAAATTTCCTGCCTGGCCTATCAATGGGCTTGAACAGTATATCTTCCCTCTCCATCCTATTGTCCCTCTGAAAGATAATAAACCTTTGGCTCTGTGCCTATTTCCTCAAGGAGCCTGAATGCCCTCGGACTCTTTATGAGGTCAGAGACAATGCTCTTCGGGTTCTCGCTATCGCCGAAATACATGGCACAGCTCGGGCATGTCTGGACGCAGGCAGGGATGTAATCACCCTCCCTGAGTTGCCTTCCTTCAGCAGCAGCCTTTTCCCTCGCCTTCTGGAGCCTATGGATGCAGAAGGTGCATTTCTCAACAACCCCTGCCGGCCTCACAGAGACGTCGGGGTTGAGGGAATTTCTCATCTCCTCGGGCCATGATGGTGTGTGCCAGTTAAAGTATTTCACGGTGTAGGGGCATGCAGAGGTGCAGTATCTACAGCCTATGCACCTCGGGTATATCTGTGCCACTATCCCCTCAGGTCCCAGCATGGTCGCCCTCACAGGACAAACCTTTGTGCATGGCGGGTTGTCACATTGCATACATGGTCTCGGCAGCAGTCTCATCCTCACATCAGGATATTCTCCATAGATAAAAGGTATTATCTCCATCCACCGAATAATCCTCTGCCTTTCTGTCTCATCAGGACCTGCAATGGGAATGTTGTTTTCCACCTGGCAGGCTACAACACAGGCCTGGCAGGCAGTGCATTTATCGAGGTCTATGACCATTACCCATTTAGCCATCTGCCCTGTATATTCTCACCCTTGTGGAATTTCTGATTAGATTGCCTGAAGGCAGATCTATATCCTTCACCAGTATCTTCTCCGGATTGACCCCTATGTTTTTATTCCATCTGCCCAGGCCTGCCTCTCCAAGTCCAAAGGGGATGCTCACAACATCAGGCATTATCCCCTGATATAACCTCGCCCTGAGCCTTATCCTCCCCGCCTGAGATTCAACAACAACCATATCCCCTGTGCTAATGCCCCGTCTCTTTCCTGTCTCCGGATTTATCTCCACCCATGAATCCCAGGCCTCCGGGATCTCCGGTGTGAGGGATTCCTTCAGATAGGGCTGGTTATAATCGGTGATGCCCGAATGTGTCGAAAGCCTGTGTATATTCAGATAAAGGGGATAGTCTTTTTCATCTCCCCCGGATAGGCCCTTCTTATAATCTCTCACGGCCTGTGGTGAGGTAACTTGATGGAAATCAAATTCCCCAGGCCTCTGGTAATCCGATGGCTCCCGATAACCGCCGCCTGCCAGCATGGCCTCCAAAAATTCCTCTTCCCCCCTTAATCCCTTTGAAATGCCGAATACCTCTCCCTTTCTTTTACGAAGCTGCCTTAAAGAATAAAAAAGGGCATCCTTAAAACTTCCCCAGGGCATGCTTTTTTCTATGTCCCCGCCCATATTCCTCGCAATCCTTAATATCACATCACCGGTCTGCATGGTCCTGTATATCGGCTTCAGGACAGGCTGTCTTATGCCGATGGCAGTCCCTTCGGCAGTATGGCTCAGGACGTCTCCCCAGTTTTCGAGATAGGTGTTGTTAGGGAGGATGAGGTCTGCCGTCCTTGCTGTCTCATTCATGAAGGGAGAGAAACTCACAATAAAGGGAATTCCCCTGGATGCCTCATGCATATCGGGCAGGGAGAAGAGGGGATTACAGTTATAAATCAAAAGGGCTTCCAGGCTGTAGGGAGACCCATTTCTTATCGCCTCAGAAAGCGTATAGGGTGAACCGGAAATGGGGGTCATCGCTATTGCCCTTTCCGATAGCGGAAGGGCATAAGGCCCCGGAGCGCTCTGGAAGATTATCCCTCCCCTTTTACCTATGCTGCCTATAAGGGCGTTTAATGAATGAATAGCCATCTGGTCATATAACCTACACCTGTTTGCTATCGCCAGGGAGGGCCTGAATGAGGCAAATTCTCTTGCTATCTCTATTGTCCTGTCTTCGGCAAGGGATGTTATCTTCGAGACATAAGATGGTGTATACTCCTTGAGGAGGATTTCCCTGAATCCATCAAATCCTGATGTATGGCTGGAAATGAAGTCTCTATCATAGAGCGACTCCTTTATGATTACATGGGCGATCCCCAGGGCAAAGACGCCCTCTGTGCCCGGTCTTAAGGGTACCCACCTGTCCGCCTTTATGCCTGTTACGGAAAGACGGGGTGAGATATGGACCAGCCTGCCCCTCATCTTTCCATTCCCGCCCCTGAACTCCCCGTACATCCTCATGGTCTGGACGGGTGATGAAAAGGTCTCGATCAGGGGAGAACCAAAGGACAGGATGTATCTTGCACGGGATATATCGAAGAGGGGCCTGCCTTTTATGCCCTGCATAACAGAGATCGCATCTATCTGTATATCATCGTTGTCATCTGGCATGAGAAAATAATTGGGAGAACCAAGGGCTTCCATGAACCGGCACAACAGGAGATCCATCGATCCCCTCTCAGAACCGGAGATCATGGCCACCTTATGGGGGATGCCCTTTCTCCTTATCCCGTTAAGCCTCTCCGCAACCTCCCCTATAGCCTCATCCCAGCCTATCTCCCTCCACCTGTCAGAGCCCCTGTCCCCGACCCTCCTCAGAGGAGCCCTTATCCTGTCCGGGTCATACAACACCTGAAGACCTGCCTGTCCTCTCGCACACAGGGTCCCTCTATTTATCGGGGAAAGGGGATTGCCCTCTATCTTTACCACCCTCCCATCAATAACCCTCGCAATTATTCCGCAGCCTCCAGAGCACTGTCCACATACAGAGGGTATCCATTTCTCGACGCCATTTGGCGGTACAGAAACCGCTCCTTCATCCATAAACTCAGAGAGCTTTGTGCAGCCTGTAGTGGCTGCGAATGCCCCTATCCCAACAACCTTAATAAAGTCCCTTCTCGTTAGAGCCATTAAATCCCCTCACCTGTGGCAGTATATACAATCGGTCTTTGCCTTTTTCTTCCTATGGCAATCAATACAATCCCCCATCTTAAGGCTCACCAATGCCCTTTCAGGAGGCACTGGCATTTCAGCGATATCCCCATGACAGCCCTTGCAGTCCAGTTTTGCAATGCCCACATGCCTTCTATGTGAGAAATAGACATAGTCTGGAAGATTGGTGAGTTTAGTCCATCTCAACTCGATGTCCCTCTTCTTGAAATCTCTTATCTTCTCCTCTTCTGCACTCTTTGTAATCGGTGCCTCATGACAGCCGAGACATATCTCTATCTTCGGAAGCCCTGCAAAGGGCTGCTCTTTCACATAGATGTGGCAGGTATCGCACCCAATTCCCATATCCACATGCTTCTTGTGGTTGAATTTTATGGGCTGCCTTACCGTCTCTCCGCAGCCAGAGACAAAGATAACTATAGATACTATGACCACAAATCTCTTCATCTCACCAGATAAAGACACAACTCGCCTTCTTCAGAGAAGCCAAACTTCACCTTTTCCCTCACAAGCAGAGAGGCAGTGTATGCCAGCTCATCAAGTTTGTCTTTTAGTGTATCTATTCTCTTGTCATCACCTATGTCATAAAGTTCCAGTATATCTATGATGTCATCTACATTGCCCGTGTTATAGCATTCAAGGACAATTTCCCTCGTATCCTCCTCATGTCCCTTTTCAATCCTTGATCTGGCAATACTTATCTGGTGCTTTAATCTCTCCAGACAGAGTCCATATATTTTTACGCCTGATGTTATATCCATAAAATCTGATTCCTGCCTGCCGATGTAAGCAGAATCCACTGCATAAATATCTGCAAAGAAGACTTTTTAAGACATAACTATCAAGCAATACTCATGCCAATTTCTCTGGCTTGATAACTAAGGATATTTAATCCATTTTCTCTTGACTTTGTTTCGTGTGAAACATATAATGAAACATAATGAAACAAACTGCTGAACAGGAGGTACCATGGAAACATCTTCATTAGGGTCGGCCATTTTTTTCTTGACCGATGGAAAAGGGAACATCCTTTCAACAAGTGAAAAGGCAAAGGATATCTGTGGATTAAAAGATACGGGCCACTCCTTGCTGAACAGTGTCTGCACATCCAAAGGTTTCTGCCCACGTGATTATCCTCCTCAGGATATAGCGATAACCACGGGGTTCCTGAAGACACCAGGCGGCAGGATAACAGGCACATTTATCTACTATCCTGTCAAGGATGAGAATGGTAAGGTAGTGGGTGGTATATGGAACTTCATTAAGGGCATAGACCGCTATGACACCTCAAGAGAACTTTCCTGGGCAACAAAGAACAAGACAATGTCAATGACCTTGCAGAGGGCCGTCTTAGCTGCAAATAAGGACGCCCCGATAACCATCCTCGGAGAAACAGGGACAGGTAAGACTGAACTTGCGCGATTCATCCATCAACATAGCCCCCACAGTGGAGGAACCTTCATCCACATAAATTGTTCAGCCATCCCTGAAACACTCTTTGAATCAGAACTATTCGGTTATGAAAAGGGCGCATTCACAGGCGCCAGCACCGAGAAAATGGGATACATCGCCCTTGCTGACAGGGGCACCCTTTTTCTTGATGAGATCTCGAACCTGCCCCTCAACTGCCAATCAAAACTCCTCACCTTTTTAGATACCAGAAGATACAGACCCCTCGGCGCTGCAAAGGAGAGGACAAGCCATGTGAGGATAATCTCATCATCCAACAAGCCGCTCTGGGAGATGACAAAGACAGGGGAATTCAGGCTCGACCTTTTCTTCAGGATATCAGTGGTGAGGCTCTTTGTCCCACCGTTAAGGGAAAGAAAGGAGGACATCCCCTGCCTTGTTACCAATTTCCTTCAAGGAAAGAAAAATATCAGCCCATCTGCCATGAAATTACTCCTATCCCATCAATGGTATGGGAATATCAGAGAACTCTTCTCGGTTTTAGAAAGCGCCCTTGTCTGTGCTGCTGATGATGATACCATTCTGCCTGAACACCTCTGCCTGGACTATGAAATGGAGGGGCCGCTGGAACATCCGGCGATAAACCATACCGAGGCTGATGAAAAACAGAGGATTCTCAATGCCCTGAGGGAATCTTCCTACAATAAAGGCTGTGCTGCAAATATGCTTGGCCTGAGCCGCTCTACACTCTGGAGGAAGATGAGAAGATACGGGATTGAACCTGCAATAGGGGTTTAAATATAACCTGAAGCGCAGCAGGTCAGAAAAAAAGAAAATAATGGGCGGCCATCTGGCCGCCCACATGGTAACGCAGGCTAAATATTTGTGATTTCATTCATCACAGTGAGACGCATTATCTCCAATCATTTATTGGGAGGAATGATGTGTTTTTTATAACCCCCTCAATGGGGCCACTGAGCTTCCGTATACCGACCCTTGAAGCCTTATACCATGGAATAGTGGTCTTGGGATCAGTGTACGAGGTTGTCAGGTGGTTAAGGGATCCCTCCGGATGGTACATGAGACCAAATACCATACCAGGGGGAGGCGAATCATTGACATACACCACGGTAACAACATTACCATCCATATTGAAGACTTCAACCATATCCCCGCTTTTTATCCCGATTTTAGCCGCATCCTGATGGTTCATCTCTATATAAGGCAAAGGTATGGTGTAGGTCTTTTCAGGCAGATACCTGTCATGATAGGAGGTCTGCCATAGGATCTGAGTCCTTCCATTTGTAAACCAGAAGGGGAATTTTAATATCTTCATTACAATATTTATTAAACATCATTTATCGCGTTTGTATTAGTATACCCTAAGATACAGTGCGGTGGAAACAAAAATGGAGGGTATGGAGAGAAGATCTATACTTGTTGTTTAAGATGACGCAGTGGTGAGGGATATGATATAAGGTGTAAAGGAGTATATTCTCTATGACCCTCCCCTTAAGGGGAGGGTCATTAAAGAGTGGGTGGTTTAAAACACAAGCCAAGCAAGCACATAGAGCGTGTTATTGTCGGAAGCGTTTCTGCCAGAGCCGTCATAATTCGTCTTGGCCCCGTCGAACTTGCTGTAGGCTGTATATTGTAGTGAAAGTTTGGTATTCTCCCATGGCAAATAATTCAATTCTATAATAAAACCATTACTGTCCGGACTATATGTCCTACTGGAGGCATAGAGGAATGAATCTGAACTTCCTGTTGTAGAAAAATAACCCACTGATGCACCATAACGACGTTTGTAGTAGTAGGTTCCATCCACTTTAAAGGTACGCAGCTTGCCTAAGGAGTTTTCCGCATTGCCCAGGGTATAACTGGCGTTTAAGTTTCGCTTCTCGTGAATCCATGTCGTATGGGCAGAGAAAATATTATCACCGCTGATATACTGGTACTGCGAGTCAAGAGCGAGGTCCGTATAACGGTCTGTTGGTCCCCCAGAGACATAGCCCGGGGGGGCGGGGTAAATATCGGCTACCATACCATAAGTGCCAACAGACAGGGAATGGTGACCCCAGTTAGGCTCTACAGCTATGCGCCAGTATGGTGCAACTCCTTTTAGTGGGGTGGCACTACTCTGTGCAGTGCGGTAGCCACTCAACTCCGCATATATCAGGTTGTTCCAAAAGACATAGGCACCAAGACCACCGACTTTGTCAAAGCCTGCAAAGATTTGCGTTTCAGCTTCTGGGGTCGGAGCAACACTTGATGAGGCATAGGGAAAGCCCCATATGGGGGTACTATTCCAGACATCTTGCATCGTGGGATTGTTGTTTAGAGTAAGGCCATAAATCAGATCTTTACCCCTTAATGTTGCATGGTCGGCATAACGAACATCTGCCATATCTAAGGAAAAAACGCCACTCTCACCATCGTAAGTGATCTGCGCGAAGGCCCCAATCTTAGAAGTAATCTTGCCGGCATAAAACACGCTAAGCTGTTGTGGGAAGGAGATATTCCCGTTTTGAATACCCTGTTGTGCCTTTTTTATAGAGGTATAAGATGCTTGTATCATAGCCGATAGGGGCGGGATCTTACTGAGCAGGGCATGCATTTCATTCCCCTCTGTCTCTTTGACCTGTGCGGTATTACTCAGGGTATAACCCTCCAACTTGAAAAGTCGCCCGAATGGTGTCAATTCAGGAAAAACCATATGGCAGACTGAACAAGCCATTCCCGTCTGCCGTGCAAAACTTGGCACCGCATAGGCATTTGTAAAGGATAAAAAAAGTAACAACCCTGAAACAGTGATGGCTAAACTCGTGGCTTTTAATATTTTTCTCAGCATTTATATTGCCCTCCTTTGGCTTAATTTTGTTTTATTGATTCAAATATGAGACTAAGGCTCTAAGAGCCTGCTCAAACCTCCTTCACCACTTTTAAACTTAATTGAAGTCCCTTTTCAGGGGGGTCTCACAAAAAAGGTATTGCCTTTAAGGAAAAAGACCCCCTTTGCAGGTTTGCACCAACCAGTAAGAGTTATCATCTTACTCTTACCTGGAGAGTGACCTTATATATGCAACAAGGTTCCAGCGGTCAGCCACGCTCAATGAATTTGCAAATCCCACCATTGCAGTACCTTTTACACCATTGGAGATCGTTTTAAAGAGCTCCTCATCAGAATGCATGGCCATCATTGCTTTATCTGTAAAGTTTGCGGGCTTTGGATTCAGGGATCTTCCTACAGGGCCATCGCCCTTTCCACTTGCACCATGGCACACCTTACAGCGTAAACCTTCTTACCTTCAGCAGCATTCCCCTTGCCTGCTGCTGATGCCTTTGTTAAATAGGCATCAAAAAAGATGATCAGAAATAGGGTGACGATCATTAAAAATATAAATCTACTCCTCAGTTCTTGTGACATAATTAAACCTCCTTATGGATAAATGTTATTTCCCTCTTCTCCCCTGCACTATTTAGCACATGGCAGAAGTTTTTCATCTCCTCTTTGTCCGCAAACTCAAAAAAGACCTCTTTGTCCCCCCTTTCCTCTTTATAAACTACTATAAGCCTTGGGAGGCTAAAAAATGGTATCTCCCTAATAGCTGTCATCCATACAAAAACACTGAAGCTGATTATTACCATAATTTCTGCAATATTTATACCAATTTTATTTCATTGATTTATAAGGATAATGTAAGTTAAAACATCTCGATTCTGTTTCATTGAAACATTCAGTGAAACACTTCGTCTCATAAATAAAACGACGTTTGCCTCTCACCTCTGTACAAAAACCCTTTCAAAGTAATCCTCAGAATTGTCAGGAGTTCAGTAGTTACCTCTTTGAGATATAACATGGCAAGGAGATGATACACATTGCTTCTGCCCTTCGCTGTCTCTGATTTTTCTACACTTAGAGTATTTTTTGACAGTGGAACAAAACTGTTGTGAAGAATAATAATTTAGTTCCACATACGGAAGGAGTTCACTTGTTAGTTTTTTACCTTGCCAAATAATGAGCCTCTGAGTTCTTTTATAAACTCAGTTGAGGTTTTTTCGGCAGGGATTATACTCTTATATTTACCCAAAAGTTCATCTGATACCTTCCGGGCTGTTTCAGGCTGCCTTCGCAATACCTTAAGAGAATCAATGGCCTCGACCCTGAGATATCCCCATCTTGCGCCGGCTCATATGAAAAAGGCTGTAGAGGTTTTGGATGAAAATGGTTACGATTTGACTACGCTTGTGAGAAAGAAACAGCATGTGTTGTAAACCCTTGATTTTATTGGTAGGCACGGACGGTTTCGAACCGTCGACCTCTACCGTGTCAAGGTAGCGCTCTCCCCCTGAGCTACGCGCCTATATGGATGAACAATTATTGATATAAAAATAAAAGAAACAGTCATGTCATGTCAAGAAAAAGGCAATGTCTCTATGAAAAACATTGCCTTTTTAATGCTTATAAAAGATTACCTTATCGCATCCTTTAAGGCCTTACCAGATGTGAATCTCGGCACTTTTGCTGCAGGAATATTAATCGGGCTGCCGGTCCTCGGATTGCGACCTTTGCGGGCCTTTCTCTTTGTGACTGAAAATGTTCCAAAGCCCACCAGAGTCACCTTCTGATTCTTCTTTAATGCAGCCTTGATCGAATCAAGCGTTGCACCAAGGGCCTTGCCTGCATCGGCTTTACTAAGATCTGCCTCTGCTGCAATCTTGTCAATAAGTTCCGCCTTTGTCATACCTTTTTCACCCCCTCCTTTTTTTGAGATTTAATAAGCCTAAATAAAGGTATCAAGAACTTAGGCTTTTGTCAAGGGTTTTTTAGTGTTAACCCTCAAAAATCTTGCCAGGATTCATAAGCCCCTTCGGGTCAAAGAGTCTTTTTATTGCCTTCATCATACCGAGACTTGCAGGATGCATCTCCATGGGAATGAAAGGGGCCTTTGTAATACCAACGCCGTGCTCACCTGATATTGTTCCGCCAAATTTCAATGCAGCCTCGAATATCTTCCTCCTTGCATCCCCTGCCCTTTTAAATTCCTCTGCATTCTCCCTGTCGGTCATGATATTTACATGTATATTGCCATCGCCTGCATGGCCGAAGTTGACTATCCTTATGTTTAGATCCTCAGATAGTCTCCTTAGATAGGCGAGCATCTCAGGAATCTTGCTTCTTGGAACAACGATGTCCTCATTGATCTTTGTCGGGCTTATCCGGTAAAGGGCAGGTGATATTGCCCTCCGTGCCTCCCATAGACGCTGTCTTGCAGATGGTTCATCTGCCACCTGTATATCCGCCTTATGGGCTATACATATGGATGCAATCCTGTCTGTGTCTTCCTTAATGGCCTTTGGTGAACCATCTACCTCAATCAGTAACACTGCCTCGGCTGTAGTTGGAAGCCCTGTTGGCTTAAATGCCTCAACTGCCTTTATAGACTCCCTGTCCATAAATTCCAGTGTCCTTGGGATTATTGAGGAGGCTATTATCTTTGATACAGCCCTTGCTGATGCATCCACACTGTCAAATACAGCTAACAGTGTTATAACAGCCCTTGGCATAGGCAGCAGTCTCAGGAATATCTTTGTTATGGCAGCCAGTGTCCCTTCTGAGCCAACTACCAGCCTTGTAAGGTCATAACCAACAACGCCTTTTTGGGTTTTTGTTCCAATGAGGGCTATTTTACCATCAGGCATAACTATTTCAAGGCCAAGGACATAATCCCTTGTAACCCCATACTTTAAAGCCCTTGGGCCGCCGGCGTTTTCTGCTACATTGCCTCCGAGTGTGCAGAAGTCCATGCTCGCAGGGTCAGGCGGATAGAAAAGCTCTAATGCCTCTAAGTCCCTCTGGAAATGGCCGTTTATAACACCTGGCTCAACCACGGCTATAAGATTTGAGGCGTCTATATCTATTAGATTGTTCATCCTCTCAAATGACAAGACTATAGAGTTGTTTAGTGGAACAGATCCTCCAGACATGCCCGTGCCTGCACCCCTTGGGACAATAGGGATATCTCTCTCATAGGCATATGACATGATTGTTGAGACCTCATCTGTAGATATGGGTCTTGCAACAGCCATGGGTCTCTCTTCTATCCCTGTTGCATCAAAGCTATAGCAGAGGGTGTCCTCCTCAAACAATGATACCCTCTCAGGAGGCAATAAGCTGTCAAGTCTTTTCATTTTGACCTATATCGGTTAAGAGTCTTTTTATGAACGCCTTTTCATCATTGCTCAGTTCCACAAACTGAAACGCAACCTCATACAAAGGCAATGTCTTGTCTTTGTGCTCTACTGTGCCTTTGAAAAAGTCTCTCTGGACAATACAATCAGGTGTTATTCCGGTTCCGTCCTTTGCCAGTATCTGCACACAGTATCTATTATTAATATTTAAGCGCCGGCTGCATTGTATCAGCATCCCGCCCATACTTATATTGATAATCTTTATATCCTGTGCAAGGACAAGCTTACCCTTGCACTCGGAACTAACTCTGTATCGCGGGAATAACCTTTTATCTCCCATCACACAGGCTCCATTAGTTTAAGCGACAATACCCTTGATGTCCCTGCTGACTCTATTGTAACACCATATATAAAATCTGCAACCTCCATGGTCCTTCGGTTGTGGGTGATGATTATGAACTGGGTATCCCTTGCAAGCTCCTTCAGCATGGATGCAAACCTGTCTATATTGGATTCGTCCAATGGCGCATCAACCTCATCCATTATGCACAGGGGTGTTGGTTTTACGAGGAATCCTGCAAACATCAGCGCTAAGGCAGTGAGCGCCTTTTCTCCGCCAGAAAGCAGGGATAGGTTTTGAAGCGTCTTGCCCGGCGGCTGTGCGATTATATCAACACCTGCCTCAAGGATGTTCTCCTCTCCAACAAGTATGATGTCTGCCCTGCCGCCTCCAAAAAGCACAGTAAATATCTCCCTGAATCTCTCTCTTAGAAGCTCATATGCCTCCTGCAACCTCTTCCTTGTTGTCCTGTTTATCTTTGCTATTGCCTCTTCGATGCCTTTTATAGAATTCAGGAGGTCGGTCTGCTGTATTGCCAGGAATTCATATCTTTTCCTCAACTCCTCGTATTCATCGAGTGTCCCCAGGCTCACAGGGCCAAGCTGCTGTATCTTTTCCCTCAATAAGGTCAGCCTCTCTGCATCATCCTCCATAGGTTCCTGGGTCTCCAATGTCTCAATATCAAGGCCATAATTCCTTTGCATGTCGCCTTTGAGATGCTCTATTCTGAGGGATGTCTCTGCCTTCTTTATCTCAAGTCCTGAGGACTCTGCCTTTATGGCATCCAGTTGTTCTTTTTTGTGTTTCTCTGTATCTTCCAGCCCATGGGTGTCATTTATCAGTGTCTCGAGTTTCTCCTTTGCATCTGTTAGTTCCTTTCTGAGGGAATCCACCTCTGAGATGAGTGAATTCAGGACGGCCTGTCTGTCCTTGCTCTCGTTTTCCCTATCAGCCATCCTTACCCTGATAGAGTCTATTTCCTCCGATATAGCCCTCAGCGTCCTCTGATTCTCCTGTATGGAAGATGTTACCGCTGCCTTTTCCTTTGATATAGATTCTAACCCAGCCTTGATGGATGTAAGGGAGAGCTTCATGTCCGTTATCTCTGCACGACTCTCCTCAACCAGGGCCTTTCTCTGCCCGATAACCTCCTGAAACTCCTTTATCCCAGCCTCTATGATATTCCTCTGCTCTTCAAGACTGACAAGGTCTTCCTCCTTTGATGAAAGCAGCATTGCTGCCTCTTCCTTATCCCTTTTGCCAAGCTCAAGCTCTGTTTTTAAAAATTCAATCCTGTCTTTGTATCTCTCTATCTCCTGTGCCACCCTCATAGATTCATTCCTTGTTGCAGATAGCCTTTTTTCTGCATCCACGATGTCTTTATCCATGCCAGTTAAGAGATGTTCTTTATCTGTTATGCCCGATTTGAGGGATGTTATCCTATCCTCAATATCCCTGAGGGTTTCTAAAGTCTTTTCCATCTCGATTATTGATTCCCTCAACTCACGCTTCTTCTTCAGAACCTCTTTACCCTTTCCTCCAAAGACCGCGCCTGAGGCCTCCATTATATGTCCATCAATGGTTGCAATAATACGGTGGCCTCTGCCCTGCCTATGGATATTAATGCCTGCCTCTATGTCTGAAACTACAATAACATTACCGAGCAGTGCCAGGGCAATATCAGTATAACCGTCCCTTATCCTTACAAGGTTTGACGCCAAGCCGATTATCCCGTTATTGCTATAATCGACATCAGCGATGCCTTCCATTGATGGGGCAGCTATATCAAGGGGAATAAATCCTATCCTGCCTGTCCCGGTATCATCTGTAACATCAAGCCCCTTTTTCAGTTCGTCATAATCCTGCACTATCAGACAGTAGAGTTTCTCCCCTAATGCTGCCTCAACTGCCTTTTCATACGCGGGCTCCGTCTCTATCACATCTGCAACCTGCCCATGTATGTTGAGAAGCCCCTTACCCATAATCTGCTTTGATGCCTCATCCATGTCTATCGCCTTCAGGGATTCGACCTTTGATGAAAGCGATACATGTGCCGCCTTTTGCCTGAAGTATTTCTCCTCTAATGCCTTTAATGAATCTTTATCCTCAAGCATGGATGAATAGGTTGTCTCTCTTTTTTCTTTTAATCCACCAATTGTCTCTGTGATAGCTTCAGCCTTTGCCTCATTTTCTCTCAGGTCAGTATTAAGCCTCTCAAGCTCTCTTTCTATGCCTGTCATCTCATCTATGGTGGAGGACTCTGTCTTGTCCTTTGAGGCCAGCACTGCCCTGAGATTAGCTATCTCATTCTTTAGATTGCTTATGGCCTCAGCTTTACTGAAAAGCTCTTTCCTCTTTTCTTCAAGCGAATCCTCGATGTCCCACAGCTCATCCTCTATGGTCCTGAGTGCTTCCTCCCTTTCTCCTAACTCTCCTTTTATGTCCTCTATCTCAGCCTTAAGCCCTGATTCCTTTGAGTCAAGTTCAGATAGTCTTGCTGATAGCGTCTCATTCTTTTCTCTTAGATCCTCCTCATCAGCAATGAGCCTTGTATATCGTTCCTTCAGGTTTGAATGGTCGTTTTTTATGAGGTTTATTCTGCCGCTTTCCTCTGCAATAGCCTTTTCCTTTGAATAGATATCCCTCTGGATGCCATCGGTAAATTTTTCATGCTCTATTATGTTAAGCCGCCTCTTTTCTATCTCTGCGCCAAGCTCCTGAAGCTCTGCGCTAAGGCTAAACTCCTTTTCTCTGATTGAATGTATAGCTGTCACAGTGTTTAAGAGTTCCTGTCTGAAGGCGTTATAATCCCTCTTTGCGAGCCTTAATTCTATGGCCTTTAACTCCTCCGTGAGATTTTTGTATCTCTCGGCCTTTTTTGCCTGTCTGTCCAGCGAGTTTATCTGTCTCTTTAGCTCGTTCAATATGTCATTAAGCCTTTGAAGGTTTGCCTGTGATGCCTGGAGTTTATTCAGGGCCTCTGTCTTTCTGACCTTATACTTCATAATCCCCGCTGCCTCTTCTATAAGAAAACGCCTCTCATAGGGCTTGGCCTTCAATATATCGTCCATCCTGCCCTGTTCGAGTATGGAATATGCCTTTAACTCAAGTCCTGTGTCGAGAAATATATCGCGTATGTCTTTCAACCTGCACGGAACTTTATTTATGTAATATTCGCTCTCCCCTGAGCGGTAGAGCCTCCTTCCCACAGATATCTCTCCTATCTCCTGAATGCCTGATGGAAGTTCCTTATACACGCCAGAGAGTGTGAGTGTGACCTCTGCCATCCCCTTAGGTTTTTTTGTGGTTGAGCCTGAGAATATTACCTCTTCCATTTTGTCTCCCCTCAGTGCCTTGGCGCTCTGCTCTCCAAGTACCCACCTGAAGGCATCAACAATATTGCTTTTGCCAGAGCCATTTGGCCCCACGACGGCCGTAATTCCAGGGTGAAAATGGAATGTGGTCCTCTCAGAGAAAGACTTAAAACCAATCAGCTCTATCTTTTCTATACGCATTATATTCTCATGTTTTGATCAGCGGGAAGAAATTTTATACCCCTTATCATAATATGATTTTGACTTTTTGGCAAGTGGAGAAACACATTACAGAAATTTCTATACGCAAAGTGTTAAAATTCCTTTAAAGTCTCTCGGATCTCTGGAGGAGGAAGATATATTGTGAATATCAAACTATTCAGGCTCCTTGCTCTTTGCGTTGTCTCTGTGCTATCTATTGCCCATTCATACGCACTTACCATTTCGGATAGCGAGATAAACTCTGCATGGAAGCTCCCATTAGGCAAGAGGATCGCATACTGGGCAGAGAGTTTTGTTGGTATGCCTTATGATACAGACCCTCTCGGTGAATATGTGAGGAGGGATGTTATTGTTTATGATGACAGGGTTGACTGCATGTATCATGTCTTCCGCTCTGTTGAGCTTGCCCTGAGCCACAATTCAGAGGAGGCCATATCGGCTGCACTGGATAAACGGTTCATCACCAGGGGGATGCTCGACAGCAACGGTAAGGTTATCAATTATCAGGATAGGTTTCAATACGGAGAGGATATGATAGACAGCGGCAAATGGGGCAGGGAGATTACCTCAAATTTAGGAACGGTTGTAAAGATAAAAGGCTCAAGAGGCAGGGATTTTGTAAGCATTATCCCAAAGGACAACATCGATATGGATGTTGTCAGGAAACTGAAAAGCGGCGATATCGTCTTTTTTGTAAAGCAGCCTGACAGGAGGGTTGTTGGCGAGATTGTCGGTCATATCGGAATTATAAAAAAGGATTCAGAAGGCGTATACCTGATACATGCAAGCGGTATAAAGGGCAAAAATAAATCAGGTATGGTCACCGAAGTGTCTTTTGTTGACTACATCAGGTCAATGGGTTTTGCAGGCATCAGGGTTACGAGATTCGAACAATAATAGATTAACGCCTTCTTACCTTCTTAACTATCTCAGGGAATTGTTCCTTGAATTCAGGGTGGATTCGACCCAGGAAGACCTTTATAGCCTTCAGCTCAACTGTGATATCCTCTGTCTGACCTGCTGAATGCCTTATAGCATCGAGCTCCTCAGCAATCATCCTTATCTCCTTTTCGATGAGTGCCAATTGATCTTTTAAGGCCATTATATCCTTCATCCAACCTCCTACTTACTTTGTCTCCTCTGATGACGGGTCTTCCTGAGGAGTTTTTTGTGCTTGTGTTTGCTCATCTTTTTCTTACGCCACTTTACTACGCTTCCCACCCAATCACCTCCTTATTTCCAACTGGTATCTCTGCTACTATAAATCCTCGCCTGATGCATAAATGCCTCAAGCTGTATCTGCGTTGTCGATGCCTCTGTACCATCATAAGGGATATTTATATACGGTATCCCGTAATCGTCCTTTATCCCCTTGAGTAATGCCGTAACTATCGTGCCAGGCATACAACCAAAAGGCATTGCATTGACTACACCTGCCAAACCAGCCTCAGCCATATCAACTGCCTTGCCAATGCTCAATATAGCCTCTCCCTCAAATGACCTGTGAATATACGGTGATGCCTTCCTCAATATCTCGGTTGTGGACGGCTCTTTGAGGTTCCTGATAAATCCCTTAAAGGCATTTGAGAGCCTGTGCTCAATAAATCTTTGAAAGAACCTTGTAATGAAAAGATTAATCATATCAGATCTGTTCTTTTTAATCAATGTCTTCTGAACAGCCATGAGATTTATATAGTATATCCATTCCTCTACAGGTGACAGATATACCTCGCCACCGAGTTCCTCAATCCTTCGTATAAGGTCTTCGTTTGAGAACCTGTTTGATCTGACAAATATCTCTCCGATTACCCCTATCAAGGGCCTTTGCCCTTTATCCTTAGGTATGGCATCAAATTCCCTTCTTATCTCATAAAGGAGCGGCTCAAGCCTTCCGTTTCTCCCCTTGAGCGTTTCAAAGAGCCTCTTCAGATGTTCGTTATATAGGTTGTCTGTCTGGCCCTTATTCTTTTCATACGGCCTTGTCTCATGCAGTGCCTTTTCAAGAAGGCCTATTGCAACTATACCTGTCCATGCCTTTTTTACAAAGTCTTTTCCGACAATATCAAGTTCCTTATAAAAATTCTTGTCCTGGACAGGTGAAAAGATTGGCACATCCTGAAGCCCAAGCTCATCAAGAACAAGTCTGTGAAAGACATTATACTGACCAAAACGGCAGGGCCCTGTACCTGATGGCATAAAGAAGACCGCCCTCTTAGGGTCAAAATCAGGACTCAATGCCTTTTTTACCATGTCGCCTGTTGTTACTGTGCACGGATAACACTCCTTGCCAGAGACATACCGCCTTCCAAGTTCAAGGGTTTTACTATCTGATTCATCAATAACCTCCGAGGAGAGCCCGCAGTGCTCAAACGCAGCAGACAGGGCATAGGCATGATCCGACATCCTTGGTATGTAGACAATCTTATCTGTGGAACCTCTCTTTATAGACAATGGTCTAACAGCCTTTGGCTTGTGCGGTTGTGGTTTTACATTCTTCAGGCTGTCAAGAAATGCTTCGCACCTTGTGATAATCCCTGCATCTGCGCTGTGCTCGTCTATCTCTATATGTAGAAATGGTTTTCCCCCCAGCCTATCTTTGAAATACCTGAGTATAAAGGAATCAGGCCCACAGGAGAAGTTGCCTATGTATAGGGGGTATAGCAGGGGATTTTCCCGTATAATCTCAGCTGCCGCAAGTATCCTCTGCCCTGTCCTCCAGTACATATTCGGCCATTCTTTAGCTATGTCTATAGCTTCTATATCCAGGAAATCCATTGGGATTGAGAGCATGTTGAGGTCCATGAGTTTCTTTGGTATCTGAATATTCATACCATAATCAAAGGCATTGTATGAGCGGCCTACAATAACAATCGTCTTTCCCTTTAATTGAGAGATTATCTCCCTACCCCTTTGTGTTTTGGCCGATTGAAAACATAGCTGATTTGACTCTGCTATATCATATGCCATCTTGATCTCACGCATCTTTATACCATATGGCCTCAGCACCCTCAAGAGTTCCTTAAGCATAAAATCCATTCCCCTCTGCCTATCAATTATGGGTGTTATGCTCCTGTACCTTCCAATGGCCGCCCTTGTTACATACGATATTGTCTGGGTATAAGGACATGCAAAGCCTGAGGAATCTGTATCTGCACTGAGGTTTATAAAACTTGGCATAAGTATGGCATCTACACCCTTTTCAATGAGGTATTTCACATGCCCATGTGCCACCTTTACCGGGAAACACGCCTCGGAAAGCACAGCTTCAAGCCCACTACGGATGATTTGAACATTATCATTTGGAGAGAGTTCCACCTCGAACCCAAGCTCGTAGAGGATGGTGCTCCAGAATGGAAGGAGGTCGTGAAAGAAGAAGATATAGGGTATTCCGATCCTGGCCCTGAACGGGCCTTTAGCTGATTCCTTATAGCCATAATAGCTTCTTTTCAAAAGGCCTTCCCTTTCTTCAAAGAGGTCGGTCAACCCTGAATGTCTTGTTCCCCTTTTTACATCGTATTTCTCACAGCGGCCCCCATAAAAAAGCGGGCTATCTCCCTCAACCTTTACCCGATTTATCTCGCACATGTTTGGACATGCCTTACATTCAAATGATGTTACTGTGTAAGGCCTCTTAGAGAGGTCAAAGCCTTTAAATGCCGTTTGCCCTCCCTCCTGTTTCATGTGCCTCATGACAATCAATGCCATCCCTATGGCGCCGGTGACATCATGGTGCGGCGGGACGATTATCTTCTTATTCAGATATTTCTCAAAGGCTGCAACAACTGCCTTGTTAAATGCAACGCCGCCCTGAAAGAATATCCGCTGTCCTACCGGCTTATCGCCAACAACACGGTGTATATAGTTTTCAACGATAGAGTAGGCAAGTCCTGCCACAAGGTCCTCTCTTGATGCTCCCCTCTGTTTCTGGGCCATGAGTGAATTTTCCATAAAGACCGTGCACCTCTCACCCAGCGGACACGGGCATTCTGATGAAAAGGCCATATCTGCAAATTGCCCCTTTATGTCTATATTCAGCTTTTCCCCCTGCTCCTCAAGGAAAGAGCCTGTCCCTGCTGCACATGCCTTGTTCATTTCAAAATCAACTACAACGCCATCCTTTAGCGATATGTATTTTGAGTCCTGACCGCCGATCTCAAAGATAGTGTCCACAGACCTGTCTATCTCTGCTGCAGCAGTGGCCTGGGCAGTAATCTCGTTTTTGACAATATCCGCGCCAACATAATCGGCAATCATGTATCTGCCTGAGCCTGTTGTGCCAACACCTGCAATTACAACCCTGTTTCCTATTTCCCTGCCAATCTCATCAAGACCCCTTGCTACTGCCTCTATGGGCCTTCCTGCGGTCATCAGGTATCTCTTGGACAGCAGCCTTCCATCCCCATCTATGACTGCAAGATTTGTGCTTATCGAGCCTATGTCTATGCCGAGATATGCCCTAATCCCCCAATGCCCCCCCTTAGTAAAGGGGGGATTTAAGTGGTGAGTGATGAGTGGTGAGTTTAATTCTAATTTTAGATTTTTTTTCTCCTTTAACTCGTAACTCCTAACTCCTAACTCGGAACTGTTTTTTAGGTGTCTCTCAAAGAAGTCATCATCCCTTAATGGTGGGTGGATAGCATCTGTCTTATACCTGGCCTCATGGATAAACTTCTTTAATCGTCCAGGCTCAAAACCATTAACCCTGTTTTCCTCCATGTCCTTTAACACAGCGCCAATGGCTCCCATGAGTGCGTAGTTTTCTGGAACGATTATATTGTCAAGTCCAAAGACCTCCTTAAATGCCCTGAGCATTCCCTTGTTTGCTGCAACGCCGCCCTGAAAGCCCACAGGCTCTATAATCTTCCTTCCCCTGCATATGGCACCCTTGAAGTTTCTTGCAACTGCAAAGCACAGGCCTGAAACTATATCCTCTAAAGGGGTTGCTATCTGCTGGAGGTGTATCATGTCTGATTTTGCAAACACACTGCATCTTCCTGCAATCCTCGGCGGTTTTATGGATTTGAGGGCAAGTCCACCAAATTCATCCAGGGTTATCCTCAGTCTTTCCGCCTGCTGGTCGAGGAATGAGCCTGTGCCGGCAGCACAGACAGAGTTCATGGAGAAATCAGCGATGCCTTTATCCCCAAGCAGGATAAGTTTCGAGTCCTCACCGCCCATCTCAATAATACTTCTCACATGGGGATAAAGCCTTATTGTTGCATAGCCATGGGCAATCACTTCATTTACCGGCTCCATATTAAATATCTGTGCAATAAGCCTTCCAGAAGAACCTGTAATAGAAATACTGCTTTCATGCCCGACTTTCTCAAGAAGCTCAAGGGCAATACTAAGCGGCTGGCCACCGTGCCTTTTATAATAAGCACTAATAAGGCCGCCCCCTTCATCGAGGACAACCAATTTTACACTGACAGAGCCTGCATCAAGGCCAAGGAATCTCCTGCCCAAGGCTTACTCCTTTACAAATCTCCCTTCAAGTTTTTTCATTATATAGGGCATTGTTGTGTATTCCATCTCATCAAGGCCAAGCCTGTGGGGCTCAAACGGCCCATGTCTTCTCATATAATCGGCAATATGGTTGGCCTCCTCCCTTGCCCTATCAAAGGAAGGGTCATCAAACATGTCCCTCGGCCCTATTAACTTACCGTTGGCAAGCTGGAACCCTGCTGCAATGACCCTTGGGGGACCATCAAACCTTGATGGATTTGCCTCATAAAACGCAACTGGCATAAGCGGCCCCCTGTGCGAGCCCCTCATCCAGCCATCTACTAAATGCGGAAAGGTAAATGGTTCAAGGATCTCGCCCACTGCTGGCAGCCCTGACTGACTTCTTATAATCATAACAGGGTCGTCCTTTCCGACATACTTCCCTGCTATCAGGCTTAACTTCTGTGTTGATGCCGATGCCGCTATGTCACCGTCCTTCCTGTACACGGCCTTTATCATATACCTGCCGGTCGTCCCAATGAACATCAATAACTCATACATCTCCTCAGGACAGTCAAAGAGTATCTTCTTGTGCTCATGGACATCAAGAACCTCAAACCTGAAACCTCCGTGCATATTTGGATCAATAATAAGGCCAGCCGTATTAAATGGGTCTGCAAATATCCTGAAGAGGGGAAGATTCCATGCCCCAGGGGATGTCTTGTCTGCCATGAATATTATTACAGTCTCGCTCTTCCTCTCATCAAACTCCATTTCTGCAACCCCCGGGCCCATACCTTTCACGGTTCCTGTAAAGGCATCAGACAACAGGTCCTGACCTGCTCCATAGAGCTTCAGTTCCTTTGCCACCTCTGTGCAGGCAACAAAGGTATTCCATGCGAGTTTATGAA
Source organism: Nitrospirota bacterium (assembly GCA_021789595.1). Classification (GTDB taxonomy): domain Bacteria; phylum Nitrospirota; class Thermodesulfovibrionia; order UBA6902; family JAJYJJ01; genus JAJYJJ01. The sequence continues at coordinate 20,994 of JAJYJJ010000008.1, read as the reverse complement.
CATCCTCGCTGTCAACTCCCCTCTTATGCGTCATTATAAGTTCAAGGTCATCACCGCACCTTGTTACATGAAAGTCTGTTAACAAACCCTTATCCTTTGCAGATAAGAGTTTCTCTTTTGCTGTCTCTATGATGTCCGGATGCATGCTTGAATGGCCGACATAGCCTCCGACATCTGCCTTAACAACGCTTAAGGTAATCTTCCCCATGGTTCCCCCCTTACTTGCTTAACTGTTTTCCAAGGCGTCTTTCAATGGATTTTACCTTTGCATCAATCCTGTTTGGTTTCCCCTTCCTGTCATCAATGGCTATTGTTGTGATGGCCCTTTCGCCCATGGACATTACCTTCCTGTGACATTTTTTCACAAGGGCCATTACCTCATCCCAGTTGCCCTCCACTACTGTTCCCATGGGATTGACCTTATAGGGCAATCCCATGGCATCAACGATCTTTAATACCTGGGCCAGCTGATCCCCGATGCTGCTGCCAACACCTATTGGCACAATGCTGAACTCCACAAGCATGACACACCTCCTGTTGCCCAAAAAGTTCTCTGACTTTTTGGGATTGTTAGTAATGTTCCAAGACCTGCCCATGCAATAGCCATCTCAAATTTCAATTCTGCAATAGACCGCCCGAAAGTTGCTCAAACATCATTGCATCCCTTGACTGAGAAGACAAAGGAACTCCTGCACATCAAACATAAGATAGCAAATGAAAGGCGTTTTGTAAATAGGTTGTAAGCGGCCATTCACTGTCTTGGGGCATCTGTATAAATGGACGGCAAGCTTATTGCCCGCAACTTGCTGCGGGGTTAGCGAGCGACTATAAAAATAATAATCCCTTACATTAAGATTCCCTATAGCAAGCTATAGGGAATCTTCAATTAGCGTCATATGCTATAATAAGCCCTATGGAAAAGCTGCCTGATAAAAAGGGGTATTTTGGCCAATACGGCGGTCGTTTTGTGCCTGAAACACTGATGCCTGCGCTCATAGAGCTTGAGACCGCATACCTGAGCTCTAAGAAAAATAAGGACTTTCAGAAACAACTCGCCTACCTTCAGAAAACATATATTGGCAGACCTACATCCCTTTATTTTGCAGAAAGATTTACAGGGCATATCGGTGGTGCAAAGATATACCTCAAGCGTGAAGACCTTGCGCATACAGGTGCCCACAAGATTAACAATGCCTTAGGACAGGCACTCCTTGCAAAGAAAATGGGTAAAAAAAGATTGATCGCTGAAACAGGTGCAGGCCAGCACGGGGTTGCAACTGCTACAGGTGCAGCGCTCGTTGGGCTCCAGTGTGATATATACATGGGATCTGTGGATATGCAGCGGCAGGCATTGAATGTCTTCAGGATGAGGCTTTTAGGTGCAAGGGTTATTGAGGTGAATACCGGTTCAAAGACCTTAAAGGATGCAATAAATGAATCACTGCGGGACTGGACAACCAATGTAAGGACAACACATTATGTCCTGGGAACGGTATTCGGCCCCCATCCATTTCCCATGATGGTGAGGGACTTTCAGTCAGTAATTGGCAAAGAGGCAAGAAAACAGATACTCTCTGCCGAGGGAAGACTGCCTGATTATCTCATTGCATGTGTCGGAGGCGGCAGTAATGCAATGGGGCTATTCAATGAATTTCTCAATGATGATATAGAGATGATCGGCGTTGAGGCAGGCGGAAGGGGAATCGAGACAGGTGAGCATGCTGCCCGTTTTGCAGGCGGCTCTATCGGGGTCTTCCAGGGATGTAAGACCTATCTCCTTCAGGACGAGGACGGAAATGTGCTCGGAACACATTCTGTCTCGGCAGGACTGGATTATGCATCCATCGGACCTGAGCATCCCTATCTAAGGGATATCGGCCGCATTCAATACACATATGCAACAGATGATGAGGCATTATCAGCATTTGAATTGCTGTCAAGGACAGAGGGCATAATCCCTGCCCTTGAGTCTGCCCATGCAATAGCAGAGGCTATAAAGCTTGCACCAAAACTGTCAAAGGATAAAATCATTATAGTCAACCTTTCAGGTCGTGGCGACAAGGATGTGCAGGAGGTTGCAAGGATCAAGGGGATAAAGCTGTGAATAGAATCGAAGAAACATTTATGGCATTAAAAAAACAGAACAAAAAGGCATTCATCCCCTATATCATGGCTGGTGATCCAAATCTTGAAAAGACCATTGAGTATGTCAGGCTGTTGGAGAAATGCGGTGCTGACATTGTTGAGCTTGGTGTCCCTTTTACAGACCCGCTTGCAGACGGCCCGACCATCCAGAGGGCAGCAGAAAGGGCATTGAAAGCAGGTGTAACATTGAAAAAGGTTATAGCTCTTGTAAAGGACCTAAGACAGTATACCAGGATACCCATCGTCCTTATGACATACTATAACCCTGTGTTTAGATACGGCGAAGAGAGATTTGTAAGAGATGCGGTTAGTGCAGGTATTGATGGTGTGATAACACCTGACCTTCCCCCTGATGAGGCAGCAGGACTTATAAGGCTTTCGAGGGTAGCAGGACTTGATACGATATTTCTTCTTGCACCAACATCAACAGATAACAGGATAAAAAAGGTGGCAGGGGCATCCACAGGTTTTATATACTATGTGTCCGTAACAGGGATAACAGGCTCGAGCCTGCTTATTGATGATGAGCTTTATACATCAATCAATAGAATAAAGGCTCTAACAAAAAAACCTGTCTGTGTCGGCTTTGGCGTATCAACACCTGAGGACGCCATATCAATATCAAAGGTCTCTGATGGCGTAATTATAGGCAGCGCTATAGTAAAAAAAATCGTGGAAGGATCGGAGGAAGGGCTGAAGGATTTCCTCATAAACATCAGGGGGGCGATAAGATGAGCGCTGTATCAACCAAAAGACTCGCCCAGCTCAATACATTGATTGAATTAACATCGCTTATAAGCTCCACCCTTGACACAGGAGAGATTAGAAGGCGGGCCATTGAGGCAGCTACCAAACTTCTGAATGCTGAGGCTGGAAGCCTGATCCTTGTTGACCAGGATTCAGGAGGACTATTTTTTGAGGTTGCAGTTGGAGATAGGGGTGATAAGCTCAAAGAGATAAGGCTCAAGAAAGGACAGGGCATAGCCGGGTGGGTTGCTGAAAAAGGGGAAGGTGTGATTATACCTGATGTCCAGTCAGACCCCAGGTTTTTTAAGGGGGCTGATGAAAAGAGTGAGTTTCTCACAAGGGACATGATATGCGTGCCTGTAAAGACAAAGGACAGAGTCCTCGGAGTGCTCCAGGCAATCAATAAAAAAAACGGTGATTTTGACAGCGAGGATATGACGGCATTCAATGCCCTTGCCAATCAGGTTGCCGTTGCAATAGAGAATGCAAACCTGTATCAGGAACTCAAGGAGGCATTCTATGGAACTGCCCAGGCCCTTGCAGAGACGATTGAAAAGAGGGATCCATATACAGGTGGACATACAAAAAGGGTTATGAACTACAGCCTTGCCATCGGCAGAGCCCTTGGACTCCCCAAAAAGGAGATGGAGAACCTCAAGCTTGCAGCAATACTGCATGATATAGGGAAGATAGGCGTAAGGGATAATGTGCTTTTAAAAGAGGGCCGGCTTGACCCTGATGAGATCGAAAAGATGAATAGACATCCAGGATATGGTTCTGAGATATTAAGGCATATCAAACAGCTCAAGGATGTGATCCCAGGAGTCAGGGGACATCACGAGAAGTATGACGGCACAGGTTATCCTGATGGACTTAAGGATGGAGAGATCCCCTTAGCCGCAAGGATCATTGCAGTGGCAGACACATTTGATGCCGTGACAACGGACAGGCCTTATAGAAAGGCCCTGAGTTTTGAGAAGGCATTTGAAGAATTGAAGAAATACTCAGGGAAACAGTTTGATGCAACAGTAGTGGATGCATTCTTTATGGCATGGAAGGAGATGGAGATATTTATATGAAGCTGAGGGTTCTTGGAAGCTCAGGGGCAGAGTTCCCGAATTTCAATCCTCCTGGTTTTCTTATAGATGGCTGCATCATGCTCGATGCTGGCACAATAGGCGCAGTGCTGAAGGAAAGGGAGCAGTGGGACATAAGGCATATATTTATAACACATGCCCACCTCGACCACATAAAGGCCATACCATTTCTTGCAGATAATCTGATCCTTAAAAACAAAAAACACTCTGTTACAGTAATCAGCCTTTCAGCGGTATTAAAGACAATAAAGGGAAATCTGCTCAATGGCACAATCTGGCCTGACTTCACAAGGATACCGCCTGAAAACCCTGTGATAAGATTAAAAGCAATACAGGCAGGAAGGCATATTCGCCTTAACAGATATATGATTACTGCATACATGGTCAACCACTCTGTGCCTGCTGTTGGGTATATTGTAAGGGACACATTTAGCAGTCTTCTATATACAGGCGATACAGGGCCTACAAATGCCATATGGAAGAATGCTAAAAACAATCCAGTGAATACCGTTATTGTCGAGGTATCATTTCCAAACAGCATGTCTGACCTTGCTGTAAAGACAGGTCACCTGACAGCATCCTTGTTAAAGGAAGAGCTAAAGAAGCTGGGTTATCTTCCAAAAAGGATACTGATAACCCATCCAAAACCTCAATATTATGCGAGGATAAAGACAGAGCTTGATAAACTAAAGATAAAAGGTCTTTCTATCCTGAGGGATGAAAAGACCTACGAGGTGTAAAGGATATGCCATGGTTTAAAAAGGATAGGGCCATAAAGGTCACTTCAAAAAAGGCAAAGGTGCCTGAGGGCCTATGGGTAAAGTGCGATGGTTGTAAGGAGATAATCTATAAAAAGGAGGTCGAAAAAAACCTTAAGGTATGCCCGAAATGCAACTACCACTTCCGCATATCCTCCAGGGAAAGGATCGCGCTGCTGTCAGATAACAATACATTTGAAGAGATGGACGCAAAGCTTTCATCAAAAGATCCCCTTGGTTTCAAAAGCGTGACATCTTACAGGGATAAACTCAAGGAATCCATGGCAAATACAGGACTCAATGAGGCCGTAATCTCCGGGAAGGCAGAAATAGACGGTATTCCTGTTATCCTGGTTGTAATGGACTTCTTTTTCATGGGCGGGAGCATGGGCTCTGTGGTCGGAGAAAAGATTACAAGGGCTGCTGAAATGGCGGTTGTAGAGAGCCTGCCTTTAATAATCGTCTGTTCCTCTGGCGGTGCAAGGATGCAGGAGGGGATACTATCCCTCATGCAGATGGCAAAGACATCAGCAGCTATTGGACGATTAAAGGACGCAGGGATGCCTTACATATCCATCCTCTCTGACCCCACATTTGGCGGCGTCACCGCAAGCTTTGCCATGCTCGGCGATATAATTATCGCAGAACCAAAAAGCCTCGTAGGCTTTGCAGGACAGAGGGTTATAGAGCAGACCATAAAACAACAGCTTCCAAACGATTTTCAGAGGGCGGAGTTCCTTCTCGGCCATGGCATGATAGACATGATTGTTGACAGAAAGCACATGAAGGAAACCCTCACAAGGCTCTTGAGACTCTTACAGTGAGCTACAGTGATACAATCCAATATCTCTACAACCTCCAGAAATATGGGATAAAATTCGGTCTTGAAAACATCCTTTCCATGATGTCCTGCCTTGGAAACCCGCATAAAAGTTTTAAGGTAATCCATGTAGCTGGCACAAATGGCAAGGGTTCTACCTCTGCAATGATTGCCCAGATACTTGGAAAGACAGGCTTCAGGGTTGGCCTGTACAGTTCACCGCACCTTGTGAGCTTTACAGAGAGGATAAGGGTTAATGGCGAAAAGATATCAGAAGAGGATGTTATAAGGCTGACAGGGTTCATCAGGGATAAGATACTAAAGGATATTTCTCAGCTTTCTCCGACATTTTTTGAGGTAGTGACCTCAATGGCCTTTTATTATTTCAAGGAAAGGGCTGTGGATTGGGCAGTTGTCGAGGTGGGAATGGGTGGAAGGCTTGATGCAACAAATGTTGTTGAGCCAGAGGCAACGGTCATAACAAATGTGAGCCTTGACCATATGGAATTTCTTGGGAATTCTATTAAAGAGATTGCCCATGAAAAGGCAGGGATAATAAAGGACAGCGTGCCTGTTATAAGTGCTGTAGAAAACAGCGATGCACTGAGTGTAATAGAGGATAGATGTAGAGAAAAGGGGTGCGACCTGTCTCTTTACGGCAGAGACTTTAAAGGCTTCTTAAAGGAGATGGATGCCTCGAATATCTTATTTGATTACAGCGGCTCAAGGGATTATTTGGATATACATCTGTCGCTCTCAGGGATACATCAGTTGTACAATTCATGTATTGCTATAAAGGTATCTGAGATACTAAAGGAAAAAGGCGTTAGGATAGATGAATCCAGTATAAGGGATGCACTATCAGGGCTTCAGTGGGAAGGCAGGCTGGAAAGGCTCTCAGATAGGCCGCTTATCTACCTTGACAGTGCCCATAACCCTGCAGCAGCCCTGTGCCTTTCAGAGACACTCAAAGAACTTTTGCCAGATTACAAAAATCTCATCCTTGTGCTCGGGATAATGAAGGATAAGGACATAAAGGGGGTAATGATGCCTCTGCTTCCCATGTGTAAAGAGGCAATCTTTACAAGGCCTGATTATGAAAGGGCAGCAGAGCCTGAACATCTATATGAGATTGCAAGAGGACTTGGTTTTTCAGGGCATGTGAGAAACAGGCTTAATGATGCCATTGATATGGCAATGTCTCTGTGGAATGACGGAGATGTCATCCTTGTGACTGGTTCCTTTTATACAACAGGCGAGGTAAAGCAGATATTGGGAGAATGCGGGGTACTTACAAGGCTGAGGGAATGAAAACAACGGTTTGTAGTTATGGGTTTCAGGTTGCATATAACACAGTGAAGCGGTATTTTAGCAAAATCCTCTGCTGCCTTATTGCCCTGTTAGCCTTTACAATTTACTATTCACTATTCACTATTTGCTGCTATGCCGAGGAGCCCATAACCATAAACGCCGACACCCTGCAATACCTTGAGGATCTGGATGTATATCAGGCAAAGGGTTCTGTCAGGATTAAGAAGGACAATACAACCCTTGAGGCTGATACGGTCAACCTCAATGCGACTACAGGGGATTTTGTTGCAACAGGGAATGTTGTATATAATGACGGGGAGGCCACACTGAGGGCGGATAAGATTGAACTCAATATCAACACCAGGCTTGGGATTATCTATAAGGGGAGTCTTTTTTATCAGCCGCAGAACTATCACATAAGGGGCGAGGAATTCGAGAGGGAAAAGGAAGATGTATACCGCCTGAAGACTGCCTCATTTACAACATGCGATTCTCCTTTTCCTGCGTGGAGCTTCAGGGCCAGGGATGTAAAGGTAACACTCGATGAGGATATAAAGGCAAAGAAGGCTGTCTTTTATATAAAGGGCATCCCTGTATTCTATGTCCCCTATCTCTGGGTGCCAATAAAAAAAGAAGAACGACATACAGGCCTTCTTATACCAATAGTTGGCTATAGCAATAAAAAAGGTATGTCCTTCAGGGACGCCTTTTTCTGGGCAATAAGAGAAAACAGGGATCTGACATTATATCTCGACTACTATAGTAAAAGGGGTGTTGGCAAGGGCATAGAATATAGATATATCGAAGACCCGGACAACCAGGGGAATCTCTATCTCTACCATATCAAGGATAAGCAGCTTAATAAGGATTTTGTTGAACTAAAGGGTTCTAACTCCCTCAGATTTTCCAATGGCATCTCAGGTTTTTTAGATGTAAATGTTATAAACGGCATTGATTTCTATAAGGAATACAGCCTCTCGCTAAATGACAGGCTGCAGAGATATATCGAATCTAACCTGTATGTGACAAAAGACCTTTCTATAGGAAAGGCGTATCTCCTCAGTCAGTACAGGGAAAATCTATCAGGCTCCTCCTCTAATATCCCTCAGAAGGCGCCTGAGCTTGGGTTCTTCAGTAAACCCAAGGGCATAGGGCTATTTATGTTTTATCTGAATACAGAGGCGACAAACTTCTGGAGCAAGGACGGGACAGGCGGGCAGAGGTTTGACCTCTATCCACAGATATACGGCAGTATTGGCGATTCCATTGTCTTTAGCCATAAGATTGCCCTGAGGGAGACAGCCTACAGCCTTAATAACTGGAATGAACAGACACCTCACAGGGAGCTCCTCGACACGAGTTTTTCCCTTGGCACAAAGCTCTACAGAGATTATGGCTCATTATTACACATCATCGAACCAGAAGTGGGTTATTCATACATATCAAATCCTGCTGTAGATATACCGTTGCTTGATTCCATTGATACCATCAAAAAGACAAGCGCCTTTGATTATTCAATCCTCAACCGATTTTTCATAAGAAACAGGGAGATGCTTATCGTGAGGATTGGCCATGGCTATGACCTGCTGAATGACAGGTTTTCACCTGTAAGGTTTGAGACTGCCCTGATGTTTCCAGTAACAGTCAAGTTTGATGCATCCTATAATACATATGCGCGGAGATTTGATGTCTTTAATACGGCACTGCGCATGGAAAATAAAAAGGGATTCGTTGCGCTTGGAGAACGATTTGACCGCAGCGCATCGATAAGGTTTTATACAATGGAAGTGGGACACGATATCGTAAGATCCCTCAGCTTCCTTGGAAGGATGTGGTACGATACAAAGGGCAGCGGACTCAGGGAATTGAAGACAGAGTTCAGATATACCCGACAATGCTGGGGGATAAGGATGACCTTTGTAAAGAAACCAGGAGAGTATCAAACATGGATAAACATAGAGTTCAGGGGGCTGGGTTCGTTAAAGCTTGGATAGGCAGGGGAGGATATGGGCACTGTGATTGAAACTTTATGGGTATAACTGATAAAATTTAAACATGGCAGTCTTAGATATCAAGAGGTATCCCGAACATGTCCTTACAAAAAAGGCATCGCCTGTGAATGGCATAGATGGTAATATCCAGCGTCTGATAGATGACATGATCGAGACCATGTATGCCGCCCCAGGGGTTGGGCTTGCTGCACCGCAGGTAGGCATCTCAAAGCAGCTCATGGTTATTGATGTAAGACCCAAAGAGGAACACCCGCTTATTGTCCTGATTAATCCTGAGATAGTTTATGCAGATGGTACTGTTGAAAGCGAGGAGGGCTGTCTGAGCGTCCCAAAGTATGTTGTTCGGATTAACAGGGCAGAAAGGGTTGTTGCAAGGGGACTCGACAGAGAGGGCAACAAGGCAGAGATAGATGCAACAGGGTTTCTGTCAACGGCGATTCAGCATGAGATAGACCACCTGAATGGCATATTGATAATAGACAGGTTAGGACCTCTAAGGAAAGAGCTTTTTAGAAAGAGATACCAGAAGATTCTCAAAGGTGAATAGGCTGAAGATAGTCTTTTTTGGAACCCCGGAATTCGCCGTGCCATCCCTAAATACCCTTATAGAGTCAGGCGAGGATATAAAGGCAGTTGTCACCCAGCCGGACAGGCCAAAAGGTAGGGGAAAGGTGCTCTCCAGCCCGCCGGTAAAACAACTCGCAGAGCACAGGGGCATACCTGTGCTTCAACCAGGTAAGCTAAAGGACAGCGGGTTTCTCAGCAGACTTAAAGCCCTGTCTCCTGATCTCTTTGTCGTTGTTGCCTATGGCAGGATACTTACAAAGGAGATACTGGATATGCCAAAACTTGGATGCATAAATCTGCATGCCTCTTTACTACCGAAATATCGGGGGGCATCTCCAATAAACTGGACAATAATAAACGGTGAGGATATAACAGGGGTTACGACAATGATGATAGAAGAAGAGCTTGATGCAGGCCCGATACTTCTCAAGCAAGTTGTCCAGATAGATAAAAAGGATACAGCAGGGAGCCTTTCAGAAAGGCTTTCGGTCATAGGTGCAGGACTTCTTATCCAGACAATAAGGGGCATAGAGGATGCAACCATAAGGCCTATGCCGCAGGAGGGAGAGCCGAGCTATGCGCCTGTCTTAAAGAAGGCTGATGGAAGGATAGACTGGAACAAGGGTGCAATAGAACTATTTAATTTTATACGGGGTATGAACCCATGGCCGGGTTCATTCAGCTTTCTTAACGGGGAAAGGATTGTAATCCTGACGGCAGATGTAATGGATGGCAGAGGAAGACCTGGATGCATTGCAGAGGTTAATAAGGGAAGACTCATCGTCGGCACAGGTAGGGAGCTTCTATCCATCATTTCAGTGAAGCCTGAGGGCAAGAGATCAATGGACATCAGCGCCTTCCTCAGTGGAAGGGATATAACAGAGGGCATGTGTTTTGATTAGGGCAGGTCTTTTAAGGGGAATATTCCTGAAGGCTGTCTATCCGCTTATGCTCGTTTTCGGCTGGCTTTTCAGGATAGATAAGGAAAAGATACAGCGCACCCTTATTGATGTAAACAATCGCCTTATCAGGACAAACCCAAAACATACAAAAAAGCTGCTTCTGCTTCTGCCCCACTGCCTGCAGTTAAGCGACTGCAATATAAAGATTACATATAATGTCTATAATTGTGCAGGCTGTGGAAGATGCGAGATAAAGGACTTCACAGCAATCGCACAGGAGCTTGGCCTTGAGCTTTTTGTTGCAACAGGCGGCACGATTGCAAGGAGGGTGGTCGAGAAGACAAGGCCAGAGGCCATAATTGCAGTTGCCTGCGAAAGGGACCTGAGCAGCGGCATAATAGATACCTATCCGCTTCCAATCATCGGCATAGTCAATGAGCGTCCATTCGGCCCCTGCTTTAATACAAGGGTAGACATCAATAAAGTGAGGGATGCGCTTGTCTTCTTTGCAGGCATCGGTGAAAAAGCTTAAAACCAGGGCAGTCAAGATAACGACAGGGAAGACTCAGGCGGAGGCTTCCCTGAAGACTACTAACAGCAGATCAGGCGTAAGGGCAATTGCCCTTGATACCCTTATAAGGATAGAAGATGGTGAGAGGGCAAAGGCCGCTATGAGCAATGCCCTTCTACAGTTAGATGAAAGGGATAAAAGGCTTTTAATTGAGCTTGTCTATGGGGTGTTGAGGATGAGGGGCTTCCTTGATTTTGTCATAGATAGCCATCTAAAAAAACCTGGTAAGACGCTGCCACTGCCATTGAGGAATATCCTCAGGCTCGGTTTATACCAGATTCTCAAGATGGAAAAGATCCCTCCATGGGCTGCTGTCAGCGAGACAGTTGAACTTGTCAAAGCCACAGGTCTGAAGGGCAAGGGAGGTCTTGTAAATGCAATCCTCAGGGAGGTAATCAGAAAAAAGGAGGCCATTGAACTGCCGTCAATTGAAAAAGACCCAATCCGCCACATCTCTATTGCCGCATCACACCCATCATGGCTTATAAGGAGATGGGTAACGAGATTTGGCATGGCTGATGCCATTGCCCTGGCAAAGGCAAACAACGAGATACCTCCTCTTGTTCTAAGGGCAAACACTTTGAGGATAACAAGGCATGGCCTGATCGATCTATTAAGGGAAAGAGGGATTTATGCAAGGCCCACGGATTATTCTGCGGACGGGATTGTAATCTCAGGGGATTATTCCTTTTTATCCATCCCTGATGACCTATCAGGCCTTCTCATTGCCCAGGATGAGGTTGCCCAACTATGCTCCCATGCGTTGAACCCCAGGCATCGGGAAAGGGTACTTGATGCCTGTGCAGCACCTGGCGGCAAGACAACGCATATAGCACAGATGATGGGAGATTCAGGCGAGATTATTGCAGTGGATAAAGACAGAGAAAGGCTCGTGCTGCTTGAGGACAATATAAAACGGCTCGGGATAAGCTCCATAAGGATCATTCACGGAGACCTATTGGCACACCTGAACCTCGGTCTGTTTGACAGAATCCTTCTTGATGCCCCATGCAGCGCCATTGGAGTGATAAGGAGGAACCCTGATATAAGATGGAAAAGGAATGAGAAAGACCTGAAAAGGTTTCATGACTTACAGCTCCGTCTTCTAAAGGCTGTGGCAGGGTATTTAAAAATAGGCGGGATTCTTGTATACTCTGTCTGTTCAACAGAGCCTGAGGAAGGGGAGGATGTAATAGCTGAGTTTCTCAGGCAGCAGAACAATCTCATCATAGATGATATACCTTTATCCAAGGGGTTTAAAAGATTTTCACAGGGCAGATATATGAGGACATATCCGCACAGGGATAATATGGATGGTTTCTTTATTGCAAGGCTATGCAGGGTATCGTGAGAAGAATATTCAAGTGGATATTGATAATCGTCAGCCTTATTGCAATCGGGATTGTATCTGCATTTTTTACGCTGAATATCCTTAGTTATGGAAAGGCGGTTGAGGTCCCTGCACTTACAGGCAAGAATGTAGTAGAGGCAAACAGCCTCCTGAACCAGAAGGGCCTTTATCTCAGGGTTGAGGGAGAGGATTATGATGTAAGTATTCCGCCTGGTTATATCATAAGACAGGACATCCCTGCCATGACAAGGGTAAAGGAGGGAAGGAGTATAAGGGTTGTATTGAGCAAAGGAGCAAGATTCCTCTATGTACCTTCATTTGAAGGTAAAACCATTGATGATGCAGAGGCATCTATGGCTCAGAACAGACTCAGACCTGGAATAATATCAATGGCGCACTCCAGTACCGTTGAAAAGGACAGGGTAATAGCCCAGAATCCAAGGCCGGGCGAAAGCGGCGGAGATGTAGTAAATCTCCTGGTAAGCCTTGGCCCTCCAGATATCTTCTACATCTGCCCTAACTTTGTTGGCAAGGGGATTGAGGAGTGCAAAAAGCTTTCTGATGATATGGGTCTAAAACCTGTCATAACAGGCACAGGCATTATTGTATCAGCTCAGCAGCCAGTGCCTGGAAGTATCATCAAAAAAGGAGATACCGTAGAACTATATCTCAAGGAGGAAGGGGAATGATAAAGATAGCGCCTTCGATTCTTTCAGCAGATTTTTCAAGGCTTGCGGAGGAGATAGAGGCAACTGAAAAGGCCGGGGCCGACCTCATCCATGTAGATGTTATGGACGGACATTTTGTCCCGAATATCACTGTAGGCCCTCTGGTTGTATCTGCCGTCAGGAAGGTGGCAAGGCTCCCTCTTGATGTTCACCTTATGATTGATGAACCTGACAGACACCTCGGCTCATTTGTAAAGGCAGGGGCAGACATAATAACCGTGCATATAGAGGCAGCAGTCCACCTGCACAGGACAATCAACTGGATAAAGGAAAGCGGGATAAAGGCAGGTGTATCGCTGAACCCAGCTACATCCCTCAGCAGCCTGGATTTTATCCTGCCTGATGTGGACATGGTCTTATTGATGTCTGTAAACCCTGGATTTGGAGGCCAGGATTTTATTCCACAGATAATAGACAAGATTAAGCGGCTGAGGGAGATTATTGATTCCAATGGCTATAAGGTTGAGATAGAGGTGGATGGCGGGATAAAGATAGATAATGCATTGGATGTTGCAGGCGCAGGTGCGGATATACTTGTTATGGGCTCTGCCTTTTTTGAGTCAGAGGATTATGCAGAGACCATCAGGAAGGTAAGGAAGAATGTTAAGAGATGATCTCTTCAGAAAAGGAGAGCTTAAGAGAAGGAATTCCCAATACGATGAGGCCCTTGGTTTTTACAAAAGGGCAATGCGATGCTATCTAAAGGCAGGGGATGATAAGGCACTGCTTGACTGCCTTATCGCTATTGCCGATACATACAGGGTAAAGGGGGATTACACAAAGGCAGAGTCGTACTACAAAAAAGGCATTGAAGAGGCAATATCCCTGAAGGATAAGACATCCATGGCAGATGCATCTGTAGGATTCGGGCTTTGTGAGCGGGGCATTGGAGACTGGAAAACAGCCATGTCCTGTTTTAAGAAATCCATGGATATCTATACAGGGTTAGGGGACAAAGATGGGCTTGCATTTACACTCTGGGCATATGCAGGGGCCTTAAGGATAATGGGTGATATAAAGGGTGCAGCCTATTATTTCAACAAGGCACTGCGTGCATTCAAGACCCTCGGCAATACACAGGGCATAGGCTATTCCTACTGCGGTCTTGGCGGCGCCAGCAGAGTAGCGGGCGCATTTGACAAATCTCTGAGATATTATGAGGAGGCAAATAAGGTATCCAGAGGACTCAGAGACAGGTTTGGCCTTGCCTATTCATACTGCGGCATTGGCAATGCCCACAGGATGCTGAATGATTTTAAGAAGGCATTGACCTTTTTTAAAAAGGCCGTGACCCTTTATAAGAGGATTGGTGATAAGGTTAGTTCATCCTATACGCTGTGGAGTATTGGCATGACCTATAAGATGCTCGGCAATATAAAAAGGGCGAGGGAATGTTTTATTCATGCAAAGGATTTTTTTAAAGAGACCAGAGACCAGAGGGGAATGATATATGCAGACCTTGGCCTTGGAGAACTATTGTATCTTGAGGGGAAAAAGAAAGATGCTGTTAAACTCCTTGTCAGGGCAAAGAGGATTGCAGATGATCTTTCCCTATCCCTTGAGTCATGTCACTGCAGGCTTTTCATCTCTCTTATGGATGCGGTGCGACCCAGAGACTGTTATAAAGGGCTCGGCGTAAGATTGCACCTCAAAGGATTTCCCATTAACCTTCCATGAACATAGAGGCAAAGATCCTTGAATACATAATCCCGAACCTGACTCACTGGGGCTACATCGTTGTGTTTTTTATGGCATTTCTTGAGACATCTGCCTTTGTCGGCCTCCTTATCCCAGGTGAGAGTGTTATTGTCATTGCAGGGTTGTTTGCAGCAAGGGGGGAGTTGAAGTTATGGGATGTCATGTGGATAGCATCCATAGGCGCAATACTCGGTGATTCTGTAGGCTATTTCATAGGTAAAAACCTCGGAGAACCGTTCTTTCTCAAATACGGCAGATATATATTCTTCAAGAGGGAATACCTCGAACACTCCAAGAGATTCTTTGAAAACCACGGAGGCAAGACCGTTTTCTTTGGAAGGTTCATGTCGTGGCTCAGGGCATTTGCACCTGTGGTTGCAGGGATGTCAAGAATGCACTACGGCAAGTTCCTGGTATTTAATGTTGCAGGTGGTATCCTGTGGGCATCCACCTTCAGCATTTTAGGCTATTTTTTCGGGCAGCACTGGAATATAGTTGAAAAATATCTGGGCCGATTCGGGCTTGCAGCCTTTATCCTCGGCACCATTGCAATATATTTTTATCTTACATTCTGGAGAAAGAAAAGGCCGAGAGAGAAGGATAAAGGTTCTAAATAGACATCTCTCTATTTTTCTCAAATTCAGGCCTTCTTTTTAAGTTCTCTCCCAATAGAGAATGCCTTTCCAAGGTAGTTGCCAATCCCGTAATACATACGGCTGTCAGGGACAAAGAAGAACGGGTTTATCTTTTCGATAGCAGGGGCTCCATCTTCTCCAAGCTTATCTTCATCGACTTTGATGTCGAGGATTTCACCAATAAACTGTGTATGTAATCCTATTTCAAGAGTATGGATTACCCTGCACTCCAGAATCAAAGGGAATTCGTTAATATAGGGGGCATCTACAAGGTCGCTCCTTACAGGTGTAAGTCCTGTAGAGGAAAATTTGTCTTCATTTCTCCCTGAAACGATGCCGAAGTAATCGGCTTGTTTTGCATACTGCTGTGAAGGGATGCTGATGGTAAAGGCCTTCCGTTCTACAATATTATCGTAAGAATATGTAGCCTTCCTGAGAGATACTGCTACACACGGAGGATTTGAACAGCATAGCCCTCCCCATGCTACAATCATCACATTCGGTTTCCCATCCCTATCATAAGTCCCCACAGCAAGGACAGGAGTAGGATAGAGTATTGTTTTTGGACCCATAGACTTTTTCATGATAACCTCCAGGTTTTATTTTTCAGCATTTTTATTTTCCTCCTTTTGCCCGCAATGAGCAGCTTATCGTTCCCGTTGCAAAAGAAGCCCGAAGGGTTTACACGTTAGTCTTTTGCAACGTGTTATCTATCAGTGCGGGCATTAAATTAAATCTTGTGTTTTCATTTGAGTTGAGAGATTTTAAGCAATTGTTTCCCATGTGCCACGGCCATTATAATTACCAGACTTTGTTCTTCTTCAAATCTATAAATAACTCTATAGTTGCCAACTAAAATTTCACGATATGACAAATGTGGAAATTCAGGCACAATACGCCCCATAAATGGGAAACTGGTAAGATTTAAGGCAGAGTTTTGAATATCTTCAACTTGTATTTGAGCATATCGCTTTGAGTCTTTTGCAATAAACTCATAGGTATCATGTAAATCATTGAGTGCTCGTATAGTCCATTTTATTTTGTAAACCACTTAGAAGTCTCCTTGACGACTTCCTCATGCGAAACAAGTCGGCCCTCGCGAACGTCTTTCTCTGCACTCTCAAGTTTTTGTCTGAGGTAAAGCCGATACATTATTTCGTCAATATCTACTTCTTCTGGTAGGTCTTTTATTAACTCGAAAACTTCTTGTTTAGCTATTGTCATAACAACCCCCTTTCTTGTATTTAAATTATAACATAATAGTGTCCTCGACAATAAAGAAACTTTTGGGTGTTAACCTCAAGCACTCTGTTATCTGCCGTTGTGGGCTTATCTATATTTGCTTTCCAGATCTTGTTTCATATACTCCCCTTCTTCGGCAACATGATCTTGATAATCTTGTGAGGGGAAAATAAAAGATTCAATAACCCAATCGACCAGAGTCCCGCAAACAGGCATATAAGATCCCATTGTCTGGTAAGTGGAAATTGTTGTGACAAATTCAGACGGGTTAGATTCAAACTTATGCGTTATATGTAGTTTGATCTTAAAGAGAGAAATGAATAATGACATGAGCCAAGTTGGTAAGAACCTTGAGTAGACTTGTATTCTCACAGAATCAAAAGAGAGTTTAGCATCCTCTCTATACTCTGTAATTCTCATTGTGATCTTGTGTTGATGCCCTTTGATGTTCTCTACAAAATAAAACAATGATCCTTCTCCAATAGGCTTTTGTGATAGCCATTCAAAATTTTGATGCGCAACAGGGTGCCACTTGATATAATTCTCATCAAGATTTTTGAACCAATCAAATACTGTATGAGCACTGAAGGGTAGCGTAGTAGTGTGTGTTATCTCTCTCATCATTCCATCTCCTTATGGGCATTCATGTGTTAATAAAACGGTCATTATCTCTTCCTCTTGCTGCCCGCAATGAGCAGATAACGGGGTGGCGTGGGACTTGCCCGATATTGCAAGGCCCGTGACAGGCCGCAAATGGTCTTTAGCGCTTGGGTTGTGTTATCGGATGTGTGCCGAACGTTTTGATTTTTCGAGCCGCCGCCGCATTTCTTCCGTTGAAATCCCTCCCCCCCGGCTTTTTGCTTCATCCTTGACCGCTCAATGAGCGCAATAAACTTCGGATTGCTGCTCAAGGAGACGGTTTCAATGTCTGCATTGGTTATGCTCACCAGTGCTGCAACCGGTTTGCCCTCTTTTGTAACAATAACGGGTTGCTTCTTCACCTTTTTTGCGTAATCAGAGAGCGGCAGCGTAGCCTTTGCAACATCAACTGTTTTCATAGTCTTATCACCTCTTTCCCAATTCTAACACTGTTCCTGTCTTTGATTCCAACAGCGCGGACATAAACAACATGTTCCGGCTCGTCTTCAATGTCGTAATAAACACGAAGATTTCCAATGCGTAATTCCCACGGCGCGATAGGGTTCGGCCGCATCGGTTTTCTATTTCTGGTTTCAACGCCCGGCTGATCTTGTAGTTGTCTTTCGACTGTATCCAAAACAGTCACCTGCTGGCGTGTCATCAGAGATGATCTTCTGTCTCTGGCGAATATTCAATCTGATATTTCAATCAATGGTTCCTCTCATTCCGGCGGCGGCTGTTCGGCACATGAGCAGATAACGGTTTGCGGATAAAAGAAGTTGCCAAAGGCAATTTGGGGAAATCTTTGATTTCCCTTTTAACCGCTGTTATACGAAGTTGCTTGAAACAACTTGAATCATCTTTTTCTGACACCTGTTTTATCTCTTTGTTGAATTTCTAAATCATGGAATCCATCTTGGTACTTTCTTTTTATATTCCAAATATTCCCCTCCAAATCTTTTTTCAAGATCAGGTTCTTCATATTTGATTATGAATAGAGTTACTGCTGGAATAATAACAAAAACAATGAAGAACAGAAATGTCAAGGAATGTAAAATTAAAGCTTCCCCAATAAGTGCAATCCATGTTCCCAACGCCATTGGATTTCTCGTGTATTTATATGGTCCTCTTACAATAAACCTTTTTGGTGGGAATAAAGGAATAGGTGTACCTTTACCAATAGTCAAAAACAAAATTATACACCACACCGCAACTGCTCCGCCAATCACTAATAAAACAGTGCCCAAGAGAAAATCAACTGGGGCTATAGTGGCAGGAAATCTAAATAACCCATCCAACTTTGCACAAGTAAATGGAATGACTAGAAAAACAGTGATTCCAAAAACAAACATTATTAGAATTCCCTTTTTTAATGAATAAGTCTTCATTTTTAACCTTTCATATAAACTTTAAGCAATTTTCGTATAACGGGGTGGCGGATGAGCGAAGTGCCCCGAAGGGGCAATTTGGGCTTCAGCCGTTCATCCGCTTGATAGCCGAAGTGGCGCTTCGCGTGATGACGACCTTGAAAGCCAATAATTACTATCATGGCTGAAGTCTTTCGCTCATCCGCCACTCCGATACCCAAAATGGAGCGAAGCGACATTTTGGGTATCGGCTTCGACGTAAAAGAAGTTCGGCGAAGCCGAATTTGTAAGAAGTGAAGCGTAGTCTTTTACACCGCGTTAGGCGATGTTCCGAGTCCTTCATTTGCAATATTAGCCTTTTTCCTCTCCCCATGCTTTTTTTTGATACCTCATGGTCAAATATATAGTCGCGTACCAAAGTAGCCCTGCCCCTTTTAACGTTAATCGTGGTAACTCCACTATTTAAAAAATCTCTCCCTTCTCGGTTAGTAAGATAGAAGTCCCACTCCACTGCGAGAACGTTTGTGCCGCCAAGAGCAAATCCATTTTTAACACAGATATTTTTCAGGGTGAAATTTATCTTAGGAAATTGCTCCATCATTTTCCGAAACCAATCTTCTATGGCTTTTTTGCCTTCACACTTCCCACTAACAGAGAGGTTGCCAGGATAGACAAAAATAGCATTTTCTCTCCAGTTAGCAAGAAAACTAGATAGATCGGGACTTTTCCGGGGACATCATACTTAATTCTGTCCTTCTGTTTTCTTTCGCCCTGGTTTCTGGCGTCTAAGCATCCTGTATAACTGTCCTTCAAGTCTTTTAATAAATCCTTCTCCGCCAAGCGGTCTCCCTGTGCTTTCGTGCCGGCGTATTTCCTGTATCTTCTTGTTATCATCATCGTCTGCCGATAGAAATTCATTCCAGTCGCCCACAAGTTCAAGAAGCGGTGCAACTCTTACTATAGCATCGTTTTTGCCAGATAAATGAGCGGCTGCACTGCTCCATGTATATTCTTCAGGCTTTATACACAGCCTTGCTCTTACAGGGTTAAGCTCTATATATCGCGCTGCAGCCAATAAATAATTTTCATCCATGGGGAATGAACTAAACCTCCCTTGCCATAGATGTCCACGCCAGCCCTCACGAAAGTTTACATGCCTCGTATATCTCCTATGCGCTTCACCGACTGCGCGTCTTAAGCCGTCTTCAGATTCAGGTACTGCAATCATATGCACATGATTCGGCATTAGACAATATGCCCACACATCTACTTTACAGCGGTTACACCATTCTGCCATAAGCTCTATATAAAAACGGTAATCCTTCTCGCACAAAAAAGTCTGCTGACGGCGATTACCGCGTTGCGTTATGTGATGAGGTATGCCTGATGCGACTACTCTTGCAATTCGTGCCATGTAGTTAATATATGGCTACTGCTTTACTATGTCAAGAATTAAGTATGGTGTCCCCCTAATTCCGTGCTCGTCCTTTCCCTGCCCGCAATGAGCAGATAACGGCCGCGGACATACGAAGTCGTTCCCAAAGGGAACGACTTGGGCGGAGCGAAGCGTAGCCGTATGTCCGCTGTTATACGCAGCGAACGATAGTGAGCGTAGTCGGACGAAGGCGGATTCTGGATCTAAATCATTCATAGTACTTGCTTATTCTTTTATGACCTCTGGCTGCATATTTGCCTTTAATAGTATCTTCATCTGCCTTATACGGAATTTTGTTAGTGATACCAAGTTTTCTAAGTTCTTCTCTTACCCTTTTCACATCTTTGTCATCAGTCCAATCATATGTATACACACAGATTACATGTTTATCTTTTTCATAGCCTATGTCTGTTGGCTTTGGTTTAGCTGTGCTAACTTTTGCTTCTATCCCTAAGATACCTTCTTCTGTAGCCAATTTTATTTTCTCCCAGACCTCGTTTATATTTTCCCTATTTACGAAAATTAACCATTTGCCAGTTTTCAATTCGCTTTTCCCCAGCATTCTTCTCTTCTTTACGAGACGCTTGTGAATTTCAGTTAATTCTTCCTCTTTATAAGTTGGTGAAAAAGCGAAAAGCCAGTACTCTTTTGTATACTTAGAGGGTTTTTCTTCCATAATCATAAATTGCAAACCTCCTTTAATCTTTTACCCGCCGAAGTCCGATTGCGTATAACTTGTTTGTATCCGCACCGAAGTTCGGATATACACCCAATTTCGGAGTGATATCCGAACCTGTTTCATCTATTCCGACTCTAGCTGAAAAGCCAGAAAACCCCCTGCCCTTGCACCTTCAAATAACCACTTTTCAGGTTTATATTCTCTCCAGTATTTCCTTAAAATATCCAACGCTGTCTCTGAAAGCATAGTATAGCGGTCTTTCCTACCCTTTGACCCTCTTATATGGATCA
>JAJYJJ010000024.1 GCA_021789595.1 Nitrospirota bacterium | reverse complement strand
ATTCAGACAGGTCAGGGAATTGAGTCTTTTTAAAACATGAACAGGTTATGTAAGATAACCGTTGCCTTTGTTTTTTTGTTATTATTGGTTGTTGGATTCCTTGTCCTTAATGTCAACAGGATACTAAGCGGGGCTTGATATTACAGGTTTTAAACCCTATTTCCAGAGGAGGTCTGATGCTGATATAACAGGTGGAATATTAGACCTTTATATGGATGTTAAGATTGCTTCACATAGGATTAAGGCCAATGGAAGGGTAGTACTGAAAGACCTCATGTTTAGCCCTTCTTCAGGGGCGACCCAGAGATTCCTCAGTATTCCGAGGTCTGCTGTTGTAGGGTTTCTGAAGAACAATAATAATGAGATTGTCCTTAACTTTACCTTGGATGGGGATATTGATAATCCAAGATTCAATCTCAGGGAGAATTTCATTGAGAAGATGACAGTTGCCCTTGCAGGTAAGCTTGGACTTTCTGTTACAAGGGTGGGTGAATCCATTGTTGTGCTTGGCACTAAGGGTGTTAGACAGGTAGGAAAAGGCATCACAGAGGTTGGAAGGGGTGTAGAGAAGATCCTTGGGAGATAAAGGTTCTATTGACACCCATCTAAGCCATTAACTATACTTCCTTATGCATGGAAATATATTCAGGATAGCTGTTGTTGATGGTCAGGGCGGAGGGATAGGAAGCCTTATTGTGAAACGGCTGAAGGAAGAGTTTGGCGACAGCGTTGAGGTTATTGCCCTCGGGACGAATGCTGCAGCGACAACTGCCATGATGAAATCAAGGGCGAACAAAGGCGCTACAGGAGAAAATGCCATCCTCTGGAATTCATCGAGGGTTGATATAATAATAGGCCCCATGAGCATAATGTTCCCAAATGCAATGCTTGGTGAGGTTACCCCGAGGATGGCAGAGTCGTTTGTTGCAACGACTGTAAGCAAGATCTTATTGCCTGTGAATCAGGAAGGGGTTAGGGTAGTCGGCGCATCAAAGGAGCCACTGCCGCATCTTATAGAGGAAATCTTAAGGATAGTGAAGGAGAGGAAAGATGTGTGAGGCAAATGCGTATATCGACAAGGATGGGAAGGAAGAGCTCTACTTAGAAAATGTGGATATCCTCAGGCCTGAGGATGGAAAGCTGTACATGCGGAATCTCTTCGGCGAGCAAAAGGTCTTTGATGGCTCTATAAAGGAGATTTCGCTGCTCAGACATAAGATTGTTTTAAATGAGAAGTAAGTCTCGCTTATCTGCATGACCTGGCGGTTAATTCTTGACGGCCCATGTGATGCCTTTATGAACATGGCTATTGACGAGGCCATCTCAGAGTTTGTCCGGAAGGGTGATTCGCCTCCAACGCTCAGGTTCTACCAGTGGGAAAGACCCTCTATAACCATTGGGTATTTCCAGAGATTGAAGGCCGAGGTTGAGGTTGATTATTGCAGTATAAATGGATACCCTGTTGTCAGAAGGCCAACAGGTGGAAGGGCAGTATTGCATAACGATGAACTTACCTACAGCCTTTCTTCACAGATGAGACCCCCATTTTCAGATGGTCTTCTTCAGAGCTATAATGCAATAGCCCGGGCATTTTTAGATGGCCTTAGAAACCTTGGCCTTGATGCGCGGATTTCATCCCGAAGGCAGAATGGTAGGTTGCTAAGGAATCCATCGTGTTTTCAGTCAGTATCTTACGGCGAGATAACCATTGATGGGGAAAAGCTTATCGGGAGCGCCCAGAAAAGATGGGGCGATGGAGTTTTGCAGCAGGGCTCTATCCTACTCAGCCTTGATACATCTGAGATATGCAGGGTATTAAGGATTCCAGAGGACAGGCATATGGATACCTCAGGGATTGGCTTTATCAGGAAACACCTTCCAGATATAACAGTCGATGAGATAATCGACTCACTTAAGATGGCCTTTGAGCGCACCTTTGGAATTCAATTTGTCTCAGGTGGATTAACGCTGGAGGAGGCAGGACTTGCAGAGACCCTGAGGCTTGAGAAATATCTATCCGGAGACTGGAACTTCATGCGTTAGCCCTTCGGCCTGTGGACATGTCGAACCGCGGTTTTCCAGATAGAATACTGCCATGCTTGCAAAGAGCACGAGATTAAGGTAGCTATAGATGACATAGGAGATTATCTGATACGGCAGGTTCAACAGAGGGCCAACAATCGGGATTAAACTGAACGGATATCCTATCAGAAGCACAACAACAGCGGCTGCTATATAACAGCAGAAGAGGATCAGATAGAATACGAAGGCCTTTGTGGTTGCTGATAAAAATCTATAAGTCTTTTTTATAGCGGCAATGGGTTTAGATTCCTCAACCGCAAGGATTACAATCGAGAATATAGAGAAGGCAAATACAGCAAGGAAGGACACTGCACCAAGGATTATCACTAAAATGGAGAGGAATGTGCCGATAAACAGGGCTATCGGCGTTGATCTCCCTTTGAGATAAGAAGTTGCTGATATCGCCCCGCCGCCGATAACACCAAAGACAAAGAAGACAGATATAAGGATTATACCTATGATAAGCGTCAGCCACATAAGCGGAACGAATAGCCTTTTACCCTCTTTTATGAAGGATGCGACGCTGAAGGTATATACATTATCGTTTATGGAGTTTCTCAATACCCCTATAGTGCCGCCAAGTGTAAAGATGCCTATAATGCTTACAAGGGTGATATACAGAAGGACGAAACTCAGTATAAATATAACCAGACCGAGGTATTTTGAGACGATGTTCATTGGATCATTTAACATCTGAAGGATGTTCTTTGCCGCCACAAGGTCAACACCGAAAAAGACGAATGCAACGGCCAGCGGAATCCCTATCAGCAATACAAATCCTGCACAGGTGCTTATCATAAGGACAAACTGGACAAGGAGCAATTTCCAGTTCTTATTGGCAAGCCTTATACCCTTTGTAATAGTATCTATGTACATAAAATTTAGCGTATATAATTGTAAGTATGGGCGTGCAAAAAGTCAATGATTATTGCAGAGGAAGGAGGTGAAAATAGTTCCTAAAATCAAGGAAGGGTTTTGGTTTTAACATCTTCAGGACATAATTAATTTTTTGAAGGCATTTATAAGCCTTTTTGTTACGACCATAGGTTCCCCATCGCCGATTATCCTGCCATCTATTTTTATAACAGGAATAATCTCTGCGCCTGTGCCTGTCATGAAGCACTCCTCTGCGTTGTAGAGGTCATAGCGTGTGAGGGTAGCTTCGTGGGTTTTTATGCCGAGGGATTCCGCTATCTCCATCACTGTCCTCATGGTTATGCCATCAAGGGCGCCGTGAAAAGGCGCAGGTGTAAAGAGTTCATTGTTCTTTACTATAAACATATTGTCTCCTGTGCATTCTGCTACAAATCCTTCCCTATTAAGCATCACAGCCTCAAGGCATCCTGAATGCCTTGCCTCAAGCTTCGCCATGATGTTATTGAGATAGTTAAGGGACTTTATGCGTGGGTCGAGGCTGTCAGATGGTATGCGTCTCGATGAGGCTGTTATTATCTCAATACCATTTTTGTAATATTCATCTGGGTAAAGCTGAATATCAGAAACAATTATTATTACTGTTGCCTTTTTGCATGTTGTCGGATCTATTCCCAGAGGGCCTTCTCCCCTTGTAACAATGAGGCGGATATAGCCGTTTTTCTTTTTATTTATATTTACGGCATCCAGCACTGCATTTCCCATTTCTTCTTCTGTCATATGCATATCAAGAAGAATTGCCTTTGCACTCTGATAAAGTCTTTCAATATGCTCTTTTAGTTTGAAGACCTTCCCGTTGTAAATCCTTATACCCTCAAAAATACCATCACCATAGAGAAGCCCATGGTCAAAGACCGATATTTTTGCATCTTTTCTGTCATAATACTTTCCGTCAATATAGATTTTCATAGTACCTCCTCATCCCTGAATATGTTCCTTAACTTTGCATATTTATCCCCGAATTTTTTTATAAGTGTCCTGTCAAAGCGTTTCACAATCTTCATTATATATATGTCGTGCTTTATATAATCATCAGCAAGGGTTACAAATCCCCTGTTCATGCTCCATGCACCTTCCACAGTATTGTTTTTAAATACAGTCCCCATCAAAACCTCCTTTGAATCCACCACGACAACAAGACCTCTGCCGCCCTTTTCCTGGTAGATGGTGTCTTCAATTGGGTGCTGATATATCTGCCCAAGCCTTAATTCTGGAGGACCAAAGTGAACAACCGCAACCTTTATCTTTCTTTTCAATGCATCTTTAATCCTGTCCTCGATCAGTGCAAACTCCTCTTTCCATATGGAGATGAGGATTGTCTTTGCTGCGCCCTCAATCATCCGCCTGACCTTATTCATGAGATAATCGTACTCTGTAATATTCCATATATAGGAAAGCTCCCTTTTCCCTCTGATATTTGAAAGTTCGTCTTTCAATGAATCAATGATTGTCTCCATCTTGTTTTTATGTTTGTTGAGAAACTCATCGGGCTCTATGGGGACATATCTCTTTATTTTCCTTTCTTCAATAATGGAGATAATCCCCTTTTCAATAAGCCTCTTTAAGACCTCGTAAACCTTTGATGTTGGAACACCTGAGGACTTAGCAATCTCATAAGCAGTGGCAGGACTTTCCCTGAGCAGGGAGAGATATGCCTTTGCCTCGTATTCGGAAAGCCCAAGTTCCATGAGTTCTAAAATAATCGTCTTCATATTATCTACCTTAGTAGTTAATACTAACTCTGACTGATTTAGTGCTGCTGTCAAGGGAAAAAATATAATGAACAAAATTGTAACAACGAAGACACAAATGTAGCATATAAACGATTCAGACAAGTGCTGATCGGCTGGATTTCTTTTAATATCAAGGGATTAGTAAACTGGCACAGCCATTGCATTTCTTATAACAAAATTTAAACAGGAGGATTTCTTATGAGACAGATAGCAGTATACGGCAAGGGCGGTATCGGCAAATCAACAACAACACAGAATACGGTGGCGGGGCTTTCCGAAGCAGGATATAAATGTATGATCGTAGGGTGCGACCCGAAGGCAGACGCTACGAGGCTGATACTTCATAAGAAAGCGCAGACAACGGTCATGGACCTTGCGCGGGAACGTGGCTCGGTGGAAGACCTCGAAATCGACGAGGTGCTGCTTACCGGTTTTAGAGGCATCAGATGTGCCGAATCAGGCGGCCCTGAGCCGGGTGTCGGCTGTGCAGGACGCGGCGTTATCACTGCCATAAACTTCCTTGAGGAAAACGGCGCCTATGAAGCAGACACCGACTTTGTTTTTTATGATGTCCTCGGTGATGTTGTCTGCGGCGGATTTGCAATGCCTATCAGGGAAGGGAAGGCAAAGGAGATTTATATAGTTACATCGGGTGAGATGATGGCGATGTATGCGGCGAACAACATAACGAGGGGAATCCTCAAATACGCGCAGAGCGGCGGTGTTCGGCTCGGCGGCCTTATCTGCAACAGCAGAAAGACAGACAAGGAATATGAATTAATCTCGGAGCTTGCAAAGAGGCTCAACACCCATATGATCCATTTCGTGCCCAGGGACAACCAGGTGCAAAGGGCAGAGCTGAGAAGGATGACAGTGATCGAGTATTCACCGGAGCATCCACAGGCTGATGAATACAGGACACTTGCTAAGAAGATGGCAGAGAATACAAACCTTGTAATACCAACTCCCCTTACTATGGATGAGTTGGAACAACTGCTTATGGACTTCGGGATACTGGAAAATGAAGAAGCTGCAGTATAAAAAAACGATTAAAGGAGGAATGAGGCTATGAGCACTGCTATTAAAGATACTCAGAAAATGATAGAGGAAGTACTGGAGGCTTATCCTGATAAATCAAAAAAAGACAGGGCAAAGCATCTTGCAGCCAATGATCCGACAGGCCAGTGCAGCACCTGTCAGGTCAAGTCGAATGTCAAATCAAGACCAGGCGTCATGACAGTTAGGGGATGCGCATATGCAGGGGCAAAGGGCGTTGTCTGGGGTCCGGTAAAAGACCAGGTTCCCATCAGCCACGGTCCCATCGGATGCGGCCAGTATAGCTGGTGGGCGAGGAGGAATTACTACAACGGCCAGACCGGTATTGACACCTTCGTCACCATGCATATTACAACAGACTTCCAGGAAAAGGATATTGTTTACGGAGGAGATAAAAATCTCCATGCAGCATTGCAGGAATTGAAGGAATTATTCCCGCTGGCAAAGAGCATGGGCATACTCTCGGAATGTCCGGTCGGCCTTATAGGAGACGACATCGAGGCGGTATCCAAAAAGGCTTCAAAGGAACTGGGCATTCCCATTGTACCCGTCAGATGCGAGGGGTTCAGAGGAGTGAGTCAGTCCCTCGGACACCACATCGCCAACGATACCATAAGGGATTATATCCTCGGCAAGGGGCAGCTTGAGAAATCAACGCCTTATGATGTGGCGCTTATAGGGGATTACAACATCGGTGGAGATGCATGGTCATCGAGGAAGATGCTGGAAGAACTCGGACTGCGGGTTATAGCCCAATGGACAGGAGATGCATCAATAAACGAGATGGGTATTGCGCACAAGGCAAAGGTGAACCTCATCCACTGCTACCGCTCTATGAACTACATATGCAGGCACATGGAAGAGACTTACGGTATCCCATGGGTGGAGTTTAACTTCTTCGGCCCAACGAAGATATACCAGAGCTTGAGAAAAATCGCTTCCCTCTTTGACGACAAAATTAAAGAGAATGCGGAGAAGATGATAGAGAAATACAAGCCGATGATGGATGAGGTCATCGATGAGTACCGGCCGAAACTCGAAGGCAAGAAGGTGATGCTCTATGTGGGCGGTTTGAGGCCGCGGCACACCGTCGGCGCATACGAGGACCTAGGCATGGAGGTGGTGGCATCCGGGTATGAGTTCGGGCATAACGATGACTACAAGAGGACATACACCGAGATGAAGGAAGGTACGGTTATCATGGATGATGCCACGCTCTACGAGCTGGAGGAGTTCACCAGAAGGCTCAGGCCCGATATGGTCGGAGCGGGGATCAAGGAGAAGTATTCCTACCACAAGATGGGCGTGCCCTTCAGACAGATGCATTCGTGGGATTATTCGGGGCCTTACCACGGTTTAGACGGATTTCCTGTGTTTGCAAGGGATATGGACATGACAGTGAATAGCCCGACATGGGAATTAATAAAAAGAAAAAGATAACCACTGAGACACGGAGACACAGAGGGAAAATATTTTTAAATAATCTCAGTGACTCTGTGCCTCTGTGTGGTTCAGTTCATTTAAAACGGAGGAGTGAATGAGAATAAAAGACCACAACGACCTCTTTCAAGAACAGGAGTACTGTGAGCAGTTTGAGAGGAAAAAGGAGTTTGAAAATCCATGGCCTGCTGAAAAGGTCAAGGAGGTGGCCGAGTGGACAAAGACAGAGGAGTATAAGGAACTCAATTTCAAGAGGCAGCACATAAAGATAAACCCTGTAAAGGCATGCCAGCCCCTCGGTGCGGTTTTCTGTGCATCTGGATTTGAGGGCACTATGCCCTTTGTTCAGGGAGCGCAGGGCTGCGTAGCCTATTTCAGAAGCCATCTGAACAGGCACTTCAAGGAGCCGTTTGCAGCCATCTCCACATCCATGACTGAAGATGCTGCAGTCTTCGGCGGGCTGAACAACATGCTCGAAGGGCTTGAGAATGCCTACACCCTTTATCATCCCAGGATGCTTGCTGTCTCCACGACCTGTATGGCTGAAGTCATCGGCGACGACCTTAATGCATACATAAAGCAGGCGAGAGACAAGGGTATTATCCCTAAAGATATGTTAGTGCCTTTTGCCCATACGCCGAGCTTTGCAGGCTCTTACATTAACGGCTATGACAACATGATGAAGGGAATTCTCTCAACAATCACAGCAAGCAAAAAGGGTGAGCCGAATGAAAAAGTAAATATCATCCCCGGCTTTGACACCTATACAGGCGATTACAGGGAAATAAAAAGGCTCCTTGATATCATGGGAGTAAAACATACAATACTTGCCGATGTGAGCGATATATTCGATTCTCCGAATACAGGAGAGTACAAATTATATCCCGGCGGCACTCCATTGGCTGATGCAATAGATTCGATAAATGCTACGGCCACTATTGCGCTACAGAAGTATTCGACGGTAAAGACCATGGATTATATCCAGAAGGAGTGGAATCAGAACGCCTTGGTATTGCCGGCCATTGGCGTTAGAAATACCGATAAATTTTTTGAAGAGATAAGTAAAATTACTGGCAAACCCATTCCTCATGAGATAGAGGACGAAAGAGGAAGGGCGGTGGATGCCATGATAGACTCTCATCCTTATGTGCATGGAAAGAGATTTGCCCTGGTCGGCGATCCCGACCTCCTGTTGGGGCTGATAAGCTTCCTGCTGGAAATGGGAGGAATCCCTGTCCATATAGTCTGCACAAACGGAGACAAAAAGTTTGAGGAAGACGCGTACAGTCTTTTGAGCAAAAACCCCTTTGGAGCGGAGGGAAAGGTCTATGTTGGGAAAGATATGTGGCATCTGAGGTCATTGATGTTCACCGACCCTGTGGATTTGCTCATAGGGAATTCCTATGCAAAGTTCCTGTGGAGGGACACCGGGACGCCACTTATAAGAATTGGGTTTCCATTATTTGACAGACACCACCTCCACAGATACCCGATTATAGGCTATCAGGGAGTGATAAATCTGGTGAACTGGGTAGTAAACACTGTTCTTGATGAGATGGACAGAAAGACAATAAACACAACGAGTTTTGATGTGATCAGGTAATAAAGGCATAAGAGGTCTGTGATGTTAAGCATAGATAAATTAATGCAGAGTGGCTGTGAACGGGAGAAAAAAGAGAAAGTCTGCCGCTCGCGGGGCGGAGAGTCATGTGCCTTTGACGGCGCCATGATAGTGCTACAGCCCATTGCGGATACGGCACACATAGTTCACGGCCCTATTGCATGCTGCGGAAATTCATGGGAAGGCAGAGGCGCATTGTCTTCAAAGGGAAACCTCCACAGAATGGGTTTTACAACAGATATGAGCGAGATGGATATTGTGTATGGCTCCGAGAAGAAGCTCTATAATGCCATTCTCCATGCTTATGAATCGGTGAAGCCAAAGGCCATATTTGTCTATTCAACATGCGTAAGCGGACTTACTGGAGAGGATATAGAGGCTGTTTGCAGAAACGCAGAGACAGAGACCGGCATACGCGTGATTCCTGTAAATGCCCCTGGCTTCGTTGGCCCCAAGAATCTCGGAAACAGGATTGCAGGAGAGGTATTGCTTGATTATGTCATAGGAACGGGTAACCCCCCTCCGTCCCCCCTTAAATTAAGGGGGGATAAAGAGGGGTTATTATCTTTAAGTGAGGAGGGGTTAATCAACCTCATCGGCGAATACAACATAGCAGGCGATCTATGGCTCGTTGAGCCGATTTTAAGGGATACAGGAATAAGAATACTGTCGAGGATTACAGGGGATTCCACCTTTGAAGAGATAACCTATGCGCACAGGGCGAAACTGAATGTGGTTGTATGCAGCCGTGCATTGATTAATGTGGCACGCGAGATGGAAAGAAAGTACGGTATACCTTATATCGAGGTCTCTTTCTTCGGGAAGACAGAGATGACAAAGGCATTGAGGCTAATCGGTTCACAGTTCACAGTTCACGGTTCACGGTCTGAAATAGCAGACAGGATTGAAGCAATTATTGAAAGGGAAGAAAAACAGCTTGATGAAAAATTAGAGGCTTATGAACATCTCAAAGGCAAGAGGGCAGTGCTTTATACCGGAGGCGTGAAGAGCTGGTCGTTCATTTCCGCTCTCATGGATTTGGGTATAGAGATTGTCGCAATAGGAACGAAAAAGAGCACATTTGAGGATGAAGAGAAGATGAAAGAGATACTCGGCGATGATGCGCCGCTTGTTGAGGACGTTACTCCTAAAAACCTGCTAAGACTGTTGAATGAGAGGGATGCAGACGTCCTTGTAGCAGGGGGGAGGAATCAGTACCTTGCGATCAAGGAAGGATACCCCTTTGTGGATGTAAACCAGGAAAGACATACTGCATATGCAGGATATGACGGTCTGATAAACCTTGCAGAGCAGATAAGCAACAGCATGAACTTCTACCATCGTCATTGCGAGGCACGGAGTGCTGAAGCAATCTCAAAAGAGAAGGGATTGCTTCGCGGAGTTTACCCTGAGCGTAAAAACAAGATTGCTTCGCTTTCGGTTCGCAATGACAGACAAAGGAATGATATGCTCATCAACCCCCTAAAACACTCCCAGTCCATCGGCGCTGCAATGGCATTTCAGGGAATACACAGGGCTCTTCCCATTATTCACGGCGCACAGGGATGCACATTCCTTGCAAAGGTTCTTCTGACAAAGCATTTTAGGGAACCTATTGCCCTTGCCAGCACAAAGCTTTTCACAGAAGATGTTGTTATGGGAAGCGATGAAGAATTAATCGATACAGTGAAAGGATTTATAGAAAAGAACAAACCCGATGTAATCGCTGTTCTTACCTCAGGGCTTTCTGAGGTTAAAGGCGATGATGCGGATAGCGCAATTAAAAATTTGAAATTTAAAATTCAAGATTCAAAATGCCAAATTGTCTATGTCTCTACGCCTGATTATGAGGGAGGACTGGAAGCAGGGTATGCGAAAGCAGTTGAAGCAGTCATAGAGTCAATAGTTGCTAAAAACGATACGACACTTCGTCATTCCGGCTTGTCCGGAATCTTTCCAAAGAAGGATTGCCGACAAGCGGCAATGACTGACAACTTATACGTCAACGTCTTGGTCGGCTCGCATCTCACTCCTGCCGATTTTACAGAACTGAGGGAGATTGTAGAGTCGTTCGGGTTAAAACCAATAATACTTCCTGATCGTTCAGCCCTTGATGGCAGCAGAGAGGGATTTTCAGCCCTCGCAATCGGAGGGACAGGAATAGATGAGATAAGGGAGATGTCAAAGTCAGAATTCACTCTAACAATAGGCGCAAGCATGGAGCCTACTGCAAAGATTTTGAAGGATAGATTTGGCATTGAATACAGAGTATTTGAAGGCATATCAGGACTGACAGATGTAGACATGTTTATGGAAACACTTGCAATGTTGAGCGGGAGAGATATCCCGCCAAAATACGAAAGGCAGAGAAGGGTTCTGACAGACGGTATGAGGGATGCGCATTTCTATTACGGCAATAAAAAGATATGTATTGCATTGGAGCCAGACCTCGCTGTGCAGACATCACGGTGGCTTGAGGAGATGGGTGCAATGGGCGAGCTTGCAGTAATTCCATATCATTGTCCATCAGCGGATAAGATTTTAGCAAGGGATGTAATTGTCGGAGATCTTTTCTCCATTGAGGAGAAGTTTGATCTTCTCATATCAAATTCCCATGCTGAAGACACAGCAAAGAGGCTCGGAGTGCCCCTTTATCAGATGGGATTTCCTGTGTATAAGGTTTTGGGTAACAACTCAAGGATTACGATTGGATATAGAGGAACGCTAACTATGGTTAATGAGGTAGCTAATTTATTAAATTCTCATTGTCATTGCGAGGCTGGCTTTGCCAGCCGAAGCAATCTCATAGATTAGAAGAGATTACTTCGCTTCGCTCGTAATGACGGATTGAAGGAGGTGCATTCATGAAGGTAGCCTTTGCAACAACAGACGGTATAAATGTTGATGAGCATTTTGGCAGGGCAGGCATGTTCGCCATATACGAACTTACAAAAGACGGCTACAGGTTTGTTGAAATGAGGAAGTTTGCTGACGGCAGGGATGCGGAAATAGAGGAAACAAAGGGGATGGGACAGATGCATGACGAAAGGGTAGAGGAAAAGGTCGAAAAACTCAGGGATTGTAAGATTGTTTATCTCACAGAGATAGGCGGGCCTTCGGCAGCGAGGCTTGTGAAAAGGGGCATGATGCCCATAAAGGTGAAGGAGGTAATTTCCATTGAGGAGTCATTGAAAAGGCTTTTGGAAACAATAAAAAAATCGCCGCCACCATGGCTGAGAAAGGCGATGAACAGTGAATAGTGAACAAAGACAGGTTAAGGCTAAGGCTGAGGTTGAGATTGAAATAATTTTTTTCTTAACCTCAACCTCAACCTTTAACCTATTCAATTAAAAGGAGGAAAGTAACATGAAGATGATCAGAGCGTTTATCAGACCGGAAAAAGAGCAGGAGGTAGTTTTAGCATTAGAGGGAGCGGGTTTTCCGTCTCTGACTAAGATGCCGGTATTCGGCAGGGGAAAACAGAAGGGGCTTCAGGTTGGGCCTGTGCATTATGACGAACTCCCCAAAACACTTATTATGACCGTTGTTGATACCGAAGATGTGGACAAGGTCGTAAAGATTATTCAGGACAAGGCAAGGACAGGCTTTATCGGTGACGGAAAGATATTTGTGAGCCCTGTTGAGTCCGCCTATACGGTCAGAACAGGGGAGGCAAGTTTATAAAATAAAAAAAGTCACCCTCCCCTTAATCCCCTCCCATCAAGGGAGGGGAAAATTCCCTCGCCCCTTGTGGGAGAGGGTTAGGGAGAGGGGATATTAGGAGGTAATAACCATGAAGGAGATCACGGTAATTATAAGGAGGGACAAGCTCCCCGAGACAAAACATGTGCTTGAAGAACTTGGGTATCCGTCCCTCACCATTCAAAGCGTTGACGGAAGGGGAAAACAAAAGGGCGCTATGTGTGCGGAGATGGATTCTGAAATGCCTGACAGTTTCTGTACTGCTGTTAAGCTGACTCCAACGCCCTCAACATACGCCCTTGAACATACACTGCCCAAGGTTGCCCTCTATGTGCCAAAGAGGATGCTCACCATAGTTGTGCCGGATGATGTGGTGACAAAAGTAGTGAAGTCGATAATAAAGGTCAACCACACAGGCAAGCGCGGTGATGGGAAGATTTTTGTTTCGCCCATAGAGGGTGCTGTGAGGGTGAGGACAGGAGAGCATGATGGAGAGGCAATTGCATAGGATTTTTATAGAATCGGTGAAGCGGTGAATGGGTGAATCGGAGAATTATTTTAAGGAGGTCGTATGCCACAGATTATTGGATATACAAGAGGCGGTAAAGAATGGACGCCTAAATTCATCGAGTCAATCGATATAGAAAAATGTATCGGCTGCGGACGGTGTTACAAGGTTTGTGGAATGGATGTTCTTCAACTTATAGAGAAGCCTTTTGAAGGTGAGGATGAATACGGAGATGATATGGGCAACAAGGTAATGTCCATATCGCATCCCGAAAACTGCATCGGCTGTGAGGCATGTGCGAGGATCTGCACAAAGAGATGCCATGTGCATATAGAACTTAAGTAAAGAAAGATTGTATCTTGTCATAAAGGAGATGGACTTTTTAATCAGACAAGCTGGAATTGATGACATCCCGCAGATGTGCAGTCTTCTTTCCGAGCTTTTCTCGATAGAGATAGACTTCAAACCTGATAGAGAAAGGCAAGCAAGGGGACTAATTATTTTAATCAGCGATACATCCGGTTCATCTATTGTACTGGTGGCAGAAAACGACGATAAAATTATCGGCATGTGCTCGGTGCAGACATTAGTCTCTACTGCAGAGGGGGGAATTGTGGGGCTTCTTGAAGATTTAATTGTACATAGAGACTACAGGGGCAATGCTGTAGGAACAAAACTTCTTTCAGGGATCACAAAATGGTGTAGGACAAAAAATATCTCAAGGCTTCAATTGCTTAGAGACATGGATAATATAAAGGCAATGGATTTTTATATCGATAAAGGCTGGATGAATACCAACCTCATATGCATGAGGAAGTTCCTTTAGATACCCTTCAAAGCTATAGGACAAAAATGTATCACTATTTACATTAATGTTTTAATGTCTCCAGCAAGGCGATCTGTCATGATCCTGTTTTACACCCTAAAGCATTGATTATCACGGTATTCCCAAGTTGGCACTATAATTGCAAAATCTTTAATAAAAGTTATGGCAAGTGAGGTGTGAGATGTCACATTTAAAGATTTATAGGGAAAAGGATATTATGAGAACCCATCCGTGCTTTTCAAAGGAGGCGCATCACAAATTCGGCAGGATTCATCTTCCTGTTGCCCCAGCATGCAACATACAGTGCAGATACTGTTTAAGGAAATATGACTGTGCCAATGAATCAAGACCGGGGATTACAAGCAGAGTTCTTACTCCAGCAGAGGCACTGGAAAGGGTGAGATTATTGATTGAAAGAAATGACTGCATAAGTGTAATTGGGGTAGCAGGACCTGGTGACCCTCTGGCAAATGATGAAACTTTTGAGGTTTTGAGGGCAATTAACAGGGAATTCCCTGAGCTTATCCTCTGTGTGTCAACCAATGGACTTTACCTTTCGGACAGGCTCGATGACCTGATAAAATCTGGTGTAAGAAGCCTGACCATTACGATTAATGCTGTTATGCCTGAGACCGCAGAGAAGATTTATTCATGGATTTATTACAAAGGGAAAAGATATACAGGCAGAGACGCTGTAGAGTGCCTTTTATGCAATCAGTGGAGGGGACTCAGAAATGCCATTGATGCAGGGCTTATTGTGAAGATAAACACTGTTTTAATTCCAGGCATTAATGATACAGAGATTCCTTTAATAGCGTGGCTTGCAGGAGGAAAGGGAGCGGATATAATGAACATCATGCCACTTATTCCACAGGCAGAATTTGAGCATTTGCAGAGACCTCCCCATGAGGTAATTAACAGACTGAGAGAAGAGTGCATCAAATACATACCCCAGATGACCCACTGCAGGCAGTGCAGGGCAGATGCTTTTGGAATTCTCGGAGAGGATAAGGATATGGAGCTTGAGGTCTTAAATGCAAGGATTGGAGAAGAATATTGTGAGATGGTTATCTAAAACAGAACTTGAGCGTTACCGCAGGCAGTTGATGCTCCATGGATTTACTGTTGATCACCAGCAAAGGCTTAAGGATTCCACTGCCCTTATTGCAGGCATTGGTGGTCTCGGCGGAACTGCTGCGATGTATCTTGCTGTTGCAGGAATAGGGGAAATGGTCATTGTTCATTCCGGAAACCTTACCCTCTCAAATATGAACAGACAGATATTGATGAGGCATGAATGGATAGGCAAAAGCAGGGTTGTGCAGGCAATGAAGAGCATTGAGGACATAAATCCTGATGTTGATGTTGAGGTATATGATGAAAGGATAACAGAGAATAATGTTGATAGATTGCTTAACGGAGTTCATATAGTACTGTCTGCTCGCCCTAACTTCCATGAGCGCCGTATCCTGAACAATGCCTGTGTAAGGCTGGGGATTCCAATGGTCGAGGCTGCTATGAATGGAATGGAAGGCTATATATTCAATATCATCCCTGGCATCACACCATGCCTTAACTGCATTTATCCAGAGGATAATCCAGAATGGGAGGAACTGGGCTTTCCTGTCCTTGGTGCTGTTTCAGGCATGCTTGGATCTATTATGGCCATTGAAGCAATTAAGATACTCACAGGTTATGGAAGGTTATTGCTTTCAAAGATGCTTGTATTTAATACCCTGGATATGGAGTTTAGAAAACTAGATATCAGCAGGGATGACAATTGTGATGTATGTGGCTAATTGTTGCCATTTGTTATTTCCTATGATATATTACGAACAAATGAAGAGGCCCTCTGATGTTTTGTCGCTCATATTGTAAAGGAATGCTTATTAAGAAATGAAAAGATAAAATAATGACAATAGCCAAATCCCTTTTCCTTTTTGTCCTGGCTGGATTATGCGAAGTAGGTGGAGGATATCTGGTATGGCTCTGGCTGAGGGAGGGCAAGAGTATATGGTTTGCGTTATTAGGAGCAGTGGTGCTGGTTCTCTATGGGTTTATACCGACATTTCAGCCTGCAAATTTTGGGAGGGTGTATGCAGCCTATGGCGGCATCTTTATAGTCCTTTCTATTCTGTGGGGGTGGAAGATCGATGGGATAGCTCCTGATAGATTTGACCTTATAGGTGGTCTTATCTCCCTCATTGGTGTCTTTGTTATCATGTATTGGCCAAGATGAGAGTGAATAAAATTTTGAATCATGCAAAAGAGAGGAATTAATGCTTAAAAAGGGATTTTCTGTTTTTATGACATTGATTTTTGCATTACTGTTTTTGTGGACAAACTCTAACGCCGAATCTCCAAAAGAGATCACAGTATCCGCTGCCATTAGCCTGAAGAATGCCTTTGAGGAAATCGGAAAGATATTTCAAAAACGGCACAAAGGAGTAAAGGTCTTATTAAATTTTGGAGCATCAGGAGATCTTCAACAGCAGATAGAGGCTGGTGCCCCTATTGATGTGTTTGCCTCTGCCTCAGCAAAAGAGATGGATGAACTTGACCGTAAGAACCTCATAATAAAGGATACAAGGGTTAACTTTGCAGGTAATGTGGTTGTACTGATAAGTCCGTCAAATTCAAGGCTGCCGTTGAGGTCATTTAATGATCTCCAGAAAAAAGAGGTCAAGAGGATTGCTATCGGAAATCCAATGACTGTTCCTGTGGGCATGTATTCAGAAGAGATATTGATACACTTTAATCTCTGGGATGTGCTGAAGAATAAGTTTATACTTGCAGAAAATGTAAGACAGGTTCTCGATTATGTGGCAAGGGACGAGGTTGATGCAGGTATCGTCTATTCTACAGACGCCAGGGTGAGGCCAAAAGAGGTGAAAGTGGTGATGCAGGCACCTGAAGGAAGCCATAGACCTATGGTGTATCCGATAGCCGTAATTAAAGGCACAAAGAATGAAATGCCGGCAAGGGAATTTATTTCCACCGTTGTATCAAAGGAAGGTGAAAAGGTTCTTCAGAGATACGGGTTTAAGTTAATCCGACAGGCAGAATAACATGGAGAGTTCTGTATTATTTTCGTTGAGGCTTTCCCTTCAGGTGGCATCAGTTGCAACTCTATTTGTGATGCTCATTGGGATACTCATTGCCTATATCCTTGCGCGAAGAGATTTTAAAGGTAAAGAATTTCTGGATATGCTCTTTACCCTTCCCCTCGTATTGCCACCCACTGTTATGGGATACTACCTGATTGTTATTTTTGGAAGGAATGGGGTAATTGGGAGATTGATTTATGAACGGACAGGATGGTCGATCATGTTTACATGGTATGCTGCTGCGCTGGCGTCCTTTGTAGTGGCACTTCCCCTGATGATAAAGACCACACGGGCAGGCATTGAGTCTGTTGATAGGAATCTCATTAATGCTTCTTACACCCTCGGCCATTCAGAATTGGAGACAGCCATAAAAGTTATTCTACCCCTTTCCAAAAAGGGCATAATTGCAGGAACCGTCCTTTCCTTTGCAAGGGCAATGGGTGAGTTTGGCGCTACATTAATGATAGCAGGGAATATTCCGGGAAAGACCGATACCATGCCAATTGCAATATATACATATGCAAGCAGCGGCGACTGGTCTAAGGCAAACAATATGGTAATATTTTTCACTCTGATTTCAGGGTTATTCCTTTACATTGCAAATAGATTCAGTAAGAGGATGGTCTGATGGGTTTATCGGTAAAGCTTATAAAAATGGTTAACGGGTTTACCCTCGATGTTGAATGGGAGATGGATAATGAACTTGTTGTCCTGTTTGGGTATTCAGGTGCAGGCAAGTCCATGACACTTCAGTTGATAGCAGGTCTTTTGGACCCTGATGACGGATATATTCGTTCAGATGGAGGGATATTGTTTGATAGCTCTTTAGAGATGAATATGCCTCCACAGAAACGCTCCTTTGGCTATGTCTTTCAGGACTGCGCCCTTTTCCCTCATATGACTGTGAAAGGCAACATTGCATACGGCATAAATGGGCTGGATAGATTTGAGACTGAAAAGAGGGTTAGTGAGATGATTAAGGTCTTCAGACTTGAAGGGCTGGAGGACAAACTACCTTCGGAGATTTCAGGCGGGCAGAAGCAGAGGGTGGCCCTTGCAAGGGCGCTTATACGCAGGCCTGATGCCCTTCTCCTGGATGAGCCATTTTCAGCCCTTGATAATCCTATACGCCTTGAAATGAGGAGGCTTTTGAAAGAAATAAGACATGAATTTAATATACCTGTTGTCCTTGTGACCCATGACATCTTTGAGGCATATACTATGGCTGATAAGATAATAATCTATTCGGGCGGCAGGATTGCACAGATCGGTTCACCATCTGAGGTATTTAACAGGCCTGCAACCATAGATGTTGAGACACTTGTTGACATGAAAAGGTTTTTTCAAGACCCTTCAGGTTTTTCTAATTACTCTTGTTCGTATGACAGTCTGCAATTCTGAATTCCTTTTTCCATGGTCTCTAATTCCTCTAATTCCTTCTTCAGTTCCCCTACCTCCTTCTCCAGTTTTGGCATGTCCTTTTGCATGGATTCGAGATTCATCCACTGCGCATTGGCAATAGGGTGGAATTGTGAAGTCCCTGATTAAGTCGGTTATCTGGATATTCCAAAATGAGATATCATTTCAAAATGAAAGGAAAATCTGATTTACATCAAAGGTGGTCAGAGAACAAAGATTTGACTTTAAGAGGTTTTTAAGGGTTATAATGAAACTGAACATGGGGAAGGGAGGTAAACGCGGCTACAGTATTTTTTTACGCTATTATTACCCACCTCCTTATCGGTATATCATTGGGTATATTAATGCACAGGTCAGATTTCTGTATGGCGGGAATGTTTCGTGACATCTTCCTGTTCAAGGACTATTTTAAGATGAGGTCGCTTTTTCTGCTGGTCT
Organism: Nitrospirota bacterium; assembly: GCA_021789595.1. GTDB lineage: Bacteria > Nitrospirota > Thermodesulfovibrionia > UBA6902 > JAJYJJ01 > JAJYJJ01. Next base: position 8,543 of record JAJYJJ010000024.1, on the reverse strand, counting down.
CTTTAGCCTCGGTGCTTCTTTATTTGAGCCGTGCATTTGGTCTGGTCGCATCGTATCCTCCTTCTTTCTTTGGCCCCCCTTCAATGGCCAATCTGCTGGGCGGCGTGATTTTTGGTGTGGGCATGGTGCTGGCGGGCGGCTGTATGGTCGGAACGCTGTATAAGATGGGTGCGGGGAACCTTGTCAGTGTCTTTGCCTTTCTGGGAATCCTGTGCGGGGGTATGCTCTTTGCTGAATTCTATCCAGCCGACATGTCGTTCATAAAGGCTACAACCTTTCTTAAGAGTAAGACAGCCCTCGAACAGATTGTTGGGGCGATGTGGATGCCTGTCCTTGCCCTCGTGCTGATCTCCTGTTTTTGCCTTTACAGGTGGAGCAGGGGGAAGAAGTTGGTGCAGAATGCGTATGCCCAGAGATATCTTGATCCCTGGAAGGTCGCTGTTATTATGGCATTTATATTTTCACTGTCTTATGTGCTCTCAGGGCGGCCTCTGTCGGTTACCAAGGGCTATGCGAATTTGTCGGCCCGCATTGAAGGACTATTTTCCCCTCGCCATATGGACAATCTGCCCTTTTTTAAAGAGGATTCATTGAGGTTTTTTTATGGAACAACCATAAAGGAGAGTGTTGGGTCGGATATTAACTCCTTGACCATTACACAGATCCCTCTGATTGTTGGTATTGTTTTGGGATCGTTCTTCTCCTCTGCTCGGCTCAAGGAGTTTAAGATAAGTGACCTGCCACCATGGAGGCAGATTTTCTCAGCAATTGTAGGCGGCATTATGATGGCAATTGGAGCCCTGATGGCAGGTGGATGTAATCTCTGGCATATAATAGGAGGACTCCCGGTATTTGCCTTACAGAGCATCCTTTTCGTGTGCGGTATCACCCTTGGCGCCTATATGGGTAGTCATATACTCAAAAGGGTAGTAATTTGATTGACAGGAGTTTAGGGGTATGGAAGATATAGTTCTTGACATCAGGGGGCAGATCTGTCCTGCCTGTCTCTTAATAACGCTGAGGGAAATAAACAACAGTAAGTTACAGCTTAAAAGAAGAGAAACGAGGCTTGTTGTAAGAACCGACCACAGGGATGCTACAAGAACGATACCTGGTGCAGTCTTTGCTATGGGGTATGATGTGAATGTAGTAAAAAAAGGTGGCTACTATGAAATAACACTGGAGTATAAAAATGGGTAAGATGTCATCCGGCACTGCAAGCCTGATTGCTGAAGACGAAAAACGAGACATTTATAAAAGTAACGAGAGGCTGAAAAGGTATATAAGGGATAAGGTTAATCAGCTTCTCACGGTCATGGGTACAAGGCCGCTTAACACCGAGGAACTTGATGACGACACCCTCCTTGACCTCGACCCGATTGGAATCATTGCCCTTTCTTTCGAACAGGTGCTTGAACATCTAAAAGAGACCAATAAGAAACTGCGTATCGCAAAAGACCAGCTGCAGGCTGTTTTTGACACTGCAGGAGTATGCATCTCGATTGTTGACCCTGAACTCAGGATTGTTAACTGTAATGAGAAACAAAAAGAGCTCCTTGTGTCAGGCAATAAAGAGGTAATAGGTCACTATTGCTACGAGGTTTACTGTGGCAAAGACTCGCCAACCCTTGACTGCCCTGCCATTGAGACGATCGAAACTGGCAGGCCAGTATTTATAAGGGAGGTTAAAAAGAAGGGCAGGAATTTCCAGATAGTGACTTCACCTCTGAAAGATATCGACGGCAATGTAATAGGCGTTATAGAGGTATCTATAGATGTGACGGAAAAGAAAAAGGCTGAGGAAGGAATGCGGCAGGCAGAGAAACTGGCTGCGATAGGTCTTCTTGCAGCAGGTATAGCCCACGAAATAAACAACCCGCTTGGAAACATCCTTGGATATGCCAAGCTTCTGATGAGAGAGTCGGACATAAGTGTCGGCCAGAGAGAAAAGTTAGAGGTTATTGTAGAACAGGCTAAAAGGGGAAATGAGATTGTCAGGGGACTTCTTGACTTTTCCCGTCAGTCAAGACCGGCTTTTGCCTCGGTCTCGATGAATGAGGTTATACTCAAGGCACTTAAGAGCCTCTCAAATCAGATAGACAGACAGGGGATTAAGCTTGTAACAAACCTCACGAAAATCCCAATGGTCGAGGGAGACCCGAAGCAGATAGAGCAAGTGGTTGTTAATCTCCTGCTTAATTCCATCCAGGCCATTGAGGATATGACAGACAGGACAATCAGTATTGAGACAGGTTATACAGATAGCGGTGTTGAGGTGAGAGTAATTGACAACGGCCATGGAATACCCGAAGAAATATTACCCAGGATATTCGATCCATTTTTTACAACAAAGCCTGTTGGGAAGGGTGTTGGCCTCGGTCTTTCTATATGCCTAGGAATAATTAAGGATCACGATGGTTCAATCCATGTTGAGAGCGAAAAGGGGAAGGGTAGTAAGTTCTCTTTCCATATCCCTGCAATGTCAGCATGATCTTAATTATTAACAAACTATAAGGAGAAAAATGCCTGATATTCCTAAGATTCTCATAGTCGAGGATGACCTCAGGATGAGCCAGCTCTTTAAAGAACTTCTCGAAAAAGAGGGGTACTCTGTTGCTGTCAGCGGGGATGGAAGTGATGCCATCATATTGTTAAAGGAACATTCTTTTGATGTTGTTCTTACTGACCTCAAGATGCCCAGTATAGATGGAATGAATGTCCTCGCCTATTCTAAAGAGACTAATCCTGAAACGCCTGTTATTGTCATAACTGCCTATGCAACAGTTGACTCTGCTGTGGAGGCCCTGAAGCGGGGTGCATATGACTATATTCAAAAGCCATTTGACCCCGATGAGCTTTTATTGGTGGTTAAAAGGGCAGTTGATTATCGAAGACTTATTAATGAAAATATCAGGCTTTCTACTGCACTTGAAGGCTGTATAGGCTATGGACTTGTGGGTATGAGTAAGGGTATTGTCAGGGTTCAAAGGCTTGTTGAGAATGTATCGCCATTTGATACTACGGTTTTACTGCAGGGCGAAACAGGAACCGGAAAAGAGATGGTTGCACAGCTTATTCACAGGTTGAGCAGCCGTGCTGCTGAAAAATTTCTGGCTGTAAATTGCGGTGCACTCACAGAGACGCTCCTTGAGGCGGAACTCTTTGGCTACGAGCAAGGGGCATTTACAGGAGCAACGCGGAGGAAAAGAGGACTTTTTGAGGCCGCAAACAGAGGAACAATCTTCCTGGACGAGATCGACAATGCATCACAATCCATGCAGATGAAACTATTGAGGGTGCTTCAGGACGGAATGATGATGAAGGTTGGCGGTATAGAGCCTGTTGCTGTGGATGTCCGTGTGATTGCTGCTTCTAATGTTGACCTGAAGGCAGAGGTCGAAAACGGGAGATTCAGAAGGGATCTTTTTTACCGACTTAATGTTGTTACAATAAACATCCCGCCTCTTAGGAGTAGAAGAGACGATATCCAACTCCTTGCATACCATTTTTTAAATAAATACTGCCGCAGACACTCAAAGGAGATAAAAGGCTTCCACCAGGATACAATAGAGATACTAATGGATTATCCGTGGCCTGGAAATGTGAGGGAGCTTGAAAATGCTATTGAACATTCAGTAATCATGTCGAAGTCAATACAGGCTATCACCCCGGAGTCCCTCCCCGAGGACATAAGGAAGAGACAACAAATCGCTGTCCCTTCCTATACAGCTTCCCTGCGTCTTGATGAGATGGAGCGCTCTTTAATCCAGCGTGCCTTATCCGCCTTCAAGGGTCAGAAGGCAAAGGCGGCTGAGGCCCTCGGTATCAGTGTCTCTACGCTCTGGAGAAAACTAAAAAAGTTCCAACTTGAATGAGACATTGCATTTCAAAATGAAAAACCTTATCATTTTGAAATGCAATGTCTGCATGGAGTCTGCGATCCTTTAATTAATAAATTAATATTTGAAGTATTATCAAACCATTTCCTGAAGATATTATAATTCCCTTGTAAATAGTTTAAACAGTTCAAATATATCTTTGGCATTCTTCTTGCTTTTTAAAGCTCAATGGTTCTGTGAATTGGAGATATATGGATGAGTGAAATAAAAGCGGAAATGCCGAGGATATTCATAGTTGTTTATTTGGTGGTTCTTGTAGCAATACTGCTTGCGATGCCTCTGGGGCATCTTAGAGGAGACATAGCGGATGCTGTAGAGGCAGATGTCTCGGCTCCAAAGGTAGAGCCAAAAGTAGAGTTTGAATGGCACCACACAATGTCTGGACAAACGGTGGAGAAGATCACCACTGAGACAGTGGTCCGTATTCCATTCAAGTTCAAAATCAAAGGCGAAATAACAAAGGTTTATTTTACTATCCCTCCAGGATATAAGGCATTCGGTATCAGAATTGAAAGTGATGTATCTGAGGTTAGGGAAGGAGGTGTTGGTTCTGTTGCCGTGTTTAATGTTCATAGAGGGATGCCCCTCGGCAGACATAACCTTGTGATTCACATCATAGACGCAACAAACGGCAAGGAGATCGGTAAAGGTATAATACCTTTTATCCTTTTGCCGTCAGGCACTGAATGTATGTGCTAAAAAGGTCATAGATAAAGCAGTTTTGGTAATTTTGATTTCAATAATAGAACAAAGGAGGTAACTGAAACTGAAGATGAGAAAAATAATAAAATATGTAGCGTGGATGATTGTGTTGTTTATAGGCCTTACTGTACAGAAAGTTGGGCTCATTTCCACTGCGGGGTCAGAAGGATTTATAAAACATGGCATATCTAAGACTGCAAATGCTGCAGAAGTTCCGTCTTTTGAGTTTGCCTGGTTTCCTAACAAGCCTGGTATTAAAAGGGCACAGATAATGCTTGGAACGAGTACGACACTTAAGTTTGAGTTCACCTTGAAGGCACAGCCCACTGTAACTCAGGTGAGATTCGTTGTACCTAAAAAATATGCGGGTATGGGTGTTATGATCTCCCCTGGCGAGGTTGCTGTAACCAATGGGAAGGCTGTATCAAAGGCGATCTTTGCCTGCCCGCCTGGGACGCCGCTTGGTAAGTTCGATATGCTGGTCATTGCTGTAGATGCTAAAACAGGCAGGGAGATAGGGAGGGGAATAACCCCATTCATGTTATTGCCAGCCGGTGTGGGCGGCTGTTAAGGGCTTACAGCTTTGTAAAGCTGATATTTCAATGAATGAATGAAAGGAGGTAATTATGGGAAGGGAATTTTTCAGAAGAAAAAGAATAACGGTGGTGATGATTGTCCTATCTTTAGCTCTTCTGTCTCTCGTTATTCAGGGCTGCGGTGGAAGAAGCGGTTACGACACGCCATCAACGACTCAAACATCATCAGCTTTGATCTCTGCAGATACCCTCAAGGGTTGGATAGACAGCGGAAAGGTAAACGGCAGTGGTTATGACAGGGTGGTGGTACTTGATGTTAATAGCCCTGCAAACTATGCATATGGTCATATTCCAGGCGCACAGTTTCTTAATAGCAACGACATCTATCAAACACGAACTGAAGGGCCAGCCACCGACATAAACATGGTTCTGGATGGCTCGCACATGGATGCCCTGATACAGAAATATGGGATAGATAGGAATACTACCATAGTCTTTACCAGTGGGAGTCCTGCTAAAAATATCAGTGGGGGGTTAATCTCAAGCCCCTATGGTGATATTCTAAATGCCACAAGGCTCTACTGGACATTTCGATATTGGGGGTTCCCAAAGGAAAGGCTAAAGGTTCTGGATGGGATAAATATTGATTATGCTGCAAAATACGGTCCTCTTACCACTGCTGCAGCACCACAGATTACACCGTCTACCTATAGCGTAAGGAATAATGGAATCTTACGCAGCGACCTCAGGGCATCCCTATCAGATATGATAAATGTGGCAGAGGGTAAGGTGCCAAATGAATTGACAATAGATATGAGAAGCTCAACTACAAGCGGGTCGTATGCAGGCGCACCTGGTTCTACACCAGGGGTATTTCCACCTGCTGGTGATTTTGTTGTCTTTGAAGGTCATATCAAAGGTGCCACGGCATTATCATGGCAAACCCTGTTAGACCCTAACAATAACTATCGCTTCCTTCCTGCCAGCCAGTTGATAGCCCAGTTTACCGCTATAGGCCTGGACAGCACAAAAACTGCCTATGTGTATTGAAGGACTGGAGTGATCGCCAGTTCGGCGTTCTTTGCCTTAGACGGTATCCTTGGCTGGCCTGCTGTCGACTATGACGGTTCATGGAGCCAGTGGGGTCAGATGTCTGCTACTGCTGCTGATGGCGGAATGTTAGCCTCCAATTCACCATGGAGGACAGATATCCTTACCGATAGCATCACATACAATTTTGCAAATGGTAAAGCTGTAGAGATGCTTACCTCTGATGGTAGCACATGTTCAGGTACGCTCTCTACAAGTGGTAGCACTGCATATTCGACTGCAGATGGTGGTCAATGCACACCAACTCCACCCAACTCTTTTGCTACCAGTGGAAACCAGATAGAGGATGAAGATGCTAAATACATGAGTAGTGGCGGTGCTGGCGGTGGTGGGGGGACTTCAACTCCACATGTTGGATGTTAGTATGCAGGCATGAAGAATATAATACTTAAAACCTACACAATTATAAAGGAGTAGAAAGGAGGCTATCATGAGAGGGATATCAAGGCAGATATTACTCCTGGTGCTATTTGCAGCTTTATTATGCATTGGGATACCAAATGCCCAGGCATTTGAGCCAATATTGTTTGGCCAAGAAGGCGCATTTCTGAAAATTGATTTACAGGGCCAACTTTATGGTGTATGGAGGAACACGGGATCCGGCCCCAATGGGACATCAGAAACAACCGATCTATTTTTCAGGAGGAACAGGCTGACCTTCTGGGGACACGGTACAGATAAATATGGTTTCATTGTCCAGTTGGAATATGTTGGAGCGGAAAGGATTCAAGACCTATATGTAAGCGATCAACCCGGCAAGGATTTTTCTGTGCTTGATGCCTATTTTATGGCAGATTTTAGCAATAGTTTCAGGATATATGCAGGAAAACAAAAGGTTCAGTTGACGAGGGAAAATCTGGAAGACTGTTTTGTGCCATTGAGTATCGACCGTTCCCTCTTCATCTATACACCCTTTAACCATAGCAGGGATACGGGTGTTGTTGTATGGGGGAATATTCCTGAGGCTAAGATGCAGTACCGCTTTGAGGTATCAAAAGGACAGGATAGTAAAGATGCGCCAAAAAGCACCCTCTTGTACACAGGCCGTGTGCATGTTTCGCTGTTAGACCCAGAGTATGCCTATGGATATAAGGGCACATATCTGGGGAAGGAAAAGGTTTTGACCTTTGGCGCAGGCGCCCAGTATCAGCCTGATGCAGTCTACAGCGATGTCGCCAACCATACCGATGCTAAAGGCTACACAGCATGGACGGCTGATGGATTCTTTGAATATCCTGTAAAAGATGTTGGGACATTTACCCTATCAGCAGCTTACCTGAGAACAGATTTTGGCAGTGCTTATAAAGGGAGCAACCCTGATCCACAAATCCTCGGAATTGATGGTCAGAAGAAGGGAGGGTATGCAAAGGCAGGCTATTTGCTCCCCAAAAAGATAGGGCCAGGGCAGGTACAGCCCTTTATTCGTTATGAGGAGTGGAAATATGCCCAGTTGTTTAATGTATTTGATCAAAAGATAAAATGGATTGGCGCAGGTGTTAACTACCTTATAGATGGGGAAAATCTGAGATTAACAGCTCAATACTCACATACTGCTTTTGATAAAAAACTAAATCCACAATCACAGGATTTTGATACAGTAGCCGCTATGCTCCAGTATAGGTTCTGAGCCATACATTCAAAGATTTCTGACCCTCCTTATTATACAGGGGCTTTGAACGAGCCCCTGTATAATCTTTGTTGATTTAACCGCTACTCTGTTTACTGCAGTCATTTTTAACCCATTGTCATGTTATAATCCTTAGCATGAAAAGGCTATTGTTTGTATTACTCATGCTGTCAGTGCTGATACTTCCAGGCTGTTATACATATAATTACACGGTATCAACCATTACAAAGGACGGCTTCATCGTGGATAAGAACAGCTATCCCATAAAGGCATCTGAGATAGACAGGACATGGGATAGGCTGTTATACTGCCTCAGCAATCATGGATACAATGTTGATTCTCTGGATATCCATAAGATCAGGCCGATACTCATATTTACCAGATATAAGATAGAGGTGACAGGCTATCCAGAGGCACAGGTGGGTTATTTTGATGCGCAATTTGATATCAAAAGACTTAGCTTCGATAACTATATATGGATATGGTTCAGCCCTGATCAGTCAGGGAATGCAAAGGACTGGAAGGTTGTGCTGCGGCATGAAATGCTCCACATGGCATTATTCCAGCTCACCTATAATGCCGACAGATGGCACACAAGGGAGATCTGGAAGGAATGCTCATATGTCCCATCAAGCCCATAATGCCATCTGCGGTATAGTCCTTCCTCCG